>NZ_CP029608.1:3000000-3600000 GCF_003352185.1 Pseudomonas kribbensis
TCGTGGATCTGCTTGAGCATCAACAGGCCCAGGGTCAGCAGCATGACCACCGCCACAATCAAGATGAGCCACAAGCGTCGGCTGATCGACACACTGCGCAAGCTGTTCATAACGCTGTCACTCCGGTTTCTTTTTCTTGTAATAAATCACCGCCAGCATCCAACCACGTTTCAGTGGCCGGGCATACGCGACCCAAGTCGTAGAGCGCGGCAGCGCGATTACGGCTTGTCTGTTAGGATTTCGGCCCCGTGGGTGAAAACCTGAACCCAAGTTGCCATTTCACGGAATTTTGACCGTTTCGTGTGGATCCTTTGCCCGCGGAATCGGTACAGCAACAAACCGCTACGCTGATCGCAGTGAACGTAAAAAAATACTATCGGGGCATGCCTGAGCGCATCGCTCTTTGGGGGATTGATGGACCTTTGGACCGCCTTGCAGGCACTGATTCTTGGAGTTGTAGAAGGGCTGACGGAGTTTTTGCCCATTTCCAGTACCGGACACCAGATCATCGTCGCCGACCTGCTGAATTTCGGCGGCGAACGCGCCATGGCGTTCAACATCATCATCCAGCTCGGCGCGATTCTCGCGGTGGTCTGGGAGTTTCGCCGCAAGATTCTCGACGTGGTCATCGGCTTGCCGACCCAGCCGAGTGCCCGGCGCTTTACCGCCAACCTGCTGATCGCCTTCCTGCCCGCCGTGGTGCTGGGCGTGATCTTTGCCGATCTGATCCACAAATACCTGTTCAACCCGATCACCGTGGCGACGGCTTTGGTCGTGGGCGGCTTCATCATGTTGTGGGCCGAGCGCCGGCAGCATGAAGTGCACGCCGAAACCGTGGACGAGATCACCTGGAAGGATGCGCTCAAGGTCGGCTTCGCCCAATGTCTGGCGATGATTCCGGGCACCTCGCGCTCCGGCTCGACCATTATCGGCGGCCTGTTGTTCGGTCTGTCGCGCAAGACTGCCACCGAGTTCTCGTTTTTCCTGGCGATGCCGACCATGGTCGGTGCGGCGGTGTATTCGGGCTACAAGTACCGCGCGCTGTTCGTGCCGGCGGACTTCCCGGTGTTTGCCATCGGTTTTGTCACTGCATTCGTTTTCGCCATGATCGCCGTGCGCGGTTTGCTGAAGTTCATCGCCAGCCACAGCTACGCGGCATTCGCCTGGTACCGGATTGTGTTCGGCCTGTTGATTCTGGCAACCTGGCAGTTCGGCTGGGTGGACTGGGCGGCGGCCAAGGCATGAGTGATTCACGCGCACGCCGCCCGGATCGTGGTCCTTCCGGTGGCAGCATCCAGCATCTTAAGTTGAAGCTGATGGTGTTGCTGATCGTCTGCGCGTTGCCGCTGTTCGGCTCGCTGTCGATGTGGCTGCGCGGAATCTCATTGGTGCCGTTGATGGCCTACGGGATTGTCAGCGTGCTGGCGTTCTTCCTGTACTGGGCCGACAAACGCAAGGCCCGCGCCGACGCCTGGCGCACGCCGGAAAACGTCCTGCACGCCGTGGAACTGGCGGGCGGCTGGCCGGGCGCATTGATCGCCCAGCAGGTCTTCCGGCACAAGACGCGCAAGGTGTCGTTTCAGATTCTGTTCTGGGTGATCGTCGCGCTGCACCAGGTGTTCTGGATCGATCAGTTGTTCCTCGGTTCGAACCTGTTGGCGTTGGGGTAGGGTTACAGCAGCAAACCCACCTGGGTTTTCTTCGGCAACTTGCTCACCACCAGTTGATGAGAGCGTTGCAGCAACCCTCGCAGTTCCTCGGCGCTCAAGGGGTAGGGCGGGTGCATGATGATCCACTGCGCCCGCGCCAGATAGGGTGCCGGGTGAATGCCCGGCCGGTCGCAATGACCGAGAAACAGATCCTTGTCGACCTTGAACGCCAGCGACTCACCGCGCAGCCCCTGCAAGGCGAACATCTTGTTGCCGGCAATCGAGAACACCCGCACACCGCCCCATTTATAGTCTTCCCGGGCACCGGGCAATGCCAGGCAGAAGTCTGCGACATCCTTCTCGCTCATCTTTCCTTGTTTCATATCAGCCGCTCTCCACAGGCATTGAACGATTCCACCAGGTGATCGATCCACGCGCGCACCGCCGGCATCACCCCGCGCCGGTGCGGGTACACCGCTTGCAACCAGCCGCCGGGCAATGACCAGTCCGGCAGCAATTGCACCAGCGTGCCGTTGTTCAGCTCCGCCTCGCAATACATCATCGGCAGCAGGGTGAAACCCTGGCCGGCCAGCACACACGCCTTGCGCACGATGAAATCGTCGATGCCCAGCCGTGCTTCCAGCGCCAGATCGCAACTCTTGCCGTGCTGATCGAGCAGGCGCACATGCACCATGCGATCGGCTTCCAGCGCGCCGAGCACCGGCAGGTTTTTCAAGTCCTGCGGATGATTGATTTCCACGCCCTGTATAAAGGAAGGACTCGCGACCACCACCATTTGCGCCTGACGCAAACGGCGGGTCACCAGCATCGGTTCTTCGTCGCCGTGTTCGCGCACCCGCAGGGCGACATCGATGCCTTCAGTGATCAGATCGACCCGGCGATTGATCAAAGTGACTTCCAGTTGCACCTGCGGGTATTTGCCGAGGAAGTTGCTGATCACCACCGGCAGCATTTCATGGGCCAGCCCGGTCGGGCTCGACACCCGCAAGCGGCCACGGGGTTCGCTGGACATGCTGGCCACTGTCTCGTCGGCCATTTCCGCTTCCAGCAGCATCGCCTGGCAGTGGCGCAGATAGCGTTCGCCGACTGCGGTCAGCTTCAATTGCCGGGTGGTACGTTGCAGCAGGCGTGCACCGAGGCGTTCTTCCAGTTCGGCAATCCGCCGCGACAGGCGCGACTTGGGAATGCCCAGCAAACGGCCGGCCGCGGCGAATCCGCCGGCCTCGACCACTTTGGCGAAATAGTAGAGATCGTTGAGGTCTTGCATGGGTGAATTCCGACTGTTCTATCAGTGGGACAAACTATCGCATTGTTGCTGTCTAATCAGCTATTGGTTTCGTAGGTAGGATTGTCTCCATTCCGTCGCCACCGGCGATTCTTTCCAGGAGATTCCACTATGAAACTGCTGCACATCGATTCGAGCATTCTGGGCGACAACTCCGCTTCCCGTCAGCTGAGCACCGAAGTCGTCAAAGCGTGGCAAGCCGCCGAGCCAAGCGCTGTCGTGACCTACCGCGACCTGGCTGCCGACGCCATCAGCCACTTCTCGTCGACCACTCTGGTCGCCGCCGGCACCACCGCTGAACTGCGCAACGCCGCACAACAGCACGAAGCCGAGCTGAGCGCCAACACCCTGGCCGAATTCATCGCTGCTGACGCCATTGTCGTTGCCGCGCCGATGTACAACTTCACCGTGCCAACTCAGCTCAAGGCCTGGATCGACCGCATCGCCGTCGCCGGCCAGACTTTCCGCTACACCGAAGCCGGCCCTGAAGGCCTGTGCGGTGGCAAGAAAGTGATCATCGTATCGACTTCGGGCGGCATCCACGCCGGTCAGGCTTCGGGCGTTGCTCACGAAGACTACCTGAAACTGGTCTTCGGCTTCCTCGGCATCACCGACATCGAAATCGTCCGTGCCGAAGGCCTGGCCTACGGTGAAGAAGTTCGCAACAACGCGATGAGCGCGGCCCACGCCCGCATCAGCGAGCAACTGTTCGCCGCTGCGTAAGGCTTTCGTAAAGAACAGCTCTCGTTCAGGCAACACCCAAAAAACTCTGTATTCTGGTTCTGCAAGGGCCAGATACGGAGTTTTTTGTGTCCGACTGTTACATAATCTGGCCCGGGTTATGCAGTCTTACGATCAACGTCTGAGTGCAACGCCGCGCCGGATCACCGAACCACGGAGTTTCGGGCGTCGAACACAACGGATCTTTCGATTGAGTAACAACAGGGTGGGGCATCCCATGATGCGTCTTTGTGCAACGTTACTGATTTGCCTGCTCGGCAGCCTGAATTCAGTGCACGCAGCCCCCGGCCAGCACCCACGCTGGAGCGTCGGTTATCACGAGATGACGTTCCTCGATCCGCTCGACCTGCAACCGATGCGTGCCATCGCGTTCTATCCCTCCAGCGACCGCGAGCACATGAGCCTGCTCGAGGGCTATTCGGTCGAAGCCGGCGAAGACACCAAAATCGCCCTTGGTCGCTTTCCGATGCTGATGCTGTCCCACGGCAACACCGGCACGCCGCTGGCCCTGCACGACCTCGCCACATCGCTGGCCCGCAAGGGCTTTGTGGTGGTGGCGGTGATTCATCCCGGCGACAACTCCAGGGATCACAGTCGTCTCGGCACCTTGAGCAACCTTTATGGGCGCCCGATCCAGATTTCCGAAGCCATTACCGCCACCCTTGGCGACCGCATGCTCGCGCCGTTCGTGAACGCCGATCAGGTCGGCGTGATCGGTTATTCGGCGGGCGGTGAGACCGCGTTGATTCTTTCCGGCGCCCAGCCCGACCTGGATCGCCTGCGCCGCTACTGCCAGGAACGTCCGGACGACCGCGACGCCTGCAACACCCAGGGCGAACTGATCGTTGATCGCGATGACTTGCAACCGGTGGCCGACCCGAGAGTCCACGCCTTGCTGCTGATGGCGCCGCTGAGCCTGAAATTCGGCCGGCACACCCTGGCCGACGTGCATGTGCCGGTGCTGCTGTACAGCGGCGACGGCGACAAACTGGTGGCCTTCGACAAGAACGCCGCCGCCCTGGCGCGCAAACTTCCGACTGCACCGGACTTCAAGTTGCTGGCCGGGGCCGGGCACTTCGTGTTCATGGCGCCGTGCAATGAAGAACAGATCCGTGCGATGCCGGCGCTGTGTACCGACGCTGACGGGGTGGATCGCGAAGACATCCATCGCAACCTGATTTCCGAAGCCGGGCGGTTCTTCTCCCATGCGCTGGGCAAGCCTTCCCGGGCGGGGATGCAGACGGCGGATCAGTAAGCGTCAGGCCATCGCCCGACGCTTGAGCCACAAGGTCAGCGCCAGTCCGGTCACGGACAACAGCGCTGCACCGAGGAAAATCCACGAATACCCCAGATTCAACGCCACCGCGCCCATCAAGGGGCCGGCAACCGCCAGCGCCAGATCGAAAAACACCGCATAAGCACTTAACCCGGCACCACGGCTGGAGTTGGGCACCTGCTTGATCGCTTCAACCCCCAGCGCCGGATACACCAGTGACAACCCGAACCCTGCCAGCCCGGCGCCGATCAGTGCGTAACCGGTGGACGGGGCGAGCCACAGCAACAGCAATCCGACGGTTTCGATGCTCATGCAGGCGATGGCCGAAGCGAAGCCGCCGAATCGGGCGATGGCGGAAATGAACAGCAGCCGCGACAGGATGAAGCACACGCCGAACACCGTCAGGCAGTAGGCCGCGCCGGTCCAGCCGCGATTGAGGTAATAAAGGGTGATGAACGTGGTCAGGGTGCCGTAACCGATCGAGGCCAGGCTCAGACTGGCACCGAACGGCGCAATCCGCCCGAATACCGCCCAGAACGGCAACCGTTCGCCGCGCACCACCGGCACGGAAGGCTTGTTGCGGATCAGCAGCAGAGCGCCAGCGGCCAGTACCGACAGCGCAATACCGAGGCTGGTGAAGCCATAGTCGGCGACCATCAGCACGCCCAGCGGTGCGCCGATCGCGATGGCGCCATAAGACGCGATGCCGTTCCAGCCGATGGAGCGGGCGGTATGTTCCGCACCCACCTGACCCATGCACCAGCTGATGGTCCCCACACCAATCAGCCCCTGAGCGATCCCGAGCAGCAAACGCCCGGCAATCAGAATGATCAGGCTTGTCAGCGGGAGGTCCTGAAGCAACGTGGAAACCAGTGTCAGCAGGCCGCTGAGGACGATCCCCAACAGGCCATAAACGATCGCCCGTTTGGTCCCGACGGTGTCCGACATGCGACCGGCCATGGGGCGGCTGAGCAGGGTGGCCAGGTATTGCGACCCGATCACCAGACCCGCAACGACGGCACTGAAGCCCAGTTGTTCGTGCACGTAACCGGGCAGCACCGCAATCGGCAGGCCGATGCAGAGGAAGGCGATAAAGGTGTAGAAAACGATGGAGACGATCTGCAGGGTGATCGCCATGGAACTTTGCGGTGGCTGTTGCTGCGCAGACATGAGGGCTCGTTCGCGGGCGGCGGTGGGAGAGTCCGCATCATGGCTTGGCGCTGGAATAAAAGAAAGCAGGCTAACTATCTTTCCCGGACGCAATAAAAAGCCCCGCCATGGGGCGGGGCTTTCGACTCAAGGCCGCTATCAGAACACGACGCCCTGGCTGCGCAGGTAATCGTCGTAGGTGCCGCTGAAGTCGGTCACGCCGTTCGGGCTCAGCTCGATGATGCGCGTGGCCAGGGACGATACGAACTCACGGTCGTGGCTGACGAAAATCAGCGTGCCCGGGTAGTTTTCCAGCGCCAGGTTCAGCGCCTCGATCGATTCCATGTCCAGGTGGTTGGTCGGTTCGTCCATCACCAGAACGTTCGGCTTTTGCAGGATCAGCTTGCCGAACAGCATGCGACCTTGCTCACCACCGGAAATCACCTTCACCGACTTGAGGATCTCGTCGTTGGAGAACAGCATGCGGCCCAGGGTGCCGCGAATCACTTGCTCGCCCTGAGTCCACTGACCCATCCAGTCGAACAGGCTCACGTCGTCTTCGAAGTCGTGGGCGTGATCCTGAGCGTAGTAGCCCAGCTCCGCGCTTTCGGTCCACTTCACGGTGCCGGCGTCCGGGGTCAGTTCACCCATCAAGGTGCGCAGCAGGGTGGTCTTGCCGATACCGTTCGGGCCGATGATCGCCACGCGCTCGCCGGCTTCAACGGTGAAGCTGAAGTTCTTGAACAGGGTCTTGCCGTCGAAGCCCTTGGACATCTGCTCGATGGTCACGGCCTGGCGGTGCAGTTTCTTGGTCTGTTCGAAACGGATGAACGGGCTCACGCGGCTCGATGGCTTGACCTCGGCCAGCTGGATCTTGTCGATCTGCTTGGCGCGGGAAGTCGCCTGCTTGGCTTTCGAGGCGTTGGCCGAGAAGCGGCTGACGAACGTCTGCAGTTCGGCAATCTGGGCTTTCTTCTTGGCGTTGTCCGACAGCAGTTGCTCGCGGGACTGGGTCGCCGCGGTCATGTACTCGTCGTAGTTGCCCGGGAACAGACGCAGCTCGCCGTAGTCCAGGTCGGCCATGTGGGTGCAGACGCTGTTCAGGAAGTGACGGTCGTGGGAAATGATGATCATGGTGCTGTTACGCGCCGTCAAAATCGTTTCCAGCCAGCGGATGGTGTTGATGTCCAGGTGGTTGGTCGGTTCGTCGAGCAACAGCACTTCCGGATCGGAGAACAGGGCCTGAGCCAGCAGGACACGCAGTTTCCAGCCTGGCGCGACTTCGGTCATCGGGCCGAAATGCTGTTCCAGCGGAATACCCAGGCCCAGCAGCAGTTCACCGGCGCGGGACTCGGCGGTGTAGCCGTCCATCTCGGCGAACTCGGTTTCCAGCTCGGCCACGGCCATGCCGTCTTCTTCGCTCATTTCCGGCAGCGAATAGATGCGATCACGCTCGGCCTTGACCTTCCACAGCTCTTCGTGACCCATGATCACGGTGTCGATCACGGTGAATTCTTCGTAGGCGAACTGATCCTGACGCAGTTTACCGAGGCGCACGTTCGGCTCGAGCATCACCTGGCCGGCAGACGGCTCCAGGTCGCCACCGAGGATTTTCATGAACGTCGACTTGCCGCAACCGTTGGCGCCGATCAGGCCATAACGGTTGCCGTTGTTGAATTTCACCGAAACGTTTTCGAACAGCGGCTTTGCGCCGAACTGCATCGTGATATTAGCTGTAGAAATCAAAGGTTTATCCTGCGAAGCATTCTGAGTAGCGAGGGTGCGGCCGGAGCGCTTGGCCCGAGTCGAAGTGCGCTGAGGCGGGAAATCCCGTCATCAACCAAGGGGGGCGCGTAAAGTTTGGCGGCGATTGTACTGGTCTGGCTCTTCAAGCGATAGGGCGGTGATCCCCGGAATGCCAATTGGCGCAATCGCGGGACAGTTTTTCACAGATGAAGGTTCACTATTGGTTACAAACTGTGGCTAAAATGCCATCCATTCACCCAATGCCCTTGCCCGGCATGGGCTCAAGGATGTGCCACCGAGACGCTGTTTTGTATCCAGACCACTGCTACAGACCTATGGCCACAGCCAGAAAGGCGCGCAGTTTGTTCACTTTTGACGTGTGACGATTTCCGTGAAACTCATCATTGCTGCTATTTATGTCATTTCCATTGCATACGTTCACCTGCGTGGCCGTGTGCGTCACAAACTGGGCCGGCAGTTGAGCGATCACTCGACGTTTCTCGCGCCGATCAACTGCTTCCTTTATCTGTTTTCGAAGAAACCGAACAAGCCCTACCTCGATCCGAAGGACTTTCCCGATCTGAGCCCGTTGCAGGCCCATTGGGAAGAAATCCGCGAGGAAGGCCAGAATCTTCTGCGTGCCGGTGCGATCAAACGTTCGGATCAGTACGACGATGTCGGTTTCAACTCGTTCTTCAAGACCGGCTGGAAGCGCTTCTACCTGAAATGGTACGGCGACAGCCACCCTTCGGCGCTGCAACTGTGCCCGCGCACCACTGAGCTGGTGCAGAGCATCGGCTCGATCAAGGCGGCGATGTTCGCCGAACTGCCACCGGGCTCGAAACTGGTGCGTCACCGTGACCCGTATGCCGGTTCCTACCGTTACCACCTGGGCCTGGAAACGCCAAACGACGCCGGTTGCTACATCAACGTCGATGGCGAGAACTATCACTGGCGCGACGGCGAAGCGGTGATGTTCGACGAGACCTACATTCACTACGCCGAAAACACCACCGACAAGAACCGCATCATTCTGTTCTGCGACGTCGAGCGCCCGATGAAGTACCGCTGGGCGGCCGCGTTCAACGGCTGGTTCAGCCGTACCGTGATGTCGGCGGCGGGCGCTCCGAACGATGCGGGCGACCGCACCGGCGGTATCAACCGCCTGTTTACCAAAATCTACAAGATCCGCCTGCGTGGCAAAGAGCTGAAAAAGCGCAATCGTGCGCGCTACTACCTGGAAAAGTGGGCGATCTTTGGCGGCCTGCTGGCGATCTTCATTCTGATCTGATAACTGATCTGATAAATCGGGCGACTGTTGAAAGACAGTCGCCCGATTTCATTTTCACGACGCTTTTTTGGTCTTTTTCGCCGGGGTGGCCTTGCTCGCGGCCTTCTTCGCCGGTTTGGCCGGTGATTTCCCGCCAAGACTGCGTTTGAGCAGTTCGGTCAAATCGATCACATCGGCAGACTTGCGCTCTTCTTCGCCATCAACGGTCTCAACGTCCTCGATTTTGCCTTCATGGGCCTTCTTGTCCACCAGGGCCATGATCTTGTCTTCGAATTCGTCGGTGTAATCTTCTGGTTTCCAGTCAGCGCTCATGTCTTCAACGAGTCGTCTGGCCATGTCCAGTTCGGCTTTCGCCAGTTGCGGCTTGGTCACTTCGCTGCCCAGCGCCAGTTCATCGAGGCTTCGCACTTCCTGTGGCCAGCGCAGTTTCACCAGCACCAGTGCCGACTCCAGTGGCATCAGCGCCGCCAGGTACTGACGCGTGTGTAAAACCACACGGGCGAGGGCGACTTTTTTGGTTTTGCTCAGGGTTTCGCGCAGCAATGCGTAAACCTTGCCGCCGCGTTTGTCCGGGGCCAGGTAGTAGGGCGTGTCGATGTTCTGCAGCGGGATCTGCTCACTGTCGACGAAGGCAAAGATGTCGATGGTCTGGGTCGAGACCGGGTGGGCCGAACGGATTTCTTCCTCGCTGAGCACGACATACCGGCCTTTTTCGAACTGCACGCCTTTGACGATGTCCTCCTTTGTCACCTCTTTGCCGGTGACCTTGTTGACCCGTTTATAGCCGACCGGGTCCATGCTGCGGCTGTCGAGCCAGTCGAAGTCCACGCCCCGGGACGAGGTCGCCGAGACCAGCGCCACGGGGATGTGCACCAGACCGAAACTGATTGCGCCTTTCCAGATTGCCCGAGCCATGGTGCCGTTCTCCGCGTGATGTTCGGGTGACCCGTGGGCATGCGTGAAAGTTTCCGTTGCCCGCCGACGGGCAACTGGTCAAACGGTGTTACACCTTGTTTAGCGATGACGGGTTAACAAATCCGAACCCTCGGCGTAGCGTGGACTCGAAGGCTCTATTCCACGTGCATCGAGAGAGGCCGTCCATGAACCGTTTTCTGCTTGGCATCGCATTGCTGGCCCTCAGCGGCGGGCTGGTTCACGCCGATGTCCTGTTGCTGGCGCAAAGTCCGACCGGCAACAGCAGCAACCCCTACAACAGCCCGATTCACCGGGCCAATCCCAACAGCATGCAGGGCACGCAGCCCGCCAATCCGGTGATCCGCGGGCCGAGTACGGTGCCAGCGCCTCGCCAGCCCACCGTCGAGAACGGCGGCATCGGCAATGGCCAGCCCCTGCGTTCGGTGCCGAGCACACCGCCGAAATTCATTCCCAACCCACCCGCCCGTGACGGCGACAGCAACCGTTGAATGGCAGAGCCGCTTCTGTCAGCCCTTCAAACGAACAAAAGGAATCGTGCATGTTGCGTAAAACCCTTTTAGCCGGCCTGTGTGCCGGCGCTGTTATCTGCAGCCCGGCATTCGCCGCCGCCCCCAAGGAGTTGCAAAGCGAGCAGGGCACCCTTGAAGTCACGACGATTACTCAGGGACTTGAACATCCATGGGCGCTGGCGTTCCTGCCGGATCGTCAGGGCATGCTGGTGACCGAGCGTCCGGGCAATCTGCGGGTAGTGGGGGAGGACGGCAAACTGTCGGCGCCGATCGATGGCGTTCCCAGGGTCTGGGCCAAGGGGCAGGGCGGGTTGTTGGATGTGGTGCTGTCGCCGGACTTCAAACAGGATCGGCTGGTGTACCTGTCTTACGCTGAGGGTGGTGGTGCCGGTGACAAGGCAGGAACTGCGGTGGGGCGCGGGCGCCTGTCGGATGATCTGAAAACCCTCAAGGACTTCAACGTGATTTTCCGTCAGGAACCGAAGCTATCCGTCGGCAATCACTTCGGCTCGCGGCTGGTGTTCGACCGTGACGGTTATCTCTTCATCACCCTCGGCGAAAACAACGACCGCCCGACCGCCCAGGATCTGGACAAGCTGCAAGGCAAGGTCGTGCGCATTTACCCCGACGGCAAGGTGCCGGATGACAACCCGTTTGTCGGTCAGTCCGGTGTGCGCCCGGAGATCTGGTCCTACGGTCATCGCAACCCGCAGGGCGCAGCACTCAATCCATGGACCGGCACATTGTGGGAAAACGAGCACGGCCCTCGCGGTGGCGATGAGGTGAACATCATCGAGCGCGGCAAGAACTACGGCTGGCCGCTGGCAACCCACGGCATCAACTACTCGATGCAGCCCATCCCTGAAGCCCAGGGCAAAACCGTCGAAGGCACCGTCGCCCCGCATCACGTCTGGGAAAAATCACCGGGTGTCACCGGCATGGCGTTCTACGATGGCGACCGCTTCAAGCCCTGGCAGCACAACGTGTTCATCGGGGCGCTGGCCACTCAGGAGTTGATCCGCCTGCAGTTCGACGGTGACAAGGTTGTGCATGAAGAACGCCTGCTGGGCGATCTGAAGCAACGTATCCGTGATGTGCGCCAAGGGCCGGACGGCTATCTGTATCTGCTGACGGACGAGTCCGACGGTGCGCTGTACAAGGTCGGACTCAAATGAACGCTTCATGCGGGTGAGCGGGCGTAGAGCACCACCGCAGCCCGCAACTTGCCACGTCCAAACCGGCACATCTTCTCGAACTCCCCATGGCTGACCGGCACATGCTGGCAATCCATGGGCTGGCGATGCTGGCTGTGATCGACATCCGGGTCGTGCAGGTAAACGAAGTCTTCATCGCAATCGGTGACGATCACCCAGTGCGGGGATTTGGAGTGGGTCAGACGATAGCTGCTGATCAGCACTAAAGGTTGCCCGCCAGCGTTTAGCAGGCGGGGCAAATCCAGTGTCGTGCCGATGATTTGATCAACGGCTGTGTCGTTCAGCTGTGCCATGAACTCGTCGTGCACCAGGCGCATGACGTCTTTTTTATGCGCGTCGCGCACGCCGTCGAGAAACAGCGGCCCGGTCATGCTCAGTTGCAAGCGCACGCGAAACCCCCGGCGCCATGCGGCCAACGCCAGGCCTTGAGGGCTGCAACCGCCATGACCGGCGGTCATGAACACGGTGGTCGCTTCGCGCCAGAGCTGAAGTTCTTCGCGACGCTCCAGCGGTCGTTCAGCCTGCAAGGCGCCCATGGCCATCAACAGGCACGCCGGCCCGCAGGTGAAATCGGTGGTCTGCCGGTAATAGGGCACCTTGATGCTGCGCGAATCGTGATGTTGCAGGATGCGCTTTTCCAGGCGCAAAGCGTCCGCATGGTCTTCGTAGTAGTCGTGAAGCAGCGCAAAGCGCCGGTAGCCACTGCGTTCGTACAACGCGATGGCGGCCGGATTGTCAGTACGCACCTCCAGCCGCAGGTAAGCGCAGTCGTGCTCAAGGGCGCAGGCTTCGATGCGCTGCAGCAACTGTTTGCCCAAGCCACCACCCCGGGCTTCGGGGGAAATAGCGATGGAATACAATCGCGCAAGCGACGTGCCGCTATGGAACAGCACCAGCGCATAACCCAACAGCTGCCCCTCGCGCTCGGCCACCAGCAACTGGCCGTGGGCCCGGGTAATCATCCATTGAAAGCTGCGGCGGGTAAGCCGGTCCGTGGTGAAACAGTGCATTTCCAGCGCCAGCAGGGCCGCTAAATCATCAACAGTCGCCAAGCGAAAAACAGTGTTCATATGACCGCCGTAAAAGTTGCGTAACGAAACGGGACTTTCGAAAAAGTTCGTGCTTAATAGAAAAGGTCTTGTTCTCCAACGGATCAATTTCTATGTCAGCGGTACAGGGTCATTGGCGCGAAGTATCCAGTCAAAGTTTGCCACCGGCAACTTATTTAAAACCGCAAATCAGAACTTCCAGTCAAGTGTTGATCATCGTCGAACGCAAGGAAGACTGGGCCTCCTATTTTCCCAGCGAAGACATCCTCACGGCTCAGGAATACCTCGAACAACCGCCCGACAGCGAGCCGGGAAAACGGGTGCAGGTGATCAACCTGTGCCGCAGCTACAAGTATCTGGGGCACGGCTACTACTGCTCGTTGCTGGCGGAGGCCCGGGGGCACAAGGTGATTCCGTCGGTACGGACCATCAGTGAATTGACCCGTAAATCCCTTTACGGTCTGGCGCTGGATGACCTGGATAAAACCCTGGAAAAGGCCCTCAGTCATCATCTCTACAGCGATACCGAAGGTTTTACGCTGACACTTTATTTCGGCAGAACGCATATCGAACCGTTGCAGGATCTGGCCCGGCAATTGTTTGAAGTTTTTCCATGTCCGATTCTGTTAGTTGAATTTCGTCGAACTAACGGTTGGCACATCGAAGGTATCAAGTCCGGTGCCCTGCACAAGTTGCGCGAGGATCAGGAAGATCAGTTCGCCAATGCCCTGGACGGCTTCAGCCGCAAGGTCTGGCGTGTACCGCGTTCGCCGCAAGTGGCACGTTATGACCTGGCGATCCTGCACGATCCGCAGGAAGCGTTGCCGCCGTCGAATGCCCGGGCGCTGGAGAATTTCGTGCGCGTCGGCAAGGGCATGGGCATCGATGTCGAACTGATCGAACGCAAGGACTACTCCCGGCTCGCCGAGTACGATGGTCTGCTGATCCGCGAGACCACCAGCGTCGACAACCACACCTACCGCTTTGCCAAAAAAGCCGAAAGCGAAGGGCTGGTGGTGATGGACGACCCGACTTCGATCCTGCGTTGCACCAACAAGGTCTACCTCACGGACCTGCTCAACAGCCACCAACTGGGTATGCCGGCCACGGAAATTCTCTACAAGGAACGACCGGAAGACTTCGAACGGGTCGGCGAACGCCTGGGTTTCCCGTTGGTGCTGAAGATTCCCGATGGTTGCTTCTCTCGGGGGGTGATCAAGGTCGAGAGCCAGCAGGCTTTGCTGGAGGCCACTGCTGAACTGTTCGAACACTCGGTGCTGTTGCTGGCCCAGGAATTTTTCTACACCGAATACGACTGGCGCATTGGCGTGCTCAACCGCAAACCGATCTTTGCCTGCCAGTACTTCATGTCCAAGGGGCATTGGCAGATCTACAATCACAAGGCCAAAGGCCTGGATGTCAACGGCGAATGCCGCACGCTGGCGATCCACGAAGCGCCGCGTGCGGTGGTGGAACTGGCGGTAAAAACCGCCAACCTGATCGGCGACGGCTTATACGGCGTCGACCTGAAACAGGCCGGTGACAAAGTGGTGGTCATCGAAGTTAACGACAACCCGAACCTCGACGCCGGCATCGAAGACGCTTACCTGCAAGACGATCTGTATTCGCTGGTGCTGGAAGAGTTCGTGAGGCGCCTGGAACTCAAACGTCGCGGCCAGGCCTGGTGACCGCTCGATGATCAACAGCTTTGCACTGAGCCACGGCGCCTTGCAGCGGGTCGAACGGCTGGACGCCGAGGTGATGCTGTTCAGCGACCCCGACGCGGCTGAACGCGACCTGCTCCACAGTCACTTCAAACTGGATGAGCATGCTCTGGCCTCTGCGCTGGACCCGGACGAGGTGTCGCGGATTGAATTCCATCCAGATCATCTGTTTCTGATCTGGAAACGCCCCGAGAACTACTCCGGCGGCGGCAGCCTGGCGTTCGAGGTGTCGTCCTGCGGTTTGCTGTTCTCGCCGGGCCAGTTGCTGGTGATCGCCACCGACGACACGCCTCTGCACGGTCTCGGAACGGGCCGGCCACTCAATGCGCCGCTGGATGTGTTGCTGGACCTGCTGTTCAACAACATCCATCACTACCTCGGGCACCTGAAGGTGATCAAACTGGTTGCCCGGGAGTTACAGCAGAAATTCAACGCCTCGATGCAGAACCAGCACTTGGTGCAGATGTTCAACCTCAGCGAAAGCCTGATCTATTACATCAACGCGCTGCACAGCAACGGCGCGGTACTGACGCGGCTGCGCAATCACGCAGAGAAACAGCATTTCGGCAGCGAAGCCATTGGCCTGATCGACGACCTGATCATCGAAAACAACCAGTGCTACAAGCAGGCGGAAATCTATTCGACGGTGTTCTCCGGGCTGATCGACGCCCGGGGCAACCTGATGAACAACAGCATGAACAACCTGCTGCGCAAGCTGACGCTGATCAACGTGGTGTTTCTGCCGCTCAACCTGATTGCCAGCATTGGCGGCATGTCGGAATTCAGCATGATGACCGCCGGGACGCCGTGGTGGGTGTCGTACCCGTTGTTCCTCGCGGCGATGCTGTTGGGGGCGGGCGGGATGTTGTTCGGGCTCAGGCGTCTGGCGAAATGACGACGGCCGGGCGTTTGCGATCCTGCAGGCCTCGTACCACCAGGTACAACAGCGGCCCGACCGAAACAAACACCGCCGTCAGCAACAGATACGGCACCACCGACCAACCCGACTGCCCGCGCTTGCGCGCATCCTTGTACATCCAGATGCCGGCCAGGGTCGCCAGCAGATAAAGATCGATCACCACCTGTGCGGTGTCTGGCCGCGACATCAGGCTGATACCGAAGTCGATCAGCGATTGTTCGGCTTGCAGCATCACACTAACGGTGTAGCCACTGAAGGCGATCAAAGCGGTGAGGGGCAGGGCGATGGACATCATGCGTTCCTTCCTTGGTCAGATGAGCGAAAGGCCAGCCTACAGACCCGCCGCGAAAATCGCCATTGACTTGCCAGCAACGCCCGAGCTAATTTCGGGGCCATGACTTCCACCGTATTGCGCTGCCAGCCAAGCATTATTACCGCCATTCCTCATTTGGCGGGCTAGCTCACGACTGCAGCACCCAACCCGCCCTAGAGGCGGGTTTTTACTTTCTGTCTCCGGGGTTCTGAATAAAAAGTCAGGAGACGACCATGCGCCACAGCCCCGACCAGCAAGCCTTGCTTGAGCAATACGTGAAAAAGATCCTAGCCGCGCCGGTGTATGAACTGGCGGTGCGCACGCCGCTGCAATCTGCGCCGGCTCTTTCCGAAGCGCTGGGCAACCGGATCCTGCTCAAGCGCGAAGACCTGCAACCGACGTTCTCCTTCAAGATTCGCGGTGCCTACAACAAACTGGTGCAACTGAGCGATGAGCAGAAGGCCCGTGGCGTGATCACTGCATCGGCAGGCAATCATGCTCAAGGTGTTGCGCTGGCGGCCCGTGAGCTGGGGATTGCGGCGACGATCGTGATGCCGGCGACCACGCCTGAGTTGAAAGTACTGGGTGTCAGCAGTCGGGGAGCGGAAGCGCTGCTGCATGGCGAAAGCTTTCCGTTCGCGCTGGCCCACGCGCTGCAACTAGCCGAGCAGACGGGAAGAACGTTTGTCTCGCCGTTCGACGACCCCGATGTAATCGCCGGCCAGGGCACGGTTGCAATGGAAATCCTGCGCGAGCATCAGGGCGCGCTGGACGCGATCTTCGTTCCGGTGGGCGGTGGTGGTTTGATAGCCGGTATCGCGGCGTATGTGAAATACCTGCGGCCGGAGGTGCGGATCATCGGCGTAGAGTCGGAGCACTCGGCCTGTCTGAAGGCTGCTTTGCAGGCGGAAGCGCGAGTGGTGCTGCCCAGCGTCGGCACCTTCGCCGATGGCGTGGCAGTGGCGCAGATCGGTGCCTATGGCTATGAGGTTTGCCGCTTCTGCGTGGATGAAGTGATCACCGTCAGCAACGACGAGCTTTGCGCGGCGATCAAGAACATCTACGACGATACCCGCTCGATCACCGAGCCTTCCGGCGCGTTGGCGGTTGCGGGCATCAAAAGGTACGTGGCGCAGACCGGCGCACGGAATCAGACGCTGATCGCCATCGATTCCGGCGCCAATATCAACTTTGACAGCTTGCGCCACGTCGCCGAGCGCGCTGCCGCCGGCGACGTGGCCTAAGGATGTTCAGGGCAGCAGCGGGCGCAGGAAGCTGCGCTCGTAGCTGATGATGAACTTCTTCTCCATCAGGTCCGCCACTAACGCAGTGCTTTCCGGGTCGGTCAGTGCAATGTGGCGATAGCTTTCGTAATCCGCCAGCGACGGAAAGCTGAACAGGCAGTAAGCGATGTTGCTCGCGCCTTCCGAGGGCAGAAAATAGCCGTGATGCGTCCCGCCCAGGCGTTCGACGATGCCTAGCCACGTCTTGGCATAGGCTTCGAAGGCGTCGAGCTGATAGGGATCAATCACGTATCTGACGTGGCAGGTAATCAATGCCGCTGCTCCTTGGCGAGTTACTCGGGAATGGCAGTGCCGACCTTGTCCGAAGCCGACCAGATGCGATAGCGCACTTCGACATCCGACGGTGCGTAAACCACGATCGGCAGTTTGCTGTTGTAGCGCACGGTGAAGCCGTCACCGATCACCGGGACGAAGGCGCGTTTTTTCTGGGTGCCGGGCGGGCAGGCCATCATCGTGCTCATCGGGCCGCTGACTTTCTCGAGGCGGTAGAACGGATAGCCCCAGCCTTCGAGGTTTTTCTCTTCGAGGGTGCCGCCCAGGCGCTGGCGGTTGCAGTCCACCTCAAGGGTCTTGCCGGCGAGGATCTCGACTTTGAAGTTGTCTTCCTGAGCCTGCTGCGGCAGATGAATGACCTGGCGGGTGAAGCCCGCTTCGGCCTTTGGATAAGGCGCGGTGTCTTCAAGTTTGGCGGCGTAGGTGAGGGTGGAGACGCTCGCGAGCATCAGCCCGGTCGTCGCGTAAACAGTGAAATTTCCCATTGAAGCCTCCTGGCGGGTGTACGTTGGTAGACGGGCATTCTTACTGTCATGGACGATGAATGCAAACCGCCAGCCGCATGCAAATTGCAGTGCCAGCACGATCGGATCTTGCATTTTGCAACTGGCCACTTGCCCGCGTTTTCGCCAAGTCATTGATTTGGCAGGAGGTGAAAGCAACCCGATAAAAGGCACGTTTTATGCGTTGATTTGGTGCGGCGCACCGAGTTTGTGCGCCTACACTCCAATGGGCATTTCGCAGTACAACCGCTTGCCATACCCAGGGATTCAGCGGGGATACACCCGCCGGGAACAGTGGCAACGGTCAATGTGAATACTTGATTGGCAGTCTCACAGTAAGGAGAGGGTTCGCCATGTTTCTGTCTGCCTTGGAACTACGCAATATCATTGAAAGCAGCTTTCTGCCGAAACGCTGTCAGTGCACGCTGTCCCCGGATCTGTCGATGACCGTCAAGGTTTATGGCGATCACCGTACCGATCAGGTCGATTTGCTGGTCAGTGGCATCGATGCCAGTCACCTGAACAGCTGTCGCGAAATCAACGGCCTGATCGCCGGGTTGCGCTCCAATCTCGCGCAACACACGGCAACCCATCATTCAGCGCCGCGATCCAAAGTCGTTTAACCGACCGTTTCACCCAGTTCGACCGTCACGCGCCGGGCCTGCACGAAACCAAGGCCCAGCGCGAACTCGACCAGCACCGCGAGCAGAATCCCGGGGCCGGCGTGGCCGTTGAGCCATTCAGCGAAACCCAGCACCGCCAGACCAAAACAGCCGACGATAAAGCCGTTGTTCATTGCATTGCGCGCGATCGACACCGGCGCGTTGCGCACCAGATAGAACATCACCCCCAACGCCGCGAACAGCACTGCCATGCGTCGTGCGACAAATCCTGCTGCCTCGGAGTATTCAATGCTCCAGATCGAAAGCAGTACTTGCGGCACAAGGCCCCAGGCCAGCGCCAACAGAAAACACAGGGAAAAGGTGATGGTCGACAACGTGCGAAACGACAACTGCATGGCGAATCCTTGCGGCAGTGAGGAGAGCCCCGAGGATAACCTTCGAGACCCTTGCCCGCCTACCGCAAAGCCGCAAATCAGAGCTTTCTGTCAGTTCTGGAAGTCGCAGGCGTCAGACATTTTCCGGTAAGTGATTTCCTCGGGTTTGCCTGACGTATCGATGTACTTCATGTCGGCATCAATGACTTTGCAGACCCTTGTTGGCTGCTCGGTCATTGAAACCACCTTCGCCACGTGCAGCGGCATGCCGTACTGGTAGGGCACGGCTTTGGAAGTGGTTGTGGTGTCATTGGCCTGGGCCAGCCCGGCAAATGCGGTGCAGGCGAGGGCGGTGGTGAGCAGGAACGGACGAATGTTCATGGAGAGACTCCCGTGCGACGGATAGAAAGCCCGGCGTGAAACACGCCAGACCTGCCGCACTGGGCGTCAGCATCGGCTGAGAGCGTGCGGATGTGTAGAGTCTTTGACCACGGCGTTAAGCGAGGGTTAACCCGGCTGAATGCCGGCTGTCTGACGGGGGATTGTTTCTCGGGGGATTCTCGGCGCCTTCCTACAGGAACCGGTGCCTTGTCTGCTTCCGGCGGCTGGAGCGGGGCGGTTATGGTTTTGGTGTCGCTGCAAAATCAGCGACTTAGGTTTGGTCACCTAAAATAACAGCCCTCACAAGTGTGCCATTATTCGCTCCGTGGACATCTATGTCCTCGAAGTGCATTGCAGTGGCGGCTGTGTGCAGGGTCGCCCTCGGGCGTGCTGAGTTGGGTTGTTCTCGGTTGACCAAGCCTGCGCACAGTCCGCCTCCCCATCGTTTGGTCACGGTGTCGGCGGTTACTTACAACCTAATCGAGTAATCCCAATGCCAATACTGAAACTAAGCTCCGCCCGCTACCTCCCGCTCAACAGCGGCGTCACCGACAGCGCACCGCTGGTCATCGACACCGAAGCCAATCCCCAAGACATCTTCGAAGCCGCCGTCCAGCGCGTACGCGCCGCCGCCGACCTGCTCGAAACCCTGCATTGCCTGTGCTTCAAACACGCCGATGTCCAGGACATTCCCCACATCACCCATGCGTTGTACCTGTTGGCACAGGACGGCAATGATTTGCTGCAGGTGGCCCAACAGAGAATGTTGAACTGGACCGCACCGGCCTGACATTTCGCCAGCGTTCAACGGGGGACGCGATGGTCCCCTGTTGAATTAAAACGTTCACGCTAAGGATAAGGTTTCAGCTCAATCAGCGATTCGCCTTGTGCGGTCGCAGGTAACGGCAACTCATCCGTTTCCAGATAGGCATCCGCAGGCCCGTAAATCAAATACTTGTGGGCGCTCTCATACCCAGCGTTCTCGAAAATGACTTGAGGGCCTTTAGAGCCGCTCAATACCCAGCGAGGATGGTTTCGCTCCGCGAACTCCACGCGGTGAATCCGCCTGTCGCTTGTATCCCGAAAAAACAGAACGCCTTGTTGGTAGTTGGAACTGAACTCGCCAGTCATCACAAAGACATTCGCGCCTTTGCCGGTTGGCACGCACTGCCAATCAACACGACTGCCGAAAGAAGCATCGGCATCCGCATACAAGAATCGGGTTTCTTGTTCCTGACGGATTTTGTAAACGTGAGCGTCGGAGAGGGGGTGGCCCCGCAGCAAGGACAGTCTGCTGTCGGGGCCTGCCAGATCACACTCAGCCACCGTCGTGAACGATGGCTGAGCGGCAACGACATGAAGGCTTGAAGCGATGAGCCCAGCCGCGAAGACTGCGTTGAGCCTCAAGCGGATTTCACCACCTGCTTCGGCGAAACAACGGTGCCAGGCTTGTCGTTGGCGGCCGGGGCCGGAATGACCGGCGGCAGAATCGCGATCCCGGTGCCGGCACCCGGTGCACCACCGGTATTGGCCTTCACCTCGGCACCACTGATGGTCACGCCACCCGCATCCACCTTGACGAAACTGCCCCCAGCCTTCGCCGTCAGCTCCATCCCGCCTTCAATCACCACTTTCTCGCCAGCGTGGTAATGAATCTCCGTACCCGCTTCAACGAACTGCCCGGTGCCGACCTTCACGTGCTGGGTCACGCCCACGGTCAGGTGATCGTTGGCGCGCATTTCGCTCTTGCGGTCCAGGTGAGTGATGCGGTGTTCCTCGACCTTGAATTCGCTCAAGGTGTTGGCTTCGACGGTGTCGTGCCGCTCGTTGCCGACGCGGATCTTCTGGTCGTGCTCGATGTTTTCGTCCCAGTCGCGCTGGGCGTGGATGTAGATCTGCTCCACGCCTTTCTTGTCTTCGATGCGGAACTCGTTGTAGCCCTTGCCACCCGGAGAACTGAGGGTCTTGAAGGTGCTGCGGGTCTTGTTCGCCGGCAGGTCGTAGGGGACGACGTTTTCCTTGTGGTACAGGCAACCGGTCACCAGCGGCTGGTCGGGATCGCCTTCAAGAAAGGTCACCAGCACTTCCATGCCGATGCGCGGGATGGCGATGCCGCCGTAGGCCGCGCCGGCCCAGCCGCTGGCGACGCGCAGCCAGCAGGTGGTCTTGTCGTCGGCCTGGCCTTCACGGTCCCAGTGGAATTGCACCTTCACGCGACCGTACTGGTCGCAGTGGATTTCTTCGCCGCCGGGGCCGGTGACGATGGCGGTCTGGCTGCCGAGGACTTTCGGTTTCGGGTGTTCGAGGGCAGGGCGGTAGTGGGCGTCCCACGGAGTGGCCACGAAGCTGTTGCGGTAGCCCTGGTGGAAGTCGCTCTTGTTGTCGGTGACGTCGCTGGTGACGTTCTCGCCCAGCACTTGTGGTTGCTTGCCTTCATGGAAGACTTCCAGCAGCAGCCACATATCGTTCCATTCGGCGCGAGGATGTTCGGCCAAGGTCAGGAAATGGCCCGTGGTCAGCGTTGGTTCGTCACCTTTGCCTTCAGCGAGTTTGTAGTCGCTGCGATGGCGTTCCAGGGCGCGGGTCGAGAGGAACTTGCCGCGCTCGCGGGTGGTGAAGCGGCCGGGATAATCGTAATCCTCAAGGTCTGGCATGAACGCGGATTTGGCCGCGCCTTCAGGCAGGATCTTCGGTTTTTCGAAATCGTAGTCGCGGCGGCTGACGCGGCTGGTGCGGGTTTCCAGGCGCAGGTTGAAGCGCTTGATCACCGGTTTGTCGGCGGTCATGCCGGAGTCTTGCTGGTAGTTCACCGGTTTCAGTTTGCGGAACACGGTCTGGTCGTCGCCGAACACCAGTTTGTGGCCGCTGCTGCTGTGCTGGAAGTGGAAGTGAATGCCTTCCTCTTCGCACAGGCGCTGGATGAAGTGCAGGTCGGACTCGTCGTACTGCACGCAGTAATCGCGTTCCGGGTACTCAGCGCTGAGCTGGAAGCTGTAGGCGTCGGCCAGAATGCCGCGATCTTCAAGCACCTGGGCGATGATCTTCGGCACGGTCAGTTGCTGGAAAATCTGCTGGTCATGGTTGTGCCGCAGGTAGGCCAGTTGTGGCACCAGGCTCAAGCTGTAGCGGGTCAGGGTCTTGCCGGAATCGCCTTGTTCGATGCGATACACCAGGCCATGAATCTTGCCTTCGCCGGTGGCGCCGAAAGTCAGGCAGCCGGGCTTGTGCAGGAGTTCTTCGAGCTTGAGGTCAGGACGGGCGCTGACCAGTTCGAGGTCGAAACGGAACGGTTCGTTGAGGGCTTCGCGACCGGTGAAACTGAGGACTTGCAGGTCGGCGGAAGCGCCTTCGAGCGTGAGGGTAATGTGGGTAGCGTTGGCGTCCAGCATGCCTTGATTTCCGTCCTTTGGATTAGCGTGGGCGGATGGTGCAGGATTAAACGGCCTCGTTCAAGGCGCAAATGCCGTAGAAGCACAGCCCCGAAGGCATAGGGAAAACCCTTAGAACCCTGGTTTTACCCAGTAAAACCGGCACTTAACGCTGCCAGTCCCAAGGCTGCCGCAAGATTTGGCGCTCAGGAACAATCAGTCAGTTTCAGACTAAAGTCGCCTGTAGCACGTCAAAGCCATCTGCCATCATGGGCGCTCACCCCCGCGTGTTCACTTCCTCCCGGCTCTTCACTGTGCCGGGACGGGAGCTATTTCTGGTTGTTTGCGCCCCCGCGCAATCGTTGTTCTGTTGGAGTTTTCAATGCGTCCCCCATTTCCCCTCATCACCCCGCGCCAGTCGTTTGGCTTCGGAGCCCTGGTGCTGTGCGCCGGTTTTACCGCACAGGCTCAGGCCGGCGGTTTCTTCGAAGACACCACGGCGAAGATCGAATCGCGCACGGTGTACTTCAACCGCGATTTCCGTGATGGGCACACCTCCAGCGATCAAGGCGCGTCCAAGCGCGAAGAGTCGGCTCAAGGTTTCATTCTCAATCTGCAATCGGGTTACACCGAAGGCACCGTGGGTTTCGGGATCGATGCGCTGGGCATGGCGGGCTTTCAGCTCGACTCCAGCCCTGACCGCAGCAACAGCGGCCTGCTGCCGTCCAGTGGCGACAACCCGCGCGGTTCGAAAGGTCAGTACGCGAAAATGGGCCTGACCGCCAAGGTGAAAGTCTCGGATACGGTGCTGAAATACGGCGCGCTGCTGCCGGATCTGCCGCTGCTCAAGTACAACGACGGCCGTCTGCTGCCGACCATGTTCAACGGCGCGATGCTGACCTCCAAAGAGGTGAAGGACCTGACCTTCATGGCCGCACGCCTGGACAAGTACACCGCCCGGGATTCGACCGACTCCCAGGACATTCGCGTGCACTGCAAGAACAAGCGCTATGCGTGCAACACCACCGCCGATCATTTCGACATGTACGGCTTCGACTACAAGATCAACGACCGCCTGACAGCGCAGTATCACTACGCTGAACTGGAAGATATCTATCGCCAGCACTTCGTGGGTCTGTTGGCCAACCAGCCGCTGGGTGACGGTGTGTTGAAAGCCGATCTGCGACTACTGAAAAGCGCCGACAGCGGCGATGCAAAAGCCGGCTCCATCGACAACCGCGCCTTGAGCGGCATGCTGTCCTACGGCATCAGCGGCCACACGTTCAGCGCCGGCTGGCAGCGCATGAATGGCGACAATTCGATGCCGTACCTCGATGGCAGCAACCCGTACCTGGTGAACTACGTGCAGGTCAACGACTTTGCCGCCGCGCAGGAACGTTCCTGGCAGCTGCGTTACGACTACGACTTCAAGGCCATCGGTATCAACGGCCTGAGCTTCCTGACCCGTTACGTGAACGGCGATCACATCAAGGTGCCGGGCAGCGATCAGGAAGGCAAAGAGTGGGAACGCGACAGCGAGTTGAAGTACGTGATCCAGAGCGGCACGTTCAAGGATGTCAGCCTGCGTCTGCGTAACGCGACGTATCGGACGAACTACGAGAAGTTCGCCCGTGATGTGGATGAGACCCGGTTGATCGTGAGTTACAACTTTTCGGTGTTGTAATCTTTAGAGCTGTAGAGCCTGTTCAATTGCTTTCGCGAGCAGGCTCGCTCCCACGGGGGATCTTCAGCGGCCCCAGGATATTTGTCCGACGCAGATCTCAATGTGGGAGCGAGCCTGCTCGCGAAGGCGTCTTTGCCGTCTCCGCTATAGCCAATGCCAGAACCGGCTCCAGAACCCGCGATTCAAATCATCCTTGCACGCCGCATATTGCTGGCCGTACATGTCCGAGCGGTTCTGCACCTTGCGCGCCACCGGCGGCAACCAAGCCTTGCTGGCATAAGTCTTCTGCCGGAAACCGCCCCAGCCTTCGTGGTAGTTGAGGTACTGGTTGTAGGCATCGTATTTGTACACGCCGTTGATCGACGTGGTCTTATCCATGTACCAGCCGACAAAGTCGATGGCGTCATCGAAGTCTTCGCGGTCGGCACCGTGGCGGCCGGTGCTTTTCTGGTAATCGGCCCAGACTTCATCCTTGGCCTGCGCGTAACCCGCTGCGGTCGTGACGCGGCCCCACGGGATCACCCACAACAGGTATTTGCGCGGTGTCTTGGCGTCGTAGCGGTAGCTGGACTCCTGATACATGATCGCGAACGGCACCTGGATTGGCACGCCCCAACGCTTTTGCGTGACTTGCGCGGCGTCGTACCAATCACTTTTCTCCCGGAAAATCTCGCAGAGGTTTTCCGGCGAACGCGGCGGCGATGTTCCGCAACCGGTCAGCAATGCCGCCAATACCAAAAGTCCAACCGTGCGCCCCGAATTCAAAAGCCGTCATCCCGTCGTGCAAAAAAGGGCGCCAGTCTACGCGGTCAGGTCAACTGGTGGCGATAAGGCAAATCCGGACCTGTCTTGCTGCATGTCAGGGCGGCGGCCTGTACGGCAAACCTGAGCATGGCGTCGATCTGCTCGCGTTGCAGATGCTGCACACCCTCCACCGAATCCAGTTCATGCTCGGTCAGCCAGGTGATCAACGCAGCCTGGAAGGTATCGCCCGCGCCGACGGTATCGGCGATCTTCACTGCAGAGGCCGGCACCGACCATGAGCCGTGAGCACGGCTGAACACGGTCGCGCCTTCACCGCCACGGGTCAGGAACACCACCTGGCAGCGATGCTGCAGCCAGCCTTCGATGACGCGTTGCGGATCCTGCTCGGGATACAACAGGCTCAAGTCCTCGTCGCTGACCTTGATCAGGTCCGCCAGCTCCACCAGCGTGGCGATCCGCTCGCGCCACCGGTCGATGTTCGGTTCGGGATTGAGGCGCACGTTCGGGTCGAGGCTGATCAGGCGTTTGCCGCTTTCCCGCTTAATCAGCGCAAGCAAGGTATCGGCCACCGGTTGCACCACCAGCGAGAACGAGCCGAAGTGCAGACCACGCACGTCCGGACCCAGCGTCGGCAGGTGCGCCAGGCTCAACTGGCGGTCAGCGCAGCCTTCGCCACGGAAGCTGTAATGCGGCGAGCCATTGGCACCCACTGCGACCATGGCCAGCGTGGTCGGCGCGGCGAAGTCCACCAGATAATCCGGGCGTACGCCTTCATCTTTCAGAACTTGCTGCAAACGACGGCCGAGGTAGTCGGTGGACAACCCGGCGAACAGCGCCGAGTCCACGCCCAGTCGGCGCAAACCTACCGCCACGTTGAACGGCGAGCCACCGGCAATCGCCTTGAAATTGACTTTCGACGCCTGCCCGCCGGCATCGTCTTCGCTGAAAAAATCGAACAGCGCTTCGCCACACACCAGGTACATAGTTGTTTGCTCTTTATAAGGTTGCGACATGCAGTCGATAGCGTTCATAGGCCTGCTGAAAGGTTGCGACATTCGCGGCAACCGGCAGGGTTTCACTGTTCAGGTCGAGCTTCACGCAACGCTGGCACAGATCGGCCAGAGTGTCTTCGTGGCCATTCGACCAGGACTTGCACCACGCGGCCTGAATCGCCGCGCCGAGGGCGGCGGCTTCGCTTTGCTCGGTGCAGATCACCGGGGTGTTCATGATGTCGGCGACGATCTGCCGCCACACCGCACTTTTCGAGCCGCCGCCGATCAGGCAAATGCTGCGGCTTTGTAAACCATTCTGGCGCAACAGATCCAGTCCGAAACGCAGGCCGAAGGTGGTGCCCTCGACGGCGGCGCGGCACAGATTGGCCCGGGTCAGGTTATCGATCGTCAGGCCATGCAGGCTGCCGGTGGCATGGGGCAGGGGAGGCACGCGTTCGCCGTTGAGAAACGGCAGCATGCTCACGCCCTCGGCTCCGATCGGTGCCTGGGCAACCAAGGCATTGAAAGCGTCGAGATCGAGGTCGAACAATTCGCGAATCGCCCCGGTGGCGTTGGTCAGGTTCATGGTGCAGATCAACGGCAACCAGCCGCCGCTGGACGAGCAGAACGTGGCGACCGAAGCGTCCGGACTGACCTTTGGCGCTTCAGCGTAGGCGTACACCGTACCGGAGGAGCCGAGACTCATGGTGATCGCGCCCGGCTGAATATTGCCGGTGCCGATGGCGCCCATCATGTTGTCGCCGCCACCGCTGGACACCAGTGCGTTGGGGTTGAGACCGAGGTGTTCGGCAATCGCCGGCAGGATCGTGCCCACCGCTTGATGAGCGTCGATCAGCTCCGGCAGCGCTGCTTGCAGACGGCCGCTGGCGTCGATGTCGCGCAGCAACTGCAAATCCCATTGGCGGGTGCGCACGTTGAAATAACCGGTGCCGGATGCGTCGCCGTATTCGCTGCAGCTACGGCCGGTGAGCCAGAAATTCAGGTAGTCGTGGGGCAGCAGGATTTTTGCGATTCGTGAAAAAACGGCGGGGTGCTGTTCCTTGGTCCACAACAGTTTGGACACGGTGTAGCCCGGCGCAATCACCACACCGAGGCGCTCCAGCGAGCCTTTTTCGCCGCCCAGGTAAGTCAGCAGGCGGTCGTTTTCTGCGGTGGTTTCGGTGTCACACCAGAGCTTGGCCGGGCGCAGGACCTGGCCTTGCTCGTCGAGCAGCACCAGACCGTGTTGCTGGCCGGAAACACCGATGCCGAGGATCGCCTGACCGTCGACATTTGCCGCCAGCAAGGCGCGGCGGGTGACGAGGGCGAAGGCTTCCAGCCACTGATGAGTGTCCTGCTCACGGCGGCCGTTGGCGCCGCTGATCATCGTGTGGGCGGCGGCGCCCTGGCCCAACACCTGACCGCTGGTGGCGTCGAGGATGATGGCTTTGGTGCCTTGGGTGCCGCAGTCGATGCCGAGGAAGAGTTGTCGGGTTGTCATGAGTGCTTCACCCGTCAGGACAGAATGCTTTCCAGCGTCCGCGTCACGCCTTCTTCTCGCAAGCTGTTCAGGCACCACTCAAACGCTGCGACAAACTCCTTCGAACGCGGTATCGCCCCCCCGAAAATCTCCTCAACCCCCAACAACCGCTCAGTGATCAAGGCATCCTCCGCCACCAACGCCTGACAAAACGCCGCCCGAGGATCCGGAATCGAATAAGTGTCGCCATTCTCATCCACGCCCTTCAGATAAAGCGCCCACGCCGCCACAACCAGCGCCGCTCGTTTAGTCTCGCGCCCATCGGCAATCAACCGATTGATCGTCGGAATGGTGAACTTGGGAAACTTCGACGACCCATCTGAGCAAACCCGCTCCAGCTGATCGGCAATCGCCTGATTGGAGAACCGCGCCACCAGCGTGTTCTTGTACTCGGTCAGGTCGATGCCCGGCACCGGCGCCAGTTGCGGGGTCACGTCCAGGTCCATGTAGGCGCGCATGTAGCGCACGAACAGTGGGTCATTCATTGTGTCGTGGACGAAGCGGTAACCCTTCAGAAAGCCCAGATAGGTCAGGGCCAGATGGCTGCCGTTGAGCAGTTTGATCTTCATCTCTTCGTAGGGCGAAACATCGTCGGTGAATTGCACGCCGACCTTTTCCCAGGCCGGGCGGCCGTTGACGAATTTGTCTTCCAGCACCCATTGCACAAACGGTTCGCAGACCACCGGCCAGGCATCGTCGACGGCGTGTTTGTCCGCCAGTTGCAGGCGATGCGCGGTGCTGGTCATCGGCGTGATGCGGTCGACCATGGCGTTGGGGAAGCTGACGTTGGCGTCGATCCAGTCGCGCAAGTCAGGATCCAACAGCGCGGTAAAGGCCAGCAGTGCCTTGCGGGTGACGGCGCCGTTGTGCGGCAGGTTATCGCAGGACATCACGGTGAACGCCGGAATGCCCGCCTTGCGTCGCCTGGCCAGCGCTGCACAAAGGAAGCCGAACACGGTTTGCGGCTGCTGCGGGTAGGTCAGATCATGCTGAATCTGCGGCAGGTGCGCCATGAACTCGCCGTTGCTGTCATCGATGCAATAGCCGCCCTCGGTGATGGTCAGCGAGACGATGCGGATCTGCGGATCGGCGAGTTTGTCGATCAGCACCTGGGCGCTGTCGCTGGCCAGCAGCATGTCGCGGATCGCGCCGATGACGCGGACTTCGGTGTCGTCGCTGTCGCCGAGTTCGAACAGGGTGAACAAATAGTCCTGTTCCTTGAGATCGTCCCGGGCGCGGCGGTCTTCAGCGCGCAGACCGACACCGCAGATCGCCCAGTCCAGCGCTTCGCCGGTGTTCATCAGCGCATCGGTGTAATACGCCTGATGCGCGCGGTGGAAGCCGCCGACGCCGATGTGGGCGAGGCCCTGGCGGGTGTCGCTAAGGCTGTAGGACGGCAGTTTCACCTCGACGGCGAGGCGGTTGAGGTTTTGCTGGTTCAGTTTCATCGGGTCAGTCTCGAAATCAGGCGGCGGCGCGCAGCGGGCGGGTCAGCGCCACGCCGTCGGCATCGAACAGATGGCAGTGGGCGGCGTCCAGGTGCAGGTTCAGTTGTTCGCCGTAACGGCTCGCCAGATCACCGCGCACGCGCATGGTCAGGGCTTCGCCGGCGTTGGTCTTGACGTGGCAGAAGGTGTCGCTGCCCAGCCGTTCGCTGACGTCGGCGGTGACTTGCAGGGTGCAGTCGCCCGGTTGCGCCAGTTCCAGATGTTCCGGGCGAATGCCCAGGGTCACGGCGCTGCCGACGCTCAGGTTCGACGCATTGAACGGCAGAGTGATGCGGGTGCCGGCGTCCAGCGAGACTTCGCAGCTCTGGCCGTCGATCCGCGCGATCTTACCCTTGAGGAAGCCCATTTTCGGCGTGCCGAGGAAGCCGGCGACAAACAGGTTGGCGGGGTTGTGATACAGCTCCAGCGGCGAGCCGACCTGCTCGATCTTGCCGCCATTGAGTACCACGACCTTGTCGGCCATGGTCATGGCCTCGACCTGATCGTGGGTCACATAGATCATGGTCGCTTTCAGGTCCTTGTGCAGGCGCAGCAGTTCCAGGCGCATCTGCACCCGCAGGGCGGCGTCGAGGTTGGACAGCGGTTCGTCGAACAGGAAGATTTTCGGGTTGCGCACGATCGCCCGGCCGATGGCCACGCGCTGACGCTGGCCGCCGGACAGTTGTTTCGGCTTGCGTTCCAGCATCGGGCCCAGTTCGAGAATCCGCGCCGCTTCGCCGACTTTTTTCTCGACTTCCGCCTTCGGTACGCCGGCCAGGTCGAGGGCGAACGACATGTTCTTTTTCACGGTCATGTGCGGATACAGGGCGTAGGTCTGGAACACCATCGCCAGGTCACGCTTGGCCGGGCTGACTTCAGTGATGTCGCGTCCGTCCAGTTCGATGGTGCCGCCGCTGACTTCTTCAAGGCCGGCGATCAGTCGCAGCAAGGTGGATTTGCCGCAGCCCGACGGGCCGACGAACACCACGAATTCCTTGTCGTTCACCTCAAGGTCGATGCCCTTGATGATGGAAAAGCCTTCGAAGCCTTTTTGCAGATTCTTGATTTTCAGGTTGGCCATGGTGGCGCTCCTTTTGCGAATTCTTATTTGACGGCGCCGAACGACAGGCCGCGCACCAGTTGTTTCTGGCTGATCCAGCCGAAGATCAGGATTGGCGCGCAGGCCAGGGTCGACACGGCCGACAACTTGGCCCAGAACAAGCCTTCGGGGCTTGAGTAGGAGGCGATCAACGCGGTCAGCGGCGCGGCTTTGGACGAGGTCAGGTTCAGCGACCAGAACGCCTCGTTCCAGCATAGGATCAGCGACAGCAGCACCGTCGAGGCGAGGCCGCCCTTGGCGATCGGCAGCAACACGCGGAGCATTTCCTGAGCCAGGGTGGCGCCGTCGAGGCGGGCGGCTTCGAGGATGTCTTTGGGGATGTCCTTGAAGTAGGTGTAAACCATCCAGACCACGATCGGCAGGTTGATCAGCGTGTAGATCACGATCAGCGCGATGCGCGTGTCCAGCAGGCCGAAACTCTTGGCCAGCAGGTAGATCGGCATCAGCACGCCCACCGGTGGCAGCATTTTGGTGGAGAGCATCCACAGCAGCGTGCCTTTGGTGCGCTGGGTTTCGTAGAACGCCATCGAGTAGGCCGCCGGCACCGCGATCAGCAGGCACAGGGCGGTGGCGCTGAAGGAAATCACTACCGAGTTCCAGGCGAAACTGAAGTAGTCGCTGCGCTCGTTGATGTGCAGGTAGTTCTCCAGCGTCGGCGTGAAGAACAGCTGCGGTGGCGTGGCGAAGGCGTCGATTTCAGTCTTGAAACTGGTCAGCACCATCCAGAAGATCGGGAAGAAAATGATGATCGCGATGGCCCAGGCCAGCGTGCCGAGCAGCAGGCTTTGCAGCCGGCGGGATTGTTGAAGAGTCATGGCAGGCCTCAGGCTTTGTCAGTCAGGTTTTTGCCAATCATCCGCACCAGAATGATCGCGGCGATGTTGGCGATGACCACGGCGATCAGGCCGCCGGCCGAGGCCATGCCGACGTCGAACTGCACCAGCGCCTGGTTGTAGATCAGGTACGCGAGGTTGGTCGACGCATAGCCGGGGCCACCGTTGGTGGTGGTGAAGATTTCGGCGAACACCGACAGCAGGAAGATCGTCTCGATCATGACGACCACCGCGATCGGACGCGCCAGATGCGGCAGGGTCAGGTGCCAGAAGATCGCGACAGGGCCGGCGCCGTCGAGGCGGGCGGCTTCTTTCTGTTCCTGGTCGAGGGACTGCATGGCGGTCATCAGGATCAGGATCGCGAAGGGCAGCCATTGCCACGACACGATGATGATGATCGACAGCAGCGGGTAGTGCGCCAGCCAGTCCACCGGTTGCGCGCCGAACAGCTTCCAGAGGTAGGCGAGGATCCCGGAGACCGGGTGGAAGATCAGGTTCTTCCAGATCAGTGCACCGACTGTGGGCATGATGAAAAACGGCGAAATCAGCATCACCCGCACGATGCCGCGACCGAAGAACTCGCTGGCTTCCAGCAACGCACTGATCAACACGCCGAACACCACGCTGATCAGCAACACACTGCCCACCAGCAACAAGGTGTTAGTGGCGCCGGGCAGGAAGCCCGAATCGGTCAGAAAGTAGGTGAAGTTATCCAGCCCGACGAATTCGTTGATGCCCGGGTCGAGCAGGTTGTAGCGGATCGTCGAGAAATAGACGGTCATGCCCAGCGGCACGATCATCCACAGCAGCAACAGGGCCACCGAAGGGCTGACCAGAAACCAGCCGGGATTGGCCACGCGGTTTTTGCGCCGGGGTTGCGACAGGTCGATGTGGGCTTTGGCAGTTGAAGTATTCATGAGGATCACAACCGTTTTAAAAGACAGACTCGATCCACTGTGGGAGCGAGCCTGCTCGCGATGAGGGTGGTCCATCCGCCACATTTATTGAGACCGGATTACCGCTATCGCGAGCAGGCTCGCTCCCACATGGAAATGCGCAGGATTACTTCGGATAACCCGCGCGCTTCATCTCGCGTTCGGTGGTTTGCTGCGCGGCGGCCAGGGCCTGGTCGACCGTGGTCTGGCCGATCAGTGCCGCCGAGAACAGCTTGCCGACCTGGGTGCCGATGCCCTGGAACTCGGGAATGGTCACCAGTTGAATGCCGATGTAAGGCACGGGCTTGAGGCTCGGTTTGCTCGGATCAGCCGCTTTCAGCGATTCAAGCGTCACCTTGGCAAACGGCGCTGCGCTCATGTAAGCCTCGCTGTAGGTCGAGGCGCGAGTGCCCGGCGGTACGTTGGCGATGCCGTCGGTCTTGGCGACCAGTTCGCCGTACTCCTTGGAGGTGGCCCAGGCGCTGAACTCCTTGGCAGCATCCTTGGCCTTGGAGCTGGTCGGAATCGCCAGCGCCCACGAGTACAGCCACGCCGAGCCTTTATCGGTGACCTGATGTGGCGCGTAGGTGAAGCCGACGTGATCGGCGACCTTGCTCTGGGTCTTGTCGGTGACGAACGAGCCGGCGACGCTGGCATCGACCCAGATCGCGCATTTGCCGCTGTTGAACAGCGCGAGGTTCTCGTTGAAACCGTTGCTGGAGGCACCCGGTGGACCGGATTTTTTCATGGTGTCGACGTAGAAGTTCAGCGCGTTCTTCCATTCCGGGCCGCTGAATTCGGGTTTCCACTGCTCATCGAACCAGCGTGCGCCGTAGGCGTTGGCCACGGTGGTGATCAGCGCCATGTTCTCGCCCCAGCCAGCTTTGCCGCGCAGGCAGATGCCGTATTGTTCCTTGTCCTTGTTGGTGAGCTTTTCGGCGAAGCCGGCGATCTGCTCCCAGGTCGGACGCTCCGGCATGGTCAGGCCGGCGTCCTTGAACAGGTCGGTGCGGTAATAGGTGATGGAGCTTTCGGCGTAGAACGGCAGGGCGTACAGCGAACCCTTGACCGACAGGCCTTCACGCACCGACGGGAACACATCGTCGAGGGCGTAGCTGGCCGGCAGATCCTTCATCGGCTCCAGCCAGCCCTTGGCGCCCCAGAGTGCGGCTTCGTACATGCCGATGGTCAACACGTCGAACTGACCACCCTGGGTGGCGATGTCGGTGGTCAGGCGCTGGCGCAGGACGTTTTCTTCCAGCACGACCCAGTTCAACTTGATGTCCGGGTGCTCGGTCTCGAAGGTTTTCGAGAGCTTTTGCATGCGGATCATGTCGCTGTTGTTGACGGTGGCGATGGTCAGAGTCTGGGCGCCAAGGCTGACGCTGCTGAGGGTCATGCAGGTGAGGGCAAGCAGAGCTTTTGCAGTGGGTTGCATCGTGCACTCCTTTTCTGCGCCCGGAGGGGGACAGAAGGACAGTTATTGTTTTTGTGTCTTCCGGCTGCAGGAAGAATGTGCACTGATTACAGCCTTCAATCGCAGGGCTGACAAATCATCCCTAGCACTTGAATCGATACTTTTTTGCACTCGGGATTGGAATGATTAACGCAGGTAAGGGGATTTCAGAAGGTCAGGGTCGATGAAACCGTACAGGTTTTCAGGCGTCAGCCGTGGTTCTGCTCGGTCAGGCGCTGCACCACCAGCCGCCGATAATGGGAAGGCGTCATGCCCTTGAGCTGCTGAAAGCGCCGGTTGAAATTGGAAATGTTGTTGAAGCCCGACTCGAAGCACACCTCGGTCACCGGTTTGTCACCGTCCGCCAGCAGTTCGCAGGATTTGCTGATGCGCAGGCGATTGACGAACTCGATGAAATTGCGCCCCGTGGCCTGCTTGAACACCCGGCTGAAATAGGTGGGTTTCATGCCCAGATGCTCGGCGACTTCCTCTAGCGGCAGTTCGCGGGCGTAGTGGGCGAAGATGTAATCCACCGCACGGTTGGTGCGGTCGATGTTGTGTTCGTCGGCCAGTTGCGGGGTGGTTGCGCCGGACAGCAGTTGGTAGTCGTCGCAGGCCGCCAACAATTCCATCAGGATGAAAAAGTGACCGAGACGGGTGATGCCGCTTGAATCGGCAATGCGTTGCATCAGGGTCATGGCCTGACGAATCGTCTGCGGAGAGCGGAATTCGATGCCGTATTGCGCGCGCTCAAGCAGCGGCGCCAGGGTCTTGAGTTCGGCGAATACCTGATGACCGCTTTCGAACAGTTCATCGGTGAAGTTGACCAGCATGTCGCGCTTCTCGACCACTTCGTCTTCGGCCACCTGGCTGATCCAGTTGTGCGGCAGGTTGGGGCCGGTGAGGAACAGTGTCTGGGGGTAGAAGTTGCCGATGTAGTCGCCGATGAACACCTTGCCCGAACTGGCCACGATCAAATGCAGTTCGTATTCCTTGTGGAAATGCCAGCGCACCAGCGGGCAGGGGAAACCGTGCTGGCGATAGATGATGGACAACCCGTTGTGGTCATCCATCAATTCATAAGAGGGGTCGGTCACGCGGGCGGTTCGGGTCATGGTCGGGCGCTTTTTTTGTTATCGCCCGGCGATCATGCCTCTTTGTGCGCGGGGTGCGCCAGTTTCCATTGCGGCTCAAAGCGTGCGTTGTCGGGTCTTCATCAAGCGATTACTTGTTCTGGTTCTTTGCCTCAATCCACTGCGCCATGTATTGGGTACTTTTGTGTGAGTGGTGGCGCAGCATGCTGCCGATAAAGTTTTGGCGTCTTAGTTGAGCAATGTTTTGGCGACACTCCTGCAACTTGTTGATCAACGCCGGTCCATGTATGGCTTGCGGGTAAACGTCGTTGAGCAGTGCTTGTCCCTGAGACTGAGCCGCTTGCCAGCGGACCTCGTCGCGATAGAGTTCAACGGCGGCATTGGCCAGATCCTGCGCCGTACGACAAATGGCGCCCGGCCAGGGTTGGTCAGTGTGCATGCCTTCAGCGCCGATCGGCGTGGTGACACTCGGCGTGCCGCAGAGCATGGCGTCGATCAGTTTGCCCTTGATCCCGGCGCCGAAACGCAAGGGCGCCAGGCAGATGCGCGCATCGGACATCACCTGCAACGCATCCTCCGCCCAGTTCATGATGTGAAAACCCTGCGCGGCATTGTGCAAGGCTGCTGCCTTGGGCGGCGTGTAGGCGCCGTAGATGTGCAATTGTGCTTTCGGCAATTGTTCACGGATCAGCGGCCAGACGGCCGATTTCATCCATAAAACCGCGTCCCAGTTCGGTGCGTGGCGGAAATTGCCGATACTGAGGAAATGCGCGCGCTTCTCGAAAGGCTTTGCCGGAGCGCTGGACGGTTTGACCATCAACGGGCACCAGTGCAGCAACTCGGGCGGAAGCTTGAACTGCTGCACCAGCAACTCGATTTCCACCTGTGAAATCATCAGGTTCAGATCGCAGCGGTAGAGCGCGGCAATCTCGCGTTTGGCCAGGTCGGTGTCTGCCATCAGTTCGAACTCTTCACGCAGCGCAGGCGCGAACAATTCATGGAAGTCATTCGCGTCATCGCTGGCCTTCAGCCGATCTTTCAAGCGCTGATGGCGAGCGTGCCGCAAACTCTGCAAATCCGATGTTTCCAGTACGCGCAGCGCATTGGGACAATGTTTTTCCACGCGCCAGCCGAATTGTTCTTCGATCATGAACTGGTCGAACAGCACGATATCCGGTGCCAGCTCGCTGACGAAGACATCGAAGCTGCTGTTGTTCAATTCGATCGGAACAGTGCGAATGCCCAGTTCGGCAAGATCGGCCGGATGTTCGCCAACGCCCGCCGGGCTGGCAAAGGTTATTTGCCAGCCCTGTTGCAGGAACGTCTCGAGAATCTGCATCACATGTCCGCTCGCGGCCGAGGAGCGGGGTTCCGGCCAGACGTAACCAATGACAAGGACTTTGGTTGCGGGCTGGTGCATAAACGGAATTCCCTGGAGCGTGTGTAAGAAAAATCGGCCGCGCATTAGAACACACCAGGTCAGGCTTGGTGGGATGTCGTCAGACTCCCGTACTCGAAAGATTGATGGGCAAAGTCCCGCGAATGAACTGATGTGGGGTATCCAGCGAGTCCCGTAATGCCCATTCCATTAAGTTTAGATTGTCAAGCAGGCTGCCTGGGTTGCTCTGGCGCTGATCAAGCAATGAGATCGCCAATGAATAAGAGTCGGCATTGATGAGTGCCGGGTGACTTCGGACTAGCGTTGAGTGGTGCGACGCGTTGGCAAACTCTGCGAACGCGGGTGGTTGAGCAGACTGGAAGTGTGGGTTGACCAAGTTCTCAGGATGAGCTTTTTTTGCGCTCCTGGCGAAATCGAGCAAACCGGCGGCATCAATCGGAGCTCTGTTTGAGTATTGGGGAAGCGAGTATCCGTAATAAAAATCCAGTGTTGCCGGTGCGCCATGGGACATTTCATGAATCAGCGCATCTGCGATTCTTGTGTCGTCATAACTGGAGATTTTGTAAAGATCATTCATCCCGTCTTTGTAGATCACGATGAAATGCTGCGCCGGTTCTTGTGAATGCTTGCCAGTCAGCAAGCTCTGTTTCCATTGTTTGTACATGTTGCTACGAAGCCCTGCCACCGCATCGGATCCCCGCCTGAAAGACATATTGGCAAGCGTCACCGAGTCCAGATCTTTTCGCATTTCACGAAAATTCCCGAGCAAATACTTCACTGCCTCGTCCGAATCGTTGCCAAAGACCAGCCTGAGTATCTGTCGAACCTCATAATCTGGCTGACTCGACAGCAGTTCAATGGCGTTGTCCAGCTTCGACTTTGCGAGTGGCATCGCTTTTTTGACGTAAGCGCGGGTATAGCTGTAGGGCTTTATTGCGCTGAGCAATCGTTTGAACCGGGCACCCACTGTCGTTTTGAACCCCTTCAGTTTCGGTCCCCAGGCACCGCCGATCCTCATGTTCAACGCATACCAGTCACTGTTGCGCTGAAGCGCCAGCAGGTCGACCGGATCGCCCAGATTGTCCGCCGCTTTCCAGATGCCTTGAAATACATCGGTTTTTTGCGCGGCCTTGATCAAATCGTAGGACTGGGCGCTGCCGGTCAGTTTGCGCAGTTGCCCGGTGGCGGTTTCCACCACATTGAGCCCGTGTTTGCTCAACAGCAGAACGCCACGCTTGGCCAGACGCCCACCTTGCACAGCCAGCGCCGGCAAACCATCCAGGGGATTGAAGAGCGATACCGACAAGTGGACGCCCGCCTTCGCGATGCTCAATGCCTTGGCGGTGGTCGACGTTGTCTTGCCGACGATGCCCACGACCGTGGCACCAAAGCCGACCACCAGCCCCAGCAAAGCCAGGCCATCAAGAATGCAGCCGCCAATGCCTTCGGACACCCGCTCCGCATCGCCTGAGCGGATGTCTTCAATGCATTTCTTGAAGGGCACGATCACATTGATAACGGTCTCATTGATCTGATTGTTGCTAGCGCGAATTTTTTGCAGTTCGGTCGGTGCGTACAGCGATGAGTAGAGTTCGTCGCGAGTCGCTACCGGGTGATTGCCCAGAACGCCGTCGGCCAGGGCCTCGTATGCCCGGGAAAAGAACAGCGGGATTGGCTGGACCTCATCCGAGGCGAGGAAGAAATGCCAGAGCTTTTCCACGACCACACGGGACGATGCTCCAGGTTTCGGTGCATCGCCCTTCAGGTAGGCATCAACGTCGAGCGGCCATTGTTGTGCAGGTTTCTTTGGCTGGAAGTCCGTGTCCTTGCCGTCATACTCCAGCGAAGCGTCTTCGAACATTGTGCCGCTGGACCGCAACATGTCGGCCAGTTCCGGGCGTTCACGACACAATCCTCTGAGAGTAAACAGCTCATAACAGCGAAACGCCTTTTCATGCTGGCATCCGATAATAAGGCCGTAGCGACCCTTGGCTGCATCACGCTGGCGTTGGGTTTCTTCAAACGGGTTGAGGGGGTTTACCGATTCCCTGACGGTATATAACGTAATAAAGCCATTGGCGATCATTGTCCTGTCAGCTTTCGGCAAGTTGGACACTGCCATTTTGAGAATCGAGGCCTGGATTTTCTTTAGCGTCAGATGATATTGGTCGAATGTTTTTTCAAATAAGGAGTCGATCGGTTTCAGTTCGCCGAGTCGAGAAAAAGCATTCTGCGGCGGGTTGAAGTTTGCGGTGCTGACAAACTTGTCGGTGAGTTTGCCGTTGACGACCAGATCATCCGACATGTAAAGGTCGAGAATCGAGACGCGCAGCCTGCCTACTGCAGAAGTGTTCTGCACATTTCCCAGGCTGGAGGGGAAAAAAAGAGTCAGCCATTCCAGTGCACTGCGCTCGCCAAGCGCAACATCGAAGTTGGCCCTGAATACCTGCTGTTCAAGGTAACGGCCGTCCGGCATGACGCGTTTCAACTCTTGCAGCGCCAGTTGCCGTCGATCAGGCGGAACAATCGCAATGCCGGTTTCGACGTTGTTCAACGCTTCCACGTACTGGCTGAAACGGCTGGCGGCGGTGGTAAATGCGTGCACGTCATCATCACGGCCGCTTGCCTCGGGCAAGACCCCGTTGAGCCTCGCCCACTGGAGAATGGGCGTGATGGTCGCCAACTCCTGCAGCGTTCGCTGGACGGGACTGACAGGCGCCAGTTCGGAAAACGCCTTGATCCGGTCGTAGGTCATCAGGCGCGATGCCCCTGGCGCCGTGAGCTCGACCAGTGCGACCGCCTGGGACACGATCACCCAGCCAGGCTTGCCGATCGTCAACTCGGCGGGCGTCTGCTGAATCAGCAGTTGTGGCGCGGCGCAGGCCAGCAGCAAATGGGCAGCCAGGGGCGCGTAAGCCGGTGGCAATTGCGCTTCACGAGTCAGTTGCCATTCCAGTGCTTCAACTACCTGAGGGGCAGTTTTCGAGGCGTTATCAGGGTGATACAGATGAAAACCGGCAATGACGTTGGCATGCCGCTCGACCTCGAATCCCAGATCGAGAATCAGTGCGGTGGCCACCAGGCACTTGATCTGTCGTGCCGCGATGTCGTGATCGTCTTGCTCCAGATGCCATCCGAGGCGGTCATGCAGGTGAATGCCCAGTGCTCCGGCCTCGGGGGTCTGCAGAAAGTGGTCCAGATAAGTGGCCGCCTGTTCGCGCCGAGTCGCGGCCGGGAGCGAGGCGAATTCCGTAGTGGCGATATGTTGCAGGAGGCTGATGCGGTTTCGGGTCGTGTCCCTGGCGATTTGCCTGATCGTTGCTCGATCGGTCTCGCTCAAGTGGAATGCCGAGTCCGCAGGCGCCATCAACAGCTCGTGATAATCGCCGGTCGCCGGGCTGTCCGGCATTTGAAACGCCAGCCAGGCAATCAATTCACGTACTTCAGCAACAGTGGCGGGCAGTGCGTAATGATGGAAGTTCAGCCACTGTTCAAGGCCGAACACCTTTGAGGAAAACACTTGGCCACCGGTTTGCTCCGCACATTCACCCAATGTAAAGATGTCTTCTTGCAGGTCGGCAGTGATCACCGCGTCATGGGTGATATCGAGCCAGGCGTCATTGATCTGTACGTTGAGCCTGGCGTTTTTGTCGATGCACACTGGCGCACCAGCGGGTAGTGCATGTTTTTCCGCAAGAAACAGAAAATCATCGGTCTCCAGCATCTTCGCCAAAGCAATGCGGGCAAACTCCACAGCGTTATCAAAGGCACTGTCCGATACCCGCGAGACAGTGATGAAGTGCAGGTCTACAGGGGCGGCATCTTCGCGTTTCGCTGCAATGTCGGAAAGTGTTGAAACAATATTGGACTGTTCTGTCTGATCAGCGATTCGGCGTTCAGTTAAATGCGCGGAATCAAGTGCAACATTATCGATATCCAGCAGGCTTCCGCTCTGTGCAGGTTGCATGAGCAAGTCTTCCTTGAGTTGTGGGCAGGGCGAGGCTCCTCGAAGTTGGTATGAAAGTTTATATTTCAATAAACCGACAACTTCGGGCCGGCCTCAGAATAATTGGCTTCTGTGGCTGCTGGGAAGTTGTGGGTCGTTTCAAAGTTGGTCTGGGCAGATTGAAAGTCTGCCCATGCTTATTTCCGGATTTGAAGTTCCGGCTTCAGGATTGCCCGATAACCGCTTTAACCTTGTCACGCAGTTGATCGATCGAGAACGGTTTGCCAATCACATGCATGTCCGCCGGCACTTCAATGGTCTCGGCATAACCGCTGGCAAACAGAATCGGCAGTGAAGGGCGGATATTGCGGGCCTCGGTGGCCAGTTGACGGCCATCCATGATCGGCAGCCCGACGTCGGTCATCATCAGATCAATGTGCTGATTGGCATCCTTGATGATTGCCAGGGCCTGTTCGCTGCCGTCCGCCTCCAGCACCTTGAAGTCCAGTTCCTCCAGCACGTCGACGATCAGCATGCGCACGATGGTGTCGTCTTCTACTACAAGGATGGTGGACGTGGTGGTGGACATAGTGGCGGCTCTCAAGAATGGGGGACGGGGCGCCGGTCGATCAAAATTGCCGGGCTCTTGCATGAGTAAGTGGCGCATGGCCACAAGTTCCCGGATGGATACAAAAAAGAATAGGCGCAAACGGGCGGGCAAGGATAACCGTTGGCTGGCGATCCGGCGCAGGCAAATGTGGGAAAACAGTGCTAAGACTGTGAGAAAAATGGATCCATGCCGCCGTTTTGGGGCAAACTCCCTGGTTTTCAACAGTTCGACAAGGCTGCCACATGTCCTCTCCGTCTTCGGTTGATGAATCACGGTTTCGCAAACTGCTGACCCGCAACATCGCGCTGCCACTGGGCGTCGGTGCGATCAGTGCCGTGTTCTTCGTGTCGCTGATCACTTATTTGCTGTCGGTCATCCAGTGGGTGGAGCACACCGACCGGGTGATCAATAACGCCAACGAAGCGGTAAAGCTCACGGTCGATCTGGAAACCGGCATGCGCGGCTACCTGCTCAGCGGCGACGAGCACTTCCTCGATCCCTATGAAACGGCCAAGCCTCGCATCGCCGTGGCGCTCAACACCTTGCTTGAACTGACCGCCGACAACCCGGTGCAGACCGATCGCCTGCGCCGCTTGCAGGCGTTGCAGACCGAGTGGGCGACCTACGCGCAATCGATGATCGACCTGCAGCGCGCCAGCGGCGACTACAAGGCCGCGGTCAAGGCCGGGCGCGGCAAGCGCCTGACCGATGAGATACGCAAGCAATTCGATGACGTGATCGACACCGAGCAGACATTGCGCACCACGCGCAACGAAGATGTGCGCCGGACCACGATCTGGAGTATCAGCCTCTATCTGTTGTTCATCGCCGGCATCAGCGGTTTGCTGGCCTACATTGGCCGGCGCGATCTGGTCAGTCTTTCCAACAGTTACAGCGCCAACCTGGCCGCGCAACTGGCCAGCGCTGAACGTCTCTCGCAGCAAGCCTGGCTGCGCACAGGCCAGACCGAACTGGCCGAGCAGGTGTTGGGGCAACTGACGCTCAATCTGTTGGGGCGCAACATCCTGCAATTTTGTGCGCAATACCTGGGCACTGCCGTCGCGGCGTTGTACGTGCGCGAAGAGCATGGCGGCCTGAAGCGCGTGGCGACTTACGGTTTCTCTCGCGAGCAGGAACAACAGGAACAATCTCTCTATAGCGACGAAGGCATCGTCGGCCAGGCCGCGCAGCAGGCTCGGCTGATTCGCCTCGATTCGGTGCCGGCCGATTACTTCAAGGTCAGCTCCGGTCTGGGCGAAGGCCTGCCGCACAGTGTGCTGGTGGTGCCGACCAGCGATGACGACCGGGTCAATGGCGTGATCGAACTGGGCTTCCTGCGTCCGCTGACCGAGCGCGATGTGGCGCTGCTGGAGCTGATTGCCGGCAACATCGGCACCTCCATCGAAGCGGCGCGTTATCGTCAGCGTCTGCAGGAAGTCCTGGCCGAAACCCAACAGCTCAACGAAGAGTTGCAGGTGCAGCAGGAAGAACTGAAAACCGCCAACGAAGAACTGGAAGAGCAGTCGCGGATTCTCAAGGAGTCCCAGGCGCACCTGGAAACCCAGCAAGTCGAGCTGGAACAGACCAACGAGCAACTGGCCGAACAGGCCCAGACCCTGGCCGAGCAACGCGACGCCATGGACCAGAAGAACACCGAGCTCAATCAGGCTCAGGTGCAACTGGAAGAGCGCGCCGAAGAGCTGCAGCGTTCGAGCAAGTACAAGTCCGAGTTCCTCGCCAACATGTCCCACGAACTGCGCACGCCGCTGAACAGTTCGCTGATCCTGGCCAAGTTGCTGGCGGAAAACCCGCAGGAAAACCTCAGCGCCGAGCAGGTGAAGTTTGCCGAGTCAATCTATTCCGCCGGCAACGACCTGCTCAACCTGATCAACGACATTCTCGACATTTCCAAGGTCGAAGCCGGCAAACTCGAAGTGGTTCCGGAAAACACCAGCGTGGCGCGTCTGGCCGATGGCTTGCGCAGCGTGTTCGAACCACTGGCGGCAGACAAGAAGCTGACGTTCAGCGTCGAATTGCAACCGGATGCGCCGATTACCCTGTTCACCGACCGCCAGCGTCTGGAGCAGGTGATCAAGAATCTGCTGTCCAACGCCGTGAAGTTCACCGAACACGGCACGGTCAGCCTGACCATCGCCGGGCAGCCGGACGACCGCATTGCCTTTATCGTGCGCGACTCGGGGATAGGGATTGCGCAGGACCAGCAGGAAAGCATTTTCGAGGCCTTCCGCCAGGCTGACGGCACCACCAACCGCAAATACGGCGGCACCGGTCTGGGGCTGTCGATTTCCCGGGATCTGGCGATGTTGCTGGGCGGCTCGATCAGCGTCAGCAGCGCGCCGGGGCAGGGCAGTGTGTTTACCCTCGTCCTGCCGCAGCAATACAGCGAAGAGGGTGAAACGGCGATTGCACCGCTGACGTTTACTCCGCCCGCACCGGTTGCCGCGCCGGTCGTGGCGGTATCGCCGGTGGCCTCCGCGGATATCCCGCGCTTCAACGACGACCGCAACAAAGCGCCGTTCGACACCCGCTGCATTCTGGTGGTGGAAGACGAGCCGAACTTCGCCCATATCCTGTACGACCTGGCCCACGAACTGGGCTATCAGTGCCTGGTTGCCCACGGTGCCGATGAAGGTTACGACCTGGCGAAAGAGTTCGTGCCGGATGCGATCCTGCTGGACATGCGCCTGCCGGATCACTCGGGCCTGACCGTTCTGCAACGCCTTAAAGAACATGCTGAAACCCGGCACATCCCGGTGCACGTGATATCGGTCGAGGATCGCGTCGAGGCCGCCATGCACATGGGTGCCATCGGTTACGCGGTCAAACCCACCACCCGCGAAGAGCTCAAAGACGTGTTCGCGCGCCTTGAAGCCAAGCTGACCCAGAAGGTCAAACGCGTGTTGCTGGTCGAAGATGACGATCTGCAACGGGAAAGCATCGCCCGTCTGATCGGTGACGACGACATCGAAATCACCGCTGTCGGCCTGGCGCAGGATGCGCTGGAGCTTTTGCGCACGACGATCTTCGATTGCATGGTCATCGATCTGAAGCTGCCGGACATGCTCGGCAACGATCTGCTCAAGCGCATGTCCACCGAAGACATCTGCTCGTTCCCGCCGGTCATCGTCTACACCGGACGCAACCTGACCCGCGATGAAGAGGCCGATCTGCGCAAGTATTCGCGCTCGATCATCATCAAGGGCGCACGCTCGCCAGAACGCTTGCTGGACGAGGTCACACTCTTTCTGCACAAAGTCGAATCGCAGTTGTCCCATGAACGGCAGAAGATGCTTAAAACCGCGCGTAGCCGCGACAAGGTCTTCGAAGGCCGCAAAGTGCTGCTGGTGGACGACGATGTACGCAACATCTTCGCCCTGACCAGCGCGCTGGAAACCAAGGGTGCAGTCGTGGTGATCGGCCGTAACGGCCGTGAAGCGATTGAAAAACTGAAAGAAGTCGAGGACATCGATCTGGTGCTGATGGATGTGATGATGCCGGAAATGGATGGTTTTGAAGCCACCATGGAAATCCGCAAGGATCCGCGCTGGCGCAAGCTGCCGATCATCGCGGTGACGGCCAAGGCCATGAAGGACGATCAGGAGCGCTGCCTGCAGGCGGGCGCCAATGATTACCTGGCCAAGCCCATCGATTTGGATCGCCTGTTCTCGCTGATTCGCGTGTGGTTGCCGAAGATGGAACGCATTTAGTGGAACGTAGTAATCACGTTGAACGAAACAGTGAAATCGAACTGCGGTTGCTGATCGAGGCGATTTATCTCAAGTACAGCTACGACTTTCGCGATTACTCCGGCGCTTCGATCAAGCGCCGGGTGCAACATGCGCTGAGCCAGTTCGAATGCGCGACCATTTCGGCGTTGCAGGAAAAGGTCCTGCATGACCCGACGGCGTTCATGCAACTGCTGCAACTGCTGACGATTCCGGTCAGCGAGATGTTCCGCGATCCGTCGCACTTCCTGGCGATCCGTCAGGAAGTGGTGCCGCTGCTCAAGACCTACCCGTCGATCAAGATCTGGATCGCCGGATGCAGTACCGGTGAGGAGGTCTATTCGATGGCGATCCTGCTGCGCGAAGAAGGTCTGCTGGACCGCACGATCATCTACGCCACCGACATCAACCCGCGCTCGCTGGACAAGGCCAAGCAGGGGATCTTTTCGATGGAGAACGTGCGCGCCTACACCGCCAACTACCAGCAGGCCGGCGGTCAGCGCTCGTTTGCCGACTACTACACGGCTGCGTATGGTTACGCGATTTTCGACAAGAGCCTGTGCGAGAACGTGACCTTCGCCGATCACAGCCTGGCAACGGATAGCGTATTCTCTGAAACTCAATTAATTTCATGTCGTAACGTGTTGATTTACTTCAATAAAAAACTTCAGGATCGAGCGTTCGGATTGTTCCATGAGTCGCTGTGCCACCGTGGATTTCTGGTACTGGGCAGCAAGGAAACGTTGGATTTTTCCGGCTATTCCAACCAGTTCGAGCCCTTGGTGAAACAAGAACGGATCTACCGCAAATCATGAACAGTGCAGCGGATTTGCCTCGGGTCGAGGCGATTGTGGTCGGAGCTTCCGCCGGTGGCGTCGAGGCCCTGTTGACCCTGCTCGGTTCGCTGCGGGCAGGCTTCGGTCTGCCGATCATCATCGTGCTGCATCTGCCGGAAGAGCGACGCAGTCAACTCGCCGAGGTGTTCGCCCGGCGCGTGGCGCTGCCAGTGACCGAGGCCATCGATAAACAGGACATCAGTCCCGGCACGGTGTATTTCGCCACACCGGGTTATCACCTGTCGGTGGAGCAGGATCGCAGCCTGTCGTTGAGCCTGGAGGACCGTTTGCACCATTCGCGGCCATCGATCGATTTCCTGTTCGAGTCCGCTGCCGATGCCTACGGCCCGGCGCTGGCTGCCGTGCTGCTGACCGGGGCCAATCACGATGGCGCGAGGGGCCTCGCCCAGGTCAAACGCCAGGGAGGGCTGACCATCGTTCAGGATCCGCAGGACGCGCTGGTAGCGACCATGCCCGAGGCCGCATTGAAGACTCATCAACCGGATCACATACTTCCCATTCGCGGCATCGGCCGTCTGCTTGTCGAGCTGGAACGAATCGCATGCTGAGTAATATCCAGGCAAAACTGCTGATCGTCGACGATCTGCCCGAGAACCTGCTGGCTCTCGAAGCGCTGATCAAACGCGAAGACCGCACCGTCTACAAAGCGCTTTCGGCAGACGAAGCGCTATCGCTGTTGCTGCAACACGAATTCGCCATGGCCATTCTCGATGTGCAGATGCCCGGCATGAACGGTTTCGAACTGGCCGAACTGATGCGCGGCACCGAGAAGACCAAGAACATCCCGATCATTTTCGTCAGCGCCGCCGGCCGTGAACTGAACTACGCGTTCAAGGGCTATGAAAGTGGCGCGGTGGACTTCCTGCACAAGCCGCTGGATATCCATGCGGTGAAGAGCAAGGTCAACGTCTTCGTCGACCTGTATCGCCAGAGCAAGGCGATGAAACAACAGGTCGAAGCGCTGGAGCAGAGCCGTCGCGAACAGGAAGCGCTGTTGCAGCAACTGCAGAGCACCCAGGGCGAACTGGAGCAGGCAGTACGCATGCGTGACGATTTCATGTCGATCGTCGCCCATGAAGTGCGCACGCCGCTCAACGGCCTTATCCTCGAAACACAACTGCGCAAGATGCACCTGGCCCGGGACAACGCCGCGGCGTTCACCCTCGACAAGATGCACGCCATGGTCGACCGCGACGAGCGCCAGATCAAAAGCCTGATCCGGCTGATCGAGGACATGCTCGACGTGTCGCGGATCCGCACCGGCAAGCTGTCGATCCGACCGAGCCGGTTCGATCTTTCGCAACTGGTGGGCAACCTGCTGCAGAATTTCGCCCAGCAGATCGAAGCGGCCGAGACTGAAGTCAGCTTTACCGCGACGGAACCGGTGGAAGGGCAGTGGGACGAGTTCCGCATCGAGCAAGTGGTGTCGAACCTGCTGACCAACGCCTTGCGGTATGGCGGCAAGAGCCCGGTGCAGGTGCGGGTTTATCGCGAAGGCAATGAGGCGCGGGTCGAAGTTGCGGATCAGGGCATCGGCATCAGCGAGGAGAACCAGAAGCGCATTTTTCAACAGTTCGAACGGGTTTCCGCCAAGACGGTGGTCGCCGGTCTCGGGCTGGGTCTGTTCATTTCCGAGCAGATCGTCGCCGCCCACGGCGGCTCCATCGTCGTCGAAAGCAGGATCAACGAGGGCGCCCTGTTTCGCGTTTGTCTGCCGCTCCAGGAAAACGGCGAAACAAACGCAACCTCTGAGTGACCACACGGTCGTATCAGCAGCTATTGACCGAACAAAGGCTTCCCATGAGCGTAGATGCACAAGATGTAGTACTCGTCGTCGAGGACGAACCGGTGATCCTGATGGTGTTGACAGACTATCTGTCGGGGCAGGGCTATCGCGTATTGCAGGCCGAAAACGGCGAGCAGGCGTTCGAGATTCTGGCGAGCAAGCCGCATCTGGACATGTTGATTACCGACTTCCGCTTGCCGGGCGGAATCTCCGGCGTGCAGATCGCCGAACCCGCCGTCAAATTGCGTCCTGACCTGAAGGTGATCTTCATCAGCGGCTATCCGCAGGAAATCCGCGAGACCGGCAGCCCGATCACCCGCCGGGCACCGATCCTGGAAAAACCGTTCGACCTGGACGTGTTGCAGGAGAAGATTCAGGAGCTGCTGGCCTGAAAACAGACGCCTGAACAATACCGGCGTCTGTAGGCACAGGATGAGCTATCGGACCTGATCCGCCAGATTGAAAGCGAAGGTCGCATTTGCTGTTTGGGTGGCAGGTAATGTGATCTTGATGATAGGTACCACCATGCCGCCGGTTTTGCTGTAAAAATCCCTCTGATCATGTTGAGCATTTGCCAGCCCGTTTTCGACATAGAAGAACGCCTGAATCGGAAGTTGCGTCGGTACGTTCTGCGGCCAGGTAGCCAGAATCAGTTCATTTTGTTGAGGAAACCAGGCTGCGCCCAACAGACTCCTGGCGCGAATGGACTGATAAAAAGAATCCGCCCCCAGATTATTCATATTGTCACGTACATCGAAACTGCATTGATAAGCCGATGGACTTGAGGGGGCCGCTCGCCAGTGCGTCATCCATTGTTCTGCCGTGCTGATGCCCATGCTCTGACAGCGACGACTTTGTGTCGGGAAGTACGGGTGTGCACCACATCCTGGCTTGTCGCGTAACTGTGTCCAGCCATCAATAGGGTAGGCGCACAGGATTTCAATCTTTAGTTTGCCCACCGGGTTGGCAAGCACCGGATAAAAAATGAAACCGCTGTTCTGGCCGAACACCAGTTTCTGGAATTTTGAATCCTTACCGAGAAAGGAAAAAGAAACCCCTCCGCTCGTTACTGAATGCGGGCTTGGATTCCACGTCGAGTAGCCGGGCCCTGGCACTGTCGAGCGCAAAACAATACCTCTGCACAGAAATGCTGGAGTCGATGGAGTACCGCAGTTGATGCGAACATCGTTATAACGCGCCGTCAGATCCGCCACGACTTGAGGGCCGCTTTGTGCGGTACTTGAAGCCGTGCTGACGGCTCCCGTTCTACTTTCAGGTTCTTGTAGTTGTGCCCGTTGATGGCTCTGACATCCCGCCAAAGACAGTACCAACATCAATACCAGTAAACAGTGCCTGTTCATGTCCGCCTCTCACTTTATAAGGTGTTTTATGGGATCAACTCTCTTTCGAAGGAGAGTAAAAAAACACTTTCAGTGAGCGATTCAAACAGCACCAAGCGTAGATGAATAGCTGTCAAAGTTGACAGGTTTCAAGCATCAGATAGCGGCCTATGCTACGCAGTTGGCCGCTAACGGAAAGTTACCGTCTATCAGGATCGACAAGTTGCAAAGCGTTACCCGCGAATCATCTCCCGCACCTTCGCCGTCAACAGATCGAAGGTGAACGGCTTGGTGATCATCTGCATGCCAGGGTCGAGGAATCCGCCGCGCACTGCTGCGTGCTCGGCATAGCCGGTGATGAACAGCACTTTCAATTCCGGCCGGTATTGCCGGCCGATTTCCGCCAGTTGCCGGCCGTTCATACCCGGCAGGCCGACGTCGCTGATCAGCAGATCAATGCGCTGCGCCGAGTCCAGGATGGGCACGGCACCGTCGGCGTCGCTGGCTTCGACAAATCCATAACCCAACTCGCTCAATACGGCGCTGACCAGCACGCGTACGGCCGGGTCGTCTTCGACGATCAGCACGGTTTCGCCTTCCAGGGCATCCGGAGTCTGTTCCGTATCCATCGGGGTGTGGGGCAGGGACTCACCCTGGAAGCGCGGCAGATAGAGTTTGACCGTGGTGCCCTGATCGATTTCGCTGTCAATCGACACATGCCCGCCGGATTGCTTGCTGAAACCATAAATCATCGACAGACCCAGCCCGGTGCCCTGACCGATGGGTTTGGTGGTGAAAAACGGATCGAACGCGCGGTTGATCACGCTCTGCGGCATGCCGCAGCCATTGTCGGTCACGCTCAACACGACGTAATCGCCGGGCGCCAGATTGCTGTAGCTCGCGGTGAAATCGCGATCCAGCACCTGATTGCCTGTTTCGACCACCAGATTGCCGCCGTCGGGCATCGCGTCCCGGGCGTTGATCACCAGGTTGAGCAGGGCGCTTTCCAGTTGATTGGGGTCGGCCTCGGCCACCCACAATTGTTCATGCAAACGCATGTCCAGCTGGATGCTTTCGTTCAGGCTGCGTTGCAGCAGCTCGCCCATCGATTGCACCAGATCGTTCATCTGCACCGCTTTGGAATCCAGCGATTGCCGGCGGGAAAACGCCAGCAGACGGTGAGTCAGGCCCGCCGCACGGTTGGCTGAGGTCACGCCCAGATCGATCAGGCTGTCGAGATCATCTGTCCGGCCACGGGCAAGACGCCGGCGCAACAGTTCCAGACTGCCGATGATCCCGGTCAGCATGTTGTTGAAGTCGTGGGCGATCCCGCCGGTGAGCTGACCGACCGCTTCCATCTTCTGCGACTGGCGCAGCGCTTCTTCGTTGTGCCGCAGTTGCGCGGTGCGTTCCTCGACTTGTTGCTCAAGGGTTTCGAGGGTCGATTGCAGGCGCCGCTCGCTTTCGCTCAGATCGATCAGACGATCGCGGGCCTCGTACTGTCGTCGTCGACCGCGCAAGGCTGTGGACACCAGGCTGATCAAGGTCGCCGGATGAAAAGGGCGTTCAAGAAATGTCACGTTGCCCAGCAATTCACTGAGGCGCGAAGACGGACCTTGCTCGGCCCCGCCATGATGGGTGAACAGGACGATGGGCAGATCCGACCATGCCGGTTGTTGCTTCAGATAGGCCAGCAGGTCTTCCAGGTCCGGGCCATTGAGGGCTTCGGCGGCAATCAGCAACAGGCCTGCGCCGGGCTCCAGTTCACTGCAAAGGTTGGCGAGGTCCGGGGTGATCAAGCCGCCGTAACCGGCCTCGTTGAGGATCATCAGCGCAATCTGGCTGTCGCGACCCAGGGGCGCCAGAATCAGCGCCCGTTCGGACAGCGGGACGGTGACAGTCACAAGTTGTCTTCCTTGAGCAGCGGATTGCTCGCGCCGAGGTACGTGGGCACACCGCGCAGCACGCCCTGGAAGGCTTCCAGCGGTTCACCGATGGTCATGCCCTGGGTGGAAATCCGGTATTCACGGATGGTCGATTCGTGGCTGCCGGTGCGTTTCTTGATGATCGAAATCGCCCGGCGCACCTTGCCGAGGGCTTCGAAGTAACGCAGCAGGATGACCGTGTCGGCCAGATAGGTGATGTCCACCGGCGCCTGCATGTCGCCGACCAGTCCGTGCTGGGCGACGGTCATGAAAGTCGCGGCGCCCTTGCGGTTCAGGTACAGCAGCAGTTCGTGCATGTGCAGGACCAGCGCGTTTTCTTCCGGCATTGCGGCCTGATAGCCGTTGATGCTGTCGATCACCACGGTCTTGATGTCGGCTTCATCGACACAGCGTCGTACCCGGTGAGAGAACTCGCCTGGGGACAGTTCGGCCGCGTCGACCTGCTCGATCAGCAAATTACCGGTGGCTTGCAGGGCCTTGAGGTCGATGCCGATGTTCTTCATGCGCTCGAACAGCAGGCCCAGTTCTTCATCGAAAATGAACAGTGCTGCTTTTTCGCCACGCGTTACTGCAGCGGCAGCGAAGATCATCGAGATCAGTGATTTGCCGGTACCGGCCGGGCCGAGAATCAGCGTGCTGGAGCCGGTCTCGATGCCGCCGCCCAGCAGCGCGTCCATTTCGCTGATGCCACTGGTCAATTGCAGACGCGGGTAATCGCCGCGGTGTTCGGCTGCCACCAGGCGCGGAAAGACATGCACGCCATCGCCCATGATGGTGAAGTCGTGAAAACCGCCGCGGTACTTCTGGCCGCGATACTTGATCACCCGCACGCGTCGACGTTCGGCGCCGTAGTTGGGGGTCAGTTCTTCTAGGCGGATGACGCCGTGGGCCACGCTATGCACCGTCTTGTCGAGGGATTCGGTGGTTAGGTCATCCAGCAGCAACACCGTCGCGTCATAGCGCACGAAGTAATGTTTGATCGCCAGGATCTGGCGGCGATAGCGCAAGGAGCTTTGCGCCAGCAGGCGGATCTCCGACAGGCTGTCGAGCACAACCCGGGTCGGTTTGAAGCGTTCGACCACTTCGAAAATCTGTTTGGTGGCTTCACCCAGTTCAAGATCCGAGGAATACAGCAGACTCTGTTGATGCTCGGCGTTGAGCAGGCTTTCCGGCGGTGTCAGCTCGAAAATCTCGATGTTTTCGTTCAGCTCCCAGCCGTGGGATGCCGCACCCTGGCGCAGTTCGCGCTCGGTTTCGGAGAGCGTGATGTACAGCGAGCGTTCTCCGGCACGGGCACCGGCGAGGAGAAAATGCAACGCCACCGTGGTTTTACCGGTACCGGGCTCGCCTTCCAACAGGAACACATGACTGCGAGAGAGACCACCGGCCAGGATGTCGTCCAGACCTTCGATGCCCGTGGCGGCTTTTGCGCTGATCAACTCGTTCGATGTAGACAAAAAATGCCCTCTCATGACTAGGGGAAACGAGGCAGCGGGCGGGGTACGCCTTTGCGGGCTGCCTGTTTACTTGACCCTTTGCCGAGGGGGCGGTTCCGAAATTCTTTCCGGGTGTGTCATGGAGCCTGTCAGAACTCGTTCAAAGACCCTGCTGCAACGAGGGGTCGTCCGGGTTCATCTGCTCGAGCTGGGCCAGCAGAACCTGCACGTTCTGTAACTGACCACTTTCTTTCCAGTAACTGATCAGCAACACCCGTGCCTTGCGGTCGGCGGGGTGGCGCTGGACGATTTCCTGCAATTGTTTCTGCGCCGCTTCGAGTTCCTCGGCGCTGTGCAGCGTGGTGGCGAGGTCGTAGCGATAGTCCTTGTTGTCGGGTTCCAGCTCCACAGCCTTGGACAGGCCAAGCAGGGCGAACTCCCGTTGATCGTGATGCAACAGCCACAGGCCCAGGGCATGTTGCAGATAGGCGGAGTCGGGTTGGGCCTTCAATTGTCGGGCCAGCAGTTGCCGGGCGGCGTCGCTCTGGCCCTGGCGGTCGAGCACCTCGATCTGCATCACCAGCGCCGGCAGGTTGGCGGGATCCAGACGCAGGGTCTGCTCGAGGGCATCCTGCGCCTGTTTGAGCTCGGCATTGTGCAGGTACAGACGCGCCAGTTGCGCATGGTTGGCGGCGCTTTCCGGCTGATGCTTGAGCGCCTCTTCCCACACGTCGATGCCTTGCTGCAACGGCGCAAAGTACAGGCCCAACTGGTCCGGCGACAGGCCGAGCAGGGCGTTGATCGCGGCAAAACGAACGTTCTGGTCCTCATCGTCGAGCAACGGGCCAAGCAACAGACTGCGCTGGCCGCCCGGCACCAGGCCGGTCACGCTCCTGATCGCTGCCATTCGCACGTCGGGGGATTCGTTCTGCAGATCGGCATCGGCCAGTTTCAACGCCTGCGGGCTCGGGTAGTTCGGCAGTTCGGCATGCAGCCAGACGCGCCGCTTGACTGAAAGATCCGGGCGTCCCAGTTGCTGGTACAACACCCGCGCCGCGCCCGGCTGGCCGGCCCGGGCGGCGGCCAGCGCTTCACTGTAGCCATGCTTGATGGCTTCCGGCACCACGGGAGCGGTGCTGCGCAGCGACAGCCAGGCAACCAGAAGGACAAGCACGAGGCCAAGACTGATGAACACGTAGCGGCGGGACTGAGGCATGCAGGTATCCGAAGCTTTCATATTGACGCAGAGGGGCAAGCTTCGGTCAGCTGAGGCCTTGAGTCAAACACTCTGCCCGATATGTCACGCGACTGAGGATGAATATCCCTACAACTCCTGTCGGCCTCGTAAGCCGTCGAGCTTTCGATGCAGTGACTACGCTTGGTGAAGTTCCTTTGACGAGTGCGTTCATGCAAGCCCTGCTCAATTATTTCAGGACAGTGATCCATCCCGGTCAGGCAGTGTTGCTGTTTGCCCTGCGCACCATTGCAGCCGGGTTGCTGACACTGTATCTGGCGTTCCTGTTCGATCTGGATCAACCCAAATGGTCGATCATGGCAGTGGTCATCATCAGTCAGCCGCTGGCCGGGATGGCGCTGGCCCGCAGCTTCGGTCAGGTCATCGGCACCACACTCGGCGCGGCGGTGGCGGTGCTGATCATGGCGATTTTCCCTCAGGCGCCTTTGCCCTTCATCACAACCCTGGCGCTGTGGCTGGCGCTATGCACGGCTGGCGGCACCTTGCTGCGCTACACCAGTTCCCAGGCATTCGTGCTCAGTGGCTACACCGCCGTGGTAGTGGCACTGCTGGCCATTCCGGACCAGGACGGCACCTTCCTGCTGGCGGTTACCAGGGTGACCGAAACCCTGCTGGCGGTGGCCTGCGTCTGTGTCGTCAGCCTGTTGACAGCCCGTCCGGAGGCGGTTTCGCGCAACTACTTCGCCAAGGTCGATCAGGTGATCAAACTGGTCGCCACTCATGCCGCTGCGGTGATTCGCACCGAAGAAAGCGAGAGCGAATTCCAGCGCCGGCAAATGCAACTGCTCGGCGAAATCAGCGCCCTGGAAGGTTTGCGTCGTCATCTGTATTTCGATGCTCCGCGCCTGCGCAGTGCCAACAATCTGGTGTTGATGCTGGGCAATCAACTGATGCTGCTGACGTCGCGTCTGACAGCCCTGCGTCATCAGCGGCAGTTGCTGACCGAACGCTGGGACGGGGATCTGCCACTGGAGGTCCAGCGCTTGCGCGCCGATGAACTGGCGTTTCTCGATCAACTGGCACAGTACGGGCGTTCACTGCCGGAAGGCATGAGGCATCAATTGGTTGTCCTGCAGCAACAGTTCGAAGCGCTGGCCTACAGGGCCGAACAGTTGACCGAGGACATGAGCGCAACCTTGCGTTCACTGGCATGGGCCCTGCGCTGGGAGCAGGCGCGGCTGCTGCAACAACTGGAGCAGATCCTCGAACTGAGCGAAGCCATACAGGACGGCCGAGAGGCCAGTTGCATGTTCCGTGGCCAGTCCAGCCCGCTGCACCTGGATTTCACCCTGGCGACGATGAATGCCATCCGGGCGTTCAGTGCATTGCTGGTGGCCGGGCTGATCTGGATCGAAACCGCCTGGGACGGTGCCCGTGGCGGGATGATTCTGGTGGGCATTCTGTGTTCGCTGATGGCAACGTTCCCGCGCCCCTTGATTGCCGCGCAGAGCTACGCCAGAGGACTGGGCCTGGCATTGGTGGTTTCGGCGTTGTATCAGTTCATGCTGGTACCGGCGGTCAACGATTTCGAATGGCTGGCGTTATTGCTGGCTCCACTGCTTTATGTGATCGCGGTGGGACTGGCCAGCCCGGCCACGGCGGGCATCGGCATGGGGCTGGGCTTGTCGAGCTTCCTGATGCTCGGCCCGCAGAACGTCGGCACCGGGCAGAACACTGCCATTCAATGGTTCGAGTTTGCCGGTGCCTACGTCAGTGCGGCGATGCTGGCCCTGATCGTCTATGCATGGATCTTTCCGTTCCGGCCGGTGTTGCGAATCCGTCGGTTCTACAACGAAGCACGGGAGCAGGTGTATCAACTGACCAAATTACCCGCCACGGACGCAGAGCAATTCGCGTTCGAAAGCCGCATGGTCGATCGCCTGACCACCATGCTGGGTCTGTTGCCGGCAGCCAATGATCCGGACATGCAACGACGCTATGAAATCAGCCTCGCCTGTGTGGCGCTCGGTGTCGCCATTCACCAGCTCAGGCAACAGGTGCAGGGCAACGCTTTACTGACAGACACCTTCGGCCGGCAACTGATGGCCGCTTTGCGCCAGACCGGCCGCTTCGTCGCTGGCCGCCCGGATGTGCACCTGCCAGCCTTGCTAGCGACGCTACATGCGCTCGGTGACGAGCTGGATGACCTGCATGCCGCCACGCACGAGCACCTTTGGTCTGTATTCCGCATGCGTGTAGCGCTGTTGATCGTCGTCTCGTTCCTTGAGCGTCACGGTGATTATCTGCAACACAACACCGCTGAAGGAGAACCCGTCCTTGCCCATTGATTTCGAGATCGGCGGCGTCTACCTGCCGCCAATCGCCCAGGCGCTAATCCTCGCCATACCGGTCTTTCTGTTGCTGGACTGGGTATTGCGCCGCCTCGGCGTGCTGCGCCTGGTCTGGCATGAAGCGCTGTTCGAAGGCGCGCTGTACGCCTGTGTTTGCGCCACATTGATTCTGTTGATGGGAGCCTGATGCCTTGAAGACGTTGCTCACTCGATTGACGACATTGGCCGTGGTGCTGCTGGCCATCGTGCTCGGCTGGTTCGCCTGGGAGCATTACACCCGCGCACCCTGGACGCGGGATGCGCGGGTGAGGGCAGACGTGGTGACCCTGTCGGCGGATGTCTCGGGGCGCATCGTCAGTCTGGCGGTGCAGGACAACCAACACGTCGAGAAGGGCCAATTGCTGCTGGAAATCGACCCGGCTCGCTACAGCCTGGCGGTTGAACATGCCCGGCGTTCGGTCGAGGTGGCCAAGGCCACCCTGGGTCAATCCCGAGCGTCCATCGTGGCCAGCGAGGCCCTGCTGAAACAGCGCGAGAGTGAGGAACGACGCAGACGCACGCTCAAACAGGGCTTCGCGATTTCCGGCGAAGAATGGGAAAAGTCCAGCACTGACGTAGCGGTTGCCCAGGCCGACCTGCTGCGCAATCAGGCCAATCTGGGGCTGGCCGAAGCCAATGTGCAATTGGCGATTGCAGCGCTGACTCAGGCTGAGCTGGACTTGCAGCGTACCCGAGTCGAATCGCCGGTCAGCGGGTACGTCACCAACCTGTTGACCCGACAGGGCGACTACGCGGTGGCCGGCGGTGCATTGCTGGCACTGGTGGATAGCGACTCGTTCTACATCAGTGGCTATTTTGAGGAAACCAAGTTGCCACGGATCGAGGAGGGCGACAGGGTTCGGATCGAATTGATGAGCGGAGAGAAGTTTGGCGGCACGGTACAAAGCATCGCCTTCGCCATCGCCGACCGGGAAAACGCGCCGGGCAGTCGATTGCTGGCCAACATCAATCCCAGTTACACCTGGGTAAAACTGGCACAGCGGGTGCCGGTGCGGATCGACATCGATCCCGACTATGCAGGCAAGGATCGCCTCAGGGCAGGCACCACAGCTACCGTCACCGTTCTGGAGAACCACGAAAGACAGGCACAAAAAAGCCCCGCGACCGAATGATACGCGGGGCAAAAAATTGGTTGGTTGCGGCCAACCAAAGGAGCTCTTTAAAAATCTGTTACTTGCTGGCGACCGTTTCCGGTTGCCAGCCACCACCGAGAGCCTTGTAGATCGCGACAATGCCGCGATACAGCTCGACTTCGGCCTGTGCCTGGCTGTCTTCGGCGTTCAAGCGTTCACGCTGGGCGTCGAGCAGTACCAGGAAATCCGTGGTGCCTTCGCGGTAGCGGATCTCAGCCAGATCGGCAGCCTTGCGGCTGGATTCGCTTTGGCGGATCAGCGAGATCAACCGTTGCTGACGCTTGCCGTAATCGCTGAAGGCGTTTTCCGACTCTTCCAGGGCCAGCAGCACTTGTTGCTCGTAGGTCGCCAGTGCGCCTTCGGCATCGGCGTCGGCACCGCGCAAACGGGCACGTACGCTGCCAAGATCGAACGCCGCCCAGGTGATGCTCGGGCCCAGCGCCCAGGCGTTGGCCGCCGAGGAACCGATCTGCGAGCCACGCCCGGCGGTCCAGCCGAGGAAGCCGCTGAGGCTGACCCGTGGGAACAGGTCGGCCTTGGCCACACCGATACGTGCCGTGGCGGAAGCCAGTTTGCGTTCGGCGCTGAGGATATCCGGGCGACGTTGCAGCAGTTCGCCCGGGTTACCGATCGGCAATGCCTTGGCAATCGCTGGCAAGTCTTTCGGGCTCAAGTCGACGGTCAGCTTGTCCGGACGTTCACCCAGCAGGGTGGCGATGCGGTTTTTCTGCCGTACCTGCTCCGCCTGCAATTGCGGCACGCTGGCTTCGACCGAGGCCAGACGGGCATCGGCGCGCTCGACATCGAGCTGATCGCCCACGCCGGCGTCACGCAGGCTGATGGTGATCTTGCGCGACTCCTGCTGGTTTTCCAGGTTGGCCACGGCGATCTTTTCCCGCAGCTGGGCGCCACGCAGTTGACCGTACGCGTCCACCAGTTCGGCAATCATGGTGACTTGCAACTGGTACAGATCGGCTTCGGCAGCCTGCTGATCGGCTTCGCTGGCTTCCAGGTTGCGCTGGATGCGACCAAACAGATCGACCTCCCAGGCCATGTCCAGACCCAGGTCATAGCGTTCGCTGTTGACCCGTTGGGTGGTCTGGCCGGGAATCTGTCCCTTGCCCAGATTGCTGCTGGCACGACTGGTGATAGTCGGCATCGCATCGTTGCTGACGTCGTCGCGGATCGCCCGGGCCGCTTTCCAGCGGGCAAAGGCGACGCGCAGTTGACGGTTACCCTGCAGCGATTGAGTCACCAACTGGTTGAGGGTCGGATCGTCGAACTGCTGCCACCAGATGCCTTCGAACTTCGAACGGTCAAAGTTCTTCTGGCCGGCGGCGCCGTCGGTGGCGGCCGTGATGTTGGCCGCCTCCGTGGCCGGGGTCTTGTAGTCGGGACCGACTGCACAGGCGCTCAAGGCCAGTACCAGCAGGCTCGGCAGGAAGACTTTCAGACTCATTGGTGCGCCTCCAGTTGCTGTGGAAGATTCTGCGCCTTGGCCGCTTTGCGGGCTTCACTGCGTTCCACGAAGTTGCGGATCAGTACATAGAACACTGGCGTCAGCAGCAGACCGAAGAAGGTCACCCCGAGCATCCCGGAGAACACCGCCACACCCATGGCGTGACGCATCTCGGCACCGGCACCGCTGGAGAACACCAGTGGCACCACACCCATGATGAACGCGAACGAGGTCATCAAGATCGGCCGCAGACGCAGACGACAGGCTTCCAGTACAGCAGCCAGCGGATCGAGACCCTCTTGCTGTTTGTCCTTGGCGAACTCGACGATCAGAATCGCGTTCTTACAGGCCAGGCCCACCAGTACGATCAAACCGATCTGGGTGAAGATGTTGTTGTCACCGCCGGAGATGATCACGCCGGTGATGGCCGACAGCAGGGTCATCGGTACGATCAGGATCACCGCCAATGGCAGGCTCCAGCTTTCGTACTGAGCGGCGAGCACCAGGAACGCCAGCAATACGCAGAGCGGGAACACGAACAGCGCGGTGTTGCCGGACAGAATTTGCTGATAGGTCAGGTCGGTCCACTCGTAGGTCATGCCGTTCGGAAGTTCATCCTTGAGCAGTTTCTCGATGGCTTTTTCGGCCTGGCCGGAGCTGTAGCCCGGGGCTGCGGCACCGTTGATTTCAGCAGTGATGAAGCCGTTGTAGTGCATCACGCGATCCGGCCCCGAGGTGTCGCTGACCTTGATGAAGGTCGCCAGCGGGATCATTTCGCCCTTGTTGTTGCGTACTTTCAGCTGGCCGATCTGGTCGGATTCGAGGCGGAACTGCTGCTCGGCCTGAACGTTGACCTGATAGGTGCGACCGAAGCGGTTGAAGTCGTTGGCATACAGCGAACCCAGGTAGATCTGCAGGGTGTCGAAGATGTCGCTGACGGCCACGCCGTGGGTCTTGGCTTTTTCCCGGTCGATGGCGGCATCGACCTGCGGCACGTTCACGGTGTAGCTGGTGAACAGGTTGGCCAGTTCCGGAACGTTATGGCTCTTGGCAATAATGTTCATGGTTTCCTTGTACAGCTCTTCGTAGCCCAGGTTGCCCCGGTCTTCGATTTGCAGGCGGAAACCACCGATAGTGCCCAGACCTTGTACCGGCGGCGGCGGGAAGATCGCCATGTACGCTTCCTGGATGTTCGCGTATTGGCCGTTCAGGGCCCCGGCAATCGCACCGGCGGACATGCTCGGGTCTTTACGCTCGTCGAACGGTTTCAGGGTCACGAACACGATGCCGGCGTTCGGGCTGTTGGTGAAGCCGTTGATCGACAGGCCCGGGAACGCTACGGCGCTTTCCACGCCCGGCTGTTTCAGTGCCAGGTCGGACATGCGCTTGATCACGTCTTCGGTACGGTCCAGGCTCGCGGCGTCCGGCAGTTGCGCGAAGGCCACCAGGTATTGCTTGTCCTGGCCGGGTACGAAACCGGTTGGCGTGCTGGAGAAACCGAAGTAGGTCAGCACCATTAGGCCTGCGTACAGGAAGAGGGCGATGCCGCTGCCACGGATGACCCGGCGCACGGTGCCGACGTAGCCATGACTGGCGCGGTCGAAGAAGCGGTTGAACGGACGGAACAGCCAGCCACCGAAGATCTTGTCCAGCACCCGCGAAAAGCGGTCTTTCGGTGCGTCGTGACCTTTGAGCAACACAGCGGCCAGCGCCGGCGACAGGGTCAGCGAGTTGAAGGCCGAGATCACGGTCGAGATCGCGATGGTCAGTGCGAACTGCTTGTAGAACTGACCCGTCAGGCCCGAGATGAACGCCGCCGGTACGAACACCGCACACAGCACCAGCGCCGTGGCAATGATCGGGCCGGTCACTTCACCCATGGCCTTTTTGGTCGCATCGAAGGGATTGAGCCCCAGTTCAATGTTCCGCTCGACGTTCTCCACCACCACGATGGCGTCGTCCACCACGATACCGATCGCCAGTACCAGGCCGAACAGCGACAGGGCGTTGAGCGAGAAGCCGAACAGGTGCATCACCGCAAATGTACCGATCAACGATACCGGCACCGCCACCAACGGAATGATCGAGGCGCGCCAGGTCTGCAGGAACAGGATCACCACCAGAACCACGAGGATCAGTGCTTCGAAGAGGGTGTGAACCACCGCCTCGATGGAGCCGCGCACGAAGATCGTCGGGTCGTAGACGATGCTGTAGTCCATGCCTTGCGGGAAGCTTTTCTTCAGCTCTTCCATCTTGCCGCGAACTTCGTTCGAGATTTCGATGGCGTTGGAGCCAGGGCGCTGGAAAATCGGGATCGCGACGGCCGGCTGGTTGTTCAGCAGCGAACGCAGGGCGTATTGGCTGGAACCCAGTTCGACGCGGGCAATATCCTTCAGGCGAGTGATTTCACCGTTGTCGCCGGCGCGAATGATGATGTTCTCGAACTCTTCCTCGGAGACCAGACGGCCCTGAGTGTTGACCGACAGCTGGAAGCTCTGGGCATTCGGGGCAGGGGGGGCGCCCAACTGGCCGGCGGCGACCTGACGGTTCTGCTCGCGAATGGCGGTAACCACATCAGTGGCGGTCAGATTGCGCGAAGCGGTCTTGTTCGGGTCGAGCCATACACGCAGCGAGTAATCGCCCATACCGAACAGCTGCACGTCACCGACACCACCGAGGCGAGCGAGCTCATCCTTGATGTTGAGGATCGCGTAGTTGGACAGGTACAGCATGTCGTAGCGTTTGTCCGGCGAGGTCAAGTGCACAACCATGGTCAGGTCGGGCGATGCCTTGTCGACGGTGATACCGATCCGTGTCACTTCTTCTGGAAGTTTCGGCTCGGTCCGGGTTACGCGGTTCTGCACCTGCACCTGCGCGTTGTCCAGGTCGGTACCCAGGGCGAAGGTGATGGTCAGGGTGATTTTGCCGTCAGCGGTGGACTGCGAGGACATGTACAGCATGTTCTCGACGCCGGTGATGGCTTGCTCCAGTGGAGCGGCCACGGTTTCACCGATGACTTTGGGGTTGGCGCCCGGGAAGTTGGCACGTACCACCACGGTGGGCGGCACGACTTCCGGGTATTCGCTGATCGGCAACTGGAACAGCGAGATAGCGCCGGCGATCAGGATCAGCAGCGAAAGCACCGCTGCGAAGATCGGCCGTGAAATGAAGAATTGGGAAAAATTCATCGGAGTTGTCGTCCCTTAACCGCGTGGGGTCGCAGCAGCCAGTTTCACAACCGATCCAGACGCGCCTTTGGCAGGTGCGACTTTGGGCAGGTTGCTGGCTTCCAGCGCTTGTCGTTGTTGAGCGAGAGCGGCAATGGTTTGCTCGCTGGCCATCGGGATCACTTCAGGGGAAACCGGAGAGCCAGGACGAACCCGTTGCAGACCCTTGACGATGATCGTGTCGTCCTTGTTCAGGCCGCTGCGCACGATACGCAGACCTTCGATCTTCGGACCGAGCTCGACGGCGCGGTAGGCGGTCTTGTTGTCGCCATCCATCACCAGCACGAACTTCTTGCCGAGGTCGGTGCCGACCGCTTCGTCATTGATCAACATGGCGTTGTAGGTACCGCTGCCGACCAGTTTCAGACGCGCATACAGGCCCGGGGTGTAGGTGCCGTCGCTGTTGTCGAACACGGCGCGACCACGAATGGTGCCGGTCTTCGGGTTGACCTGGTTGTCGACGAAGTTCATCTGGCCCAGGTGCGGGTTGCCGTCTTCGTTGGACAGGCCCATGTACACCGGAGTGGTTGCGCCGCGCTGACCTTGACGGGCAAGTTGGGTGTATTTGAGGAATACACGCTCATCCGCGTCGAAGTAGGCATAGACCTTGTCGGTGGATACCACGCTGGTGAGCGGGGTGGTGTCGGCGGTCACCAGGTTACCGGCGGTGATCTCGGCCCGACTGACGCGGCCACTGATCGGTGCAGTTACACGGGTGAAGCTCAGGTTCAGTTTGGCCAGATCCAGTTGTGCTTGCAGTGCACCCACAGCGGCGCGGGCCTCTTGTGCGGCGCTGGTGCGCGAATCGGCCAGTTCGGCGGAAATGGCGTTGCTGGCACGCAGGCGTTCGCCACGGCCGGCTTCGTTTTCACTGCGGGTGGCATTGGCGCGGGATTGGGCGACCAGGGCTTCGAGGCGGCGAACCTCGGCCTGGAACGGACGCGGGTCGATCTGGAACAACAGGTCGCCTTTCTTGACCAGTGCACCTTCGGTGAAGGCGACTTCGTCGATCTGGCCGGAGACCCGTGGACGGATTTCAACGGTTTCCGGCGCCTCGAGGCGCCCGGTGAATTCGTCCCACTCGTTGACCGGTTGTTCCAGCACCTTGGCCACGCTGACCTTGGCAGCAGGCATGGCGGCGGCGGTTTCTGGAGTCTTGCCGCAGGCGCTCATCACCATCACGGCCAACAGAGCCAACGGGAAGCGCAAATGTTTGAGTGATTGTTCCATGGATGCATCCGCCAATGTATTGAAGATGGGCGGATGATGCTCGGCAGGTAGATAGCAAACGAATCGAATGACACGAAGGTAACTATCATTCGGAATGATATAAGACCGAGCGAAGCCCTCTAGCATGCACCTTTCGTTAGGGTGCTATCAATATGATCGATGACAAATCTGTGTTGCCGCGAATGCAACGGTTCACTTTTTCGGCATGGTTGAGCGATTGACCGATGTTTTGCTGCTCAAGATGCGTCGCGCGGCATGTACCGCACGTTCGGAGAGCATTTCCATGCGCGGTGATTGCAGGTCCCAGGCGTGCCAATAGAGCTCGACATCAGTGAAATGACCGGGTACCAAATCCACCAGATCCCGGTTTTTCAGCAAGTCGCTCACCTGCATGTACGGCACCATCCCGTATCCGAGGCCACGACGTATGGCTTTCAGCCGTGCCTCGGGTAGTGACAGATAATGGGTTGGATAAGCATCTGCCTGCAGGCCGAAACGCGACCGCATGAAATCAGACTGTAATGTGTCCTTGCGCGAATAAGCGAAAACGGGCGCCTTGCGTGCAGCCGTGCGGGTCAGACCCTTGGCAAACCAGCGCTCCTGAAAGGCGGGCGATGCCACCAATTGGTAGCGTACCGATCCCAACAATTCTGCAAAACATCCTCGCATCGGCTGTGAGCGCGTGCCGATGCAACCGATGACCTGGCCGCTTTCCAGTAATGCATAGGTGTGGTCCTGATCGTCGACCACGACGTCGAGCAGGATTTTTTCGCTGACGAATATCTCGGCCAGTGCAGGGAAAAACCAGGTCGCCAGCGTGTCACCGTTGACGGCTATGACAACCCGCAGATGGTCTTTTTCGTCACCGGTCAGGTCGTTGAGGAGTTCCTCTTCGAGCACCGTCGCACGGCGAAGATAGAGCATCAGTTTTCTTCCCGCCTGAGTGGGTTCGCAGGGTCGCCCGCGCACTACAACCGAGCTGCCGAGGCGAACTTCCAGTGCGTGTATCCGTTGCGACACCGCCGACGGCGTCACGTTGAGCCGTTCCGCGGCCTTTTCGAAACTGCCGCTGTCGACGACGGCAAGGAACGCCTGCATCTGTTTTGCATCGAGTTGCATGGCCGTCTGTCTCGTTAAGTATTTCTAATCCGTACTGAAAGATACTTCGTTTTTCTTCATCTCGGTACCGAACTGCTCAATCATTCCATCACCGCGATCTGACCCATTCAGACCGGCACAAACGTCGCGTTATTGACCACACGGGGTGAGCGTTATGAGGAATGCAATGTCCAGCGACCGATGCCTGCCATGAAACTCAACTTGATTATTGCTGTGAGCGCTGTCGCATTGGTCGGCAACTATATCTGGCAGTCCCACGACTTGAAGCTCGGACCCTACGAATATCAGGCGTCGGCGAATGCTCTGCTATCGAGACACACCCACTCAGGGGCCCGTCAGCTGGCGTTGGAAAATGCCTGCAAAAAATGTGCATCGCTTGGCAAGCAACTCGGCGAGTTTGAAGTTCAATCTCGCTTGCCGCTGGATCCCGAGAATGAAGTCGCCAACGTGACGTTCGTCTGCAAGTGATTTCAAACAGCGCAATCAGAATCTTTTTATCGATGGAGAAAGCCATGAAGTTCATTATTTTCACGTTGTTCGCGATGCTCTTGAGCGCCTGTGCCACCTCTGTTCATGATTGGTCGAGGCCGGGCGCAAGTGCCTCTGACATCCAGCACGACAAAGCTGAATGCCAGTATCAGGCCAAAGCCGCAACGGCCAGCTACCACTCGACGCCGGCAGCAGACGACAAGACGCACGGCATGGGCAGCGCCGTGGGGGATGGCATCGTTATCGCTGAAAAGCAGATCGATCTGATTAATGATTGCATGCGGGTCAAAGGCTATGCCGGGCAATGACGCACGCCTGTATCCCGAGCGCCGAGAGTTTCGCCGCCACGATGAACCCGTCCGCGTTTCTTTATAGTAGAGTCGCCATCGAACCACCTGTCGTCTGAGGCTTTCCGGCAATTGGTGTACGCAAAACCGACAGATGGACACGACTTTCAAATGAGCGACTCTACGACGACCAGCAGCGGCAATTGGTATGCGGTCATTGCGCTGGCACTGGCAGCATTCGTCTTCAACACCACCGAATTTGTCCCGGTCGGTCTATTGAGTTCGATTGGCAGCAGCTTCGACATGACGTCGGCTCAGGTCGGCCTGATGCTGACTATCTATGCCTGGGTGGTGTCGCTGACGTCGCTGCCCATCATGCTGCTGACGCGCAACGTCGAGCGGCGCAAGCTGTTGATCGTGCTGTTTGCGATGTTCATCGTCAGTCACATTCTGTCGAGTGTGGCGACCAGCTTCGCTGTCCTGCTGCTGAGCCGGATTGGCGTGGCGTTATCCCATGCATTGTTCTGGTCGATCACCGCTTCTCTGGCTGTGCGACTGGCGCCGCCGGGCAAACAGGTCCAGGCCTTGGGCTTGCTGGCGACCGGCACATCCCTGGCGATGGTGCTCGGTATTCCCCTCGGCCGGATTCTGGGCGAGGCGATGGGCTGGCGAACCACCTTCATCGCGATCGCAGTCTTGGCCGCTACGCTGGTGTTCTGGCTGGCGAGGGTCTTGCCGTTGTTACCAAGCCAGAACTCGGGGTCGCTCAAAAGCTTGCCGTTGTTGTTGAAGCGACCGGCGCTGATGGCGATCTATGTCCTGACGGCCATGGTCGTGACAGCTCACTTCACCGCCTACAGCTACATCGAGCCTTTCGTTCAGGTGGTGGCGGGCATGAGTGGCGAGACCGTGACGCTGATCCTGCTGTTATTCGGCGGCGCGGGGATTTTCGGATCGCTGCTGTTCAGCTGGCTGCACCGGTACAGCCCGCAGCGCTTTCTGATCGTTGCCGTGTCGTTGCTCGCGTTGTGTCTGGCGTTGCTGTTGCCTCTGAACGGCGAGGTTTCCTACCTGTGCACCCTGAGCCTGTTCTGGGGGATGGCAATCATGGGGTTCGGTCTGGCGTTGCAGTCCAAAGTTCTGGTGCTGGCGCCTGACGCGACCGATGTGGCCATGGCGCTGTTTTCGGGGATCTACAACATCGGCATTGGCGGCGGGGCGCTGATGGGGAGCTGGGTGGGGAGCCAGTTTGGTTTTGCTTATGTCGGGGTCGTGGGCGGGATGTTGGCGGGAGTGGCGTTGTTGATTTACTGCCTGTCGAGTTACCGTTTAGCTCGGTTCGGGACTTCTGCTTGAGTCCTGAACCGCTTTGCTGTCGGGAGCAAAGCGGTTTCGGCAAGTCTTCATAGACTATCCGGATCCCCAAAAAACATCTGAATCCGCGACCTCAACCACCGCTCCCCCGGATCGTTATCCTGCGACCCACGCCACGCCATGTGCAGTTCAAACGTGCGCGTCGGCAGCGGTGGATCTTCCGCCCGAACCCCACCCGCAGACGTCAGCGCATCAGCCGTGTAATCCGGCACGGTCGCGACGATATCGGTCCCGGCCAGCAACGTGCTCAAGCCGTTGAACTGCGGCACGGCCAGCACCACGTGGCGTTTGCGGCCGAGTTTTTCCAGTTCTTCATCGATAAAGCCACTGAGGTCGCCAGCGAACGAGACCAGCGCATGGGGGCGGGCGCAGTAGTCGTCCAGGCTCAGAGGTCCCGGCACGGTGTCGGCGCGCAGCAGTTTTGGCTGGCTGCGGCGCAACACTTTGCGCTTGGCGTTGGCCGGCAGGTCGGTGGTGTAGCTGACGCCGATGGAGATTTCGCCGGAGGCGAGCAGGCCGGGCATCAGGATGTAGTTGACGCGGCGTACCACCAGTACGATTCCCGGCGCCTCGGCGCGCAGACGCTTGAGCAGCATGGGCAGCAGCGCGAATTCGACGTCGTCCGACAAACCGATCCGGAATACCGAGGTGCTGGTGGCCGGGTCGAATTCGGCGGCGCGGCTGACCGCTGTCGAAATCGAGTCCAGGGCCGGCGAGAGCAGGGCGAAGATTTCCACCGCACGGGCGGACGGTTCCATGCTGCGCCCGGTGCGTACAAACAGCGGATCGTCGAACAGACCGCGCAGGCGCGAAAGCGCCGCGCTGATCGCCGGCTGGCCGAGAAACAGCTTTTCCGCCGCGCGGGTCACGCTGCGTTCGTGCATCAGGGTTTCGAATACGATCAACAGGTTCAGGTCGACACGACGCAGGTCATTACGATTCATCTGGAGTCCTGGCAGAGTCATCAAGCTTGACGAGAGCGACCATATGAGAACAATGGCCGGCATGAATCTTACGGGGAAAGGCTGGTACTCTGCACCGGGTAATTCAGCTTTACTGAGAAGGATGCAGCAGTTTTTTCATGGATTTGCTCAATGCTGGCCATACTGCGGAATCAATGACAGGCATGTCGACTATTAATAGCCACTGATAGTCTTGGCTGGAAAGCCCAGATAGAGTTCAGGGCATTAGAGGTTACTTTGACGAGGTTTGCGATGTCCCGCACGATCCGTTTTCACAAGTTTGGTCCGGCCGAGGTGCTCAAATGCGAAGAGCATGCGGCCGCTCAGCCAGGTCCTGGCGAAGTGCAGGTGCGTGTCGAAGCGATCGGCATCAGCTGGTATGACACGCTCTGGCGTCAGAACCTGGCGTCGTCGCAGGCTCGTCTGCCTTCGGGCCTGGGCCATGAAATGGCGGGTGTGGTCACGGCCATTGGCGACGGTGTCGAAGACCTGATCGTCGGTGACAAGGTGGCCAGCTTCCCGGCCGAGAGCCCCAATGACTATCCGGTCTACGGCGAACTGATCGTTCTGCCACGTACCGCGCTCACCCGTTATCCGGACGTGCTGACCCCGATCGAGGCCAGCGTGCATTACACGCCGCTGTTGATCGCCTATTTCGGTTACGTCGATCTGGCGCGTGTCAAACCCGGGCAATTTGCCCTGGTCACTGACGCCAGTCATTGCGCCGGTCCATCATTTGTCCAGCTGGGCAAGGCGCTGGGTGTGCGCGTGATTGCCGCCACGAAAACCGCTGAAGAGCGCGAATACCTGTTGTCCCTCGGTGCCGAGAAAGTCATCGTTACCGAAGAAGAAGACCTGTTGATGCGAATCAACAAGATCACCGACAACCGCGGCGTCAACGTCGTGTTCGACGGTCTCGGCGGCCCGCAGATGTCGCTGCTGGGCGATGTACTGGCACCTCGCGGCAGTCTGGTGTTGTATGGCCTGCAAGGTGGCAACCAGACGCCATTCCCGGCGTGCGCAGCGTTCCAGAAGAACATCCAGTTCTTCGTGCACTGCATCGGCAACTTCACCGGCAAGCCGGAACTGGGCATCGTCCAGGATCACGTCGCGCTGCAACGTGCCCTGCGTGACATCAACCAGCTGACGGCCGACCGCGTGTTGGTTCCGCTCAAGACCCGGGTCTTCCCGTTCAACGAGTTTGTCGAAGCACACCGCTACATGGACGAATGCCCTTGCCGTGAGCGGGTCGCCCTGCAAGTCGAACCTGCCTGACTTTTGTGATCAGAGTCCGTGGCCCCACGGACTCTTGTGCGTTCCATCCTTCAGACCATGAGAAACCCTGGGCGCGATGCCTGGGGACGTTCAGCAACTGAACTGGTTTTTACTCTTGATCTGTATCTTCTAATCGCCATTCAGACCCTGATAATTGAATGACTACTTTCATCTCAAGGAATGAGCTATGGCTGTGCATTCTGTTTACTTTTCGCAATGCCGGATAATAGCGGCTGGTCGATATTTCAGACTCTGTTTAATTGCTGTAGGGCGCCCCAGTAATCCCTTCTTTTTTTCTTGTACTCATCATGTGCAAGGCATTGTAAGAATTTTCCTAGGAAAACTTCTGTGTCGAGAAAAGCCTGTAAAGACGAGGGCTTGCGGCGTGTGGCTGGTGGATTTCAATTGTTGCTGGCTCAACTGTTTCAAATAACTACAAAACCTTAAGTGTTAGCATTTCAGCGTCTATTAATTAATGAAGAGTGATTGCGTATCCGGCGTTCGTGGCTGCGCAATATAAAACCTTTGATATCGGGTGAAGTACTGATGAGCACGATCCATGACCAGGCAATGAACTATGTCTACCAGCAAGTATTGCAACGATTGCTGAGTTTCTTTTCCCGTGCCGAACGCACGGCATTGCAGCTGTTGATTCAGCGATTGGCGGTAGCCGCAGGGGGCATGGATCGTGTCGGTGAATTCAAGGTGCTGGTCACTCAATCGGGCACTCGTGACTGCTGTTACAGCCTGGCCCTGTTGCGCGCTGCGCAACTGAGCATCGCCGGAAGAGCCCCGGGGACCTTTCAGTTACGGGTGGCCACCCTGCGTGGTTGCGCCACACCGGCGTCGGCATTGCACAACATGCATCGCAGCTTCAGCGCCCTGTTTCTGTATGACGACCCAAGGGTCGAACTGCTGATGATCGACAATCGGGAGGTCTTGCCTTTCAATCATCAGGAGCCCCTTTCCGACGATGGGCGCGAGGCGAACCGCATCAATTTGCTGATGGTTGGCCACCGCCGCTGCTGGAGCGAGAGCCTGGAGCTTTGGGACGATGCGTACCTGGCCACGGCCGAGTTCTACGGACAGGTCGCTCGGTGGAGCAACGGTGTCGATGCACTGGTCAGCAGCGACTCCGCACGCCGTCAGGCGCACTTCCTCCAGGGACTGGATCGCGCAGCACAGAAGGCCGGCATCGGCGCGCTGCCGAAGCGGACTGGCGGGTTCGATGAGTTGTTCGATGTGCTGGACGGTATGGGCGGTGACTGTTACCGGGAACTCCGTGCACCGGACGACCTGCCGCCGTGGCGGCCGCTCGGCCAGTTCGAAGCCTGCCGACGCACCAGTTACATCGGTATCGATGACATCGTGGTGGGCAAGATGGAGGAGCGGTGGCCCTTGCTCAGCGATTTTCTCGGGTTTCAGACTGACGAGCTGCTGCTCGAACCGGGTACCGGTGAGTCGACGGATCCCTTGATCGCTGCCTACCTGAGTGGTCTCCAGGCTTGCTGCATCGAGGGTCGCAATTACGAAAGTGGCGTATCCGAATACCTGCAGCGTTGCCTCGCATTCATGCGCCGCCAGGACGTTCCGGAGCAAACCTGCGAGCGCTTCATGGCGACGTTCGGCACCCTGACAGATCCAGGCGAGCATCGATCACTGGCCGCCACCGCCTTGCAAAAGAATTTCGGGCTCAATGAAGCGCAACTGGTCTGCCTGCTGTTTGCGCCTTTCATCGAGGGTGGCGCAGGACTCGAACGTTTTCTGCGAACCTGCCATCCGGGCATGCTGGTGGCCATGCCGGACCTGCATCGCGCGATGCAGGGCTTGCACGCCCCTGAACAGGTTTTGCAATGGATGACCGATGTCAGCGGCTTGCCTGTGCAACTGATCAGCCGGTTGTATGCCATGGCGCCCGTCCGAGTGGCTGACCAGGCGACACAGGACCCGGACCCTGCCGACAGTGAGGTTGCCGCAGGCGACCGTTCGGCGGAAGGTTGAGTGTGAGTCTCGCGCCCGATCGCCAAAGAATGCCGGACGCCCGTTCATGAATGCCTCGCGTGAAACCGATTTCGCTTATCAGGCGGTCTATCGCTATCTCACTCAACTGATCGATGGGCCAGGCGGCGAGGGTGCGATGCGGCTGCCATCCCTGAGGCAACTGGCCGAACGGTTGAACGTGTCGATTTCGACCATCCAGTACGCCTACGCGTTGCTCGAGAAAGAAGGCCGGGTCTATTCCGTGGCCAAGTCCGGGTATTTCGCACAGCCGGCGTCCGCGGTCATGCCGCTGGGTCGAGGCAATGATTTGCTGGAAACCGTCTACGTCAACGCCAGGTGTTTCGGCATGCGCGTATTAAGCGCCGACGACCCGGCATCGATCCAGCCGCTGGACAGCCCGCTGCTGATGCTCGAACGGGAGCTGATGCGGCAATACCCTCGGCAAGCGCAGGTCCCGGCCCAGCCGTGTGGCGAGCTTGAGTTGCGCATGCTGCTGGCGGCTCGATATACGTCGTCGCCGACCCACTGCTGGCACGCCGAAGACGTCTACATCGGCGCCGATGTGAGAGGGGTGCTGGAGATCCTGATCGCTGTCCTTGAGCTGCGTAACGCAACCGTGGTGGTTGAATCACCCTGTGACTGGATGGTGTTGCGCCTGTTCCAGTCTGCCGATGTGAGGGTCATCGAGCTGCCGGTGCAACCTGGCGGGGAGCTTGATCCACGGCAATTGAAAATGTTGCTGGAAACCGAGCCGGTTCGACTGATCCTGCTGTCTTCTGTGTTGAACATGCCCCGTGGCAGTCTGACACCTGAGGAAAATCGCGAAGCCATCGCGCAGTTGCTCAGGGATCATGGAACCTGGGTGCTGGAAAACGACAGTTACAGCGAGCTGGGTGACGACTGTGAACGTCGACCTCTTCGGGATTTGCTGGACCCGGATCGTCTCCTGGTGTTTTCCACCTTCGAGAAGGTTATCGGTGTAGAAGCGCCTTACGGTTTCGTGCTTGCTCGCCAGTGGCGCACCGACTTGCAACGGCACTTTCTGCTGCGCTCGTTCCGACTTTCGCCGATTCGCCAGAAGGCCATTGCCCGACTGTATGCCAGTGGTCGTGTCGATCAGCATCTCCCGGTGTTGAAGCGCCTGCTCAAGGAGCGTCGTACCCGGTTGATCGAGTTGCTGCGCGAAGGGCTGGGCGACACGCTGCACATCGATGAGCCGCAGGGCGGCGCGACGGTCTGGGTGCGCTCGTCGCGCCGAGTTGTGATGGGGGCAGTGTTCCAGCGCTTGCTCAAGCAACACGTGTTGATCGCACCGGGCGAACTGTTCAGCGCGCAAGGCATGCATGGGCAATACATGCGCCTGAGTGCGACAGCCAGCAACGGGCCTGAACTGGAAGGCGTCGTCGGTTTGATCGGCGATGCGTTGCGACTGGCACCCGATGGCTGAGCTGTTAAAAAACATCGGGGACGCACTGGATAGATCCCATCGCACTACGGTCAAACTGCCAGTAAACTCCGCTGTAATTTCCTGAACCACTCTATTTCAGAGGTTTTGCATGACACTCAGTCCTTTTGCGGGCAAACCGGCACCGGCAGAGTTGTTGGTCGACATCCCGCGACTGGTAACGGCGTATTACACCGGTCAACCCGACGCTTCGATTTCCACCCAGCGTGTGGCGTTTGGTACTTCCGGACATCGTGGCAGCTCCTTCGACTTGAGTTTCAACGAGTGGCACGTTCTGGCCATCAGCCAGGCGATCTGCCTGTACCGCGAAGCCCAGGGCATCACCGGTCCGCTGTTTGTCGGCATCGATACTCATGCGCTGTCCACACCGGCCGGGGCCAGTGCCCTGGAAGTGCTGGCAGCCAACGGCGTTACCGTGATGATCGCCGAAGGTGACGAGTACACCCCGACGCCTGCCGTGTCCCACGCCATTCTTTGCTACAACCGCGGCCGCACCACCGGCCTGGCTGACGGCATCGTCATCACGCCGTCGCACAACCCGCCACAAAGCGGTGGCTACAAATACAACCCAACCAACGGCGGCCCGGCCGACACCCACATCACCAAGTGGATCGAAGCCAAGGCCAACGAACTGCTGGCCAACAAGCTGGCAGGCGTAAAACGCATCGGTTACGAACAGGCGCTCAAAGCCCCGACCACGCACCGCCACGATTACGTCAACACCTACGTTGCCGACCTGATCAATGTCATCGACTTCGATGCCATCCGTGGTGCCAAACTGCGTCTGGGTGTCGATCCATTGGGCGGAGCAGGGGTGCGCTACTGGTCGGCCATCGCCGAACACTATCGCCTTGACCTCGATGTGGTGAACAAGGAAGTCGATTCGACGTTCCGCTTCATGACCGTCGACTGGGATGGCCAGATCCGCATGGACCCATCGTCCAGCCATGCCATGCAAGGCCTGATCGGCCTCAAGGAGCGCTTCGACGTGGCGTTCGCCTGCGATCCGGACCACGACCGTCACGGCATCGTTACTCCGTCCGGCGGCCTGCTGGCACCGAACAACTACCTGGCCGTGTCGATCGACTACTTGTTCCAGAACCGTCCGCAATGGCGTGCCGATGCGGCCGTGGGCAAAACCGTGGTCAGCAGCGGCCTGATCGATCGTGTGGCCAAGCGTCTGGGCCGTCGTCTGTACGAAGTGCCGGTCGGCTTCAAGTGGTTTGCCGACGGTCTGTTCGACGGCTCGCTCGGTTTCGGCGGTGAGGAAAGCGCCGGTGCATCGTTCCTGCGCAAGGACGGTGGCGTCTGGAGTACCGACAAGGACGGTCTGATCCCGGCCCTGCTGGCTGCTGAAATGACTGCCCGCACCGGTCGCGACCCAAGCCAGGCCTATCGTGCACTGACCGAAGAGCTGGGCGAGCCGTTCTCGGTACGTGTCGACGCCAAGGCCAACCCTGAGCAGAAAGCCCTGCTGAGCAAGTTGTCGCCGGAGCAGGTAACCTCGACCGAACTGGCGGGCGAGCAGATCCAGAGCATTCTCAGCAAGGCACCGGGCAACGATCAGGCCATCGGCGGTCTGAAAGTGATGACCGAGAACGGCTGGTTCGCCGCGCGTCCTTCGGGCACCGAGGACATCTACAAGATCTACGCTGAAAGCTTCATCGGCGACGACCACCTCAAGCAACTGGTGGCCGAAGCGCAAACCCTGGTCGATGGTGCAATTTCCACCAAGTGATCACTGCTGAATAAAAAAGGGCGACCATGAGGTCGCCCTTTTTTTGCCTGCAATCCAGCCGATCAGGCCAGATCCACCAACACGATTTCACTGTCTTCAATGGCCGTGACGGTCAGCACCGGCTCCTGGCTCACCGCGACACCGTCTCGAGCTTGTGCACGCAAGCCGTTGACTTCAATCACACCGGTGGCCGGTACGAGATAAGCGCGACGTCCGGCATCGAGTCGATACTCGGCGGTTTCCCCGGCCTTGATAGTGGCCGCCACCAAACGTGCGTTGGCGCGAATCCGCAGGCTTTCATCGTCACCGTCCTTGCCGCTGGCGAGCGTCACGAAGCCTTCGCGCTCACCTTTGGGGAACGGTTTGGCGCCCCAGGATGGTGGTGCACCGGTTTCGGTCGGCAGAATCCAGATCTGGAAGATCTTGGTCGGGGTCGCTTCCAGGTTGTATTCGCTGTGGGCGATCCCGGTGCCGGCACTCATCACCTGGACGTCGCCGGCTTCGGTGCGACCCTTGTTGCCCAGGTTGTCCTGGTGGGTAATCGCACCTTCACGCACGTAAGTGATGATCTCCATGTCCCGATGCGGGTGAGTGGGGAAGCCGGTTCCGGGGGCGATGATGTCGTCGTTCCACACCCGCAGATTGCCCCAGCTCATGCGCTGCGGATCGTAGTACTCGGCGAACGAAAAATGGTGATGGGCATCCAGCCAGCCGTGATGGGCGCCGCCCAGCGAGCTGAAGGGTCTGAGTCCAAGCATGATCTTCTCCTCAAAAGGTTCGTCATGGGGCGTTTCGGCCGCAGCCACGAAGCGAGACCGGTGATTGATGGCGAGCATCATCTATCAACCTATGATCGAGAAAAAGCGTAAAAAGTGCTGCATTCCCATCGAATTGACTGATGTTATAAATCTCGAAACGCTCTTATGCAGCCTTCAGTTCATCGCCTAACTCAATGACCTGTAAGCATTTCGCTAGAACTCAACGGCAAATGCAGACACCATAGCCCTCAACAGCCTCAGCCTCTGGAGTCCGTCAGCGTGGCGCAACACACCCCCGATCTTCCTCCCGAACTTCGTCCCCTGGCCGAGATGCCGTGGTTCAAACGCTTGGCGGCGCGTTTCCTCGGGCATGGTCTGACGCAATTGCGCGCCCAGCATCGGGCCTCGTGGCTGCACGGTCAGGCCGATGGCTTTCGCAGCGGGCACACCGCCGGGTTCGATTACGGCTACAAGGAGGGCAAGGCCGAGGGACTGGAAGAGGGTCGTCAGGTCCTGTTGATCCGCGACAGCCGCAGCACCGAGCATCGTGCGCCGGGTATCGACAATCACTTGTTCGATGACTGGCGTCTGCCGCTGACTGCCGAGCTGAAGAAACGCATCAAGGCTGACGTTGCCCGCTTGCTGCCGGCCCACGCTCAGCCGAGCGTGGCGCAATGGAAGATGATCTTCAGTGATACGCCGTCAACGTCGGTGGTCGCCGGGGCGGGGGCTGGCAAATCGACCACGCTGGTGTTGCGCATCCTGCTGCTGACGCACTATCTGGGCTTTGAGCTGGATTCGATGACCGTGGTGACGTTCACCCGGGAATCGCGCAAAGACTTCATCAGCAAACTGATCGAGCTGTTTGCCCTCTGGGGTCATTCCCTGAGCCAGAAAACCGCCCGGGATCTGGTGCGCACCTTCCATTCGCGGATTCTGCCGATGGTGCGCAGCCTGCCGGGGTTCGAGCGTTTGCAGGCGTTTGAAAACCTCAGTCTGCGGCCACAGGGCGGGGACGATGATGTCGACAGCAATCCATTCGATCTGCGGATCAACGACGCCCAGCGCCAGCAGCTTAACGCCTGCTATCACCGGCTCTACACCGAGGAAGAGCATTTCCGGCAATTGATCCAGCCACTGTCCCGGCATGCCTTGCAGCTCAAGGAGCTGGAGCGCGATCACCCGGACGTGCAAAAACGCATGGCGGTGACCGAACTGGCGGCCAGGCGTGACGAAGAACTGTGCGATGTGATCGAGGATCTGTGGTTTCGCGCCGATGCCTGGCCGATCAAGGGGGTTGAGCCGAATCGTCAGACTTTCGAGATCAACGGCTCGACCTTTCACTGTCATGGCTATATCCCGAGTCTCGATGCCTGGGTCGTTTTGGGCTTCGATCCAAGAGAAAACCCGCAAGTCTGCCGCCCCAATGCCAAGCTGACGGTCCGCGCAGAATGGGCCGTGAAGCGCACACTGTTTCAAGCTTTCTGTCGTAAACCATTGATTTGGATAGATAGTTACGAGTCATCAAGGCGTGTTCTGGCCACGTTGGCCGGTGATGCCAGTGCGGGTCCCGGCTTCGATTACAAGGTCAAGGGAGAGCTCGTATCCGCGCCGTTGCTGGACTGTTTTGTCGCTGCCGCCGGGTTTATCGAGAACCTGGGCCTGGATGTGCCGGACGCCGTTGGCCGCATGAGTTTCGCCAAGGATGATCCGGACCGGTTTTTCTTCGAGGCGCTGAGCCTGTTCTGGCGGGCACTGGAAGATCACTTGCTCGATCAGAAGCCACCGATCATGACCTACAACCGCATGTTCGCATTGTTCAGCGAGCACTCGCCGGAAAACCTCAAGCTACTGAGCGATGAACTGCTGCGCCCGATGTCGCACCTGATGATCGACGAATTTCAGGACGTTTCACCGCAGATCGTCTCGTGGATTCGTGCCAGTCTTGCAGAGATCCGCAGCCGTGGCCCGGCGATGCACGTCGGACGCGGTGCGCAACGCTCATCCTTGCTGTGCGTGGGGGATGACTGGCAGTCGATCTACGGCTGGCGCGGCAGTTCGCCGAGCTACTTCATGGAGTTCAACAAGGAGTTTTCCTCGCCGAGCACCACGCGAGTGATGCTCAGCGACAACTATCGCAGCCATCAACACATCATCGACGCAGCCGAGCACATCGTTCGTGCCGCACCGGCGATTCCCGGCAAAAAAGCCAAAGCCAGCGGCGAGGAGAAGCCGTTGCAACCGGTCAATGTGCTGGAACGCGACGACCAAGCACTGGGCCAACGCCTGGCGGAACACTACAGAAACGGCGATTCGATCTTGATGCTCTATCGAAAAAGTAGCGATAAGTCATTGATAGAGCAGCATATTCAGTCAGTAGTTAATGTTGATTCGAGCTTGCCGTACGAGTCCCGGCGCTTGAAGCAGTTGACCTATCACAGCGCCAAAGGCTTGCAGGCCGACGCGGTGTTTCTGCTGGGCGACTGCCAGCACCTCACCAGTTCGCCCTACAAGAATCAGGTTTACCGCATGGCCGGGCTGGGCAAGGCCGGTGACAACGAGCCTTACGACACGGCGCAGAAAGACGAAATCCTGCGTCTGGCCTATGTCGGCATCACCCGGGCAGTGAGTCATTGCTATTGGTATGTCGAGCCGCAGGATGCCCAGGCCGTGAACATGCCGCGTGCGTCGGACCGGGTCGCCAAGGGCAAGCCGTTCTTCGTCGATCACCGGCCGGAAAAGAAAACCGCCTGAACCGAGCGCCCACAAAAAAGCCCGCGCACAGCGGGCTTTTTTTTTAAATCAATGGTTTAGGCGTAACTTCTAAGAGACTCAGGAGGAACAAAAGCTTCCAGTTCGTCCTCGACGGCTTCGATTATTCGTTCGACATCCGCTGCATTCATCACCGTTGCGCAAGGAATGCCGGCAATGGCGATCAGGGTTTCGCCGCTGGCCCGATCGAACAGGCGGGCGATCATGCTGCCCGGTGCGTCCATCGTGGCTTCGAAACCCATGGGATGAAAATGCCAGCGCATCAGCTGGCAGGCATTGGGGAACGTGACCTTGCTTGACCCTTTGTTCATGTGTTGCCCGCCTTCTTCATCGAGCGCTTCCGTTTGCTCATGGTAGGTGGGAAGAGCCTTCATTGGCTCAACCGGTGACTGTCCTTAAAAGTAGCATCTGGATGTGAAAAGCCTGTGAGAATTTTCAGGCCGTTTGGCGATTGCAGGGATTTTTTTGATGTAAGTCACGGCTGATGAAATCATCGACAAAGTGCCATCACTTCCGGGTTGTTGATGCCGGGGCCGAAGTTGGGCAAGCTCGGTTCTTTTGCCAAGAGTCCCTTATGCACGCCGATGATGACGGCCCGCAGCAGACCCCGGCCACGGCCGAAACGGTCATGCGCTATCACCTGTGCTGGAAACACCGGGACCTGGATGGCGTCATGGCGCTTTACCATCCGGACATTCAGTACAACGATTTCTTTCAGAACCGCGTGCTCGGCCTCGACGAGCTGCGCGAGTACGTTCGCGTCAGCATGCCCCGTGAATCCGACGAAGCGCTGGAGCATTGCGACCGGATCCGCATCGACGGCAATACGGCGTTCATTCAATACGAAGTGACCCTGCGTGGCGGCAATGGCCTGGTGTCGTTCCGTTCCAGCGAAGCGATCACCGTCAAGGACGCGAAAATCTGGCGGGTCAACGAATACGCATCACTGGTGCGCGAGCAGGGCTCCAGTACCTCGACGCCGAGTCAGCGTCCGGCGGCGAGCCGACTGGGCCTGTCGCCACGCCAGCTGAGTTTCATGGCCGAAGACCTGCAGCAGTATTTCCAGCGTCAGCAGCCGTACCTCGATCCCGAACTGGATCTGCAACGGGTGGCGAAGGAGTGCGGTTACAGTCGCAACCAGATTTCCTATCTGCTGAACCAGGTGCTGGGGCAGAGCTTCTACCGCTACGTGAATCAGGCACGGCTCCAGCATTTGCTGCAATCGCTGGACAACGCCACGCCGCCATTGCGCATCGATGAGCTGGCGTTCGCCGCCGGGTTCAACTCGATTTCGGCGTTTTATAGCTGTTTCCGCCAGCACACCGGCCAGTCGCCCAAGGCTTATGCCAAACAAATTTCTTTGCGGACACGCGCGCAAGACAGTCCTTGAGGTCAGCCACTAGGATCGACGCCATCGAAATCTGGATTGGCGGAGTCTTGCATGCCGGCGTGGCGCACTATCAGTTTGTGGATGGACCAACTCGACGAGCCGCTCACTGCGCGCCCGGCGCTGGAACAAGACCTTGACGTCGACGTGGCAATCATCGGCGCCGGTTACACCGGGTTATGGACCGCGTACTACCTGAAGAAATACGCGCCAGGCCTGGACATTGCCATTGTCGAGGCGCAAACCGCCGGTTTTGGTGCGTCCGGCCGCAACGGCGGCTGGTTGATGGGCAATCTGCTGGGCGAGGATCGCCTGCTGGCGGGCCTGTCGCCACAACAGCGCCGCGCCTCATTCGATCTGCTGCACAGCATTCCCGATGAAGTCGAAGTCGTCCTCGAACGCGAAGGCATCGACTGCGATTACCGCAAGGGCGGAGTGCTTTACTGCGCCGCGCGCTATCCCGAACAGGAAGCCAGCCTGCGCGAGTATCTGAACAAACTGCACGCCCAAGGCCTGACCGACGACGATTATCGGTGGCTCAATCCTGAGCAACTGGCGCAACAGATTCGCGTCGCCAAACCTTACGGCGGAATCTTCGCCCCGCACGTGGCAACCATCCAGCCAGCAAAACTGGTACGAGGCCTGGCGCGAACCGTTCAAGGAATGGGCGTAAAAATCTACGAAAACAGCCCCGTGACCCATTGGCAGTCGGGCAGTCTGCGCACCGACAAGGCCAGCGTGCGCAGTCGCTGGATCGTCCCGGCCATCGAAGGTTATTCGGTGACGCTACCGCCGCTGGGTCGCTATCAATTGCCGGTGCAGAGCCTGATTGTCGCCACCGAACCGTTGTCGGCGGCAACCTGGGACGAAATCGGCCTCAGCCGTGGCCAGGCGTTCAGTGAGTTCAGCCGTCAAGTCACCTACGGCCAGCGCAGCGCCGATAACCGGCTGATCTTCGGCGCCCGTGGCGGCTATCAGTTCGCCGGCCAGTTACGCCACAACTTCGATCTGACCCAGGATGAAGTGGAGCTGCGGCGCTATCTGTTCGGCGAGCTGTTCCCGCAACTGAAAAACACCACGATCACCCACGCCTGGGGCGGCAATCTCGGCATGTCCCGGCATTTCAAACCGCACATGCTCTGTGACCGGGCCAACGGCATCGCGCTGTCCGGCGGTTATGGCGGGGAGGGCGTCGGTGCTTCCAACCTCGGCGGCCGCACCCTGGCCGATCTGATTCTCGAGCGCGATACCGAACTGGTGCATCAACCCTGGGTGCTGCCGGATGGCGGAATTCATGCGCTGCGGGCCTGGGAGCCGGAACCGTGCCGCTGGCTCGGCTACAACGCGATCATCAAAAGCTTCGTTCACGAAGACCAGACCCTGGCCAACCCGGCGACCGCGCCCTGGCGGCGCAAGCTCGCCAGTCGGGTGGCCGGGTTCATGGAAGGTTTCATGCACTAAACATCGTTCAATTCCAGACAGCCTTCAAGACAGGAAGCGCCATGAGCATCACCCAATTCAAGAACACCGCAACGCTGCAACTGGACGAATCCAACCCGGTGGCCGTACCGCTTGGCACGCCGGTCGCCATTGCTTCGACCACCAGCGTCGAGCGCGACGACGGCGTCGAAACCGGCGTCTGGGAATGCACCCCGGGTCGCTGGCGGCGGCAGATCACCGCCCAGGAGTTCTGCCACTTCATTTCCGGTCGCTGCACATTCACCCCGGACGATGGCGGCGAAACCCTGCACATACAAGGTGGCGACGCACTGATGTTGCCGGCCAACACGCTCGGCATCTGGGACATCCAGGAGACCGTGCGCAAGACCTACGTCCTGATTTTCTGATTGCTTGATCCTTTTGATTGCCTGCCAACAACAATAGCCAATACAGGAATCGATCCATGATCCGAAAGACCCTCGCTCTCGCCCCCTTGATGCTCGCTGCTTCCCTTGCTCAGGCAGCGGAAACGGTCAAGGTCTACAACTGGTCCGACTACATTGCGCCGGACACCGCGAAAAACTTCGAAAAAGCCACCGGTCTCGGCGTCACTTACGACGTTTACGACAGCAATGAAACCCTTGACGGCAAGTTGATGACCGGCAAATCCGGTTATGACGTGGTGTTTCCGTCCAACCATTTCATGGCGCGGCAGATTCAGGGCGGGGCGCTGATGAAGCTCGACAAGAGCCAGTTACCGAACTGGAAGAATCTCAATCCGGTATTGCTCAAGGCCTTGCAGACCAACGATCCGGGCAACGAACACGGCTTCCCGTATCTATGGGGCAGCACCGGCATCGGTTACAACGTCGCCAAGGTCAAGGCCGTACTGGGCGATAACGCACCGGTGGATTCCTGGGATCTGATCTTCAAGCCCGAATACATGGAAAAGCTGCAGAAGTGCGGCGTGGCGATCCTCGACAACGGCCCGGAACTGCTGCCGGCAGCGCTGAACTACCTGGGTCTGCCGCATCACAGCAAGAACCCCGAGGACTACAAGAAGGCCGAAGCGCTGCTGATGAAAGTGCGGCCGTATGTCAGCTACTTCCATTCCTCGAAGTACACCAGCGACCTGGCCAACGGCGATATCTGCGTAGCGGTCGGTTTCTCCGGCGACATCCTGCAGGCGGAGAATCGCGCCAAAGAGGCGAAGAACGGCGTCGATATCGGCTATGCGATTCCCAAGGAAGGCGCCGCGATCTGGTTCGACATGGTCGCCATGCCCGCCGACGCCCCGGATGCCAAGGCCGGTTACGCCTTCATGAACTACCTGTTGCAACCCGACGTCATGGCCGGCATCAGCAACTACGTGCATTACGCCAATGGCAATGAACAGGCCGACAGCCTGATCGACCCGGCCATCAAGAACGACACCAAGGTGTATCCGAGCCCGGAAATGATGGGCAAATTGTTCGCACTGGAGGCCATGCCGCTGAACATCGACCGGATCCGCACGCGCGTCTGGAACAAGATTCGTACCGGTAGCTGAAAAAACTGACGGAGCGGGTTTTCTCCCGCTCCGTCAGAGGCATATGACGCCCGCTGCATATGTTTATTTGTTTGATGTCACTTCACTGGCACCGCACTAATAAAGTGCAGGAAAGTGAGACGCGGCTAACAAAAAGCAACTTACCGATATTTAATATTTAAATAAGAAATCGTCAGACAATTAGGCAAATTCACCACACTTACAACATTCTTTCAGCGGCACGCGCTTTGTTTACGGGACTTTCCCGGAATAGTTCAATTTGATCTCGAAAAATCGCTAGACGACAGATTTCAAATTGTGTCAGGTTTCTTACGCCTTCATTGGGCGAGTGATAGGACAATCTCGCCAGAGGTTGTCGCTATCGGACAAAAACTGTTCCATTGCTAAACAAGGAAGTGTGTTTATGTCGAAAGTAAAAGCTAATGCTATTGATACCGCCGAACAGGCTTTCCAGCTGAACGCGGCACCTTTGGCGGCGCCAAGCTCGGCGTTCAACCAGATCAATAGCTTCAGCCATCAGTACGATCGTGGCGGCAACCTCACGGTCAATGGCAAACCCTCCTTCTCGGTGGATCAAGCCGCCACTCAACTGCTGCGTGACGGTGCCTCCTGGCACGACCTCGACGGCAGCGGCAAGATCGAACTGACCTACACCTTTCTGACCTCCAAGACGGCCAACTTCGGCGGCCTGGGCGTCACCGGTTTCAGTCAGTTCAGTGCCCTGCAAAAAACCCAGGCGGTGCTCGCCATGCAATCCTGGGCCGATGTCGCCAACGTGACTTTTACCGAAGCAGCCAAAGGTGGCGACGGCCACATGACCTTCGGTAACTACAGCGGCGGTCAGGAAGGCGCGGCGGCATTCGCTTTCCTGCCAGGCACCGAGCCAGGCTATGACGGTCAGTCCTGGTACCTGACCGGCAGTGGATACGACGTCAACAAGAACCCGGGCGTGAACAATTACGGGCGTCAGACCCTGACCCACGAAATCGGCCACACCCTGGGCCTGTCTCACCCTGGCGACTACAACGCCGGCGAAGGCAATCCGACGTACAAGGATGCTTCCTACGGGCAAGACACCCGCGGCTACAGCCTCATGAGCTACTGGAGTGAAAGCAATACCAGCCAGAACTTCAGCAAGGGCGGTGTCGAAGCCTATGCCTCGGGCCCGCTGCTGGATGACATCGCAGCAATCCAGAAGCTCTACGGCGCCAACATGTCCACCCGTACCGGTGACACCACCTATGGCTTCAACTCCAACGCCGGTCGCGATTTCCTTAGCGCGACTTCATCGTCGGACAAGCTGGTGTTCTCGGTGTGGGATGCGGGCGGCAAGGACACCTTCGACTTCTCGGGTTTCACTCAGAACCAGAAGATCAACCTCAATGAAGCCTCGTTCTCCGACGTTGGCGGCCTGGTGGGCAACGTGTCCATCGCCAAGGGCGTCACCATCGAGAACGCCATCGGCGGTTCGGGCAACGACCTGATCATCGGCAACAGCGCAGCCAACGAACTCAAGGGCGGTGCCGGCAACGACATCATCTGGGGCGGCGGCGGTGCCGACAAGCTGTGGGGCGGTTCGGGTTCGGACACCTTCGTGTTCGCAGCCAGCTCCGACTCCAAGCCGGGTGCGATCGATCAGATCCTCGACTTTGTCAGCGGTCTGGACAAAATCGACCTGAGCGCGATCACCAATGGTGCAGGCCTGCACTTCGTCAGCGCCTTCACCGGTGCGGCGGGCGATGCCATCCTGACCTCCTCGGGCGGCAACAGCCTGCTGTCGGTGGACTTCTCCGGGCACGGCGTGGCGGACTTCCAGGTCAGCACCGTTGGCCAGGCGGCGATCAGCGACATCGTAGCGTGATGTAAAAAAGAAGGCGGCGCGTGATGCGCCGCTTTCTTTACTTGCATCGCTTTGGCCGGTAAGCAAGGCTACACGCCGGAGTGAAATTTCCTATGATCCAATTCGCTTTTACCCGCAAAGCGGCAGCGTATCTGTTGCCGATGCTGATGATGATTTCTGGAGAAACAACCATGGCAAGCAGCCTCAGACTCGAAGATCCATCGGTATTTGCCGGGCAGTGGCAAGCGACACTGACCGCTCGCAGCGACGCCCCCGAAGCGCAGGCGCTGCAAGACAAACCGTCGAACATCTGCCTGATCGATCTGGAATCCAACCAGACGCTGGGCAAGGGCGCCGACTGCTTGAGCGCGTGGCTGCAGGACAGCGCCATCGGCTGGTTTCCCGACCCGGACGGTCTTTCGATCACTGGCAAGGAAGGCTCAAGAATCCAGTTCTTCAGCCGACAACGTGATGGGCTTTATCTGAGCACTTTGAAGTCGGGCCTGATGATTACACTCGAACGAGCTGCCAAACAGCCCTGATCATCGGAAGCGACTCACAGTTTAAATATAAGGCGCCCCGTTACAGTTATAAGCGAGTCTGCAATAACGCTGACGCCGGTTTAAATCGCGAAAGTTGTTATTGAAGTGTAAGCCAATACTGACGGTGTATGTCCCGTCCTCGGTGCGGGCAATTAATTGAAGTCTCGCCAAGCACGGCGGGGAATATCATTTCAGGAATAATCAATGAAGATGGCGAAGGCCCCGGCCACCGCTCCCTTATTCAAGGCGTTGGGTGACTATAAAAGTATTCTGATCAGCGTCGGATGCTTTACCGCACTGATTAACGTGCTGATGCTGGTGCCCTCCATTTATATGCTCCAGGTCTATGACCGAGTGCTGTCTTCGCAAAACGAAACCACGCTGGCGATGCTGTCGTTGATGGTCGTGGGGTTCTTCGCGTTCATCGGTCTGCTGGAGGTGGTGCGCAGCTTCATCGTGATCCGTATCGGCAGCCAGCTGGAGCGCCGTTTCAACCTGCGGGTCTATCAAGCCGCGTTCGAGCGCAATCTGTTCAAGGGTGAGGGCAACGCCGGCCAGTCGTTGGGTGACCTGACCCACATTCGCCAGTTCGTCACCGGACCTGCGCTGTTCGCGTTCTTCGATGCGCCGTGGTTCCCGGTCTATCTGTTTGTGATTTACCTGTTCAACGTCTGGCTCGGCGTCCTTGCTACGGCCGGCGCGCTGCTGTTGATCGCCCTGGCGTGCCTCAACGAATACATGACCAAGAAACCACTGGGCGAAGCCGCCGGTTTCTCGCAGAAGTCCAGCCAGTTGGCCACCAGCCACCTGCACAACGCCGAAACCATTCAGGCGATGGGCATGCTCGGCTCGCTGCGCAAGCGCTGGTTTCAGGTGCATTCGCGCTTTCTCGGCCTGCAGAACCAGGCCAGTGATACTGGCGCGGTCATCAGCTCCCTGAGCAAGACCTTGCGCCTGTGCCTGCAATCGCTGGTGCTGGGCCTGGGTGCCTTGCTGGTGATCAAGGGCGACATGACCGCCGGGATGATGATCGCCGGTTCGATCCTGATGGGCCGCGTGCTCAGCCCGATCGATCAGCTGATTGCCGTGTGGAAGCAGTGGAGCGGGGCGAAGCTGGCTTACCGCCGTCTCGACTCCCTGCTGCAGTCGTTCCCGCCGAGCGACGACGCCATGGCACTGCCTGCGCCGAAAGGTCAGATCACTTTCGAACAGGTCAGCGCCGGCCCGCCCGGGCAACGTGCCGCGACCTTGCACATGGTCAATTTCAATCTGGCGGCCGGTGAAGTACTGGGTGTGCTGGGTGCCTCCGGCTCCGGCAAGTCGACCCTGGCGCGGGTGCTGGTCGGCGTTTGGCCGACCCTCGGCGGCACGGTGCGTCTGGACGGCGCCGACATCCATCGCTGGAACCGCGATCAGCTGGGTCCTTACATCGGCTACCTGCCGCAGGACATTGAACTGTTCAGCGGCACCATCGCCGAGAACATCGCGCGCTTCAGCGAGACCGATCCGCAGAAAGTCGTGGCCGCCGCGCAACAGGCCGGGGTTCACGAAATGATCCTGCGCATGCCGCAAGGCTACGACACGCAACTGGGCGAGGACGGCAGCGGTCTGTCCGGCGGCCAGAAACAACGTGTGGCCCTGGCGCGTGCGATTTACGGCACGCCAAGCCTGGTGGTGCTGGATGAGCCGAACTCCAACCTCGACACCGTCGGCGAAGCGGCATTGTCCAGCGCCATCGTACAACTCAAGGCGCAAGGCACCACCGTGGTGCTGGTGACGCATCGTTCTTCGGTGCTGGCCCAGGCCGACAAGCTGCTGGTGCTCAACGATGGTCGCCTGCAAGCCTTCGGTCCGAGCCATGACGTGCTCAAGGCACTGTCCGGCAACCCGCAGCAACAGCCGCAACAAACTGAAAAAACCGCGCAGGCACCGGGCGGGCTCAGCATGAGCCGGCAGTACCAGCCCACGACAAGGAATTCGGGTGTATGAGCAGCGCGAGCATGAACACAGAAAACGAAGCCAGCATGGAACACGACTACATCACCGAGCGCCCGGAGCGCGACGCGAAGTTCTTCGCCCGCATGGGCTGGATTCTGGCACTGGCCGGCGCCGGCAGTTTCTTTGCCTGGGCGGCACTGGCACCGCTGGATCAAGGGATTCCGGTGCAAGGCACGGTGGTGGTATCCGGCAAGCGCAAGGCCGTGCAGTCGATGAGCAGCGGTGTGGTCAGCCGGATCCTGGTGCGCGAAGGCGAAATCGTGAAGCAGGGCCAGCCCTTGTTCCGCCTCGACCAGACGCAGGTCGCCGCCGACGTGCAATCGCTGCAGGCCCAGTACCGCATGGCCTGGGCCAGCCTGGCGCGGTGGCAGGCCGAGCGCGACAACCTCAAGCAGGTGACCTTTCCGCCAGAGCTGAGCGACAACGCGGACCCGCGTCTGGCGCTGGTACTGGAAGGCCAGCGGCAACTGTTCAGCAGCCGTCGTGAAGCGTTCTCCCGCGAGCAGGCTGCATTGCGCGCCAGCATCGAAGGCGCCACTTCGCAACTGGCCGGCATGCGTCGCGCCCGTACTGATCTCAATGCTCAGGCCGATTCCCTGCAACAGCAGTTGAGCAATCTGCAACCGCTGGCAGACAACGGCTACATTCCGCGCAACCGCTTGATGGAATACCAGCGTCAGCTGTCACAAGTGCAGCAGCAACTGGCCGAGAACACCGGCGAAAGCGGCCGGGTGGAGCAGGGCATTCTCGAATCGCGCCTGAAACTGCAACAGCATGGTGAGGAATACCAGAAAGAAGTCCGCAGCCAACTGGCCGACGCGCAACTGAAAAGCGTCACCCTGTCCGAGCAACTGACCTCCGCCGGTTTTGACCTGCAACACAGCGAGATTCTTGCGACCTCGGACGGCATCGCCGTCAATCTCGGCGTGCACACCGAAGGTGCCGTGGTGCGTCAGGGCGAGACCCTGCTGGAGATCGTTCCGCAAGGCACGCGCCTGGAAGTGGAAGGACACCTGCCGATCAACCTGATCGACAAGGTCGGCACGCACCTGCCGGTGGACATCCTCTACACCGCGTTCAACCAGAGCAAGACCCCGCGCGTTCCCGGCGAAGTCAGCCTGATTTCCGCCGACCAGATGGTCGATGAGAAAACCGGCGCGCCGTATTACGTGTTGCGCAGCAGCGTCAGCGATCAGGCCATGGAGAAGCTCAACGGCCTGGTGATCAAGCCCGGCATGCCGGCGGAAATGTTCGTGCGCACGGGCGAACGTTCACTCCTCAACTACCTGTTCAAACCGCTGCTCGACCGGGCCGGCTCCGCATTGACTGAAGAATAAGGATGTTCGGCTGTATGAATAAGCTTTCCATGCTGGCGGCAGCGTTCGCGCTGCTCGCGGGCAACAGTGCGGTGGCGGCCATGGGGCCGTTCGAAATCTACGAACAGGCATTACGCAACGACCCGGTGTTCCTCGGCGCGATCAAGGAACGCGATGCAGGCCTTGAAAACCGGGCCATTGGCCGCGCCGGGTTGTTGCCGAAAGTCGGTTACAACTACAACAAGGGCCACAACACCTCGAAGGTTACGCAGCTCACCGATCGCGGCAACTTTACTGAAAACCGCAACTACAACAGTTACGGCTCCAACCTGACCCTGCAACAACCGTTGCTCGACTACGAGGCCTACGCCGCGTATCGCAAAGGTGTGGCGCAGTCGCTGTTTGCCGACGAGAACTTCCGGGGCAAGAGCCAGGAACTGCTGGTGCGGGTGCTGGACAACTACACCAAGGCCTTGTTCGCTCAAGATCAGATCGACATCGCCCAGGCCAAGAAGAAGGCGTACGAGCAGCAGTTCCAGCAGAACGAGCACATGTTCAAACAGGGCGAAGGCACACGGACCGACATTCTCGAAGCCGAGTCGCGCTATGAGCTGGCGACCGCTGAGGAAATCGAGGCCCGCAACGAACAGGATGCGGCGCTGCGTGAACTGGGTGCGCTGGTCGGTGTGCCGGCAGTGGACATCTCTGACCTGGCGCCCCTGGACCAGAACTTCCAGACCTTTGCGTTGATGCCGGCCAACTACGACACCTGGCACGAACTGGCGATCAGCAACAACCCGAACCTGGCGTCACAGCGTCAGGCCGTGGAAGTGGCCCGTTATGAAGTGGAGCGCAACCGCGCCGGGCACCTGCCGAAAGTCAGTGCCTACGCCTCGATGCGCCAGAACGAATCGGAAAGCGGCAACACCTATAACCAGCGCTACGACACCAACACCATCGGCATCGAAGTCAACGTGCCGTTGTACGCCGGTGGCGGGGTATCGGCATCGACCCGTCAGGCCAGTCGCACCATGGAACAGGCCGAGTTCGAGCTGGACGGCAAGACCCGCGAAACCCTGATCGAGCTGCGTCGCCAGTTCAGTGCCTGTCTGTCCGGCGTCAACAAACTGCGCGCCTACCAGAAAGCCCTGACCTCGGCCGAAGCGCTGGTGGTGTCGACCAAACAAAGCATTCTCGGCGGTGAGCGGACCAACCTGGACGCGCTGAACGCCGAACAACAACTGTTTACCACCCGCCGCGATCTGGCCCAGGCACGCTATGACTACCTCATGGCCTGGACCAAGTTGCATTACTACGCGGGCACCTTGAGCGAGCAGGATCTGGCTCGGGTGGACGAAGCATTCGGGCAAGGCCCACGGACGCAATAACACCGTAGTTTTTACACCAAACAACAAAAACGAGTGGTGAACATGGACGTACGCTTCAAGCCGGCATCGGTCGGCACCCTGTTGCTCGCAATTTCTGTCAGCCAGGCCCAGGCGCAATACCTGGAGTCTGGCAAACCTGGCGACGCCGCCAGTTGGCGTTCCGCCGAGTTCCTGCGGGACTGGGGACTGGACCGGATGCAGGCCGATCAGGCCTACGCCGCCGGCATCACCGGCAAGGGTGTGAAGATCGGCGCGCTGGATTCCGGTTTCGACGCGGCCCATCCCGAGTTCGCCAGCGACCGTTATCACCCGGTGTCGGCCAGCGGCAGCTATGTCGATGGTTCGCTGTTCAACGTCAACGGTACGCTCAACCCGAACAACGATTCCCACGGCACTCACGTGGTCGGCACCATGGGCGCCTCTCGCGACGGCACCGGCATGCACGGCGTGGCGTTCAATGCGCAGATCTACGTCGGTAACACCAACAAGAACGATAGTTTCCTGTTCGGCCCCAATCCCGACCCGCGTTACTTCAAAGCGGTGTACGACGCTCTGGCCGATGCCGGCGTGCGGGCGATCAACAACAGTTGGGGCAGCCAGCCGCCGGATGTCAGCTATCGAACCCTGGCGGACCTGCACGCGGCTTACGCCCAGCACTGGAACAAGGGCACCTGGCTCGATGCCGCCGCCGATGTTTCGCGCCGCGGTGTGATCAACGTGTTCAGTGCCGGCAACAGTGGTTATCCGAATGCCAGCGTGCGCTCGGCACTGCCGTATTTTCAGCCGGATCTGGAAGGCCACTGGCTGGCCGTGTCGGGGCTGGATCAAAGCAATCAGCAGAAATACAACCAGTGCGGCATCGCCAAATACTGGTGCATCACCACGCCGGGGGCGAAGATCGACAGCACCGTTCCCGACGGTGGCTACGGGATCAAGTCCGGCACCTCGATGGCCGCGCCCCATGCAACCGGCGCTCTGGCCCTGGTGATGGAGCGTTACCCGTACATGAACAACCAGCAGGCGCTGGAAGTGCTGCTGACTACCGCCACCCAGCTCGACGGCTCGGTGACCGACGCACCCAACGAGCGGGTCGGCTGGGGTGTGGCCAACCTGAAGCGGGCGATGGGCGGGCCGGGGCAGTTGCTTGGCGCGTTCGACGCAAATCTGGCCACCGGGCAACGCGATGTGTGGAGCAACGACATCTCCGACAAGGCACTGATCCAGCGCCAGAGCGAAGACCTCGCCGAACACACCGCCTGGCAGCAAACCCTGCAGGACAAGGGCTGGCAGAACGGCGTTCCGGTCGGCGCCAGCCAACAGGACCAGACTGATTACGCCGTCGGCACGGCCCGTGAGGCGGCGGCTGCCAGTCGGGTGTATCAGGGCAGCCTGATCAAGTCCGGCGTCGGGCATTTGATCCTGTCCGGCGACAGCACCTATCGCGGCCCGACCACGGTCAATGGCGGCCTGCTGAGCGTCAACGGCTCGCTGACATCGGCGGTCACGGTCAACGACAGTGGCACCCTCGGCGGTTCCGGGCGGATCGGCGCACTGACTGCCAATAGCGGCGGTCGTGTGGCACCGGGCAACTCCATCGGCACCTTGAATGTGGCCGGTGACGTGACCTTCGCACCGGGCTCGACCTACGCGGTGGAGCTGTCACCGACGGCCAGCGACCGCATCGTCGCCGGCGGCATCGCGACCATCAGCGGCGCCACCGTCAGCCTGTCACTGGAAAACAGCCCGACCTTGCTCAGCACCGCCGAAGCGAAAAGCCTGCTCGGTCATCAGTACGACATTCTGCAAGCGGCGGGCGGTATTCAGGGTCAGTTCGGCGCGGTGGTGCCCGACTACCTGTTCATCGGTGGCAGCCTCGCGTCCACCGGTAACGGGATCATGCTGAGTGTCGAGCGTAACGCAACGTCTTTTGCCAGCGTCGGCCAGACGCCGAACCAGCGGGCCGTGGCCGGCGCCGTCGAAGTCATGGGCGCCGGCAATTCCGTGTACGAAAGCCTGCTGCTGTCCGCCACTGCCAGTGATGCACAGCAAGCCTTCCAGCAATTGAGCGGGGAAATCTATCCGGCCCTCGGTTTGGTGCTGATCAACGACAGCCGTCAGCTGCGCGACGCCATCGGCGAACGCCTGCACGACGCGAACAGCGCCCAAGGCAACGGCTGGGTCAAGGCCCTCGGCGCCTGGGGCACAACCGACTCGCGACACGACACCGCCGGCTACAGCACCTCGATTGGCGGCCTGCTGGCCGGTGTCGACGGTGCGCTGGACGAGCAGACCCGCATCGGTCTGGTCACTGGTTACAGCGACAGTTCGTTGAGCATGGGTTCCGGCACGCACTCTTCGGCCAAGGTCGACAGCTACCACCTCGGTGCCTATGCCGGGCATGACATCGGTGCCTGGCGTTTGAGCACCGGCGCGACCTACAGCTGGCATCGCGCCGACGTGAAACGGGACCTGCAATACGGCGATGTCAGCGCCAAACAGAAAGCCAAGGTCGATGCCGCCACCACTCAGGTATTCGGCGAGGCGGCCTACCGACTGAACGTGCAACCGTTGGCTCTGGAGCCGTTCGCCAATCTGGCCTACGTGCATCTGGACAGCGACGGTTTCACCGAAAAGGGCGACGCTGCCGCGCTGAAAAGCAGTGGCGACCAGCGTGACGCGGTGCTCAGCACCCTCGGCGTCAGGGCGATCAAGACGATCAACCTGTCGGGCTCGCAGAAACTCGATGTCAGTGGCCGTCTCGGCTGGCAGCACAGCCTCACCGACATCGAATCCGAACAGCATTTGCGCTTCGCCAGCGGCAGCGCGCCGTACAGCGTCGAAAGTTCGCCGCTGGTGCGCGACGCCGCGCTGGTGGGGGTACAGGCCAGCCTGGCCCTGAGCCGCGACGTACGGGTAAACCTTGATTACAACGGACAACTGGCCAGCCGCGAGAAGAGTCACGGCGTCGGCCTGAGCCTGAACTGGCAGTTCTGATGGAGTGTGATTGATCGCTCCCACGCTCCTGCATGGGAACGATCAATCAAATGCTGAACACACGGATTTTGTGCAACATCACTAAGGAAGGTCGCTGGATGAAAAACAACAACACCCCCGCGCAATCGGGTGGATGCTTTCGCCTGAAAACCCTCAACTGCGCCTTGCTCTGCGCCATGGCCACCTGGGGCAGCGCACACGCCGCGCCCTACGTGGAAAACGGCCGGGCAGGGGACCCTGCCAGTTGGCGCAGTGCCGAGTTCAAAGCAGACTGGGGCCTGGGCGCGATCGGCGCGGATTACGCCTACGCCGCCGGCTATACCGGTAAAGGCGTGAAACTGGGGATCTTCGACCAGCCGGTCTATGCCGCACACCCGGAGTTTTCCGGCCCGAACAAAGTGATCACATTGGTCACCAGCGGTATCCGCGAATACACCGACCCGTACATTCCGGTCAAAGCCGGGGATGCCTTCCTCTATGACGGTTCACCCTCGGTAGGCTCCAACGGCAAACTCGGCGCTCACGGCACTCACGTCGGCGGTATCGCGGCGGGCAGTCGTGACGGCGGGCCAATGCACGGCGTGGCGTTCGGAGCGCAGATCATCAGCGCCGACAACGGCGACCCGGGCCCGGAAGACGGCATCGTCCGCGGCAACGACGGCGCGGTGTACAAAGCCGGCTGGGATGCCCTGATCGCCAGTGGCGCGCGAATCATCAACAACAGCTGGGGCATCGGTATCACAGACCGTTTCGACCTCGGTGGCCGCAACCCGGCGTACCCGCACTTCACCGTCAACGACGCGCAATTGCAGTTCAACGAGATCCGCACATTGCTCGGCACCAAGCCTGGCGGTGCCTATGACGGTGCAATCGCCGCCGCGCGCAGCGGGATCGTGACCATTTTCGCGGCGGGTAACGACTACAACCTGAACAACCCGGACGCCATCGCCGGCCTCGGTTACTTCGTGCCGGAAATCGCGCCGAACTGGATGACCGTCTCTGCTTTGCAAAGAAACCCGGATCAGGCCAGCGCCAACCCGTACATCATGAGTACCTTTTCCTCGCGCTGCGGTTACACCGCGAGCTTCTGCGTTTCGGCGCCGGGTACGCAGATCTACAGTTCGATCATCGGCGGCACCAACGCCAGCGATCTGACCACCGGCTATGCCAACTACAACGGCACTTCGATGGCCGCGCCACACGCGGCCGGTGCCGTGGCGGTGCTGATGGAACGCTTCCCGTACATGACCGGCGCTCAGGTCGCCAGCGTGTTGCGCACCACCGCCACCGACCTCGGCGCTCCGGGCATCGACGCCCTGTACGGCTGGGGCATGATCAACCTGCGCAAGGGCATCGACGGGCCGGCGATGTTCGTCACCGAGCAGGACATCCCGGCCGAGTTCCGCATCGAAGGCGCTTACGGTTCCAGCCAGTTCGTGGCGGATCTGCCGGGGATCGGCGCGATCATCGACGCCGGCAAGCCCACCCAGCGGGTATGCACCGACATCACCTGCGGGCTCGACACCTGGCGTAACGACATTTCCGGCCACGGTGGTCTGACCAAACAAGGCATCGGCACTCTGGTGATGACCGGCGCCAACACCTACACCGGCCCGACCCTGGTGAACGGTGGCCGACTGGCAATCAATGGCTCGCTGCAATCGGCGGTCACGGTCAATGACGGCGGCATTCTCGGCGGTAACGGGCACATCGCCGCGCTGACCGCGAAAAGCGGCGGTATCGTGGCGCCGGGCAACTCCATCGGCACCTTGAACGTGGCCGGTGACGTGACCTTCGAGCCGGGCTCGACCTATGCCGTGGAAGTCTCGCCCACCAGCAGCGACCGTGTGGTCGCTGGCGGCACCGCAATCATTGACGGCGCAACGGTCGCCCTGACCCTGGAAAACAGCCCGACACTGTTGACCACGACTGAAGTTAAAACGCTGCTGGGCAGCCAGTTCAACATTCTGCAGGCGGCGGGCGGCATTCAGGGGCGCTTTGGTCAGGTCTTGCCAAACTATGCGTTCCTCGGCGGCACTCTCGATTACTCCTCGGGCGGTGTTCAGCTGGACGTGGGGCGTAACGGTGCTTCGTTCGCCAGCGTCGGCCTGACCCCGAACCAGCGCGCCGTCGGTGCGGCTGCCGAACGTCTGGGCGCGGGCAATGCGTTGTTCGAAACCCTGCTGCTGTCGCCGACCGCTGCCGTTGCGCAGGACGCGTTCCAGCAACTGTCCGGCGAGATCCACCCGGCCATCGGCACGTTGCTGATCAACGACAGCCGTTACCTGCGTGATGCGGTGGGTGAACGCCTGCGCGAACGGGATCTGTTCGATGCCGGTGCGCCGACCGATGACCGCAGCAATGCCTGGTTCAAAGTGCTCGGTGCCTGGGGCAAGACCGATGGCGGCCATGAAAATTCCAACTCCAACAGCTCCATTGGCGGACTGTTGCTCGGTGTCGATGGCCTGATTACTGAAGATACTCGCTTGGGTTTCGTTACCGGTTATAGCGACAGTTCTTTGAACATGGGCAGCGGCACGCACTCGTCGGCATCGATTGACAGCTATCACCTGGGTACGTACCTGGGGCACCAGATCGATGCCCTGCGCCTGACCGCCGGCGCGGCTTACAGCTGGCATCGCATCGACGTCAAACGTGACCTGCAATTTGCCGGTGTCAGCGGCAAGCAGAAAACCAAACGCGATGCGACCACCGCACAACTGTTCACAGAAGCTGCCTACGATCTCGGTCTGCAGCCGATGAACCTGGAGCCGTTCGCCAATCTGGCTTACGTGCACCTGAACAGCGACAGTTTCACCGAAAAGGGTGATGCCGCCGCACTGAAGGGCGGTGAAGACAACCGCGACGCCGTGCTGTCGACCCTCGGCGTTCGCGCCAAGCGCACGTTTGCTCTGTCCGAGAAACATCAGCTGGAACTGGGCGCGACATTGGGCTGGCAGCACAACCTGAGCAGCGTGGATTCCGACAGCCACTTGGCCTTTGTCAATGGCAACAGCGCGTTCAACGTGCAAAGTGTGTCGATGGATCGAGATGCAGCGGTGGTCGGCGTGCGTGCCGGGCTGGCGCTGAATCGCGATGTCCGGGTCAACCTGGACTACAACGGACTGATCGGTTCGAACGAGAAGGACCACGGTGTGGGCCTGACGCTGGACTGGCAGTTCTAGGGTGTAGCGGCAGTTCTGCAGAGAACTGCCGTTTTTGAAAGGAAGAGAGAGCACGACATGGGATTGTTCGATTACAAAAATGCCGACGGCAAAGCGTTGTACAGCGATGCCATCGCGCTGACGCTGTATTCCTACACGCCGACCGGGCAACCTTTGCCCGGCACCGGTTGGTCGCCACTGGGCGCCTCGGCCCTGGGTTATCAAGGCAAGACCGACGCGAAGGGGACGTTCTTCGGCGAGAAGGACGGCTTCACCAGCGCCGAGGCGGAAGTGCTCGGCAAATACGACGCCGCCGGCAAGCTGATCGGCATCGGTGTGGCCTTTCGCGGCACCGGTGGTCTGGGCTACAGCGACACCTTTGGCGACATGAAAAACAACCTGCTGGCCGCCATCGGGCCGGTGGATTACGCCAAGAACTACGCGAAGAACGCCTTCGACAACCTGCTCAAATCCGTCGCCGCGTTTGCTTCGGCCCATGGCATCGCTGCCAAGGACGTGCTGATCAGCGGCCACAGCCTCGGCGGCCTCGGGGTCAACAGCGTCGCGGAGCTGAGCGCGAGCGACTGGGGCGGTTTCTTCAAGGACGCCAACTACATTTCGTTCGCCTCGCCGACCCAGAGCAGCACCGGCACCAACGTGCTGAACATCGGCTACGAGAACGATCCGGTATTCCGTGTGCTCGACGGCACCACGTTCAGCACGGCGTCGATGGGCAAACACGACAAGCCGCACGACTCGACCACCGACAACATCGTCAACTTCAACGAGAACTACGCCTCTACCGCGCAGAACCTGGTGCCGTTCAGCATCGTCAACCCGCTGAACTGGTCGGCTCACAGCTCGCTGGGCTATGCCGATGGTCTGAACCGGGTGATCGATTCGAAGTTCTACAACCTCACCAGCCAGGACTCGACCATTATCGTGTCCAATCTGGAAGCCTCGTCCCGGGGCAAGACCTGGGTCGAGGATCTGGGCCGCAGCGGCGAGCCGCACACCGGCAGCACCTTCATCATCGGCACTGACAGCAACGACTGGCTAAAGGGCGGGGCGGGCAACGACTTCCTCGAGGGTCGTGCCGGCGATGACCTGTTCCGCGATGACGGGGGCTTCAACATTCTGTTGGGTGGTCAGGGCCACAACACCTTCGACCTGCAGAAACCGTTGCAGAACTTCAGCTTCGCCAACGACGGCGACGGCACGCTATACGTGCGCGACGCCTACGGCGGCATCAGCATGACCCGTGACATCGGCGCAATCGTGAGCAAAGAGTCCGGTTCGATGTGGAGCAGCAAGGAAATCACCTGGACCGTCACTGGCAAAGGCCTGGCCAATGGTGCCGAACTGACCCAGTACAACCATTCGCTCAACGGCGGTGCACTCGGCGACACGCTGAAAGCCACCGCTGACGGCGACTGGCTGTTCGGCCTGGGCGGCGACGATCACCTGTTCAGCGACAAGGCCCATGTGACTTTCGTCGGCGGCGCCGGCAACGACGTGATGAATGCGGTGGGTGGCAACAACACCTTCCTGTTCAGCGGCGCGTTCGGTTTCGACTCGATCCATGGCTACCAGGGCAGCGACAAACTGGTGTTCATGGGCGTGCAGGGCGCGGGGCAGGGCTACGACTACAAGCAACATGCTTCGCAGTCCGGCGCCGATACCGTGCTGAAGATTGGCGACTATGCCGTGACCCTGATCGGGGTGGGTGTGGCTAACCTGTCGGACTCGAGTTTCGTGTTCGCCTGATTCCGTGCGGGAACCACCGTGGCTTGCGGCGGTTCCCATTGGAGTTGCATGACAGAAGTGTTGTAAGGAAATGCTCCGGGGCGCCCCGAGAGGGGCGTTCTGGTTGTGAGCTATCTCTGAATAATTCCAACAAAGAGAGAGGCAACAGCAATGGGTGTGTATGACTACAAGAACTTCAACACAGCGGATTCCAAGGCGTTGTTCAGCGATGCCATGGCCATCACGCTGTACTCCTATCACAACCTCGACAACGGTTTCGCGGTCGGCTATCAGCACAACGGCTTCGGCCTCGGTCTGCCGGCCACGCTGATCAGTGCGCTGATCGGCGGCACCGATTCTCAAGGGGTGATTCCCGGACTCCCGTGGAATCCCGATTCGGAAAAACTCGCCCTCGACGCCGTGAAAAAGGCCGGTTGGACACCGATCACTGCCTCGCAACTGGGCTATGACGGCAAGACCGACGTGCGCGGAACCTTCTTCGGTGAAAAGCCCGGCTACACCAGTGCCCAAGTGGAAATCCTCGGCAAGTACGACGCCCAGGGCCATCTCACGGAAATCGGCATCGCCTTTCGCGGCACCAGCGGCCCACGGGAAATCCTGATTGGCGACTCGATCGCCGACGCCATCAATGACCTGCTCGCCGCGTTCGGCCCCAAGGATTACGCCAAGAACTACGTCGGCGAAGCCTTCGGCAATCTGATGAACAACGTAGTGGCGTTCGCCAAGGCCAACGGCCTCACCGGCAAGGACGTGCTGATCAGCGGCCACAGCCTCGGCGGCCTGGCGGTCAACAGCATGGCGGACCTGAGCGGCAGCAAGTGGGGCGGGTTCTTCCAGGACTCCAACTACATCGCCTACGCCTCACCAACCCAGAGCAGCACCGACAAAGTGCTCAACGTCGGCTACGAGAACGACCCGGTATTCCGCGCCCTCGACGGCTCGACCTTCACCGGGGCATCGCTGGGCGTACACGACGCATCGAAAGTCTCGGCCACCGACAATATCGTCAGCTTCAACGACCACTACGCCTCGAACGCGTGGAACGTGCTGCCGTATTCGATCGTCAACATCCCGACCTGGATCTCGCACCTGCCGACGGCTTACGGCGACGGCATGAACCGGGTCATCGAGTCGAAGTTCTACGACCTCACCAGCCGTGATTCGACGATCATCGTGGCCAACCTGTCGGACCCGGCGCGGGCCAACACCTGGGTACAGGACCTCAACCGCAATGCCGAGCCCCACAAGGGCAGCACCTTCATCATCGGCAGCGACGGTAACGATCTGATCCAGGGCGGCAGCGGCAACGATTATCTGGAGGGTCGTGCCGGCAACGACACCTTCCGCGACAGCGGCGGCTACAACATCATCCTCGGCGGTTCAGGCAACAACACCCTCGAGTTGCAGCAGTCGGTGAACAAGTTCGACTTCGCCAACGACGGCGCCGGAAACCTGTACATCCGTGATGCCAACGGTGGAATCAGCATCACCCGCGACATCGGCAGCATCGTCACCAAGGAGCCGGGCTTCCTCTGGGGCCTGTTCAAGGACGACGTGACCCACAGCGTGACCGCCGATGGCCTGAAGGTCGGCAACAACGTCACCCAGTACGAATCGAGCGTGAAGGGCACCAGCGGCGCCGACACCCTCAAGGCCCATGCCGGTGGCGACTGGTTGTTTGGCCTGGACGGCAACGATCACTTGATCGGTGGCGCGGGCAATGACGTGTTCGTCGGCGGCGCCGGCAATGACCTGATGGAATCGGGCGGCGGGGCGGATACGTTCCTGTTCAGCGGCGCATTCGGCCAGGATCGGGTGGTGGGTTTCAACGGCAACGACAAACTGGTGTTCCTCGGCGTGCAGGGCGTGTTGCCGGGCGATGACTTCCGCGCCCATGCCACGTCGGTGGGGCAGGATACGGTGCTGAAGTTTGGTGCTGATTCGGTGACGCTGGTCGGGGTTTCGCTGAACAGTCTCAGTGCTGATGGCATCGTGATCGCCTGATCGTGACGGTGGAGAGGGAATTCTTTCCCTCTCCACATCAAAAGTGACTCATTGGCCACTACCTGACTCAAACCCCTGCACCAACAGGAAACGCGGACTAAAGCCATCGCATGCGCACTCGTCATGTATGGGCAAGCCGCCATTGAGTACAGGAGATTCAAACGTGAAAGGTTTCAAGGGGTATATCGGTATTGTCGGGTTGGCGCTGCTGTCGGCCAATGTCTGGGCCGATTTGCCTCACAGCTCGATTCTGAGCCGCTACGGTGTCAGCTCCGATGAATTGCCGAAACCGGCACCCACCGAGAACAGCGAGCCGGTCGAAGAGAAAAGCCGCTTTCATATCCAGCCCGAACAACCGTTCGTGACCGTTCGCATCGGCGAAAACAATGAGCCCGAAATGACCGGCAACCTGAGCATCGACCGCATGGCGCAACAGGAGCGCCAACGTTGCCAGCGCCTGCAGGAAGAAATGGTCCGGCGCGGTGAGCGCGCGTTGAACTGCGACGGCTCCCTGCCGGGCATGGCGTTACCCCGCTGAAAAATGCAAAAAAGGCTGCGCTCCTACAGGATTGCAGCCTTTTTTGTTGGGGTAATCGTCAGTCTTCCTTACGCACCGTGGCGACTTCATCGGCCTTGACCCGGATCTTCGCGCCGGAAATGTCCCGGAACTCATAGAAGCCGTCCTCGGACTTGGTTTTCGGCATGTCCTTGGTCAGATATTGCGTACCGTTCTGCAAGGTCACCACAGTCGGGGTGGAGCAACCGGCCAGCGCCATCAGCGCAACGACGGTCATCGGCATAAACAACGTCTTGAAATTCATACCCGGTATTTCCTCATTCATTTCGACCGGTGTCGGTCCTCTAACGCGGTTGGTGCCAAATCCCCGGTAAAAGTTCGATGGACTGGCGAAAAAACCTCAATCGCGGATGCCACTGATCCTTTTCCGTTTGCGCCCGTCGGGGCAGAACTGGTATCTGTACGCATAACCAGTATTCGCTTGCCATGGCCCGCTATCACCGTGACTTCCAGCCCCCTCGACGATCCGTTCTATTACCTCAACAACTTCCGGCAAGTGCTTGACTGGCTTGAGCTTCGTTATGCCGACGTGATGAGCGAAACGGAGCATGCCTTCATTCGCGACTTCAAGTCACTGCCGCGCGGCTCCCAGGGTTTGCTGGTGCGGATGGTGATGCGCAAGGGCGTGCATTTTCGGGCGGGCAAACTTAACTATCCGGAAATTGGCGACATTGCATCAGCCGCGCAGCCGTTGCTCGATCATGGCTGGCTGGACGAGCAAGCGCTGTTGACGATGCCGGAGCTGTTCGATCTGCTGCTGAAGGCTGAAGTCGTACAAGCCTTCGGCCCGGCCATCGATGATCCAAAGGGTCGCAAGGTCGACTGGTTGCCGAACCTGCACGAGCAGTTTCCCGAGTCACGTTGCTGGCATGACTGGTGCCCGGCGATTGCAGACCGATTGTTCAGCCTGACGCTGATGGACCTGTGCGACCGGTTTCGCCTGATGTTCTTCGGCAATCTGTACCAGGACTGGTCGGAGTTTGTCCTCGCTGACCTTGGAATCTACACCTACGAAAAAGTCGAGCTCAGCGCCGATTCCCGAGGCCTGCGCAGCCGTGCCGACGTCGATGCCTGTCTGTTCCTGCACGATTGCCAGCAGCGTTTCGAGGCGGGTGAGGCGATCGAGCCGATTGCCGAAGAGCTTAGCGCTTTGCAATTCGACAACCCGTGGTTGCAGCGTCGGCTCGGCAAGCTGCTGTTCCAGATCGGCCAGCATTGCGAACGCATCGCGGAATTTGCCCTGGCCCTGAGCCTTTATCGCGGCTGTGCCTATCCCGGCGCGCGGTTGCGGATGATCCGGGTGCTGGAACGCTGCGGTGAATATGCCCTGGCGCTGGAGCTGGGCACGCTGGCTGAACAGGCGCCGGAAAGCGCCGCCGAACAACAGGGCCTGCAACGGGCGCTGCCACGTCTGCGGCGCAAACTCGGCGGACCGGCGCTCAAACGCGTGGCGCCAAAACCTGTGGAGCGTCTGGATCTGCATCTGCCTCGGCTCGATCCGGCGCTGTCGGTGGAGTATCACGTGCAGGCGCATCTGCATGAGGACGCCGGCCCCGTGCATTACGTCGAGAACAGCCTGATCAACTCGCTGTTCGGCCTGCTGTGCTGGCCGGCGATTTTCGCACCGCTGCCGGGGGCGTTTTTCAATCCGTTCCAGCGCGGGCCGGCAGATTTGCTCCATGAGGATTTCCAGGGACGTCGGGCCGAGCTGTTCGAAGTCTGCCTGGCGGAACTCGACGACGGCCGTTATGCCGACACCATCCGTACACGGTTTGCCGCCAAGTGGGGCATTCAGTCGCCGTTCGTGTTTTGGGGCGCACTCAATGAAGAACTGCTGGAACAAGCGCTGACCTGCCTGCCGGCCGAGCACCTCAAGCACTGGTTCAATCGGCTGTTGCTGGACATCAAGGCCAATCGCGCCGGCATGCCGGACCTGATCCAGTTCTGGCCGCAGCACAAGACCTACCGGATGATCGAGGTCAAAGGTCCCGGCGACCGCTTGCAGGACAATCAACTGCGCTGGCTGGAGTTCTGCCACACGCACCAGATGCCGGTGGCGGTGTGTTACGTGCAATGGGCGGAGCAGGGCGCTTGAGCTACAGCATCGCGGTGCGGGCGTTGTGCGAATTCACCGCCAAGAGCGGCGACCTCGACTTGCGCTTCACGCCGTCGCCCACCGCGCTGGAGGGCATCGCCGGTCACCGCACCGTCGCCTCGCGGCGTAATGATGCCTACCAAAGCGAAGTGGCGCTGGAAGGCGAGTTCCGCACCTTGAAGGTCAAGGGCAGGGCGGACGGCTACGACCCGACGCAGAACTGCCTGGAGGAAGTCAAAACCTACCGTGGCGACCTGAGCAAACAACCCGCCAATCACCGCGCGCTGCATTGGGCGCAGGCGAAAATCTACGGCTGGCTGATGTGCCGCCGGTTGCAGCTGGAACAGATCAACCTGGCGCTGGTGTATTTCGACATCGTCAGCGAAAAGGAAACCTGCCTGGTCGAAGCCTTCAGTGCTGAAGCATTGCGCGAGTTTTTCGAACAACAGTGCGGCTTGTTCCTGGCATGGGCCGAGCAGGAAATGGCCCACCGTGAAGCGCGTAATCAGGCGGCGCAGCAACTGGGCTTTCCCCATGACAGTTTCCGCCCCGGCCAGCGTCATCTTGCCGAGTCGGTGTTCAAGGCCGTCAGTACCGGCCGCTGCCTGATGGCCCAGGCGCCCACCGGCATCGGCAAGACCCTGGGCACGCTGTTCCCGATGCTCAAGGCCTTGGCGCCGCAGCAGCTGGACAAGGTGTATTTCCTCACCGCCAAGACCCCGGGGCGCAAACTGGCGCTGGACTCGGCGCAAGTGCTGTTCGATCACCACGCAACCCTGCCGTTGCGGGTGCTGGAGATGGTCGCCCGGGACAAGGCTTGCGAGCATCCCGACAAGGCCTGTCACGGCGAATCCTGCCCGTTGGCTCAAGGCTTCTATGACCGGTTGCCGGCGGCTCGTAAAGCCGCCAGTCAATTGAAGTTGCAGGATCAGGCGGCAATCCGTGAAGTCGCCGCGCAGCACTCGGTATGTCCGTACTACCTGAGCCAGGAAATGGCACGCTGGGCCGATGTGGTGGTCGCGGACTACAACTATTACTTCGACTTCACCGCGCTGCTGTTCGGCCTGGCCCAGCTCAATCAATGGAAGGTCGCGGTGCTGGTGGACGAGGCGCATAACCTGGTCGAACGCGGGCGGCAGATGTACAGCGCCACCCTCGATCAGGGAGTCTTCAACAGCGTGCGCAAAACCGCACCCGAGGCGTTGAAGAAGCCCCTGCAACGGGTCAACCGTGAATGGAATGCCTTGCACAACGCACAACTGGCGCCGTATCAGGCCTACGACAAGGCACCGGAAAAACTGCTGCAGGCGATCACGTCGTGCAGCGCAAGCATTGGCGATTACCTCAATGATCACCCGCAAGGGCTCGACAGCGGCTTGCAGAATGCCTGGTTCGAGATGCTGCAATTCGGCCGGGTCGCGGAGTTGTTCGACGAGAACTATCTGTTCGACATCAGCAAGCGCGAACTCGACCGCAAACGTCCGCTGTCGCAACTGTGCCTGCGCAACGTGGTGCCCGCCGCGCTGCTCGGCCCGCGCCTGAAAGCGGCCCGCAGTTGCGTGCTGTTTTCCGCGACCCTCAGCCCGCGTCACTATTACGCCGACCTGCTCGGCACTCCGGCCGACACGGTGTGGATCGACGTTGAATCGCCGTTCAGCGCCGAACAGTTGCAGGTGCGGATCGTCAGCCAGATTTCCACCCGGTTCACTCATCGTCAGGCGTCACTGGCGCCGATTGTCGAACTGATCGCCCGCCAGTTCGCCGAGCGTCCGGGCAACTATCTGGCGTTCTTCAGCAGCTTCGATTACCTGCAACAGGTCGCGCAGTTGCTCGCTGAACGGCATCCGCACATTTCAATCTGGCAGCAATCACGGGGCATGGCTGAAGGGCAGCGGCAGGCCTTTCTCGATCAGTTCACGGCCCACAGCCAGGGCGTCGGGTTCGCCGTACTCGGCGGTGCATTCGGCGAAGGCATCGATTTGCCCGGAGCCCGGTTGATCGGTGCCTTTGTCGCCACGCTGGGTCTGGCACAGCTCAACCCGGTCAATGAACAGATGAAACGGCGCATGGCAGCGATTTTCGGCGCCGGATATGACTACACCTACCTGTTCCCCGGCATGCAGAAAGTGGTGCAGGCAGCCGGGCGGGTGATCCGAACCCAGCAGGATCGCGGCGTGGTCATGCTGATCGACGATCGCTTTGCCGAGAGCCGCATCCAGCAGCTGTTGCCGCGCTGGTGGCAGCTCGATCACGCAGATGCAGCTTTTCAATCCGCCGGTTTGACGCATACTCCTGTTATTGAAAATCTGCTTTGAGCCAAGCCTGATGAGCGAGAACAAGAAGTCCGCTGCGATCGAAGAAATGCGCTTTCGCCTGTTGATCGATGCCGTGGTCGATTATGCGATCTACATGATCGACCCCGGCGGCATCATCACCAGCTGGAACTCCGGGGCCAAACGCTTCAAGGGTTATGAGGAAGCCGAGATTCTCGGCGAGCACTTTTCGCGCTTCTACACCGATGAAGACCGCGCCGTCGGCATGCCGCAACGGGCACTGGATACGGCGATCCGCGAAGGACGGTTCGAAGGCGAAGGCTGGCGAGTACGCAAGGACGGCACGCATTTCTGGTGCCACGTGGTGATCGACCCGATCTACAGCCCGGACGGGCAACTGCTCGGCTTCGCGAAAATCACCCGCGACCTCACCGACCGCAAGATGGCCGAAGAAACCCTCAAGCAAAGCGAACAGCAGTTCCGCCTGCTGGTGCAGGGCGTTACCGACTACGCCATCTACATGCTCAGCCCGGAAGGCCGCGTGACCAACTGGAACCCCGGCGCGCAACGGATCAAGGGCTATGCGCCCAACGAAGTCATCGGCAAGCATTTCTCGATGTTCTACACCCCGGAGGATCGCGAGATCGGTGAGCCGCAACGGGCGCTGGAAACCGCCGTGCGTGAGGGCCGCTTCGAGAACAAGAGCTGGCGTCTGCGCAAGGACGGCACGCGGTTTCTGGCCCACGTGGTGGTCGATGCGATTCGCGGTGAAACCGGAACGTTGCTCGGTTTTGCCAAGATCACCCGTGATGTGACCGAAGCCCACCAGGCGCAACTGGCACTGGAGCAAACCCGAGAGGCACTTTTCCAGGCGCAGAAGATGCAGGCCATCGGCCAACTCAGCGGCGGTATCGCCCATGATTTCAACAATCTGCTGACCGTGATCCTCGGCAATCTGGAAATCGTGCGTAAACGCGTCGGCGACGACCCGAAGGTCAGCCGTCTGCTGGAAAATGCCACCCAGGGCGCGCTGCGAGGCGTGTCACTGACCCAGCGCATGCTCGCCTTCGCCCGGCGCCAGGAACTCAAGACCGAACCCGTGGACATCCCGAAACTGGTGCAAGGCATCACCGGTCTGTTGCGCAGTTCACTGGGGCCGGGGATTCGCATCGAAACGCAGTTTCCCGACGATCTTGAAGCGGTGCTCGCCGACACCAACCAGCTCGAACTGGCGGTACTCAACCTGGCTACCAACGCCCGCGATGCAATGCCCGAGGGCGGCAGCGTGGTCATCGGTGCCGAGCCGCGAGTGGTTTTGCAGCAGAGCCAGTCAACACTCGCTGCGGGACGCTATGTCTGCCTGAGCGTGACCGATACCGGTGAAGGCATGGACGACGCGACGCTGGCCTCGGCGACCGATCCGTTCTTCACCACCAAAGGCCTGGGCAAGGGCACCGGGCTGGGGTTGTCGATGGTGCATGGTTTCATCGAACAGTTGGGCGGCCGTTTCATACTCAAAAGCGTGAAGGGACAGGGCACTTGCGCCGAGCTCTGGCTGCCGGTCGCCGTCGACGGGATGACGGCCAAGCCCCTGAGCCCGAGGCCGTCCATGGCGTCGGTGCCGCGACTCAGCGTGCTGGTGGTGGACGACGACAGCCTGGTGCGCACCAGCACCAGCCTGTTGCTGGAGGATCTGGGGCATCGGGTCATCGGAGCGGCCTCCGGTGCGCAGGCACTGGAGTTGTTTGACCAAGGGGAAGTGATCGACTTGATGATCACCGACATGGCCATGCCGAAAATGAACGGCGCGCAGCTGGCCCATGCCGTGCGCGTGCTCAAGCCGGATTTGCCGATCATCCTGGCCACCGGTTATGCCGAGCGCCTCGAAGGTTTTGCGGCACAACTGCCACGGCTGTCGAAACCGTTCAATCAGATGCAACTGGTGGAGATCATCGCCCAGTCGATGAAGTGAGGTCAGGCATCAGCTTGTTTACGCTGTTCGTAACGGGCAAGGAGCGGCTGGGTGCTGATGCCGTGCAGCAAAATGCTCAGGGCCACGACTGAAAGGGTGAGATCGGTACACTGCGCGGCCAGTGTCTCGCCCAGGCCGTGGTTCAAGGCGTAAAACAGATAGAACAGGCTGCCGATGCCACGAATGCCGAACCAGCCGATCAACATTCGCTGACGCCACGCCAGCAGCGATCCCCATGGCATCAACGCCACACAGGCCGGGCGGATGACACAAAACAGCACAGCGCCGACCCACAGCGCCCGCCAGTCCCAGTGGGTGACCAGCACCACGCCGAGCAGGGTCACCAGAAACACTTCCATGGCCCGCTCCACCAGACCGCCGAAGGCGAGCATGTCGCCCATCATGATCCCGGCGGCCACCTGACTGCCTTCCAGGCCTTCTGTGTCGCCATGCACGGCGTGCTGCGGTTCGACGTTCTGGTGACCGACCACCGGTTGCACCAGATGCTCGGCCGGCGGCTGATGGGCGCCGGTGGACTTCACTTCCTCCTGACGCAGGCCCAGCCCGGCGGCGAACACCGAGAGAAAGCCGTAGCCGCCCAAGGACTCGGCCACCACAAAAGCCAGTGCGATCAAGGCCAGTGCCAGATAGTCGTTCGGGCTGACGGTGCTGTCTTCATTGCGCGTCTGTAACGCGAGCGTGGCCCGACCCAGGCCTCGGCCCATCCAGTAACCCGTGAGCAGACCGACAGGGACCGCCCAGAGCAGATCGCGCAATACCCAGTGGCTCCATTGCGCGGCCAGGCCATCGCCTTGCAGCAGCAACAGCCCGAGGATCACAAAGGGAAACGCCACGCCGTCATTCAGCCCGGCCTCGCCGGACAGTCCCAAGCGCACGCTGTCGACATCCCGCGCATCGTTGACCTGCACCAGCGCCGCCAGCACCGGGTCGGTGGGCGCCAATATCGCAGCGATCAGCAACGACGGCCCCCACGACAGTTTCAGAGCGTAATGCAGCAGCAGGCTGACGCCGATGATCGTCAACACCATCACCGGGCCTGCCAGACCGAAGGCTATCCGCCAGCGCTTGTCGCGCAACGGCAGCCGCAATTTCAAACCGCAGACGAACAGCGAAAACAGCACCGCGACTTCGGTCAGGTGCTCCATCCACGAGGCGGCATGTTCCAGCGGCAGTTTCAGCAGATCAAGCCCGCTCGGGCCGATACCGATGCCGAGCAACAGGCACACGGCCGACGTCGTGACCGGCATCCAGCGCAGGTACGACGAGGTCAACGCCAGCATCAGCAGGACGGCGCCCAGCACCGTTACCCAGATAATGAATGTCATGGTTCGCGGCCCGCCCTGACCATCGCGACCCGACAGGGCCATGAAGTATGGAGAGGTGCTCGCGGCGACGGTTCAGTTTTTCTCGGGGAAGAGGCGGCGGGCACTGGTTTGCACGGCGCCCGCCGTGATTGACGCGATGACTCAGGCCTGGCGCTGGACCAGCGCACGCTCCATCCGCGCAATGCCTTCTTCCAGCAACGAACGCGGGCAACCGAAGTTCAGGCGCACGAATTGCTGGCTCTGGTCACCGAAATCGATGCCCGGGCTGAGTCCGACGCGAGCCTGTTCGAGGAAGAACTGTTGCGGATTGTCCAGGCCCAGGGCCGAGCAATCGAGCCACGCCAGATAAGTGCCCTGCGGCACGTTGATCGTTACGCCGGGCAGACGACTGCGAACCGCGTCCACCAGCCAGTCACGATTGGCTTGCAGGTATTGCTTGAGTTCTTTCAGCCACGGCCCGGCTTCGCTGTACGCCACGCGGGTGGCTTCCATGCCCAGCGGATTGACGCTGTCTACCATGCCGCAACGGGCGTGGTTGACGCGCTCGCGCAGGGCGCTGTCCTGGATGATCATGAACGAGGTCTTGAGACCGGCAATGTTGTAGGCCTTGCTCGCCGACATCAGGGTGATGGTGCGTTGGGCGATTTCCGGGCTCAGGGACGCGGTCGGAATGTGCACGCGACCGTCGTAGCACAGCTCGGCGTGGATTTCGTCGGAGATGATCCAGGCGTCCTGCGCCATGCAGATGTCGGCCACCGCTTGCAGTTCTTCACGGTCGAAGACCTTGCCGATCGGGTTGTGCGGGTTGCTCAGCAGCAGGGCGCCGCCACCGGTGAGGGATTCACGCAAGGCGTCCAGCGGCGTGGCGTAGGTGCCGTCGGCCAGGGCGTTGAATTCCAGCTCGACCTTGTTCAGGCCCCAATGGCCCGGTGCATGGCGCAGCGGCGGGTAGTTCGGGGTTTGCACCACGACATTCTGTTGCGGTTGCACCAGCGCCTTGAGCGCCATGTTGAAACCCGACTCGACGCCCGGCAGGAAAATCAGCTCCTGCGGTTTGACCCGCCAGGCGAACTTGTTCCAGAGGTCGGCGACGATGGCCTCGCGCAAATTGTCCTGGGCGACGCTGTAGCCGACCAAGGGGTGCAGCAGACGCTGTTGCAGCGCCTCGATGACCACCGGCGGTGCCGCGAAATCCATGTCAGCGACCCACATCGGCAACACATCGGCCGCATAGCGGCTCCACTTGGTGCTGCCGGTGTCGTGGCGGTCGAATACCTGATCAAAATCGAAAATCATGCGCGGTCTCTGAGGGCGGAGATGGGTCGTGCCGGCGATGATAAACCTCCATCCCCTGCGGGCGCGAACTTGTGACCGACGAATGGCCGACGGTCGGTTTTCACACAGACCACGGCGCCGTTGTCTACAGTGAAAAAGTCGGCACTCGCTTGCCGCCACCGTGATTGTCCAGAAAAAACCCGGCTCAAGTACCGGGTTCCACCTGATCAGGAGTGCACGATGGATCTCAGCCGTCGTCAGTTCTTCAAGGTCGCCGGTATCGGCCTTGCAGGCTCTAGCCTGGGCGCGTTGGGCATGGCCCCGACGCTGGCCTTCGCCGAGCAGGTGCGCCACTTCAAGCTCGCCCACACCCATGAAACCCGCAACACCTGCCCGTATTGCTCGGTCGGTTGCGGTTTGATCATGTACAGCCAGGGCGATGCCGCGAAGAACGTTGCGCAAAACATCATCCATATCGAGGGCGACGCCGACCACCCGGTCAACCGCGGCACCCTGTGCCCGAAAGGCGCCGGCCTGCTGGACTTCATTCACAGCCCGGGCCGCTTGCAGTACCCGCAGGTGCGCAAGCCCGGCAGCAGCGAATGGACCCGGATCACCTGGGACGAAGCCCTCGACCGCGTCGCCGACCTGATGAAGGCCGACCGCGACGCCAATTTCGTCGAGAAGAACGCCCAGGGGCAGACGGTGAACCGCTGGCTGACCACCGGGTTCCTCGCAGCGTCGGCGGCGTCCAACGAAGCGGGCTACATCACCCACAAGGTGGTGCGCAGTCTCGGCATGCTGGGGTTCGATAACCAGGCGCGTGTCTGACACGGCCCGACGGTGGCAAGTCTTGCCCCGACGTACGGCCGTGGAGCCATGACCAACACCTGGACCGATATCGCCAACGCGAATCTGATCCTGGTGATGGGCGGCAACTCCGCTGAAGCGCATCCATGCGGCTTCAAATGGGTGACCGAAGCCAAGGCGCACAACGCCGCGCGGCTGATTGTGGTCGACCCGAGATTCACCCGGACCGCGTCCGTGGCCGATTACTACGCGCCGATCCGTACCGGCAGCGACATCGCGTTCATGGGCGGGCTGATCAATTACCTGCTGACCGAGGACAAAATCCAGCACGAATACGTGCGCAACTACACCGACGTGTCGTTCATCGTCAAAGCCGGATTCGGCTTCGAGGACGGGCTGTTCACCGGTTATGACGCGGCCAAACGCACCTATACCGACAAATCCAGCTGGGGTTACGAACTGGGCGAGGACGGCTTTGCCAAGGTCGACCCGACCCTGCAGGATCCGCGTTGCGTCTATCAGCTGATGAAGCAGCATTACAGCCGCTACAACATCGACCTGGCGAGCCAGATCTGCGGTATGCCGGTCGATGCGATGAAGAAAATCTGGGAGGAAATCGCCACTTGCTCGCAGCCGGGCAAGACCATGACCATCCTTTACGCATTGGGCTGGACCCAGCACTCGATCGGCTCGCAGATCATCCGCAGCGCAGCAATGGTGCAACTGTTGCTGGGCAACGTCGGCATGCCCGGCGGCGGGGTCAACGCCTTGCGCGGACATTCGAACATTCAGGGCCTGACCGACCTCGGGTTGCTGTCGAACTCGTTGCCGGGCTACCTGACCCTGCCGATGGATGCCGAGCAGGACTACAACGGCTACATCAAGAAACGCACGCAATTGCCGTTGCGGCCGGGGCAACTGTCCTACTGGCAGAACTACAGCAAGTTCCACGTCAGCCTGATGAAAGCCTGGTACGGCGCCAACGCGACCGCCGAAAACCAGTGGGCCTACGATTACCTGCCGAAACTCGACATCCCCAACTACGACATCCTCAAGGTGTTCGACCTGATGGGGCAGGGCAAGGTCAACGGCTACATGTGCCAGGGCTTCAACCCGATTGCCGCGCTGCCGGATAAAAACCGGGTGATGGCCGCTCTCGCCAAACTGAAATGGCTGGTGGTGATGGACCCGCTGGCCACCGAAACCTCGCAGTTCTGGGAAAACGTCGGGCCGTACAACGATGTGAAAAGCGCCGACATCCAGACCGAAGTCATTCGTCTGCCGACCACCTGCTTTGCCGAAGAGGACGGCTCGCTGGTCAACAGCAGTCGCTGGCTGCAATGGCACTGGAAAGGCGCCGACGGCCCCGGCGAGTCCCGCACCGACGTGCGGATCATGACCGAGCTGTTCATGCGCCTGCGTCAGCGTTATCAGACCGAGGGCGGCGCTTATCCCGATCCGATTCTCAAACTGTCCTGGCCGTACAAGGTTCCGGAAGAACCGTCGCCGGAAGAAATCGCCAAAGAGGTCAACGGCTACGCCACCACTGACTTCACCGACGCCACGGGCGCGGCGATCAAGGGCAATTCGCAACTGGCCGCCTTCGCCCAGCTCAAGGATGACGGTAGCACCGCCTCTGGCTGCTGGATCTTCTGCGGCAGCTGGACCGAGGCCGGTAATCAAATGGCCCGGCGCGACAATGCCGATCCGTATGGCATGCATCAGCATCAGGGCTGGGCGTGGGCCTGGCCGGCCAACCGGCGGATTCTCTACAACCGCGCCTCGGCCGACATGCAGGGCAAACCCTGGGACCCGAAAAAACGCCTGGTGTGGTGGAACGGCAAGGCCTGGGGTGGCACCGACGTGCCGGACTACAAGGCCGATGTGCCGCCGGAAGCCGGGATGAACCCGTTCATCATGAACCCCGAAGGCGTGGCGCGGTTCTTCGCCGTCGACAAGATGAACGAAGGGCCGTTCCCCGAGCACTACGAGCCGTTCGAAACGCCGATCGGCATCAACCCGCTGCACCCCGAAAACAAGAAAGCCACCAGCAACCCGGCGGCGCGGATCTTCGATTCGGTGTGGGACAGCCTCGGCGTGGCCAAGGATTACCCGTACGCCGCCACCAGTTACCGGTTGACCGAGCATTTCCACTTCTGGAGCAAACACTGCCGGTTGAACGCGATTGCCCAACCTGAGCAATTCGTGGAAATCGGCGAAGTGCTGGCGAAAGAGAAGGGCATCGCTGCCGGTGACCGGGTACGGGTCAGTTGCAAGCGCGGGTTCATTGAGGCGGTAGCGGTGGTGACCAAAAGGATCCGGCCGTTGCAGGTCAACGGCCAGGTCGTGCATCAGATCGGCATCCCGCTGCACTGGGGGTTCACCGGCCTGACGCGTCACGGCTACCTGACCAACACCCTGGTGCCGTTCCTCGGCGATGGCAATACACAGACCCCGGAATCCAAGTCATTCCTGGTCAACGTGGAGAAAATATAGATGGCCAGCCAAGACATCATCGCCCGCTCGGCCACCACCACGCCGGCACCCTCGGTGCGCAATCAGGAGGAAGTCGCCAAGCTGATCGACACCACCAAATGCATCGGCTGCAAGGCCTGTCAGGTCGCGTGCTCGGAATGGAACGAGCTGCGCGACGAGGTCGGCCACAACCACGGCACCTACGACAACCCGCAGGATCTGAGCGCGGAGTCGTGGACGCTGATGCGCTTCACCGAGCACGAAACCGACGCTGGCAACCTCGAATGGCTGATCCGCAAGGACGGTTGCATGCACTGCGCCGAGCCCGGTTGTCTGGCGGCGTGCCCGAGCCCGGGGGCGATCATCAAACACGCCAACGGCATCGTCGATTTCGATCAGGACCACTGCATCGGTTGCGGTTATTGCATCACCGGTTGCCCGTTCAACATTCCGCGCATTTCGCAGAAGGACCACAAGGCCTACAAATGCACCTTGTGTTCGGACCGCGTAGCCGTGGGACTGGAGCCGGCCTGCGTGAAAACCTGCCCGACCGGGGCGATTGTCTTCGGCAGCAAAGAGGACATGAAGACCCACGCGGCCGAACGCATCGTCGACCTGAAGAGCCGTGGTTTCGACAACGCCGGTCTCTACGATCCTGAAGGCGTCGGCGGCACCCACGTCATGTACGTGCTGCATCACGCCGACACGCCGAAGATCTACGCCGGGCTGCCGGAAAATCCGGCCATCAGTCCGCTGGTGGGCCTGTGGAAAGGCATCAGCAAACCTCTGGGCCTGCTGGCCATGGGGGCGGCGGTGCTGGCCGGGTTCTTCCATTATGTGCGGATCGGCCCGAATCGCACCGAAGAGGATGACCATCCGGAGCCGCCCGACACCTCGGTCCACGTGGTCGACCCGGCGGTGCACACCTTCGACCCACGCGGGGAGGACCGGCCATGAGCAACAAGACGATCCTGCGCTACACCGCCAACCAGCGCACCAACCACTGGCTGGTGGCGATTCTGTTCTTTATGGCGGGGCTTTCGGGACTGGCGCTGTTTCATCCGTCGATGTTCTGGCTGACCAATCTGTTCGGCGGCGGGCCGTGGACGCGGATCCTGCACCCGTTCATGGGCGTACTGATGTTCGTGTTCTTCCTCGGCCTGGTGTTCCGTTTCTGGCGTTCGAACTTCTTCATCGACAACGACTGGAAGTGGCTGCGGCGTATCGACCGGGTGCTGGTCAACGACGAAGAAACCGTGCCGCCGGTGGGCAAATACAACGCCGGGCAGAAGATGCTGTTCTGGACTTTACTGCTGTGCATGCTCGGGCTGTTGTTCACCGGGCTGGTGATCTGGCGCGCGTACTTCAGTCATTACTTCGGCATCACCACGATTCGCTGGGCGATGTTGCTGCATGCACTGGCCGGGTTTGTGCTGATCCTCAGCATCATCGTGCACATCTATGCCGGGATCTGGATCAAGGGCTCGGTGGACGCGATGCTGCACGGTTGGGTCAGCCGCGCCTGGGCGAAAAAACATCACGCACTCTGGTATCGCGAAGTGGAATCCCAGGATCCGCCGGAGCGACCGGTCACCAAAAAGGGCTGACACTTGCCAACCATTCTTGAACCCGGGGAAATCGAAGCGGCGGCCAGTGCGCCGCCGTTTCTGCACTTGCCGCCGCACAACCTGTTCGCGCTGCGCGCCGAACGTCTGGAACTCTTGGCGAACGGCCACCCGCTGGCCGACTACCTGCGTCTGATCGCCGGACTGTGCCGCGTGCAACAGCAAGTGCTCGACGATCCGCCCTCGAATGCCCCGATTGATGAGCAACGCCTTGAAGTCTGCCGCCAACACGGCATGCCACCGTTCGCCGCTGACACCCTGATCCGCGAGGATGGCTGGCAGGCGTATCTCGATGCCTTGCTGCAACGCTACGGTGCACCGGAACAACCCGCCGTCGCCGATGCGGTCACGTCGTTACGGATTGCCAGCTCCGGCCAGTTGCGGGCCTGGGCGGTGGCGCTGGTCAGTGGCCAGTATTCGTTGGTGCCGGCGGCATTGGTGCCGTTTCTCGGCGCGGCGCTGCAAACGGCCTGGAGCCACTGGCTGCTCAGCGCACCGCACTTGCAACTGGCGCCCGGCAACAGCCTCTGCCAGTGCCCGGCCTGTGGTTCGCCGGCCATGGCCGGGGTGATCCGTCACCGTGGCAAGCACAACGGTTTGCGTTATCTGGTCTGTTCGCTGTGTGCCTGCGAATGGCATGTGGTGCGGGTCAAATGCGTGTACTGCGAGCAGAGCAAAGGGCTGGAATACCTGAGCCTGGAAGACGATCGCCACGCCGCCAATCAGGCGCCGCTGCGGGCCGAGGTCTGCCCGGGATGTAACAGCTATCTGAAACTGCTGTATCTGGAAAACGATGCCGAGGCCGAAGCCTTGTCGGCGGACCTGAGCAGTCTGCTGCTGGACATGCGCCTGGCCCAGGACGGCTATCAGCGCCTGGCACCGAATCTGTTGCTGGCACCCGGAGACGAATAAGCAGAGCGTCTACACTCTGGCGCAACGGCTTTTTATCCGGAGCGTCTGATGCCTGCCAGTGTTGCCCAGCGTTTGCCTTCCATCGACAGTCTGTTGCGTCACAACGCCTTCCAGCCCGTGGCCGAGCGACACGGGCGCGAGGCGCTGCTGGCGATGTTGCGTCAGTTGCTCGACGACTTGCGCGATTCGGTCGTGGCGGGGCAGCTCTCCGCCATCGAGATCAGCCCTGAAGCCTTGGCCGGCAGGATTGCCGAGCGTCTGGCATTGCAACAGCGCAGTCAGGTGCGGCGAGTGTTCAACCTGACCGGAACCGTGCTGCACACCAATCTGGGCCGCGCATTGTTGCCGGAAGAGGCCATCGACGCCGTGCAACTGGCTGCCCGTTATCCCTTGAATCTGGAATTCGACCTGGCCAGCGGCAAGCGTGGCGACCGCGATGACCTGATCGAAGGCCTGATCCGCGAGCTGACCGGCGCCGAAGCCGTCACCGTGGTCAACAACAATGCCGCTGCGGTGCTGCTGACCCTCAACAGCCTCGGCGCGCGCAAGGAAGGCATCATCTCCCGTGGCGAACTGATCGAAATCGGCGGTGCGTTCCGCATTCCCGACATCATGGCCCGGGCCGGTGTGCGTCTGCACGAGGTCGGCACCACCAATCGCACCCATGCCCGGGATTACGAAGCGGCGATCAGCCCGCGCAGCGGCTTGATCATGCGGGTGCATGCGAGCAATTACAGCATCGAAGGTTTTACCGCCCGCGTGCCGACGGCTGAATTGGCGGAACTGGCCCATCGGCATGACTTGCCGCTGCTGGAAGACCTCGGCAGCGGCAGCCTGCTGGACCTGACCCGCTGGGGCCTGCCGGCGGAGCCGACGGTGCGTCAGGCACTGATTGATGGCGCCGACATCGTTACCTTCAGCGGCGACAAGCTGCTCGGCGGGCCGCAGGCGGGCGTTATTGTCGGGCGCAAGGATCTGATCGCGAAAATCAAAAAGAACCCGCTGAAACGTGCCTTGCGGGTGGACAAAATGACGCTGGCGGCGCTGGAAGCGGTGCTGGGGCTCTATCGCGACCCTGATCGGTTGGCCGAGCGCTTGCCGACCTTGCGCCTGCTGACCCGCTCGCAAGACGAAATTCTGGCTCAGGCCCAACGTCTGCAACCCTTGTTGGCCAATGTTCTCGGTGAAGGCTGGATCGTCACTGCCGTGGCGACACTGGGCATGATCGGCAGCGGCAGCCAACCGGTGGCGCGGCTGCCAAGCGCAGCATTGTGCGCCCGCCCTCAAGTGTCGAAACGCCTGCGCGGACGCTCGCTGCTGAATCTGCAAAGCGCATTGCGCGAATTGCCGATCCCGGTGCTCGGTCGCCTCGACGATGACGCGCTGTGGCTGGATCTGCGGCAACTCGACGACGAACCAGCGTGGCTCGCGCAACTCGGGCCGTTGCAGACATGATCGTCGGCACCGCCGGGCACATCGACCACGGCAAGACTTCGCTGCTCCAGGCGCTGACCGGGCAATCCGGCGATCGCCGCCCCCAGGAACGCGAGCGGGGCATGACCATTGACCTCGGTTATCTCTACGCCGAACTGGCACCCGGAGCGGGGCTGACCGGGTTCATCGACGTGCCGGGCCACGAGAAATTCACCCACAACATGTTGGCCGGCGCCCAGGGCATCGATCTGGTGTTGCTGGTGGTCGCGGCGGATGACGGCGTGATGCCGCAGACCCGCGAGCATCTGGCGATTGTCGAATTGCTGGGCATTCCCCGGGCCTTGGTAGCGATCACCAAGACTGATCGGGTCGAGGCGGGCAGATTGGTGGAGGTTCGCCGGCAAATCGAACATCTTCTGGCGACCGGTCCGTTTGCTGGCGCGCCGATGCTCGCGGTTTCAAGCGTGACGGGTGAAGGCGTCGATGCGCTGCGGCAAGCGTTGCTGCAGGCGCAAGGTGAAGTGTTGAAGCGGGGGCGCGAGGGTGGTTTTCGTCTGGCCATCGACCGGGCATTCAGCGTCGCCGGTGCCGGGATTGTGGTGACGGGCACGGCGCTGTCGGGAATGGTCGCCGTGGGCGACAGGCTGATCCTGGGGCCGTCGGGCAAAACGGTTCGGGTAAGGGGGCTGCACGCGCAGAATCAACCCGCAGAACTGGCGTTTGCCGGCCAGCGGGTTGCCCTGAACATCAGCGCTGACCGCCTAGAGCTCGGGCACATCCATCGCGGCCAATGGCTGCTCGCCGAAGCATTGTTCGCGCCGACTCAACGCCTGGATATCGACTTCCAGCTGCTGCCCGATGAGACGCGCACTTTTGAACACTTCCAACCCGTGCATCTGCACCTCGGCACACAAGACGTGATCGCCCGCGTGGCGCTGCTCGAAGGACCCCGGCTGCTTCCGGGCGAACGCATGCTCGCGCAACTGCTGACCAATGTCCCGGTGCACGGCGTGAAGGGGGACCGATTGATCCTGCGCGACCCCAGCGCCCAACGCACGCTCGGCGGCGGTCAATTGCTCGACCCGTTCGCCCCGGCCCGGCAACGACGCAGCCCCGGGCGTCTGGCGCAATTGCGGGCGCTGGCGATCAGCTCCAGCCTGGAGCAAGCGCTGCCAACGCTGCTGGAGTACAGCGAAAGCGGCATTGATTCCCAGCGTCTGGAGCGTCAGTTCAACCGTCCGCGTGAAGGCTGGTCACTGCCGGACAACGTCCGTCTGATCGAAACCCGTCAGGGCCAGGTGCTGTTCAACGCCCAGCGCTGGGGCATTCTCAAGTTCACTTTGCTGGAGCAACTGGCGCGTTTCCATGAACTGGAGCCCGACCAGATGGGCCCGGACCGTGATCGTCTGCGGCGCTTCAGCGGCCTGAACATCGAGCATTCGACCTTCGTCAGCCTGCTGGAAGAACTGCGCAGCGCCGGCTCGCTCACCGCCAGCGGCCCGTGGCTGCATTTGCCGGATCATCAGGTGCGCCTGAATGCCGACGACGAAACCCTCTGGCAGGCACTGCAGCCGCTTTTCGAACAGGCCGGTTTCGATCCGCCGTGGGTGCGCGACGTGGCCAAAGCCGTAAACCAGGAGGACGCCACGGTCCGGCTGTTGCTACGCAAACTGGCGCGGCTCGGCGTGATGCATCAGGTGGTGCGGGATCTTTTTTTTACCGACATCACCTTGCGGCAGATGGCGGCGGTGCTCCTGCGTCTGGGTGAAGAAAATCCGCCGATTCAAGTCACGGCGTTCCGTGATGCGCTAGGCTTGGGACGCAAACGCAGTATCCAGATCCTCGAATACTTCGACCGCCTCGGCCTGACCCGGCGTCTCGGCGAGGGTCGGCAGATCCGCTTCGACAACGCGCTGGCCAACCCCGGCGCCGACTGAGTTCAAGGAAGGCAATCGCGCCCGGTGGCGCGGCCGGGCTTCAAACCCGGTTGGGGATGGCATCCGTTCCCGGGCAGGTTCGACTCCGGCTGCCTTCCGCCACTTTTCTGCATTCAGAACCCCAGCGGGTACTGAATCACCACGTAGATCCGGTCAATATCATCCCCCGCCTGAGCGCTGTTGGCACGGTGCGAGACGTGGGACAGCTGCACCGAAAGATCCTTGGCCGCGCCGGACTGGACGATGTAGCGCAGATCGATGTCGCGCTCCCAGTGTTTGCCGCCGTCCCCTTGCTGTGGCTGGTACTGGCCGCTGTCCGCGTCGAACGGGTTATAGGCGCCACCCTTGGGCGCGTGGGTGCCGTCGATGTGGCTGCCGGAGACGTAGCGGGTCATGAAATTCAGTCCCGGAATGCCGAACGCACCGAAATCCAGGTCGTAGCGGGCCTGCCACGAGCGCTCGTGAGCGCCGTTGAAGTCGGCGTATTTGATCGAGTTGGCCAGATAGATCGAATCGCCGCCGACGAAATCGAACGGTGTATCACCGTTGATGCGCTGCCAGCCGAGCATCACCGAGTGCGGGCCGAAGGCGTATTTGCCCGAGAGGCTGAACGCGGTGTTATCGATTTCACCGGCCAGTGCCTGCCCGGTGTCGCGGGTGTGGTAGACGTTGGCGTCGAGCAGCACGCCGGACTGTTTGAAATGCAGGTTGGCGTAGTACTGGTGCCAGGTTTCGCTGAGATCGGAAGCGTACAGCGCACCTCCGACCGGGCTGTCGCTGAACAGGTCTGCGCCGATGAAGCTGATTCCGCCGGCTTTGGTATTGGCGCCGTAGCCCTGGAAGTCGCCTTGGCCGGATGAGCTGTCCTGATTCTTGAATGCGGTGAAATGCCCGGCCACCAGATTGACGTTGTCGATTTCACGGCTGTTGAGCAGGAATCCGGTGGCGTATTCCGGTTGCAGGCGTTTGTCCGAGGTGTCGAATACCGGGGTCTCGACGGTCATTTCGCCGAAGGCGAGGGTGGTGCGCGAGGCCTTCAGTTTCAGGGCGCCGCCGGCGCTGGAATAGTCGCTCTCGCTGCGACCGTCACTGTCCACCGGTAACAGACCGGTGCCGGAGTGGCCCTTGCCACCATCGAGTTTCAGGCCATAAAAGGCATGAGCATCAAGGCCGAAACCGATCGATCCATCGGTGAAACCGGATGCGAAAGTACCGATAAACCCCTGAGCCCATTCCTGTTTGTAGTTCTTGCCGCTGGGCGAGGGCGAGCGGTAGTCGTTGCTCAGGAAAAAATTGCGGCTGAGCACTTCGCCCTTGGCGTCATCCAGAAAACCGCTGGCCAATGTTGTGTTGGCGACGCCGCCCAGCAGCAAGGCCAGCGTGATACCCGAGGGCGAGAAACCTTTCATGTGTCAGTGCCCGGCGTAAATGGAATGTCGCCGGATTGTCGTGCGGGCTGCCTCTGAATGATTGAGCGGATGTGCTGAGTCAGTCGACCACCGGCAAATCGATCCTCGCCACCAGTCCCGAGCCTTTGCGATTGCTCAAGGTCAGTTCGCCACCCTGCTCACGAACGATCGCCCGGGCTGCCGAGAGGCCGAGCCCGACGCCGCCGGTTTCACGGTTGCGCGAAGTTTCGAGGCGGAAGAACGGGTCGAACACCCGTTGCAGCGCGTCTTCGGGAATGCCCGGGCCTTCGTCGCAGATTTCGATGCAGATCGAGTGCGCGTTGCGACTGAGTGCGATGCGCGGGCGTTCGCCGTATTTCACGGCGTTTTCCAGCAGGTTGACGATCACCCGCTTCAGGCTCAGCGGCCGGCCGTCGTAAACCAGGTGGGCCGGGCCGTTGAAGTCGATGAGGACATGCTGGTCGCGGTAGTCGTCGAGGATGGTTTGCAGCAGTTCCGACAGATCGAACGCGGTGGGTTGTTCAAGCTGTGTGCCTTCGCGGAAAAACGCCAGGGCGGCGTTGATCATCGATTGCATTTCTTCGATGTCGCGAATCAGTTTCTGCTGATGATCCAGGTCTTCCATGAACTCGCTGCGCAGGCGCATCCGGGTCAGAGGCGCGCGCAAATCATGGGAGATAGACGCGAGCATATGCGTGCGCTCACCAATGAAATGCTGGATCTGCGCCTGCATCGCGTTGAAGGCGATGATGGCCTGGCGGATTTCGTGGGGCCCTTCGATTTCGATGGGCGGTGCGTTCAGGTCGACGCCAAAACGCCTGGCGGCGCCGGCAAAGCGTTGCAACGGATTGGCCAGTTGGCGGGTGGCGATCCAGGCAACCAGCAACGTGGCGATCAGGCCGAGAGAGGCAATCACCGCGATCCGGGCGTTCAGGGTAAGGCCCCAGCTGCGTTCCGGCGGTGTGAAGGACAGCCAACTGCCATCGGTCAAGGGAATGAGGGCGACATAGTGCGCCTGGGCACTGCCTGGCGGCCAGTCATCGGGGTTGAACACTTCGATTTCCCGGTGGCTGCCCAGCAATTGCTCAAGCGCCGGAATCTTCGAGGTCTCGACCGCTGCGCCGTCGCCGGGCAGTTTGAATTCGCTGCGCTGCGCGTTCCACACCACTTCCAGCGAAGGGCTGCTCGCGGCACTCGCCAGTTGCGGGCGCAATTGCGCGGGCGCGGCCTCGATCAGCCGGGCACTCGCGGCAATCCGTTCCAGCAATCCGGTGCGCTCGATGGGCGGGCGGGCCCAGATGCCTGCAACCTGTACGAACAAGGCATTGAGCAGCAGCGAGGCAAGCATCGCCGCGACAATCGTCAGTGCGATCCGCCGACTGAGGGTGTCGCGCGGCAGGATTCGACCGATCATGAGCGGCTGACCTTGGCGGTGAACATATAGCCGCCATTGCGCACGGTGCGGATCAGGTCGGGGCGTTTGCTGTCCGGTTCGATCTTGCGCCGCAAGCGGCTGACCTGCACGTCGATGCTGCGATCAAAGGCGTCGTGGCCCTGGCCGTGGGTCAGGTCGATCAGTTGCTCGCGGGTCAGGATGCGCTGGGGATGTTCGAGAAAGACCAGCAGCAGATCAAATTCCCCGCCCGACATCGGGATCATCACTCCCTCGGGTGAGCGCAGCTCGCGGCAGGTAATGTCCAGGTGCCAACCGGCGAAGGTCATCACCGGGCGTGCAGGCTCGCTGGTGCGGTGGCCATGCTCGCCGGCGCGGCGTTGCAGCGCACGCACCCGGGCCAGCAATTCCTGGGGCGCGAAAGGCTTGGTCAGGTAATCGTCGGCTCCGAGTTCCAGACCGACAATCCGGTCACTCAATTCAGCCATGGCCGTCAGCATGATGATCGGGATCCCCATCTGCGCGCGGATTTTCTGGCACAGGCTCAAACCGCCTTCACCCGGCAGCATCAGGTCGAGAATGATCGTGTCCGGCCGCGCCCGCTCAATGGCCGCCCACATGGCCTGGCCATCCGTTACCACTTCGACTTCATAGGCGTGCTGAACGAAGAACTTCTTCAGCAGGGACAGAATTTCCACGTCGTCATCGACGATCAGCAGTCTGCTCACGTTTGCAGGATCCATGAATCAAAAGAGGGCATCTAAAACCATTTCGAAGGCGGGGTCATTTATTTCAATCCAGCAACATTCCTTCCGGACGGACATCAGCCGGACATCCTCGGGCAAAAAACCTCGGGCACTCTGCCGGCATTCCATCCAAGGGGGTTCATATGAAGGATATGAAAAGCGCTTATTCGACTCAGGGGCATGGTGCCGTGCGCCCGTTGATCCTCACTCAGCGCACCACTAGCAGCGTGTTCAACGCGCCGATCTTTTTCCAGGAAACCTGCCTGGGAATCGTTCCGGACCAGAGCCAACTCGTCATGCGCCGCTACTTCGAGCGCTTCAGCCCGGCCGACAGTCATTGGGTGGAATACATCCACTCCATCCCCACGAGCGAATTCATCCACTGGATCATGACCCACGGGCAGTTGCGCATCGAGTGTTCTGAAAATACTCCGTTCGGCCAGATTCAGACCGCTGGGGAAGCGCATTGATGAGAAACCGTTATTCGCTGGTGCTGTTGTTGGCAGCGACTTTGAGCCTGTCGGCCTGCAGCAGCAAAAAAGTCGAACCGGACATGTATTCCGGGTTTCTCAACGACTACAGCATGTTGAAGGAGCAGCAGACACCGTCGGGGCAGACAGTTCTGAGCTGGGTCAGCCCGGCGTTGGCGACTGGGCGTTACACCCGGGTTTATCTGGCGCCGAGCCAGTTCTATCCGCAAGTTCAGCCCACGGGGCGAATTCCGCAGAGCACGTTGTCCGGTGTGACCCGCTACTACGACGCAGCCCTCCGGCAGGAACTGGGCAAAACGTTGCCGCTGGCATCCGGGCCCGGCCCGAACACACTGGTTGTGCGACCCGCCATCACGCAAGTCGCCACCAGCACTCAGGGGCTGCGGTACTACGAATGGCTGCCGATCACGCTGGTCGCGGCCGGCGTGAGCACCGCTACCGGCATTCGTGATCAGGACAGTGAGATCGCCACGGAAGTGTCGATCGAGGACGGATCGACGGGCGAAGTCGTGGCGAAGGTCGTGCGCAAGGGCACGGGCGTGCCATTGGAAAACGACAAACAGGTGATGACCGCCGAGAACGTCAAAGGCGTGCTCGACGGTTGGGCCAGCGATTTGAGCCAGACCTGTGTCGCCGCGCGTAAGGTGACCGCGCGGTGACAGCCGCTACGTCACAGTGCCGCTTTTACCTGTAGGCCCACCACCAGTGCATTGTCGATGTCCTGACCGGAGAACGCGCCCGGCTCGATGATGTACTGCAGGTTCGGGCGCAGGGTCAGCCACGGGGTGGCCTGGTAACCGTAACCGAGTTCGATCAGCTGTTCAGCGCCGTCGATATTGGAGAGCGGTGTGCCGTTGGCCAGCGCGGCGTCTTGTTGCACGTCGCGGCTGCGCGGGTTCTGTACGGCGCGGCCGTATCCCAGGGCGACGGTGTCACGCGGGCGGCCTTCGAACGGTTTGTACAGAACCACGCCGGCGCCATACCACTTGCTGAACGGCGAAGCCGCTTCGCTGGCCGCCGAGTATTGACCGAAGGCGTGCAGGCTGCGGCCTTCGGACGTTGGCGAGCTCCACACGGCCTGATCGATCAGCAGGTAATGGCCGCCGCGACCGGACACTTCCTTATCACTGCCGATGCGTTTCACGTCGGAGCTGTCGTAGTAATAACCGAGCTTGTATTCGCCAGGCAGGGTGCCCGCATGTTTGTAGACCAGTTCGACAGGCACCACGGTGCCGGTGGTGTGTTTCGGTCCCAGGTGCCAGGCGCGGCTGGAGTTGCCGTTGCTTTCAGGATCAACGTTGAACGCAGCCAAGCGCACTTGCCACTCTGGCGACAGGTCGTATTTCACCCGCACACCCAAGTGCGCGTTGGGATAGTTGGTCCAGCCGCTGCCGCCGGACATGTTCAGCGGATGGCCGCAGAAACCGGCGTTCATGAAGTTGCAGAGAATGCCGCTGTCGAGGCCACCGAGGTCGTTGCCCATGGCCATGTAGCCGAGTTTGACGTTCAGCGCCGGGGTGAACAGGGTGCGCTCATAACTCAGTTCGGTGAGGCGGGTGTAGAGCCCGCCGTAGTTTTCCTGGATCGGCAGACGGTTGCCGACCAGATCCTCCGAGGCGCTGTTGCCGCGTCGGTCGTTGATGGTCAGCTGGACCTTGCCGGCGTTGTCGACGCCATAGATTTTGCTCAGATCAAATTGCGCGCCGAGCTTGATGTTCTGTGAGTAACGGGCCGAACGATGCAGGCCACCGTCGGCGTTGTAGGCGGTTTCGCCGGTGTAGTCGCCGGTGAACTTGACGCCATCTTCGTCGAGCTGATGGCGCAGGCCGCCCCAGTCGCCGGTCAGGGTGTTGCGGGTGAACACATTCGAATCGGTGTCAGCGAAAGCGGGCAGGGCGGCGCTGCAGGCAAGAGCGAGCAGAACGCCAGTTTGGGAAAAACGAACAACGAATGACATTGCTGAAATCCAGAGCCAGGAACATGAAACGGCGCGACACCCGAAGGTGCCGCGCGCAGTGAAATGAAGGAGGGCGCAGCGGTTTACGGCAGGGCGTACGCCATGACGTAGTCGCCACGATCGGTCGACTGACGGGCGCCACCGGCAGTGATGACCACGTACTGCTTGCCGGTTTTCGGCGAAACGTAAGTCATCGGGCCGCCCTGGCTGCCGACCGGCAAACGGGCTTTCCAGATTTCTTCACCGTTGCCGCTGTTGTAGGCGCGCAGGTAGAAGTCCTGGGTGCCGGCGATGAAGATCAGGCCACCTTGGGTCGACAGGGTGCCGCCGAGGGTCGGCAGACCGATCTTGATCGGCAGGTGCATGCGGATGCCCAGTGGACCGGTGTCTTCAACGGTGCCGACCGGAACCTGCCAGGCGACTTTCTGGGTCTTCATGTCGATCGCGGTCAGGGTGCCGAACGGCGGCGCCTGGCACGGAATGCCGGCCACCGACAGGAAGCGGTTCTTGTTGACCGCGTACGGCGTGCCTTTCAGCGGAACGGCGCCCATGCCGGTGTTCAGCGCTTCGCCACCGGAGGTTGCTTCACCTTTGTTTTGCGACGGAATCATCTGAATCCACAGGCCCAGACGCATGTCGTTGACAAAGATGAAACCGTGCACCGGGTCAGTGGAAATGCTGCCCCAGTTCATGCCGCCCAGCGAACCCGGGAAGCTCAGGGATTTGTCGGTGCCAGGCGCGGTGTACAGGCCTTCGTAGCGCATCGACTTGAAATCGATCCGGCACAGCAGCTGGTCGTACGGGGTAGCGCCCCACATGTCCGACTCGGTCAGGTGCTGGGCACCGATCTGCGGCATGCCTACCGATTTAGGCTGGGTAGGCGAGTAGGGTTCGTTCGGAATGTTCGACGCCTTGACCGGTACTTCTTTGACTTCGGTCAGCGGCTTGCCGGTAGCGCGATCCAGCACGTAGATCTGCCCGGCCTTGGTGCCGATCACCAGCGCCGGTACGGTTTTGCCGTCCTTGGTGAAGTCGATCAGGCTCGGCTGCATCGGCAGGTCGAAGTCCCAGAGGTCGTTGTGCACGGTCTGGTAGACCCACTTTTCTTCGCCGCTGTTGGCGTCCAGCGCCAGGATCGAAGCACCGTAGGTGTGGTCGAGCTTGTTGCGTTCAACACCGTAAATGTCGGTGGAGGAACTGCCCATCGGCAGGAAGACCGTGTTGGTTGCCGGGTCGTAAGACATCGGCGCCCAGCTGTTCGGCGTGCTGCGAACATAGGTTTTGCCATCGGCCGGGGCCTTTTTATCCTGCGGGTTGCCCGGGTCGAAGGCCCAGCGCATTGCACCGGTCATCACGTCGAAACCACGGATCACGCCGCCCGGCATGTCGGTCTGCACGTTGTCCGCCACGCGACCGCCAACGACCACGGTGGTGCCGGCCATCAGTGGCGCGGAGGACAGTTGATAGTAGCTGTCCGGGACATCACCCAGACCGGCCTTCAGATCAACCTGGCCGTTGTTGCCGAAACCCTGGCAGAACTCGCCGGTGTCGGCATCGACCGCGATCAGTCGGGCGTCGATGGTGTTGGTCAGCAGACGGCGGGTGCAGTTGGCGGCAGGAGCGGCCGGGGTTTCGGTGACTGGCGAGCTGGCCGGTTTGGCGACGGCTGCGCTGGCATCGAAGTAGGCCATGCCACGGCAACGCTGCCAGACTTTGGACTTGGCGTTGATCGCGTTTTTCCAGAGTTCCTTGCCGGTGTCGGCATCCAGCGCAATCAGGTTGTTGTGCGGGGTGCAGATGAACACCTTGTTGCCGATCTGCAGCGGGGTCAGCTGGTCTTCAGCGCCGTTGCCGTCACTCTCGGCGATGTCGCCGGTGTGGTAGATCCACGCGACTTTCAACTTATCGACGTTGCTGCGGTTGATCTGGTCCAACGCAGCGAAGCGGCTGCCACCTTCGGTGTTGCCGTAGTGCGCCCAGTCTTTCTGCGCCTTTTCCGGCTCGACCGGGGTGAGGCCCGGGCCGGTGCCGGTAGGGGCGACGGTCGGGTGAGCCACGAACATGTTGCCGGCAGCCACGGCCAGGCCAGCTGCCAGAACAGCGGCAACGCCATACGCGCCGCGACCCGCAACGCCGCCATTGGCGCGCTTGAGCATCGGGTAGACCAGCGCAACCGCCAGACCTACGGCGCTGAACATGAACAGACGCGAGAACACCGGCCAGAACACCAGGCCCGCGTCGCTCACTGCCCAGATCGCAGTCCCGACCAGAAACGCCGCGAACAGCCAGGCGCCGGCAGGTTTGCGGCGAGCGATCAGCAGACCGGACAGGGTCATGACCAGACCACCCACCAGGAAGTACCAGGAGCCTCCCAGGCTGACCAATTTCACACCGCCAGCCGCCAGTGCCAGGCCGAGCAGGGCGATGATCACCCCGAGCCCGACCAGAATGAATGTTGATATGCCCGAGAGGCGTTGACTCTGCTTCACGTTGAATGTCCCGTTGAAATGAGGCGGGCAGTATATCGTTAGGTAACTACCTAGTTAAATCACTAATTCAGAATGAAAGGGGTTTTTGCGCTCAATGGTGCGACGAATCGACGCTGGCCTTGTCCTCGCGGGTCCTCAGGGACTATTGAAACGGTGGGAAAGTCTTTTATTTGCCAGCAGATATGGAATTTATGACAGGTTGAGCGCGGCTTGGTAGTTCCCGCCGAACAGGATCGGCGGGAGAGGGATTTGCGAGCTTAGTTAACCATCACCTCATCCAGTGCCCGCTCAAGCGTGCTGACGGTACGTTCGATGTTATGCAGCTTTTCCAGCCCGAACAGTCCGATACGGAAGGTCTGGAAGTCGGCCGGTTCGTCGCATTGCAGCGGCACCCCGGCGGCGATCTGCAGGCCGTGGCTGGCAAACTTCTTGCCGTTTTTGATATCGGCATCATCGGTGTAGCTCACCACGACGCCCGGGGCCTGAAAGCCGACGGCGGCCACGCTTTTGAAGCCCTTGCCGGTCAACATTGCGCGCACCCGGTCACCCAGAGCCTGTTGTTCGCTGCGGACCTTTTCGAAACCGTAGGCTTGGGTCTCGTTCATTACGTCGTTGAACCGCGCGAGGGAATCACTGGGCATGGTCGCGTGGTAGGCATGTCCGCCCTGTTCGTATGCCTGCATGATCTGCAGCCACTTCTTCAAGTCGCAGGCGAAACTGCTGCTTTGCGTGTGCTCGATGCGCTCGAGGGCCAAGGCACTGAACATCACAAGGGCGCAGCAAGGCGAGGCGCTCCAGCCTTTCTGCGGTGCGCTGATTAGCAGGTCGACGGCACATTTGTGCATATCAACCCAAAGCGTGCCGGAAGCGATGCAGTCCAGCACGAAGAGCCCACCCACCGCATGCACGGCGTCGCCGACGGCCCGCAGGTACTCGTCGGGCAGGATAATCCCTGATGAGGTTTCAACGTGGGGGGCGAAGACAATCTGCGGCTTGTGCGTGTGAATGGCTGCCAGGACTTCGTCCAGAGGCGGCGGGGCATAAGCCGCCTGGCGACCCGTTTCGACCGGTCGGGCTTTCAGCACCGTAGTGGCCGCCGGGATGTTGCCCGTCTCAAGGATCTGGCTCCAGCGATAACTGAACCAGCCATTGCGTATCACCAGACATTGCTGGCCGGTGGCGAACTGTCGTGCCACCGCTTCCATGCCGAAGGTGCCGCTGCCCGGAACCACCGCAACGCCCTCAGCGTTGTAGACCTGCTTCAGGGTCCTGGAAATGTTCTTCATGACGCCTTGGAATGACTGCGACATGTGGTTGAGCGAGCGGTCGGTGTAGACCACGGAGTACTCGACCAACCCCTCAGGATCGATACTCGGGTATAGCTTTGACATGGGGTGACTCCTTCTGTGATTCCCTGGCAGTCAAAAGATCTGGCGAACATCATCGGGAAGCAAGTTTAGGCAAAGGGCAGGGATGAGCTGAGTGAAATGCAGAAATGAGGATAGAGTGGTCATCAATGCCTCAATCGTTGTGTGAAAAATGAATCGTCCGCTGTTTGTTTCTCTGGATGGGCCAAAAGGAACCGGCAAAACCACATTACTGGAAGCGGTGACGGCAGTCCTGAGGGCCGACAACAAGAAAGTCATCCGGCTTTGCGAGAGAAAAAGCGATCCGCACCGGGGTGCCACCATGGCCCTCGTCAACGAACTCGCCAGAAATCACTCCCGGGATCTGGAGTGGGCGGTGTGTCAGCGCTTTGCAGATAGCCGGAGCTGGATTTCCCGGCACGTGCTGACTGAACAGCCGCCGGGCAGCATTATCCTGATTGATCGCTGGTATCCGTCGGACGCCGCGTTTCGCCATACCGTCCCGTTTGCAGAGATTCTCCGGTTGAACATCGAGCGAAACGTGCGGGTGCCTGACCTGCATGTCGGCGTCGTCACCGCGCCGGATATTTCATGGGCCAGGGCCAAGGCTCGGTCCAGAGGGCTGGGTGGTACGGTGATTCAGAAGCACGCGGAGCATGTCGCGTGTACGGAGATGTTCGAGCAAGCGGCTGCCGATCATGGCTGGGTCTTGTGCCGTAATGAAGGCACGATCGAAGACGCAACGATGCAGGTGGTTTCCGAGATCCGTAAATTGTTTGGCTGATCAAGAAAGACGCCGAGCAGCCAGCACCCCATTCAAAAACATCCGCTCAAGCGTCCGTGCCGAATCCGCATGGGCCGCACGTCCGCGTAGTTCGGCATCCACCAGCCCGTAGACCAGCGATATGAACAACTCGGTGAAGATCGCCGCGGTGATATCGATGCGAAACAGTCCTGCCTGCTGGCCTCTCAAAAAGAACCCGTCCAGCGCCTCCAGATAAAACAACCAGCGCCTGCCTCCCTGTTCCGGATCGAGGAAGTCGGGGCGGTATTGCGCCATCAGAAAGGCCAGCAGCTCGCGGTGGGCGAGGTGTTCCCGGATCAATCGGCGCAGCGCCTCCAGCGGTTCCAGGTGCTGCAGGCCGGCGTTGTCGATGATCAGCTTCAGCGTGCCCTCGGCGTGCTCTTCCAGTTTGGCTGTCAGGTTTTCCCGTGTCCCGCAGTAGCGGTGCAGGGTGGCCTTGCTCACGCCTGCCTGCTGCGCCAGTTCCTTCATTGTCGCCCGCGGCCGGTTGGCCACGGCCAGGGTCAGCGACTTGAGCAGCTGTTCATCATGGGAAATCGAGTTCATCAGAGGCCTTGAGCGGTGTTCATATAAGATTCACAAAATACTCACATGAGACATTATTGACTCATTAGGATTTGAAACGTAGCATTCGCGCCAAATTCGATCAAGCCTTGGGTGAGTTATGGGCAATTTGCGTGCGGTAGGAATGGCGGGTTCGCTGGCAGTCGCCATTGCGTTGGCCGGGTGTGGGCCGGCAAGTGAACAGGCGGCGGTGGCGGAAGTGGTGCGCCCGGTAGAAGTGGTGGCGGTGAAGACCGAGCCTTTGGCGCTGACATCAGAGCTGCCGGGCAGGGTGGAACCGATGCGCGTCGCGGAAGTGCGTGCTCGGGTGCCGGGCATCGTGATGCAGAAGCGTTTTGAAGAGGGCGCGGATGTGAAAGCCGGGGACCTGTTGTTCCAGATCGATCCGGCACCGCTCAAAGCCGCATTGTCGCGGGCTGAAGGTGAACTGGCTCGCGCTCAGTCCGTTGCGCTTGAGGCTCAGGCTCGGGTCAAACGTTATGAACCGCTGGTGAAGATCGAAGCGGTCAGCCAGCAGGATTTCGACAGCGCCATGGCGGATCTGCGCAGTGCTCAGGCGGCCACCCGTTCGGCCCAGGCCGATCTGCAAAGTGCCCGGCTGAACCTCGGTTATGCCTCGGTGACGGCACCGATTTCCGGCCGCGTCGGCCGTGCGCTGGTCACTGAAGGCGCCTTGGTCGGGCAGGGGGATGCGACGTTGATGGCGCGGATTCAGCAACTGGATCCGGTCTATGTCGACTTCACTCAATCGGCTGCCGACGCGCTGCGCCTGCGCGAATCGCTCAAGGACGGAAAACTCTCCGCCGCCGACAACAAGGCACTGTCGATTCGCGTCGATGGCACCCACTACGAGCGTCAGGGCGCGCTGATGTTTACCGATGTTGCGGTGGATCGCGGCACCGGGCAGGTCTCGTTGCGCGGCAAGTTCGCCAATACCGACGGCGTGCTGCTGCCGGGCATGTATGTCCGCGTGCGTACGCCACAGGGCACCGACAGCCAGGCCATTCTCGTGCCGCAACGCTCGGTGCAACGGGGCAGCGATGGCACTGCCCAGGTGATGGTGGTCGGCGCAGACGAGCGGGTCGAAGCGCGCAGTGTGGTGACCGGCGCCATGCAGGGTTCGCGCTGGCAGATCAGTGAAGGCTTGAAGGCGGGCGATCAAGTGATCGTCGGTGGCCTTGCCGGACTGCAACCGGGGGCCAAGGTCGTACCGGGTCAGTCCCAGGCCGTGGCTCAGTCGTCCGAGTCGAAACAATAAGGGCGCCGTCGCCGCGAGGATTTTCCGATGTCCAAGTTTTTCATCAAGCGCCCGAACTTTGCCTGGGTGGTGGCGCTGTTCATCTCTCTGGCCGGCCTGCTGGTCATTCCGATGCTGCCGGTGGCGCAGTATCCCGACGTTGCGCCGCCGCAGATCAAGGTCACGGCGACCTATCCCGGTGCCTCGGCAAAAGTGCTGGTGGACTCGGTCACCAGCGTGATCGAAGAGTCGCTCAACGGTGCCAAGAACCTGCTGTATTTCGAGTCGACCAACAACTCCAACGGCATCGCCGAAATTGCGGTGACGTTCCAGCCGGGCACTGATCCGCAGCTCGCTCAGGTCGACGTGCAAAACCGCCTGAAAAAGGCTGAGTCGCGCATGCCGCAAGCCGTGCTGACCCAAGGCCTGGAAGTGGAGCAGGCCAGCGCCGGTTTCCTGCTGATCTATGCGCTCAACTATAAGGAAGGCACCCAGCACACCGACACGACCGCACTGGGCGACTACGCCGCGCGCAACATCAACAACGAACTGCGCCGGGTGCCGGGCGTCGGCAAGCTGCAATTTTTCTCATCCGAAGCTGCGATGCGCATCTGGCTCGACCCGCAGAAACTGGTGGGTTACGGGCTGTCCATCGACGACGTGAGCACCGCGATTCGCGGGCAAAACGTGCAGGTGCCGGCCGGCAGCTTCGGCAGCACGCCGAGCAGCAGCCAGCAGGAACTGACCGCGACACTGGCGGTGAAAGGCACGCTGGATAATCCGCAAGAATTTGCCCGCATCGTCCTGCGAGCCAACGAAGACGGCTCGACGGTCAAACTGGGCGACGTGGCCCGCGTGGAAATCGGCCAGGAAAGCTACAACTTCAACTCGCGCCTGAACGGCAAACCGGCCGTGGCCGCCGCGATCCAGTTGTCCCCCGGCGCCAACGCAATCCAGACCGCAACGGCCGTCAAGGAACGCCTGGCCGAGCTGTCGGCATACTTCCCGGACGACGTGGAATACTCCGTTCCCTACGACACTTCGCGTTTCGTCGACGTTGCCATCGAGAAGGTGATTCACACCCTGATCGAGGCAATGGTGCTGGTATTCCTGGTGATGTTCCTGTTCCTGCAGAACATCCGCTACACGCTGATTCCGTCGATTGTGGTGCCGGTGTGTCTGCTCGGCACGCTGGTGATGATGTACCTGCTGGGCTTCTCGGTGAACATGATGACCATGTTCGGCATGGTGCTCGCCATCGGCATTCTGGTGGACGACGCCATCGTGGTAGTGGAGAACGTCGAGCGGATCATGGCCGAAGAAGGGTTGTCGCCGGTCGACGCGACGATCAAGGCCATGGGGCAGGTATCGGGTGCGATCATCGGCATCACCCTGGTGCTGTCGGCGGTGTTCATGCCGCTGGCGTTCATGTCCGGTTCGGTGGGTGTGATCTACCAGCAGTTCTCGGTATCGCTGGCGGTGTCGATTCTGTTCTCGGGCTTCCTGGCGCTGACGTTCACTCCGGCCCTGTGCGCTACGCTGCTCAAGCCGATTCCTCAAGGGCACCATGAAAAGCGCGGTTTCTTTGGCGCCTTCAACCGTGGTTTTGCGCGGCTCACCGAGCGTTACTCGATTCTCAACAACGGACTGGTCGCACGTGCCGGGCGGATGATGCTGGTGTACTTGGGCATTATCGCGATGCTCGGTTACTTCTACCTGCGCTTGCCGGAGTCGTTCGTGCCGGTGGAAGACCAGGGCTACATGATCGTCGATGTCCAGTTGCCACCGGGCGCGACCCGTACCCGTACCGAAGCGACCGGTGAACAGCTTGAGCGCTATCTCGCCTCCCGTGATGCCGTGCAGTCGATGTTCCTGGTCTCGGGTTTCAGCTTCTCCGGGATGGGCGACAACGCGGCGCTGGCATTCCCGGTGTTCAAGGACTGGTCGCTGCGTGGCGAAGATCAATCGGCGATGGCCGAGGTCATGGCGCTGAACGAACAATTTGCCGTGACCAACGACGGCGCCGTGATGGCGGTACCACCGCCACCGATTGACGGTTTGGGCAACTCCGGCGGTTTTGCGTTGCGCCTGCAGGATCGCGGCGGCCTCGGCCGCGAAGCCTTGCTCGCCGCCCGTGACCAGGTGCTCGGTCAAGCCAACGGCAACCCGAAAATCCTCTACGCCATGATGGAAGGCCTGGCTGAATCGCCGCAATTGCGCGTAGTGATCGACCGTGACAAGGCCCGCACCCTGGGCGTGAGTTTCGAGTCCATCAGCAGTGCGTTGTCCGCCGCGTTCGGTTCCGAAGTGATCAACGACTTCACCAACTCCGGTCGTCAGCAACGTGTGGTGGTGCAGGCCGAGCAGGGCGACCGGATGACCCCGGAAAGCGTGCTCAAACTGTACGTGCACAACAGCGCCGGCAATCTGGTGCCGCTGAGCGCTTTCGTCACCACGCACTGGGAGGAAGGCCCGGTGCAGTTGGTGCGCTACAACGGTTATCCGTCGATCCGCATTGTCGGTGACGCCGGGCCGGGCTACAGCACCGGTGAAGCCATGGCGGAAATGGAGCGAATCGCCGCGCAATTGCCGGCAGGGTTCAGCTACGAGTGGACGGGGCTGTCGTATCAGGAAAAGGTCTCCAGCGGTCAGGCGACGCAATTGTTCGCGCTGGCGATCCTGGTGGTGTTCCTGTTGCTGGTTGCACTGTATGAAAGCTGGGCTATCCCGTTGACGGTGATGCTGATTGTGCCAATCGGCGCCATTGGTGCAGTACTCGCAGTGATGGTCGCCGGCATGCCCAACGACGTGTACTTCAAGGTCGGTCTGATCACCATCATCGGTCTGGCGGCGAAGAACGCGATCCTTATCGTCGAGTTCGCCAAGGAACTGTGGGAGAAGGGATACAGCCTGCGCGATGCAGCCATCGAGGCCGCGCGCCTGCGTTTCCGTCCGATCGTCATGACTTCCATGGCCTTCATTCTCGGTGTAGTGCCGTTGGCATTGGCCACCGGGGCAGGGGCGGCGAGTCAGCGTGCAATCGGTACGGGTGTGATCGGCGGGATGCTCAGCGCGACGTTGCTGGGTGTGCTGTTCGTACCGATCTGTTTTGTCTGGGTGCTGTCGCGGTTGCGCAGCAAACCCGCGCCTGTCGAACAACCCGCTTTGGCTCAGGAGTGATTCCATGCGTATTTCAGCATTCTCTACGCTGGTGATCGCCCTGCTGCTGGGCGGTTGCTCGCTGGCACCGACTTATGAGCGTCCTGTCGCGCCGGTTGCGGAGCACTGGGCGGAAGAGACGACGAAGCAGGGCAGTCCGATCAATCAACTGGCGTGGCAGACGTTTATTGTCGATCCCGAGCTGCGCCGTTTGGTGGTGATCGCCCTGGACAACAACCGCTCGCTGCGCCAGACGCTTCTGGACATCGAACAGGCCCGGGCGCAATACCGCATCCAGCGGGCCGACCGGGTGCCGGGCTTGAATGCCGCTGCATCCGGCAATCGTCAGCGCTTGCCGGCGGATCTGGCCAGCAATGGCCAGGCGGGAGTTGCCAGCAGTTATCAGGTCGGCGTGTCGCTGCCTGAATACGAGCTGGATCTGTTCGGCCGGGTGAAGAGCCTCACTGACTCTGCGTTGCAAGAGTATCTGGCGACCGAAGAAGCGGCCCGCGCCGCGCAGATCGCCCTGATCGCCGAAGTCAGCCAGGCTTATCTGATTCACGATGGCGCCCAGCGTCGTCTGGAGCTGACTCAGCAAACGCTGATCAGCCGCGAGTACTCGTTCGCGCTGATCAGCCAGCGCCGCTCGAACGGCACGACCACAGCGCTGGACTATCAGGAAGCGTTGGGGCTGGTAGAGCAATCCCGCGCCGAACAGGAAAGCAATCTGCGGCAGAAACAGCAGGCCTTCAACGCGCTGGTGTTGTTGCTCGGCACCAAGGATGCGGCGAAGGCGATTCCTGAACGGCTGTCGACGGAGCCGATGCTGGTTCAGGACATTGCGCCTGACACCACCTCCACGTTGATCGAGCGCCGACCGGACATCCTCGCCGCCGAGCATCGACTACAGGCGCGCAATGCCGACATCGGCGCTGCTCGGGCGGCGTTCTTTCCGCGTATCAGCCTGACCGGCAGTTTCGGCACGTCCAGCGCGCAGATGTCCGGTTTGTTCGACGGAGGCTCGCGGTCATGGAGTTTTGTGCCGAACCTGTCATTGCCGTTGTTCGATGCCGGGCGCAACAGTGCCGGCCTGAGCCTGGCAGAAGCGCGCAAGGACTCGGCGGTGGCAGCGTATGAGGGCACGATTCAGACGGCGTTTCGCGAGGTCGCCGATGCATTGGCCGCCACCGACACCCTGCGCCGGGAAGAAGCAGCCCGACGCGCATTGGCCAACACCAGCAGCGAAACCCTGAAACTGGCCAAGGCGCGTTATGAAGGTGGCGTCGACAATCACCTCCGTTACCTCGATGCCCAGCGCACCAGTTTCGTCAACGAAACGGCATTCATCGAGGTCAGCACCCAGCGGCAGATAGCCCTGGTCGATCTGTTCCGCTCGCTGGGCGGAGGCTGGTCGCCGGACAAGTCCTGAAAGGAGCTCCTTCGGGTTGGCGCATCCAACCCGTTAGCCCCGTGGATCGAAAGGTCGCGGGGCTTTTTTGCGGGTGAAATGCTATTGAGGACGGGTAGGGTTGGCAGCGCCATGCAGGAACATCTGTTCCACGACGTTGGCCGAGTTGGCACTGGCGGCACGCCCACGGCGCTCGGCATCGACCATGGCGAAGATCATGGTCAGGAACAGCTCGGTAAAGACCGCCGCCGTGATGTCGATACGGAACGCGCCCAATTGCTGGCCACGCAGAAAGAAGGCATCGAGGGCATCGAGGTAAAACTGCCAGCGCTTGCCTTCATCGGTGTCGGTGAACGTGTCGGGGCGATACTGAAAGAGCAGGAACACCAGCATTTCACGATGTGCCAGATGCTCATTCACCAGACCGCGCAGGGCTTGCACCGGATCGCCATTCAACAGGTCGGTCGTGGTGGTGATCTGGTTCAGAACGGTCTCACCGTGGCTTTCCATGATCTGCACCAGATTGTCACGGGTGCCGCAGAAACGGTGCAGCGTCGCCTTGCTGACGCCGGCGGCTTCAGCCAGTTCCTTGAGCGTCGCGCGTGGACGATCAACGATGGCCAGGGCCAGTGCCTTGATGAGTCGTTCGTCTTGGGGAGTCAGGGACATCAGTGGGTCTCGGAGCGAATTTCAATGCGTGGGATTGTGCAGGAAAAGGCCTGCACCCGACCAGTTGAAATTCCCCCGGAACCCCGGCCAGGCATCGTCCACCGTTGATTGAGTACATCCAATGCGCGCGAGGTCTGCAATAATGACCACCATTGCGGCGCGAGGGCATGTCGAGTGCTCGTGTCGGTATCCGGCATTTTGATTTGGAGGATTCCATGCGTGACATTATTGATGGCTTTCTGCGTTTCCAGCGCGAGGTCTATCCGCAACGTGTCGAGCTATTCAAGCAGCTCGCGACAGAACAAAACCCCAAGGCATTGTTCGTCACCTGCTCGGACAGCCGTGTAGTACCTGAACTCCTCACACAGCGCGAACCGGGCGAGCTGTTCGTGATCCGCAACGCCGGCAACATCGTGCCGTCGTACGGCCCTGAACCGGGTGGCGTTTCGGCCACCGTCGAATACGCGGTTGCCGTGCTCGGCGTAAAGGACATCGTGATCTGCGGCCACTCGGATTGCGGGGCCATGGGCGCGATTTCACGCTGCACGTGCCTGGATCATCTTCCGGCCGTTGCCAACTGGCTTCGCCACTCGGACGCCGCGAAAGCGATCAATGCCGCGCATGAATTCGATACGCCGCGTGACAAGCTCGACGGCCTCGTGCGTGAAAACGTGATCGCACAACTGGCGAACCTGCGCACTCACCCATCGGTGGCACTGGCGCTCGAGCAGGGGCGTTTGAACCTGCATGGCTGGGTCTACGACATCGAGGCGGGCTGCATCGATGCGCTGGATGGCGCCACTCGCCGCTTCATCAAACTTTCCGATTCACCGACCACCGTTGCCGTCGCTGCGCGCAACGTTGATCAGGTGTAACGCCTAGGGACGAGTCAGGACGGAGATCGCTTCGTTCTGTCGTTCGGGCTCGGGACGTTTTTGATTCCGGATATGTTTTTCTTCAATCCGGTGACCTATTGATCGAGCCCGCGCCGAAGTTTTTGCCGTACTGGTTTGAGTGAATGGCTGTAGAAGCAACCATCGACTGCTTCTACAGCCACCGACCGCTTACGCCACTTCGACGTGATCCAGCGCCTGATTCACCGCCAACCCGGCGACCATCACCACCTGCGCAATCCCCAACGCCGTCTTGCGATGCGAGGGTTCGAGCGTGGACGCAAAGTTATTCAACATCTCGGTGGCCGAACCCAGGGACTCGCTGGCGTTGGCCAACAGGGATTCAGTGTTGTACTTGGGATTGGCCCGGAACATCGGCTCGGGATCGATGCAGCACGACATCACCCGGGAAGACGGGGAGAGGTAATGATCCAGAGCACGCTCGGCGGCGTCGTGGAATTTCTTCGAATCGGGAAATTCGTAAGGGGAGGTTGGGTCGGTTTCGGGTGGGTTGGGTGTTGGTTTGATCATGGTGTAGCTCCTACGTCATCAATGGGAGCCGTCACGTTCGCTACCAAACGAAGGGTGGCGGCCATGCTCAGGTTGGTAGACCGGGACATAGGAAACCGGCGCGCCCGAAGACGCCCTGTGCATGACCACCATAACGCGGAGTCTTACAGACACTGCACATCATGATGCTTATGCAACCTACGATATCCGGGGCTACCAAACCCCATCACTGTTTTTCAGTGACCGGGAAACGATAAGACCCGCGTCGTAGACGCACAAGCCGGCGGATTCTGGCGTAGTCGTAGGCAATGACGCAAGGCGTTGTAGCCTTGGGGAAGTTACGGCAGGTTGCTTTAAACGCGGCCTGTTTAATCGCTCAAAGCCTGGAAGAAATCTCCTTCCAGATGTAGCCGTAGTTGTATTGCAGCCAGCGAACCAACGCCTTATCCAATTGCCTGCGAAACCAGCTGCTCTCCCTGGCTGCCAGCCTTTGCTCGATCATGATTCTGAGTGAGTCTGGATCGAAGCCAGTCCATACCGAGGGCACAGCGGCCAGAAGGTTGGTGAAGCACACCGGCGCGACCTCCGAATAAAGGATTTCGTAGAGCACGTCAGAATCGATGCCTCTGACTTCCGCAGCCACATAATCGTATTCGACGGGTAAATCGTTGAAAGGCCAGGAGAGGGCAGCTCTGATGTTGGTTAGCTGTGGCTCAGTCAGAAGATGTCTCAAAACCAAAACACCTTTTGTTCGCCTTTCATTGAATGGAGACAAGGTGAGATAGTGGATTTTTGAAAGAGTACTCTGGTTTTTTTGGGGTGAAAAAAGGGGGGTAGCATAAATTCGACCATTTTGACTCCATAACAAAGAATGGGGCGGACTTATTATCAGTAAATAAGTCCGCTCCTTTTGGTTGCTCAAGAGGTTCGTTCGGGCTCCCCAATGCTTTTTAGAAGGGCGTTGTATTGGGCGGAGTCAGAATTGTATATCTTGTCTAGGACATAGTTTGCCACTCTGGCTATTTCAGGAATTTCCACTGGCTTGAATCCTCTGTCGGGTATGGCTTCAAGGTGCGAGAACTCATTGTTTAAACGATTTATAAGCGCTACCGCCGTGTCTTCCTCCTCTCCAAAGAATTTTCTAATCCGCTCAAAGGCATCGTTTTTGTCGTCGTGATAGGGGTATTTGAAGCACAGAAATGCTTCAAGAAATTTTCTCAGGTTGTTGCCGAAGCCGAAAAAAGGTTCATGATTTAAGTTTGCGGCATCTTGGTTTTTGCACTTGTAGATCTGATGGAAGAGGTAGTGAAATTCAGTGATGTAATCTCTTAAGTAGGCTGGCATCAATAAAATGTTGCTGGCTGAGCCATTGCGCTCAATTAGAAAGCTCTCGCTATCTTCAACGCTCTTTGTTTTGCCATCTCCTGTGGGAATCTTTTTCTTTGGAATTGAAAGGCGCTTGAGGTATTTTAAAAAATCTAAGTTGTGTGTAGAGATGAAAAGTTGGTTGTAGCGATATTTGTTTGATCCGTCATCGTTTTTAAGAGGTTTCGTAATTAAGCTTTCGATTAGACTGAACATGAAGAAAATGTGGTTATTGTCCAGGCTTGAAATTGGGTCGTCTATATAGATTATTAACTCTTTTCCTTTGTTTTCAGCCTCGTCTAATTTTGCTATGAAATAGCAAAATGCAATTAAGCTGCATTCTCCCTCGCTTAGGTTGTACGCGGAGGTTCCGTTTCTGGTTATTTCGAATTTTACGGTTTTCTGATCTGATCCATCTTTAGCCTCAAGCTTGATTCCATCATGTCCAAAAAAGTGATTGAGCAAGGAGTTTACTTGTTCGGCGCCTTTGCGCTCATCTTTCTGCGTGGCTCGTAAGCTTGAGATTTTTGCTACGGCCTCACGAATTTCACTCTCCGCACTTTCATAAATTGTACTTGCTGTATCAAGGCTGGTTTTCAGATTTTCGATTCTTGCAAGCTCAGACTCATATTTAATTGATTGGAATAATGTGTGAACATCGGTTAGTCGAAGCGCCTCCCTAGCAGAAGCTTTGTCTTTCTCAAGTGTTTTGGTTTTAGTGTTATTTTGCGAAATTAAAGTATTTATTGCGTTGACGTAACCTTGCACGTCTTCTTCGTTGTAACTAGGAGGCGCTAAGGCGACGGTTTGGAAAAGATTATTTTTGCGGCTCTCCAAAGCCTGTTTCAGTGCGTCGACATCCTTTCTGTAGATTGTTAACGCATCAGAAAGAGCCTTGCTATTTGTGTGGAATGCCGGACGCTCATCTGTATAAAACTGGTCGCTTGTAAATTTATTGAGGTTGGCAACTAAATTGATCTCGCTATTCACAGTAAGGATTGCAGAATCAAGAGCAGTCTCAAGATCGCCAGACTCTTTGCTGAAGTGGGAATCCAGCGTTTGCCAAAGTTCGTGGGGCAAATTCTGTCGGCAAAAGGCACAATCTTCTCGTTTTTGACGATGAAGATTAATACCTTGTTTGACCCAGTTTTGTAGAATGCTGTCGTTAAGTAACTCTTGAATTGGCTTTGTTGGGGTGATTTTTTTTGATAGAAGTTGTTCGGATGTTTCGCGTAGAGAGTTTAGGTTTAATTTGATGCTTAATGTTTCGTTTATGTCGGGTAGAGCTTCTTGTTTTAGTAGATTTAGTTTTGTGGTTTGCTCCTCGGTCGTAAGTGGGGAGAAATCTGGTTTTTTTACAGTGTTAATATCCCTTTTGATGCTGTCGATATTGTAGGTTGAAAGTCCGTATTCGCGATTTTTTTTGATTTTATTGTTTGCGTGTGACCTTAGCTTTTCCTCCAATGAATCGGAGACGGCCTTGTGGTTGCCTTTGATACGATCCCTTTCTAGTTTTTTAGCTTCTAGTTCGAAACGGAGGCCGGATTTTCCTTCAGTACTGCCGAGTTTTGTTTCTATGGCTTCTATCGCGTCATCAATTTCTTTGTTTTTTTCTCCGACAATGGCGAAGGTTTTTATTTCTCCTCCAATTTGGTTGACAAGAAAGCTCAGATTATCAGTTACAAAGTCGCGATTGTAGACTCTCACGTCATAGTTGTGAGTAAGCAATGATGAGGGTGCGACATTTCCATTGTCACCGCGAATGGTGAAGGATACGTCAGTGTAGCTAGAGGGCGTTTTACGTAATTCTAAAGCGCGAAACAAACGCGAGAGTGTGGTTTTTCCGGAATAATTACGTCCGTATAAAATATTCAGGCGTTTTAAGTCCTGAACGTTTCTTCCGCTATCCCGGACGGATTTTTTCCAATCTAAATCGCTAAAGCTTCCAAAGCGTTCTATATCTATCTGATGTATCACTAGCCTTTCCTCCCTATTTACTTTTCTAAGGGTAGTCGAGAAATACAAACTCGACAGTTAAGGAGTGAGAAAAAATTCGCAGAAAAAAGGGGACAGAAAAAAGGGGACTGATTTGTTTCTCATATCTATTCTAAAATCCGTCAACGATTTCATTTGAGAGGCAAGCCATGGATGCCGCAGAAGAGCTGATACAGGGAGCAGGGCGTATGATTGGCAACATTGGTTTCTGGCCATCGTTTCACGATGCGGAAGTCATTTCATTTTCGGTGTCACGGCCACTTCACCATGCCAACTCAGGCACCGTCGCAAAGCTCCGCATTTACTATCGTGAACATGAAGTGGTGAGGGCGGGTACAGCGGTCTTTGAATACTGTTTCCGCAAAAGCTTACTGATCGAACTGATATTCGACGGTCTCCAGGACTCGTCGCTGAAGGACTTCAACCAACAGAACGTACTCGATTCAATTAAATTCAAACGCTTACAGGATTCATCAATCGTTGCAGAACTGCTTTCGATCTGGGGGGTTGGCGGAGTCATTCGCTGTAACACTGTCGCAATTGGCGAATTTACGAACCTTTTAGATTGATGATCATGCGTCTAAAAAAGGGACAGATTTTTTTTCGGGAAAATACATCTGTCCCATACTCTTTCTTTAAGGAGCAGTGAAAATTTTCAAATCTACATCCAGTTCATCTGCAGTGCTCAACCAATCCTCTATAAGCTGATACGCCTGAATGCTTGCAGGCTGACAGGTGAGTGGATTTTCCATACTTTTAATGTAGTGTTTAGCGGAAAAAGAGTTGCCAGCCAAGATCCAAATCTCTTTTTTACATCGCATTGATGTTCTGCGCTTGCAGATAAGTTCCCATACATTTTTGGAGAGAGAGTCGTCTGTTGGAGGAGTGTGGTTAATTTTTCCGTTGGCCAATCTGAATCTCGTGTCCAGTGGATATTCCGCAGTATTAGATGGCCAAGCTTGGTGCCACGTTGAAAAATTTCCTGGCTTGATTTTTTTATTGCTTGAAACAAGCATATGGATGTTTTTTATAGCTTGGCTGCCGACCTCGGCTATTGCGCCCGCTGAGGATTTTGGCCTCCGAGCATCCCCGCATTTGACATGTACAAAACAAAGTTTCTCTGGTGAAGACAAAATGAAATCACCCGGTTCAACCCCCATGTCAGTGCAAAGCACGAGATCACAACCAGGAATGTACTGAGCGAAAGGCCCTAGTTCTCCGAGTGGGGTCGCTGGGTCTCCGTAGCCTTTTAATTTGTCAATAAGATGAAAAATTGAATCAGGGTCAAAACTATCTTTAGTGGTGCGGTAATATTTATGATCGTTAACGTGGCCTTTTTCTTTGAGGTTGCTATTTAGCATTTCAACAAGAGGAAATAATGAGTTTCCTGAAAAGCTATCTTGAGCGGCAATTCCCATCTCATAAGGAAGTGCCAGCTTATAGAACGCTCCACCTAAATAAGTCGTGCCATCTTCATACAATATTTTTAGTCGATCTCCGCGATTTAAATACTCAACTATCCACTGCTGATCTTCTTTTTTGTTGGATATGCCGCAAAGTTTTACCTCAAAGCAGGAGGTGTCATCCCGAAACACAAGGGCTAATGCTATTGTTTCGCCGTGCGCATCAAAAATTATTCCTTCATCGTAGTCTATGTAGAGAAAATCAGCGTGAATTTCGCCTTGCCCGATCAATGTGGGCCCATCTAGTTCAGTAAAGTCCAGTAGTACCGAAAGAATATTTGCATCGGGTTTATCAGCTATCGGTTGAGCATAAGATTTAATAAGTCGTCCAGCATTTCCGCCTGCCTCGATACACTCACTGATCGCGTCGATCCACTGCGAAATATCGTACAGTGTGAAATTGGACTCTTTCTGATCTACGATCCTCCCGGACCTCGCGCCAATATAGAAACTACTATCTTTCTTTCCATCCAGTCCAATATTGTCGACTTTTACCATTGTCAGAGCGTATCGAGAGTTGCTCTGACTACTGCGGCTACCGTCAAGGTCTTGTCCTTTTAATGCCACAGTTTCTGGACGACGGACGGCCTGTCCAATAGCTCGGGCATGAGTTTCTTTTATCTGACGAATCTTTGTTTTAGCTGCTAATGCCGTAAGCTTGTCAATATGAATGGCATTGCGGAGGCGATATTTTTCTTGATTGTAATAGCGTCCGCCTCCGCTATCAAAAATCGCTACGCCGGAATCAATTTCCTTCACGATTATCACATGAAGTTTTGGCTCAAAAAAAAGTTTGTTTGAGAAAAATTTCGAACTGTTGAATTCTACGTAAATCATTACTTTTAGGTCGAGTACACCTTCATAGCTCTTTACCAGAGCTCCTGCGCCATGTAGTTCCCAATACAACCTATCCATTAATAATGGCAGAGAGAAATCCTCTTCCTTTTGTACAAAGCATACCGACGCATTAGGGATTTTGAGGTCATCCTCCGGGCTCAGGTAATTTAAGTCGACCCGCTCTTTGAATTTCCCATCAAAATAGCTGTATTTAGGGAAGCTTTCGAGGAAGGACTCAATCAAGTAAGTCGTGCTTAGTGAGCTTACAAACTCTGAGGCTCCTCCGCTGGCAAGATAATAGTCAAATTTTAGATAGCCTTCCCACATTCCCTCATTTGCGCCGCGACTGAGGTCCAATACAAGTGGTTGCGCTTCTTCGTAGTTTCGAACTATACGACCGACGGCCTGTACTAGCTCACGACCACTCCCTAATTCGTAAGTTAAAACTAGCAACTTGGCTTCAGGAATGTCAATGCCTTCATCTAACTTGTGTTGATGTATGATAATTCTGAGATTTTCTATCTTCAGTGCTGGACCAACCCTCTTGAATTTATTCTGCGCATCATCGATTTCCAATCGCTCATGCACGCTCGCGGTTGTGTATAGCGGAGACAGTAGTTCGTGAAATTTTTGTATGTCATCAATGTTCTTGCATTTAATAATGCATTTTAACCGATCATTAGTGTCAAGATATTTTTTGATTCTTTCGAGCAGGCTAGGTTCGTCTGTAATTTGTTCATAGAAGGGCTCTGTGATAACGTCAGCAGCTACAGCATCCTTGAATGTAAATACATAAAAGTGTTCGGTGCTTACATTTAGTTCGAATAAATCGTTACGGTATGGCGTGGCCGTAATTACTACTTTCATGGCAGAGGACTGACGTATTATTTCTCGCCAAACAGGGGATGGCTCAGAGTGCCCCTCATCCACGATGATCAAGTCAAAGTCTTTTTGAACTTGGTCAAGGTCATCATCGCCAAGCATTGTCAATTTTTGAAAGCTAGTTATGTAAATGCCTTCACCTTGTTCAAAATTAGAATCTCGGTAGGTCTTTTTTAGTTCGAAGTCTGCATCTTTAATCGTGATTCGAAAGAATTTTTTTGATATTTCTTTAAATAATTGGTCTTTAACAGCTTTTCGGTGACATATCACAAGTATTTTTGAGGCACTGGACAGATGCGATATGAGCGAGATAACCCCAGTCTTTCCAGCACCTGTCGGCAGATTGATCAGAAAAGCTCTATCTGATTCGTTCTCATCAGCGTACGCGACGAAACTGCGGACTGCCTCCAGTTGGCAACTCCTCAAGCGTTCTTTTGCAGAGTCCAAATATTCCAGAATATCCACAACAGTCTTCCATGCGATTAAGGTGTTCTCATGTCAACTTGTTAGACATGCGCCATGGTCAGCAAGAGTAGCAGAGTGCCATGAATTGGTATTAGCAACCGAATCCATAAGGTGTTCTTGAGCGGGGAGATGCCCCTTCAGTGCGCCAGTGGCTGAAGGGCGCATCGGGTTCGACAACGATTGCCGCTTAGTCCGCTATTGAACTGCTGCCGACGTTAGATTTTGAGTATGTCGGATTGATGGTAGCCGGTCGCTTTTGGCCAAAGCCGGACCTTCGCGGATGCAGGTTATGGCCGACTTCAGCAACAACGTATCCTACGCTTTAACCCACCGCCCCCGACTCCACGCACTCAACGAATCCACCCCAAGCACCAACCCCAACATCGCCAAAATCACCGTCCCCGCCTGCGCCTCCTGAAACAGACTCAAGCTCACATACAACATCTGCCCCAGCCCCCCAGCCCCAACAAATCCCAGCACACTCGCCATCCGGATATTGTTCTCCCACCGATACAAACAGTACGCCAGCAACTGCGGCGCCAGGTTCGGCAGGGTCCCGTAACAGAACGCCACAACCGGATTCCCCCCTTGCAACCGAATCGCTTCCGCCGGTTCCGGCGGTGTGTTTTCCAGTGCCTCAGCAAACAGCCGCCCAAGTACACCGGTGGTGTGCAGGGCCAGAGCCAAGGTGCCGGCGTTAGGCCCAAGGCCAGCTGCAAACACCATCAACGCAGCCCATACCAATTCAGGAATCGCGCGCAGGCCGTTGAGCAGCAGGCGGGCGGCGCTCTGAAAAAACCAGCCAAAGCGCCCAGCGGCGGGGAGTGCCAACAGCAGTCCCAGGAGGGCGGCGAGGAGGGTGCCGAGGGCGGACATGGCGAGGGTTTCCATGGCGCCGTGGAGGATGGCGTTGAGGTAACCGGCGCTGAAGTCGGGGCTCAGGAAGCGGCCGACATACGAGCCCATTTGTTTCAGGCTGGTGGCGCTGCCGAGTTCTTCGAGGTCGAGGCCCAGGTAGGCGAACGAGGCGATGACGGCGAAGGCGATGGCGAGGATCAGCGCCGTGTTGATCAGGCGCTTCATGTCAGTCTCCAGCGCAGCAGGCGGCTGAGTTGGTCGGCGCCGAGTACCAGCAGGAGGAAGGTCAGCAGCATGCTGGCGACTTCGCCGCCGGCGAACATGCGGATCGACAGGTCGATCTGTTGGCCGAGGCCGCCGGCGCCGACGAAGCCCATCACCACCGAGGCGCGGATCGCGCATTCCCAGCGGTAGACGGTGTAGGAGAGCAGTTCCGCCGCGACGTTGGGCAGCACGCCATAGGCGAAACTGGCCAGGCGTCCGCTGCCGGCCTGGAGCAAGGCGTGGGCCGGGCGTTGGTCGGTGGATTCGAAGATTTCCGCGTAGACCTTGCCGAGCATGCCGCTGTAGGTGATGGCGATCGCCAGCACGCCCGCCGCCGGGCCGAGGCCGACGGCGCGCACGAACAGCAGCGCCCAGACGATTTCCGGCACGCTGCGCAGGAAGATCAGCAACCCGCGCACGGGCCAGCGCAGCAGTCGGCCCAACAGGCTCGGTCGGCCGCCGTGGGATGCAGCGGACAGTGACAAGGCGCGGCTGGCGAGCAGGCTGGCCGGCACCGCCAATATCAGTGCCAACGCCATGCCGGCCGTGGCGATGGCCAGGGTTTGCAGGGTGGCCTTGAGCAGCAGTTGCAGAAAGTCCCGGTCATGGGCGGGCGGCCAGAAGGTCGAGACGAAGCGGCCCATTTCGCTCTGGCTGTCGGCATGCAGCAACACGCCGAGGTCGAGTTCGCTGAGCTGAATGCCCGGCCACAGCAGGGCAATCGCCAGCAGTGTCAGCAACAGGCGTGGCAGGGCTGCGGGGTCGCGGGTGTCGGTGCTCAGCATCGTGGAATCTGCACAATCAGCGGCGTCAGGGCCGGCGCCGGGGATTGCAGTTGTTCGTTGGCGTACAGGCTGTCGAGCATGTCGTGGCTGACTTGATCGGACGGGCAATCGAACAGGATCTGCCCCTCGCGCAAACCGATGATGCGCGGGAAGTGCGCCAGCGCCAGGTCCACCGCATGCAGGCTCGCCACCAGTGTGACGTTGTGTTCTTGGGCATGGCGCGACAGCACCGTCAGGGTATGCCCGGCGAGGACCGGGTCCATGGCGGACACTGGTTCGTCCGCCAGCAATACCTCCGGCGCCTGATACAGCACGCGAGCGATGCCGACCCGCTGCAATTGGCCGCCGGAGAGTTGCTGGCACTGACTGAAGAGTTTGTCCGCCAGATCCAGCCGCGCCAACGCCGCGCGGGCGCCGGGGATGTCCAGTGGATGCAGCAGATTGACGAGGCTTTTGCCCAGGCTCCATTGCCCGAGTTTGCCGGCCAGCACCGCCGTCACCACCCGTTGCCGGGGCGGCAGGGGCGGTGCCTGATGCACCAGGCCGATTTTTGCGCGCAGGTGTTGGCGTTGGCGGGCGGACAAGTGCCAGGCCCGTTGGCCCAGCACGTCGATGTCGCCGCTGCTCGGCCGTATGGCGGTGGCCAGCAGGTTGAGCAGGCTCGATTTACCGGCGCCGGACGGGCCGATGATCGCCACCTGCTCGCCGCTGTTGATCTGCAAACCCACACCACGCAGGGCTTCGACGCCGTTGGCGTGGTGCAGAAAGACTTGCTTGAGGCTCAGGGTCATTTCAGCAGTTCGGCGGCGCGGGCGGCTTCCTCGATGCCTTTGTAGTTGTCCGGGCTGGTTTCGATGAAGCGGCTGGCCGCCTGCAGATCGAGGATTTTCTTCTGCTCGGGGTTGGCCGGGTCGAGGGCGAGGAAGGCTTTTTTGATCTTCGCCGCCAGCGCCGGGTCGAGGGTGCCGCGCACGGTCCAGTTGTAATCGAAATACGCCGGGGTGGTGGCAAAGACCTTGACCTTGTTGGTGTCGACCTTGCCGGCGTCCACCAGTTTCTGCCAGACGCTGGCGTTCAGCACACCGGCGTCGACCTTGCCGGCCTGCACCCAGGCGACGGTGGCGTCGTGGGCACCGGAGTAGCCGACGCGGCTGAAATAGGTTTCCGGTTTGATGCCGTCCTTGAGCATGAAGTAGCGCGGCATCAGGCTGCCGGAAGTCGACGATACCGAACCGAAGGCGAAGGTCTTGCCCTTGAGGTCGGTGAGGCTTTTGACGTTCGGGTCGGCGGTGATGAATTTGCTGGTGAACTGCGCGTCCTGCTCGCGCTGCACCAGCGGGATCACCGGCGTGGTGGCATCGGTTTTCAGCCGTGCCTGGACGAAGGTGAAACCGCCCAGCCAGGCCATGTCGAGGCGGTCGGTGGCCAGGGCTTCAACCACGGCCGGGTAGTCGGCCACGGGAACGAACTGCACTTTCATGCCCAATTGCTGCTCCAGATAAGCCCCCAGCGGTTCGAACTTGCGCAGCAGTTCGGTCGGGGCCTCGTCGGGAATCGCGCTGACTTTCAACACGTCTGCGGCCTGGGCCAGCAGGGTGGAAAAGGACAGGGCCAGGCCTGCAGTCAGTGCCAGGGTGCGTTTGAGCATGGGAATCTCCGTTTCATGGGCGTCAGGATCGGTGCGTAGCCTGCGGAAAAACGTCGGCGGCTGCAACGTCAGGTTAGTCGAATCGGCGCGACAGCGAGGCTCAGTCCACCTGCGCGAAGCGCTCCACCAGCCAGTCGATGAACACCCGCACGCGGTTGCTCAGGTGCCGGTTCGGCGGATACAGCAGGTGGAATGGGTACGCCGGCGGGCGCCAGTCGGTGAGGATCGGCACCAGTTCACCGCGTTCGATGGCCGCCCTGACTGTGTAGCTGAATGTGTGAATGATCCCCAGTCCCGCCAATCCGGCCGCCAGATGCGCATTGCTTTCGTTGACGCTGACTAGGCCTTTACCTTCGATTTGATGGCGTTCGCCGTTGCGCTGGAAGTTCGACGGCAGGATGCGCCCGGTGGAGGCCGAGCGGTAGGCGATCATTTGATGTCGGGCCAGCTCCAGCGGGTGCATCGGCGTGCCGTGGCGCTGCAAATAGCCGGGCGTGGCACAGGTGGTCCAGGACACTTCGCCGAGGCGGCGCACAGCCAGAGCCTGTTCGGTCAGCGGGCCGCCGCGAATCACGCAGTCGACGCGCTCGCTGATCAAGTCCACCGGGCGGTCGCTGACGCCCAGATCGACCTGAATGTCCGGATAACGCTCGAAGAATTTTGGCAGTTCGGGAATCACCAGCATGGTCGCAGTGGAGCCGCCGATGTCCACGCGAATCCGGCCACGGGGCAAGCCCTGGGCCTGGCTGAAACCCTGATCGATGTCGTCCAGTTGATGCAGCAGTTGCTGGGTCAGTTGGTAGTAGGAAGCGCCGTCGGCGGTGACGGTCAGGCGCCGGGTGGTGCGTTGCAGCAGGCGCACGCCGAGGTGGCTTTCCAGTTGCCCGATCAGTTTGCTGACCGTGGTTTTCGGCTGGTTCAACGAGTCGGCGGCTTTGGTGAACGAGCCGCTTTCCACGACGCGGGCGAACACGCGGATCGCCAGTAACTGATTCATCGGGCTGCACTCAAGGATCGAAGACAGGGCTGAGTATTGTGCATATCCGTGCACAAACAAAACCGATTTTGCGGATTTTTCAATTCAATCCATCGGCCTAAAGTCGCTTCCAACGGCTCACCTACGACCCGTCACCTTCCTTGAAACGGTTATTGGAGACACATCATGAGCAACAGACTTGAAGGCAAAATCGCACTGATCACTGGCGGCACCACCGGCATCGGCCTGGCTTCGGCGCAGGAGTTCGTCGCCCAGGGCGCCACGGTATTCATCACCGGCCGTCGTCAGGCCGAACTGGACAAAGCCGTCGCCGCCATCGGCCCTCGCGCCATAGGCATTCAGGGCGACGTGGCAAAACTGGACGATCTGGACCGCATCTACCGCGAAATCGCCGAGAAGGCCGGGCACCTCGACATCCTGTTCGCCAATGCCGGTGGCGGCGACATGCTGCCGCTGGGTTCGATCACCGAAGAACACTTCGACCGGATTTTCGACGCCAACGTGAAGGGCACGCTGTTCACCGTGCAGAAGGCGCTGCCGCTGCTGCGCGACGGCGCTTCGATTTTGCTGACTTCATCGACCACTTCGGTGCAAGGCACGGAAAACTTCAGCGTCTACAGCGCGAGCAAAGCCGCCGTGCGCAACTTCGCCCGGTCGTGGCTGCTGGACTTGAAACCTCGGCGCATCCGCGTCAACGCCATCAGCCCCGGCCCGGTGCGTACGCCAGGTCTGGCAGGGCTGGTGCCGGCGGAACACGCGCAAGGGCTGTTCGATCAACTGGCGTCGGTGGTGCCGATCGGGCGTCTGGGCGAGCCGAGCGAGATTGCCAAGGCTGCGCTGTTCCTCGCTTCGGATGACAGCAGTTTCGTCAACGGCATCGAATTGTTCGTCGACGGCGGCACCGCGCAGATCTGATTGGAGTCACTCAATGCCCCGGCACTTGTTCGTTCGAGTGTCGGGGCTCGTCTGTTTCATCGGTTTCTTCGGCCGGCGCCTTGTCCCAGATCAGCCGCGGGTCGAAGCTCATGGCCGAGAGCATGGTGAACACCACCACCAGCCCGAAAAACAGAATCCCCGGTCGCGGCTCGATATCCCCCAGCGCCTGAAATTTCACCAGCGCCGCCACCAGTGCGACCACCAGCACATCGAGCATTGACCAGTAGCCGATCAACTCGACGAACCGATACAGCTTCGAACGTTCCCGGCGTGCCCAGTGGCTGTCCCGTTGCACGGTGACCAGCAGCAGCGTCAGCGCAATGAACTTGATCCCCGGCACCGCGATACTGGCGATGAAGATGATCAGCGCGATGTCCCACGCGCCGTGTTCCCAGAACTCCAGCACGCCGCTCATGATGGTGCTGTCGGCGCCGTTGCCGAGCAGGGTGGTGTTCATCACCGGCAGCAGATTCGCCGGCACGTAAAACGCCAGGGCGGCGAACATGTAGGCCCAGGTGCGGGCCAGGGAGTTGGTCTTGCGCCGGTGCAGCGGCGCGTCGCAGCGCGGGCACTGGTGCGGCTCGTCAGTCATGTCGCAGGCCAGTCCGCAGCTGTGGCACAGGCAGAGGTTGAGTTCGCTGGCGGTCGGTGGTCGTTTCACAGGATGTCCCACAAATCACGTATGTCGCGTCCGGCGACGCGGATCAGCAACAGGCTGAGCACGGCCAGCGCAAACAGGCCGATGCCGGGGATCACATCGAGCATGCCCGCCAGTTTGAACACCGCCACCATCGCCCCGAGCAGGCACACTTCGAGCATGCTCCACGGCCGCAGCGCTTCCAGCCAGCGCATGCACAGCTTGAAGGCCGGCGAGCGGCGCGAGGCGAGGGCGAAGCTCAATACCCAGATGAGCAAAACCAGTTGAAAGGCCGGGGCGATGATGATCGAGATCGCCGCGACCATGGCCATAAAGGTGATCGGCCCCTGACTCAGGGCCAGCACCGAATCCCACAGGGTCGCGCTGTTTTTCAGGCCCTTCATGCTGATGCTCATCACCGGGTAGAAATTGGCGAACAGCCACAGCATCGCGGCGGTAAAACTCAGGGCCAGACGTTGCTCCACGCTCAGGTTGTTGTGGCGCTGGAGCACGCCACCACAACGGGCGCAGAGGGATTTCTGGTAGCGGGCGAGCGTGGCTTTTTCGTACACGCAGTCGCAATGCTCGCAGATGATCAGGTGATCAGTCGTGGCCATGGGGCGCTCGTGGGGGGGAGGCTTGAACCTTCTTCAATATAGGCGCGTTGGGGCATCCGACAACTGTCACATCCCGAAATGCACCTTTGGTCTGCCGGCCCGCCGGGTTTGTGGAAGCGTTCCATACTCCTTGGCGCCGAATTCATTACGAGCAGGAGCAGGGCCATGAGTGAAAAACCGACGATTGTGCTGGTACACGGGTTCTGGGGCGGGGCCGCGCATTGGGGCAAGGTCATTGTCGAACTGTCGCGCAAGGGCTACCGCGCGATTCAGGCGGTGGAGATGCCGCTGACATCACTGGCTGACGATGCCGAGCGCACGCGCAAAATGGTCGCGCAAGTGAACGGCCCGGTGCTGCTGGTCGGGCATTCCTACGGCGGGGCGGTGATCACCCAGGCCGGCAATCAACCGAATGTGACGGGGCTGGTGTACATCGCCGCGTTCGCACCGGATCAGGGCGAAAGCCCCGGCGGCATCACTCAGGAACATCTGCCCGCCGCCGCGCCGAATCTCGCCCCGGACAGTGACGGTTTCCTCTGGCTCAAGGCCGACAAGTTCCATGAAAGCTTTTGCCAGGACCTGTCGGCGGATGAAGCGCTGGTGATGGCCGTCACCCAGAAAGCGCCGCTGGCCAGCACTTTCGGCGATGTCATCAGTGATCCGGCTTGGAAGCACAAACCGTCGTGGTATCAGATTTCCAGCCAGGACCACATGATTCACCCGGATAACCAGAAACGCATGTCGGCACGGCTCAATGCGAAGAAAGTCATCACCCTCGACGCCAGCCACGCCTCGCTGGCCTCCCGCGCTGCCGAAGTGGCGGCGCTGATCGACGAGGCCGCGAAGGCCTGACAACGACCACGCAACCGGGCGCTTCACACCGGTTGCGTGGCTTCCTCTTCCGCTATTGCAGCCTTCACACCGGGCCGTTCGGCGATGCGCGTCATGTAGTTCGCCAGCGCTGGCCAGTCTTCGATGGCGATGCTGAAGGTCGGCAACCACTTCAACACCGTGAACAGGTAGGCATCCGCCACGCCGAACGCCTGCATCAGAAAGGGTTGAGTCGCAAGGATGCGGTTCAGGTAATCCAGACGTTTGAAGAGTTTGTGTTTGAAGATCGTTTTAGTGGATTCCGGGATTTCGCTGCTGAACAGCGGCGCGCTGCCGCCATGGATTTCCGAACTGATGAAATTCAGGTGCTCCTGCAGGCGCGAGCGCTCCCAGGTGCCATTGGCCGGGGCCAGTCTCTGGTCGGGAGCAAGGTCGGCGAGGTATTGCAGAATCGCCGGGCCTTCGGTCAGCACCTCGCCTTTATCGAGCATCAGCGCGGCCACGTAACCCTTCGGATTGATCTCGCGAAAGTCCCTGCCGTCGGCGGTGCGCTTGGTCTGGTTGTTGACCCGGATCAGTTCGAACGGCAGCGCCAGTTCTCGCAGCACAATGTGCGGGGCCAGCGAACAGGTCATGGGGGCGAAGTACAGTTTCATGGGTTCTCCTTCAAATGAAGGCCCAGAATCCGGCATTGTGGCGGCGCTTCGCAAAGGACATCTGCAGTGCTAGCGTATGACAAAATCTCATGGACTGAAGAGACCTCATGCTCACCCGACTACCGTCGCTCAACGGGTTGCGCGCCTTTGAATGCGCGGCCCGACACCTGAGTTTCACCCGCGCCGCCGAAGAGCTGAACGTCACGCAAACCTCGATCAGCCATCAGATACGTCGGCTCGAAGATGAACTCGGCGTGCGCCTGTTCATGCGCTTGAAGGACGGATTGGCGCTGACGGAAGAGGGCAACGCTTATTTTCCCGGTGTTCGTTCGGCGTTTATGGAACTGCGCCATTCGACCGAGCGTTTGCTGGAGGCGAACAATCAAAGCGTCCTGACGATCAGCACTTTGGTGTCGGTGGCGTCGAAATGGCTGTTGCCGCGCCTGCCGTCGTTTCGCGAGGCGTTTCCCGAGATCGATGTGCGCATCAGTGCATCCACCGAGCTGGTGGACTTTCGCAAGGGCGGCATCGATGCGGCGATCCGCTACGGCAACGGAAACTGGCCGGGACTGCGCGCCGACTGGCTGATGGCCGACGAGATTTTCCCGGTGTGCAGTCCGAGCCTGCTCACCGGGCCGGACCCGATCCGCACCCCGGCCGATCTGGCCCGGCACACTTTGCTGCACGTCAGCGGGCAGACCGCCGATGACTGGAGCGCCTGGCTGAACGCCGCAAGTCAACCGCCACTCCCGGCCAAAGGCCCGCGCCTGACCTTCGACCTGGCCATGATGGCGGTGCAGTCGGCGATTGACGGGCAGGGCGTGTGCATCGGGCGGTCGACCTACGTCGAGGACGATTTACGCGCCGGGCGGTTGGTGGCGCCGTTTGATTTGCGGCTCAAGTCCGACTCGGGTTTCTACTTCGTCACGCCCCATGAAAACGCCGGCTCGAAAAAGATCGTCGCCTTCAGGCAGTGGCTGTCGCAGGTGGTGCGAGTTGTATGAGCGTGTATCAATCCCGCCCTGGTACACAGTGAGCTAACAAGCGCCGATATCGGGACACATTCCCGGTACATGCCCTCTTCAAAGTAGCGGCGTCACTTCACTACTTCCAAGAGGGCAACACCATGCGCCGCACACTTCTGATGACCGCAGCCGCCGTACTGGTTTCAATGACCGGCCTCGCACACGCCGCCGACACCCAGCCTGCGGCTCCCGCCAAGAGCTGGCAACAAGGCCTGAGCCGCACGGATCTGGTCCATCAGGACCTGGGCGCTGCGGATCGCGAAGTGATTCAGGCCCGGGTCGATTTCGAACCGGGCATCACCTCGCCCCGACATGCCCACCCGGGCGTTGAAGTCGCCTACGTCATCAGCGGAACCTTCGAATACCAGCTCGAAGGCCGGGCGCCGGTGACGCTGAAGGCCGGCGATTCGCTGTTCATCCCGGAAGGTGTGGCGCACATCGCGAAGAACGTTGGGAATGACAAGGGCTCGGAGCTGGCGACTTACATCGTCAAGAAGGGCGAGCCGTTGTTGATCCTCAAGCAGTAACGACCGGGATACTGAAAAGGCCTGCCAATGTGGCAGGCCTTTTTTGTTGTCGGCGGATTCAACGCAGGCTGATGCCGCCCGATTCGAACTGAAGCAACTTCAGCGCGCATCCACTTATTTCACAACTCCGGCAGATGCCCTTTGCTTGCGCCGCTTGAGCCAGCTGAAAAACGCATGCACCGGATGCAAAACAGCCGTCAGCACGCCAAGCAGCAGGATGATGAAAAGGATGATCAGCGGGATGCTTTCGTGCGAGAACATGGTGGGTTACTCCTGTAGTCACTATGTTGGAATCCGCAGACTAGACGCATCCGGCGAGGTTTTTGGTGAACGTATGTTCATCCTCGGGCGCTTCGATTGTGCTACGGACAGGTGATGGATTTGCTCAAGGATCGTCATCCATCGCATGCTGAGCGCCTCAATCACCATCACTGAAGAGGCTCCCCTTGCAGACCCTCCGCCGCGCCCGACCCGAAGACGCCGCGCCCATCGCCGCACTGGTCGATGAGGCCTACAGCCCCTACATCGCTCGCATCGGCCGCAAACCCGCGCCGATGCTCGACGACTATGAACAAGTGCTGCGCGAAACCGACACGTTCGTGCTGACCGACAACGATGAAATCCTCGGTGTGCTGGTGATGAGCCAGGAAGGCAAGGAGTTGCTGCTGATCAACGTCGCCGTGTCGCCCCGGCACAAGGGCAAGGGCCTCGGCAAAGTGCTGATGACCTTCTGTGAAAAGCATGCGCTGAGTCTCGGTTGCGAGGCGGTGCGGCTGTACACCCACGAGCGGATGACCGAGAACGTCGCCATCTATGAAAAGCTCGGTTTTGTGGAAACCCATCGCGCTATCGAGGACGGATTTGCCCGGGTTTTCATGCGCAAAACGCTTGTCGGTTCTCGCTGACCGTCACCCGGGTATGTCGAAATCAGGCATCGGCATGCCGCACTCGAGCTATTTGCGTTCAACTTCAGCCACGTAAGGTGAGGCGTCCATCAGAGAACAACAAAAACAATGAACAGCCTGAATTCGAAGGAATCGAGCGGTCAACTGGCGCAGGGGTTCAAGCCGCGTCACGTGACCATGTTGTCAATTGCGGGAATCATCGGCGCGGGGTTGTTTGTCGGTTCCGGGCACGCCATCGCGGCGGCGGGGCCGGCGGTGTTGCTGGCGTATCTGTTTTCCGGCCTGTTGGTGGTGCTGGTCATGCGCATGCTGGGGGAAATGGCGGTGGCCCGACCGGACACCGGATCGTTCTCCACCTATGCCGATCAGGCCATCGGCCGCTGGGCCGGCTTCACCATCGGCTGGCTCTACTGGTGGTTCTGGGTGCTGGTCATTCCCATCGAGGCGCTGGCCGCCGGGCATGTCTTGAATCAGTGGTTTCCCCAGGTCGATGCGTGGCTGTTTGCGCTGGTGTCGATCATTCTCCTGGTAATCACCAATCTGTTCAGTGTCTCCAAATACGGCGAGTTCGAATTCTGGTTCGCCATGGCCAAGGTCGTGGCGATCATTGGTTTCATCGGCGTGGGTTTTGCCGTGCTGATGGGCTGGATTCCGGAACGCGAAGCCAGCGGCCTCAGCCGCTTGATGGAAGAACATGGCGGGTTCGCCCCCAATGGCCTTTCGGCGGTGGTCGGCGCCTTCATCACCATCATGTTCAGTTTCATCGGCACCGAGGCGGTGACCATCGCTGCTGCCGAATCGGACAATCCAGCACAGAACATCGCCAAGGCTACGCGTTCGGTGATCTGGCGCATCGGCGTGTTTTACCTGCTGTCGATTTTCGTGGTGATTTCCGTGGTGCCCTGGAACGACCCGCTGCTGGCGTCCGTCGGTTCCTATCAGCGCGCACTGGAGTTGATGAACGTTCCCCACGCCAAATTCATGGTCGATGTGGTGGTGTTGATCGCCGTGGCCAGTTGCATGAACTCGTCGATCTATATCGCTTCGCGCATGCTGTTTTCACTGGGGCTGCGCGGCGATGCACCGCACGCGTTGAAAGTGACTTCCGGCGCAGGCGTGCCGAGGGCGGCGGTGATTGCCAGCAGCGTCATCGGTGCCGGAGTGACGCTGCTCAGCTACTTCATGCCCGCCGGCCTGTTTCAATTCCTGCTCGCCAGTTCCGGTGCCATCGCGCTGCTGGTGTACCTGGTGATCGCAGTTTCTCAGTTGCGCATGCGCCGGATGCTGCTTCGGCAGAATGTCGAGCTGACGTTCCGCATGTGGCTGTTTCCGTGGCTGACGTATCTGGTGATGGCGTTCATCTGCGCGGCGCTCGCGGTGATGATGGTGACGCCGGAGCATCGTCTGGAAGTGACTTCGACCATTGGCCTGGCGCTGGCGATTTCCTTTATCGGGCTCGTGACCACCCGTCAGCATGGACAGCCGAACGCGTCTGTTCCGGCAAAACAAAACGCCCGAGGCACTGCCTCGGGCGTATAGGGAGGATCGGGATTCAGATCACCCGCAGGGTCACGTCGATGTTGCCGCGCGTGGCCTTGGAGTAAGGGCAGGTCTGGTGCGCGGCTTCCACCAGCGATTGGGCGACCGAAGGCTCCAGCCCCGGCAGGCTGACACTCAAGCGTGCCTGCAGGAAAAACGCGTCACCGGTCTTGCCCAGATCGATTTCGGTCTCCACCGCCACATCCGCCGGCAGTCTGATCTTCAGCGCAGCCGCCGCTTTGCCCATGGCGCCGATGAAGCATGCAGACCAGCCGGCCGCCAGCAGTTGTTCCGGGTTGGTGCCGCTGCCGTTGGAACCCGGTGGCGACAGCTTGACGTCCAGATTGCCGTCGGAACTGCGCGAGGCGCCATCGCGTCCGCCGGTGGTGCGGGTCTTGCCGGTGTACAGCACGGTGTCGATTTGATTGATCATGAGAAGGCCTGCCTGTGTGAGTGGTTGAGTCGGAAGTAAGGTTCCGATGGCCCACACTTTTGCATCGGCATGTACCGGGGATGTGTCATGAAACGGGGGTTATGTATCGCTGTGTAGCAATGCGTTCAGCCTGATCGCTGAGACAGCGTCAGCAGAACCCCGAAGCCCACGAGCAGGCCGCCGAACGCCCGGTCAATCCACTGCCGTGCCGCCAACAGTTTCTCCCGTACCCGCCCGGCCGAGAAACACAGCGCCACCAGGCCGAACCACAGCACATGCGCCCCGGCAATGAACACCCCGTAGGCCATTTGTACCGGCAGGCCGGTGTCCGGCCGGACGACGCCCATGAACAGGCTCACGATGAAAATCGAGGTTTTGGGGTTCAGCGCATTGGTGAGAAAACCTGAACGCAACGCGGCCAGATCCGACAGGGCAGGTGACGCGGCATCCGGCTGCTGAACGTCAGGTCTGGAGCGAAGCATTTTGATGCCCAGATAAACCAGATACGCAGCCCCCGCCAGTTTCAGTGCATTGAACAACCACGGCGATTGTTGAAGCACCAATCCGAGCCCGAGCAGGGTGTAGCCGACATGTACCAGCACGCCCAGACCAATGCCCATCGCGGTGAGAACGCCTGCGCGTCGAGAGAGCAGCAAACCGTTGCGCGAGACCAGGGCGAAGTCCGGTCCGGGGCTGATGCATGCCAGCAGCGTGATGGTGATTACGACTATCCATTCGTTCATGGTGGAACCTTGAGTGGGTTGGTGATAGAAAGCCATGTTTACAGATAGCGAGCGCTGGAACTAACGATGATTTCTGAAGCAAATGGTGAATCTGACTCACCGTTTTCCGAGGGGCGAATGCCTTCTCTGCTGGCGCTGCGTTGCTTCGAATCCGCAGGCCGGTTCGAGAATTTCGCCCGTGCGGCTGACGAACTGCATCTGACACCCGGCGCCATCAGCCGGGCCGTGCGCCTGCTTGAAGAGGATCTGGGCGTTGACCTGTTCGAGCGGCGCCAGCGAAGGGTTTTCCTGACGGAGCCGGGCAGGCGACTGCTGAAAGCGGTGAGCGAAGGTTTGGGGGTGATGAACCAGGCCGTCCGCGAGATCCGCACTGAGGCGCGTCGTACGCGGCGGCTGGTCTTGTCCTGCGAACCCACGCTGTTGATGCGCTGGTTGATTCCGCGCTGGAGTGATTTCCAGAAACAACATCGCGGCCCGGACATTCATCTGGTGGCCGGCGGCGGTCCGTTTTCATTTGAACAGGGAATCGACCTGGCCATTCGCCGCGACGATTTCCCCCGGCCTCCCGGTTACCACGCCGAGCGCTTGTTTGCCGAAAAGGTCGGGCCAGTCTGTCGGCCGGATAAGGTCAGTGAGTGGTTCGATGAAAGCGGCAAATGCCTGCGCGCCACGACGCCTCTGTTGCAAACGAGCAGCCGTCCCACGGCCTGGCAGGAATGGGCCACCGCAGCGGGCCAGCCGGTTTCTGCGACGCAGATGCAGTCTTTCGAGCACTTTTATTTCAGCATTCAGGCGGCTGTCGCCGGCCTTGGAGTGGCCATAGGTCCCTGGCATCTGGTTCGCGATGATATCGAGAGCGGGGTGTTGGCCGCACCGGCAGGCTTCGTTGAAGACGGCTCGCATTATTGCCTGCTGTCGCCTGCGCCTCCCAAACCGGGCAGCCTGGAAATGGATTTGCTGGAGTGGTTGCGGACGGTGGGTTAAAACCTGTCGGTTTTCAATGGCTGGCCGGCGTTGCCTTGCCCAACAAATCAATCCGGCATCCCGGCGCCGCATCGTTCACTGTCACCCGCATGTCATGCAGGCGCGCGACCGCCGACACCATGCTCAAGCCCAAGCCGTTGCCCGGCGTATGGCGGCTGGATTCGGCGCGGTACAACCGACGCAACACTGCTTCGCGTTCGGCCGGGGGAATGCCGGGGCCATTGTCGGTGACGCGAATACCCACGGTTTCATGATCGGCAATCACGCTCAGACGCACCTGGCTGTAGTCGGGCGAGAACTTGATGGCGTTGTCGAGCAGGTTGCACAGGGCGTCAAACAGCAGTTGTGCGTCGCCGGCCATGATCGCGGGGGCCTGACTGTTTTCGATGGTCAGGCTGATGCCGCGTTCTTCGGCCAGCGGTTCGTACAGTTCGGCGGCATCAGCGCTGATCAGGTTCAGGTCCAGCGGGGCGAAGTGGCTGCGCCGGGCGCTGTTTTCGATTTCCGAAATCCGCAGCAGGGCCTTGAAGGTCAGCAGCAAGGCTTTGGCCTCGGTCAGCGCCGCGTCGATGCTGGCGGCGTATTGCGCTTCATCCAGTCCCCGACGCTGGGTGCGTTCCAGGCCGGCGATCAGGCGCGTCAGGGGAGTGCGCAGGTCGTGGGCGATGTCGTCGCATACGCCTTTGACTTCACTCATCAAACGCTCCAGCTCATCGAGCATGCCGTTGACCACCGAGGCGAGGCGGTCGATGTCATCGTTGTTGCCCTTGACCGGCAATCCTTTCAAATCACCTTCGATGATGCCTTTGATCGAGCGACTGACCTTGTCCAGCCGCCGGTGCGCTGAATAACCCAGCACCACGGCGCCGAGCAGCCCGACCAGCAACAGCAGCAGGCCACCGGAAATCAGCGCGTTGATCAGCAGCTCGTCGAACTCGCGGATGTCGTGAACGTCCTGGGCGACCAGCAACGTTTTACCGTCCGCCAGTTTATGCACGATGAAGCGCACGGGCCGGTGATGCCCGTTGGACTTGAGCCAGCGAAACTCCTGCGGTTTGTCGTAGGCGGAGAAGGGTGGAAGTTGCTTGATGACCCCGGCAATGAATTTGCCGTCGGCATCGAACAGGCTGTGGGGCAGGCGCGCTTCGACATCCTGCAGGGCGTGTTTGCGGATCTCCTGCAATTGCAGTTCTGGCGGCTGGGCGCTGCGGTTTTCCACTTGTCGATACAGGGCGGTGTCGGCTTCGGTCTTCAGGTAGAACGCGGTTTGCCAGTAGACGTAACCGAACAACGCCAGAAACGAGCAGCCGAACAGCCCGAGAAACAGCAGCGCCGTGCGAAAACTGATGGTGCGCGGGATTTCACTCAGGTGAACGGAGGACATACCCGGCTCCACGAATGGTATGGATCATCGGCGGCTCGCCTTCGCCTTCGCCATCGACCTTGCGGCGCAGGCGGCTCATATGCACTTCGATCACGTTGGTGCGTTCGTCATAGCTGTAATTCCATACCGCTTCGAAGAGCATGGTGCGGGTCACTACCTGATCGGCATGCCGCACCAGATGTTCGAGCAGCGCGTATTCCCGGGGCACCAGATCGATGGTGCGCTCGCCACGGCGTACGGTGCGGCTTAACAGATCGACGTCCAGGTTACCGACCTTCAGACGGGTTTCTTGAGTCACGGCCACCGGTTCGGCCCGGCGCCGGTTCAAGGCGTCCAGGCGGGCGGTCAGCTCGATGAATTCGAAAGGTTTGGTCAGGTAGTCGTCGCCGCCGGCGCGCAAGCCGCGTACCCGTTCGTCCAGCGCACTCAGGGCGCTGAGGATCAGCACCGGGGTGTTCACGCTGGCGGCGCGCAACGCGGTAAGCACGCCCAGACCGTCGAGGCCGCCGGGCAGCATGCGGTCGAGCACAATCAGGTCGAATGGCTCGCCGAGGGCTTTGAGCAAGCCTTCACGGCCATTGTCGACGCTGCTCACGGTGAAACCGTGGTCAGTCAGCGCCGCTTCGATTTCGCGGCGGGTGGGCAAGTCGTCCTCGACGACCAGAACATGGGTCATGGCTTTTGAACCACTCACATCATCAGGCAGAGATGGCATAGTGTGGCAAAGCCTGCGGTTGCGCCACGTTCCCGCCGGATAAATAAAAGTTCAGGTTGGCTTGATGGAGTAGGTGCCTTGCGCATTCTCGTGGTTGAAGACGATGCCCAGACCGCCGCTTACCTGCTGCGCGGTTTGAGCGAAAGCGGGCATGTGGTCGATGTCGCCGGCGATGGCAACAGCGGTCTGGACATGGCGCTGGAGGGTATCCACGACGTATTGATCGTCGACCGACGCTTGCCCGGCCTCGATGGCATCGGCCTGATCAAGGCCTTGCGCGCCCGGCAGGTGCGGGTGCCGATCCTGATGCTCAGTGCCCAGGCCTCGACCGAGCAGAAGGTCGAAGGTTTGCAGGCCGGTTGTGATGATTATCTGGCCAAGCCCTATGCGTTCGCCGAAGTGCTGGCGCGGCTCGAAGCCTTGCTGCGCGGGCGCGATCAGGTCGCGGGGCCGGCGCGGCAACTGGTGGTTGGTGAACTGCAACTGGACTGCGCCACGCGCACGGCCGTACGCCGGGGCAAGGTGATTGCCTTGCAGCACCGCGAAGCCCTGTTGCTGGAAAAACTCATGCGCCACAGCGGCCAGATCGTCACCCGCGACATGTTGCTCGACAGTGCCTGGGATTACGATTTCGACCCCAACAACAACGTCATCGACAAACACATCCACCGCTTGCGGCGCAAACTCGATGACGGTTTCGACTATTCGCTGATCCGGACCATCCCCGGTGCAGGCTACAGCTTCCAGACGACGCCCGAGCAAGGCTAAACAAAAGTTTATCTGCCGGGGAACGCTCTGGCAGGCACTCCTCGCTATCTTCGCCGCATTCGTGGATCGCTCCACAAAGGCTCAAGCGGGGAGACAGCTTGCTCATGTCGGTTCCAAAGACCAAGGCGCGCAGACGGCGCGTTGCATTTCAATCATCGGCGACGCTGATTCTGCTGGGCGTATTGACGCTCGGCGGCTGCTCGATGGTGCCCGAATATCGGCAGCCCGAGTTGCCGCTGGCCCAGCAGTGGAACGCGGCCTCTGGCGGTCAATCCGCTGCGGGCGGGCAATGGTGGCGCGAGTTTCACAGTGCCGAGCTGGATCAGTTGATCGACCGGGGGCTGGCCTCCAACTTCACCCTCAAAGCCGCGATCAGCCGTATCGACGAGGCGCGGGCCTCCGCGCAGGTCACCGGCGCCGGGCAATATCCGGCGCTGAATCTGGGCGGCAACTATCAGCGCCAGAACAACTACGGCACCACGCAGAAACGCAGCGTGTTTGCCGAAGCCACCTATGAAGTGGATTTCTGGGGCAAACAGCGCGCCGCCGCCGATTCCGCCGATGCGCTGGCCAACGCCACCGCGTTCGATGCCCAGACCCTGCGCATGAGCCTGAGCGCGAGCATTGCCGACAGTTACTTTCAGGTGCTGTCGCTGGAAGAGCGCCTGCGTCTGGCCCAGTCGATAGCCGACGATGCCCGCCAGGTGCTGGATCTGGTGGAAATCCAGGCCAGTCAGGGCGCCGTTTCCAACCTCGAAGTCGCCCAGCAGCGCAACGCCATGCAGACCTTTGAAGCGGCGATGCCACCTCTGCGTCAGCAACGGGATCAGGCGCTGTATCAACTGGCGGTGCTGGTGGGTGCGCCGCCCGAGGGCTTCCATTTGCAAGGCGACAGCCTCGGTGCATTGCAAGTGCCGCAACCGGCGACTGGCCTGCCGATCGGCCTGCTGCGTCAGCGGCCAGACATTCAGGCTGCCGAAGCGCGGCTGAAATCCGCCAACTTCGACGTTGGCGTGGCCCGTGCCGCGTTCCTGCCGAACCTGTCACTGGATCTGCTGGGCGGGATCGACACCCTCGCCGGCGGGCAGATCTGGAGCGTCATCGGCACCCTTGGCCAGCCTGTGTTTGCCGGTGGCCAACTCAAGGGCCAGTTGCATTTCGATCAGGCTCACGTTCAGGAACTGACCGCCAGTTATCGCGAGTCCATCGTCGAAGCCCTGCAAGACGTCGAAACCCAGATCAGCGCCGCCCGCGAGCTCGACAAGAGTTACGCGTTGAACGCCTCGGCAGTGGATTCGGCACGGGAAGCGGCGCGTCTGGCGCAGGTTCGCTATCGCCTCGGCTCCACCGACTTCCAGACGCTGCTGATCGTCGAACGCACGCAATATCAGGCCGAAGACACGCTGTTGCAGGTTCGTCTGCAACACCTTCAAGCGGCGGTCGGCCTGTTCCGGGCCTTGGGCGGGGACTTTTCCGCTGACGCTCTGGCACTCAATTCTTCTGTTCAGGTGACTCATCCATGACTGTCCTGCACCCACGTCGTCGCACCGTTTTCCTGGGCGTCGCGGCTCTTTCGCTGGCGGTGGCCGTCGGCGGTTTTCAATGGATCAAACAGGCTCACGCTGCGCCGGTAAAAACTGATGCCGGTGCGATCCCGGTACAGATGAGCAAGGTCAGCCGTCAGGATCTGCCGGTGTGGATCAGTGCCATCGGCAACGTGCAGGCGCTCAACAGCGTGAATGTGCGGGTGAGGGTGGACGGCGAGTTACAGAAAGTCCTGTTCAACGAAGGGCAGACCGTCACCGCCGGCAGCCTGTTGGCGGTGATCGATCCACGGGTCTATCAGGCCCAGGTCGCCCAGGCTCAGGCGTTGCTGGCCAAGGATCAGGCGCAACTGGCGAACCTCAGGGTCAATCTCGACCGGGCCAGCAAACTCGCGGCGGCCAAGGCCGGCCCGACTCAGGATGTCGACACCTACCGCGCGCAACTGGCCGCGCAACAGGCGACGGTGCAAGCCGACCAGGCGGCGCTGGATGCGGCGCGGCTGCAACTGGAATTCACTCAGGTCAAGGCGCCGCTGACCGGCCGCACCGGCCAGCGTCTGCTGGATGTCGGCGCGATTGCCCACGGTGCCGAGGCGACAGGGCTGGTGACGATCACCCAGATGAATCCGATCTCCGTCGCGTTCGCTGTCTCCCAGGATGAACTGGCGGAGATCCTCGAAGAGAACGCCAAAGGTGCCTTGCAAGTGGTCGCGATGACCCGCGATGGCCAGCAGGAAATCGCCAAAGGTCATCTGAGCTTCATCGACAGCCAGGTGACGGCGGCCAGCGGGCAGATCCAGCTCAAGGCGCAGTTCGACAATGCCGATGCGAAACTGTGGCCGGGTGAACTGGTGAGTGCGCGGCTGCTGGTGCAGACCCATCGCGACGTGGCTGTGGTGCCCGCCGATGCGGTGCAACTGGGGCGTCAGGGTAACTTCGTTTACGTGGTCGATGCCGATCAGCGGGTACAGCCGCGTCTGGTGGATGCCGCCAATGTGGTGGATGGCAAGCAGTGGATTCGTCAGGGCCTGAATGCCGGCGAAACCGTCGTGGTGCAGGGCCAGTCGCGGGTGGCGCCGGGGTTGAAGGTGATGCCGGTAAAGACTGACACCAGCGCCGACCTGGCGGAGGCCGCCCGATGAATGCGCTGGCCGGACTGATTCAACGGCGTGTGGGGCTGAGCCTGCTGGCGCTCGGCGTCATGCTGCTCGGGGCTTTCGCGTACTTCCAGTTGCCGGTAGCGCCGCTGCCGACGGTGGATTTCCCGACCATTCAGGTCACCGCCAAACTCTCCGGGGCAAGCGCCGAAACCATGGCCTCGTCGGTGGCAACCCCACTGGAACGGGCCTTCGCCGCCGTGCCGCAAGTCACTTCGATGACCTCGTCCAGCGCCGCCGGCAAGACCCAGGTGGTGCTGCAGTTCGACCTGTCGCGGGACATCGACGGCGCCGCGCAGGACGTACAGACGGCGATCAACACCGCCACGCCGAACCTGCCCAAGACCATGTCCAGCGCGCCGACCTTCAACAAGGTCAACCCGGCCGAAGGCACCGTGCTGTCGCTGGCGGTGACTTCGCCGACCCGCACGCTGCCGGAACTGGATCGCTACGCCGACAACTACATTGCCCAGCGCCTGTCGCAAATGCCCGGCGTCGGGCTGGTGGATTTCCATGGCGAGCAGAAACCGGCGGTGCGCGTGCAGATCGATCCCGATGCGCTGGCCGCTCGCGGCCTGACGCTGGAAGATGTGCGCAGTGTCATCGGCGTCAGCACCCTCGATCAACCCAAGGGCACCCTCGATGGCCAGAGCCGTTCGATCACCCTTGGTGCGACTGACCAGTTGCTCAATCCTCAGCATTATCGCGACCAGGTCGTTGCCTATAAAAACGGCATGCCGATCAAGCTCGGCGATCTGGGCCGGGTGATCGCCGGAGCCGAGGACACCCAGCAAGCCGCGCAACTGGGCGGCGAACCGACGGTCATCGTCGACATCCACAAGCAACCGGGTTTCAACCTGCTGTCGACCATCGCCACGATCAAGGCCAAGTTGCCCGAGCTGACCGCGTCCTTACCTCGCGACGTGCAGGTGCAAGTGGTGGGCGACCGCACCCAGACCATCGAAGCGTCGGTCAATGACATGCAGTTCACCTTGCTGCTGTCGATTGCGCTGGTGGTCGTGGTGATTTTCGTGTTCCTGCGCAAGGCCACCGCCACGCTGATTCCCAGCCTGACCATTCCGCTGTCGCTGGTGGCCACGTTCGGCGTCATGTATTTGCTCGGCTACAGCCTCGACAACCTGTCGATCATGGGCCTGGCGATTGCCGTCGGGTTCGTGGTGGACGACGCCATCGTGGTGATGGAAAACATCGTCCGACACCTGGAGATGGGCAAGTCGCGCCTGCAATCGGCAGTCGATGGCTTGCGCGAGGTGGGCTTCACTATCGTCTCGATGACGGTGTCGTTGATTGCGGTGTTCCTGCCGATCCTGTTGATGTCCGGCATCGTCGGGCGTTTGATGCGCGAGTTTGCGGTGACCGTCAGTGTGGCGATCATCATGTCCGGCATCGTTTCGCTGACCATCACCCCGATGCTCTGCGCCTGGCTGCTCAAACCCCATGCCGATCAGGAAGAAGGGCGTTTCGCCCAGGCCTGCGAGCGCGTCTTCGACCGGTTGCACAACGGCTATCGGCGTAGCCTGGACTGGGTGCTCGATCATCAGCGCATCACCATGGCGGTGGCCATCGCCACGCTGGCGGCCACGGCGGTGCTGTATGTCGGGATTCCCAAGGGCTTCTTCCCGCAGCAGGACAACGGCCTGATTCAAGGCGTGGCGGAAGCGGCGGCGGACATTTCGCCGACGGCCATGCGCGCGCAGGTCAACCGTGCGGCGGAGATCATCGGGCAGGACCCGGCAGTGGCGCGGGTGTATTTCTGGATCGGCCCGAACCCAACGGTCAGTCAGGGCAAGGTGATGATCAACCTCAAGCCGTTCAGTGAGCGCACGGCGAGTGCTGCCGAGGTCATCCGGCGCTTGCAGCCGGCTCTGGATGGATTGTCCGGGGTCAAGGTGTTCATGCAGGCCAACCAGGACATCCAGATCGGCGGCCGGGCCAGCAAGACCCAGTATCAATACACCCTGCAGGACCCGGACAGCGTCGAGCTGGATCACTGGAACGGGGTGCTGCTGGCCAAACTCAAGACCTTGCCGCAATTGCAGCACGTCACCTCTGACCAGCAGCAAGCCATCCCGCAATCGACGCTGGTGATCGACCGTCCGACCGCTGCGCGCCTGGGCGTGACCGTACAGGCCATCGATGACGTGCTGTACGACGCGTTCGGCCAGCGGCAGATCGCGACCATGTTCACGCAGTTGGATCAGAACCATGTGATTCTGGAGCTGGACCCGAGCTGGCAAACGTCCACCGCGACCCTTGAGCATCTGTTTGTTCGCGCAAGCTCCGGGGCGTTGGTGCCGTTGAATCTTTTGGCCAGCCTCAAGACCGAGCAGGTGCCGATCATCATCAACCACCAGGGCGTGTTCCCGGCCATTACCCTGTCGTTCGACCTCGCGCCGGGCCATGCCTTGAGCGAGGCGGTCAGCGCGATCAATCAGGCGTCGCTGGCGGTCGCCATGCCTGACACCGTGGCGGGCAGTTTCCAGGGCACGGCCCAGGCGTTTCAGGATTCGCTGAAGTCGCAGCCATGGCTGATTCTGGCGGCGATCCTGACGGTCTACATCGTGCTCGGCGTGTTGTATGAAAACGCGATTCACCCGCTGACGATCATCTCGACCTTGCCGTCCGCCGGTTTTGGCGCGCTGCTGGCCTTGATGCTGTGCGGGCAGGACCTGTCGGTGCTGGGGATGATCGGGATCATTCTGCTGATCGGCATCGTCAAGAAGAACGCGATCATGATTGTCGACTTCACCCTGCAGGCGCAGCAGCGTGGCTTGTCGCCCCGTGAAGCGGTGAGGGAAGGGTGCCTGTTGCGCTTGCGGCCGATTCTGATGACTTCGCTGGCGGCATTGCTGGGCGCGGTGCCGCTGGCATTCGGGCACGGTGCCGGTTCGGAATTGCGTCAGCCGCTGGGCATTGCGATTGTCGGTGGCCTGGCGGTTTCGCAGATCCTGACGCTCTACACCACTCCGGTGGTTTACCTGTGGTTCGAGCGTCGGCGGCGCAAGGTACACGCCGCCGAGGTCATCGAGGCTTCCTGACGTTTACTGCGCCTTGTAGGTCAGGACGGTGAAGGTGTCGGGGTGAAACGCCGGGTCGGGTTTGGGTTGCTCCCGGCTCGGCGCCGGCTGGGTGAAGTCGGCGGTGAACAGGTAGGCCTGACCGCGTTGGGCGTCCAGCACCATGTTGTGCGCCCATGGCCGGGTCCCGACAGTGCCGCGCAATTGGTATTGCCCTTGATCGTCGCGCTGGACAATCGCAAGGCTGGCGTCGGCGCCGCTGGGCACCAGCAACTGGTCTTTCTCCCGATCGTAAGCCAGCGCGTTCACGGCGCGGCCGATGGGCAGGGTGCTCAAGGTCTTGCCTGTTTTCAGGTCGGCGACTACCAGAGTCGGGTCAGCGCCACGGCAAGCCACGAACAGGCGTTGACGCGATTTGTCCACGGCCAGTGCGCTGGGTTTGCTGCAACCCTTGAATGTCCAGAATTGCTGCTGTTCAAGCTTCGCCCCTGAAAGCACGGCGACTTTATCTTCGTCGCGCATAGGGACGATGAAGTGGCCGTTTTCAAGGATCACCGGGCCGTCGAGCTTTTGCGCAGGAATGTCCACCGCATCGGTCAGGCGATCGGTTTTCGCATCGATCAGGTACAGCGTCGAATGATCGCCGCGTCGGCCGCTGGTGACGATCAGCCGGTCGCGGCTGGCGTCGTAGACAAGGTTGTTGAGGTTGCCCGAATCGAGCTTGAGCCGTTGCAGCACTTGCAGGCGGTCCAGCGCCACGATGCCCAGCGTTCCATCCATGTTGGCGATATAGGCGCGGTTGCGTTCCGGCACGAAAGCAACGGCGTTGGCGCCGGCGGAGTTGTCGAGGGTCTTCAGCAGTTTCTGCTTATCAACGTCGAACACCGACAGGCCGTTTTCGCGGCGGGCCACGAACAGTTGCGCGCTCTGTGGTTGCAGGGCGGCGAAGCCCCAACTGTGACCGTCACCGGGCAATGCCTTGGCGGCGTTCAGGGTGTACAGCAGCGGCGCGTCGGCCTCGGCATATTGGGTGCCGGACAGGCAGACCGTCAGGATGGCAAGCGCTCGCCAGGTTTTTGCAAATACCATTCAAAACCTCAAAATTTCAGTGTTCGGCAGGAACGGTTCATGCCCGGTCCATCGCTTCATCCAGCCCTTGATCTTCACCGAGAAAACCGCCGCTCTGATGCTGCCAGAGCCGCGCGTAGGTGCCGTTTCGTTCCAGCAGCTCGGCGTGGGTGCCTTGTTCGATGATGCGGCCCTCGTCCATGACAATCAGCCGGTCCATGGCGGCAATCGTCGACAACCGATGCGCAATGGCGATAACGGTCTTGCCTTGCATCATTTCATCCAGACTTTCCTGGATGGCGACTTCGACTTCGGAATCCAGTGCACTGGTGGCCTCGTCGAGCAGCAGGATCGGCGCGTTCTTGAGCATCACCCGGGCGATGGCAATACGTTGGCGCTGGCCGCCGGACAGCTTGATGCCGCGCTCGCCGACCAGGGTGTCGTAACCGGTGTGACCCTGGCGGTCGCTCAGCTGGCTGATGAAGCCGTCGGCCTGGGCGTTGATCGCAGCGCGGTGAACCTGCGCATCGGTGGCGTCCGGGCGCCCGTAGGCAATGTTGTCGCGGATCGAGCGGTGCAACAGCGACGTATCCTGAGTGACCATGCCGATGGCGCTGCGCAGACTGTCCTGTGTCACCTGCGCGATGTTCTGCCCGTCGATGCGAATCGTACCGCTGTCGACATCGTAGAAGCGCAGCAGCAGATTGATCAGCGTCGATTTGCCGGCCCCGGAGCGGCCCACCAGACCGATTTTTTCACCGGCGCGGATGTGCAGGCTCAAACCGTCGAGCACCTGACGTTCGCCGTTGTAGTTGAAGTGCACGTTGTCGAAGGTCACGGCGCCGCCGGAAGGCACCAGCACGCCGGCGTCGGGCGCGTCTTGCACCTTGGGGCCGCGGGTGAGGGTGGCCATGCCGTCCTGCACCGTGCCGATGTTTTCGAACAGCGAGGTCATCTGCCACATGATCCAGTGGGACATGCCGTTGATCCGCAACGCCATGGCGGTGATCGCGGCCACCGCACCCGCACCGACCTGACCCTGATGCCAGAGCCACAGGGCATAACCGCCGGCACCCAGGATCAGCCCGACCACCAGGGCCTGATTGACGATCTCGAACTGACTGACCAGACGCATCTGGCGGAACCCGGTGAGCTTGAAGTCCTCCATCGCCGCCCGCGCGAAGTGCGCTTCACGGTTGGAGTGCGAGAACAGTTTGACGGTGGTGATGTTGGTGTAGGCGTCGGAAATACGCCCCGTCATCGACGAGCGCGCATGGGCCTGTTCCTGCCCGACCTGTCCCAGGCGCGGCACGAAATACAGCATCGCCAGCCCGAACAGGGCGACCCAGGCAATGAACGGCAGCATCAGTTTCAGGGCAAAACCACCGGCCAGGGCGATGATCGCAATGAAATAAACGCCGATACCGGGGGCGATTTCGATGATCGTGAACAGCACTTCGCGCACGGCCAGCGCGGTCTGCATCACTTTGGTCGTGACGCGGCCGGAGAACTCGTCGGAAAAGAACGAAAGGCTTTGCCGCAGCATCAGGCGATGGAAGTCCCAGCGCAGGCGCAGCGGCAGGTTGATCGCCAGAATCTGGTGCTGGACCATCGTGCGCAATGCCACAAGGCCAATACTCGTGAGCAAGACGATGGCGATGCCCCACAGCACACGGCTTTCCTGACCGCTCGCGGCGCCGCCGGCCTGCCAGGTCGAGAGCAGGTCCACTACTTGCCCGAGAAACGAAAACAGCCAGGCTTCATAGATCGACACGCTGGCACTGAGCAGCGCCAGCGCAAGCACGTAGCCACGGGCACCCCGGGTGCAGGCCCACAGAAAACGCATCAGGCCAACGGGCGGTGGCGGCGCCTCGTCGGGCGGGAAAGGATCGAGCCTGCGTTCAAACACGCGAAGCATAAGGGTCTCCGAAATGATCAGGTTCAGGGGAGTATGCCATCTTCGTCGCTGGCCCCGGATAGGAGGACAGCGATCGCTCGGCCATCTTTGACCATTGGTCAGTTCTCAATACTATCCAACAGGGTAAAGACTATTTTTATCCGGGTCAGCGAAGTGACAGCAGCCCTTGGGAAACGATCACTTTAGCTGAGACCGGTGACGCAGCTTTCAGGATGGATCTTGAAAGGCGCGGAGCATCGTTCGCTCGATGCGCAACGGAGATTTCGTGCCTTTTCACTTGTTAAGGAGAACGCAGATGGCAAGCAATCGAACACTCGAAACCTCAGACAAAACAGCACTCGTCGAAGCCGAGGTGTATCGCTGGTACAACCTGTTTTTCCCGTGGTCACGCGGCATGTCTTCGCAATCGGAAGGCGCCATTAAGCCTTTGTACGATGCGCTGGCGGACGATTTTCGCGTGGTGCTCACGGATGGCCAGATCATGGAACGGGCCGACTACTGGGAGCGACTGTGGGGCCTGCATGGCAAGCGTGCCGGAAGCCCCGAATCGCATATCACCAACCTCTCGATCACGCCGCTACCCGGTGGCTTCTTCCTGACGGTATTCGACCTGGTCAAGGACGGGATCACCAAGAAGAAGGTCGACTCGGCGCTCATGCGTCTTGATGAGAACTCACCATCGGGTATTTCGTGGATTTACGTCCATGAAAGCGAGCACGAGAGGGCGGCCGCGTAAGGTTTACGATTTCACTTCTGTGTGCCGGTCGCGGTGTCAATCACCGCGACCTGGGCAAATCATTCTTCGTCGCGGATCTGCATCAGCGCGAACCCCAGCAGATTCAGGCCTTGCCACAGGTCGGGATTGCTCGCGTTTTTATGGGTGTTAAACAACTTTCACACAGACCCTGACAGGTGGGAGTGCATTAGACCCGGCTCCAGCAGCACTCCCAGCTCAGAGCGATGAGTGTGGTGGAGCCGAAAACGAAAAGCCCCGGCTAATACCCAGGCAAGAGTGAAGCGGTTGACGAACTCACAATCAGAGTGTGAAAGCCATGCTATTTTGACAGCTCAAATCAACATGGAGACTGTTTATGGCAAGCGAGCACATCGAACGATTCGACACCGTGGCCACCAATGTTCTTAAAGCTTTGCACAGCAAATTCCCTGCGGCTTTTCACCCAACCCCAAATAGCATCGGCTTGACTGATGAAGAACCGGTAACGGTCAACGGGAGACGTGAATTCAGTGAAGAATATGACCGCCTATCTACCGAGACTAAACAAGCACTGAATTTCCTGATCGAAGAAGGTTTTGTTCATGACCGGCAATACAGAATTGGTCCAAGTCATGTAATTACTGCGAAGGGTCTTAAAGCGCTGGAACGCATTGACCCAGCCTTCCCTGCACCTGCACTTGCAGATATGTAGAAACTAAAAAGCCCGACTCTAGAGTCGGGCTTTGCTCGCGAAAAAATCGCAACTTAACTGTAATCTATAGAATGGAACTGGGACTGTCAACAAGCTTTTCCGGCAAAGTTTTACCTCTATTCTTTTTCCACATAGGTGCCGGCTTTAGTGGCCCAATGCGCTGCAATGACATCGTCCCGCTAATAGATTTCAGTTCTACGATACGAAATTTTGGACCAACCTCAAAATCGTTTCTCTCCGCCACCAACGCAAGATCACCATAGAAGCCAAGCACCACCTCACCGCCGAACACCCAATATTGCTCTTGGATAACAGCATCTTTTTTTCCAGCAGCTGAAAAAAAAGCACAAATACTCCGGCACCCGCAAATATCAGAGCGAAGTTCTTCATGGTTGAATAATGCTTTAACTCTTTTGACTGAGGATCTTTCTCAGGATCCATTTCCTCGTTACCTATATCCGGCATGTGACGATTCATGAAAATCGCGGCGGAAGCACCAATGACCGAAGCAATCCCGAAAACCAACTGCCATATCAAAGTGAGAGAAAGATAATAGAGAATCATGGAGACGTACGTGCAGGCGGCGATTATCAAGACTTGTCGCTGACCGCCTCTGGCAAACCTAACCCCTGAGAGAAGCCCTACTACTAAAAATGTACAGAGAATTCCTGGATAAACAGTTGTTACGACTGGAAGAATTCCAAAAGACGACATCTGCAAAAAATCGATGGGGGCATCAAAATACTCAAGCCGGCCCATCTCGTGGAATGCGAACAATATGTAAGCCAGCGGCCCAAGCAAAGCTGCGGCAGAGAGGAGATAAGTAGCGGCAGCTTTCCCATCGAGCATGTTCTGTCCTTAAATGGTTGTCCGGCTATGCCGAAGAACCATAAGTACTCGAATTATGGTCAAGCAGCATCTCGTTGGGATTCTAACGCATCATCAATTCAAGCCATACCGGCTTTCCAGACCTGTCGAGTCTTCTCTTCGCCGAGCTTCAACTTTTTGCCGACCGCCATCCGCGACGTGTCCCATCTGGTGTAGTAGCGCATCTGCACATTGCGAGTTATCGTGTGGTTCACCAGCATCTGGCCGATCAGGAAGTTCACACCGAGATCTGTTCAGCCGGTCTGGGCGACCTTGCGCAAGTAGTGGCTTGTCCACGCGTCCTTCCCCGGCCGGGTGAACACGGCGCAGTCCTAGCCATTTTAGGCACTCCCCCGACCGCGTCGGGAACAAGAACGCGCCCTTGTAGCCCTTTCCTGCCTGCCAATTCCGGTACCGCTCCAGCAGCGAGCAGACCTAATGCGTCAGTGGCAGCTGATGCTCGTAACGGGTCTTGGTGTTTTCGGCCGCGATAAACCACTGGGTCGGAGGGGACTACGATTAGCCCGTCTCAAGTCAAGGTTAAAAGCCACCGCGACCTGGGCGACTCATTCTTCGTCGCGGATCTGCATCAGCGCGAACCCAAGCAGATTCAGGCCTTGCCACAGGTCGGGGTTGCTTGCGTCTTGGTGATCCTGGGCGAGCCCGATGCCCCAGATGCTGTCGACCGGGCTTGCTTCAACGATGATGCTGGAGCCGGTTTCCTTGAGGAATGCATGCAGTTCCGGGTTTTGCGAGAACTTGGCCCGGTTGGCCCGGACGACAATCTCGTATCGATGTTCCAGCCATTCGTGTTCGTTGAAGCCGCGTACCTTACGGCCAAGCGCTTTGGCTGCGTTGGGTGTGGGCGCCAATAGCACCTGAGCACGAATGTCCTGATCGCCAAACAAGGCTGCCTTCTCGGCCATCATGAAATGTTCGGCAGTCGCATAGCGTTGCCCGTCGACAACGAATTCGGCTTCGAACCTCTGGCTGAAGCACGAAGCGGTTACGCCGTGCTTGCTGCGCTGGTGTCCCCAGAAAAAGACATAGTTCAGATCCTCTCCGGCGTTGAAGCGGGAGCGGAGGTCTTCCAGATATTTGGAGTCTTGCAATTGGACTTCCTTGGCAATTGGGTTTGGCGCGGGAGGTTTACCACATCATTCACTTGTGTTGAAACTCGTGCGAGTTCGGAGCATTTCAAACCTATCAACACAATTTTTTGCGCACAGCCTTCAATACCGCTTCGGTGTACCAGGTCTCGACATCGATGGCGATAGCCTCACCCGCATCGGGCACTAACTCGATTTGGGTGTTTATGCCTTGCTCAAGAAGCATTCGCTGCGCTTCTTGAAGAAGTCGGCGTTTGCCTGTGAGCCAAAGTCGGTGTTCCCCCGTGAGCAATGCAAGGGTTTGCGGGTAGTTGCATTGCAGTTTTCGACGCAAGTTGACCAGTGCCGGTTTGTCAGTCCGGTCAAATATCGGAGTCAGTACATACGGGTTGCCCGACGCTGCCTCCAGGTCGTATTTGTCTTGCAGATGATCATCGACACTCCAACCGACGACCATCTCATGCTCGCCCGTCCTGACGTTGATCAAGTGCGCGTTAACACCGACGTAACAGTGCTGCGTCATGCCGTGGACGACGAAATCCTCACTGTTACTGCGAATGACCCAGTAATCACCGTTGGCCGAAAGCTCACAGAACTGAATGACAAAACGTTCGGGCTTGCCATCTCTCATGACGCCGTCAGACAGGCCGAGCACAAATTCACAGGCCTGTTCTGCGGTTAGTTTGGCGTTGTGCTCTGTCATGCTTTGCCAAAACCAGACAATTTACCCAGCCAGCCTGCTGACGCAAGCCTGAGTGACTTTTCGAGGGTGTTCTTTTGCTGGGTATCCATGATGTCCATCGGCAGCTCCATCGATGCAGGCAAAAAAGAGTTACGAGAGCGCGCAGTTTTTCACGCTGCTGTGAAAACAGGAAGAACAATAAGGGGGCCAAGCCTGCGCACACTTGGCCGTTGCGCTTCACGTTTGCGCACCTCCGGCTGTATCGTTATGCCTGCGGGCACGTCTCACGCCGGTACCCACTGAGCGGCGCTGCGTTAGAATCGCGTCATGTGAATGAGCGATCAGGTCTGTTCGATGGATGATGCAACAAAGGCGCGCCTACAGTGGCTGGACGAGTCGGCCAGCGATCATGGTTGGAACAATCGTGAGGAAATTAACGCGAGTGAAAAATGCATTTGCAGCGCCTGCGGCCAATGGTCAGAACCCGCCCAAATCACAAAGTGGTACAACGAAAGGCACGCCTGTTGCCCTCATTGCGGGTTGACCGGTGTTGTTGTTGGCTCCAGGTCGGGGCTGCCGCTTGAGGCGTACGAGAACTGCCGAATCCCTGAGTAGAAGTAGAAAAGAGAAAAAGTAGAAAAGGGGACTGATTTATTTTCTAGAGAAGTTAAGTCAGTCCTCTTTTCGATACTATCGACCTAGCGATGCTTTTATAAGGCGCAGTCCGTCTTGCCAAGACTCGTATTCTTCACTCTCGATCCAAAGCTCCGCGAGCTCTGAGTTTTCGGATAGCACACGCTCAATGACCACTTGTGCTTTGGTGAGCAGAGCCGAACCTGGTTTAGTCGTTTGACTCTTCACCCAAGTAGATAGCGCCTCATCAAGGGTTCCAGGGATTTCCTGGCCGTTGAGTAAAGCCAAAACCGCTGCAGCAGCTATCCCACGGTCCGCCTCTGGAGCCTCCAGATACTCATCCGCTGCAATTACATCCTCCAGCGCTGACTGGATCAGGTCGAGATCGCTGGACTCGCTCAGTTCAATAGCAAAATCAGCTGCTTCGTCGTTCCCAAATGCATGAATTGACCATGTACCCATCGATAATTCGTCCTTTAACATCGGTGCTGCAGCACCAAGAATTTACGCAGTTCGGAAGTGCGGTTGCAACCTGCGGGTTTTTTTCGTACGCGAAGTAAAAGTGCTGATTACTTGTTCCGCATCAGCACATACGCTTCACCGCCGTTCCGGTCATGCTGAAGAATAAAGTTGTTGTCCTGGATACGCACCTTCGATGGCACACGACCTGCTACCGGCGTTTGCGAGTAAGTCTGTGCGGCGCTCAGCAGCTGGCGGGTCAGACGGTGCGCACCAGGGCTGACCTGACAGCGCTCGGCACATGCACTTATCCAGGACCGGCCCACCGCTGCGTGGGCGGCAAGCCGGCAATGTTGCGCAGTTCAGCGCTTGAGAAGGTCCAGCGCGACGTCGACGATCATGTCTTCCTGCCCACCAACCATGCGACGTCTGCCCAGTTCGACCAGTATGTCCAGGGTCTTGAGGCCGTACCTGGCGGCGGCATTTTCGGCATGCCGCAGGAAGCTTGAATAGACGCCGGCATAACCCAGTGCCAGGGTTTCACGGTCGACCCGCACCGGGCGGTCCTGCAGCGGACGCACGATGTCGTCGGCGGCGTCCATCAGGGTGTAAAGGTCCGTGCCGTGGTTCCAGCCGAGACGTTCGGCGGCGGCAATAAATACTTCCAGCGGTGCGTTGCCGGCACCAGCCCCCATCCCGGCCAGACTTGCATCGATCCGGTCGCAGCCTTCCTCGACAGCGGTGATCGAGTTGGCGACCCCCAGCGACAGGTTGTGGTGGGCGTGCATGCCGGTTTCGGTTTCTGGTTTCAGCACGGCTTTGAACGCCCGGAAGCGCTCGCGAACATCCTGCATGTTCATCGCGCCACCGGAGTCGGCCATGTACACGCAGGTCGCGCCATAGCTTTCCATCAGCCGGGCCTGGGCCGCCAGGTGCTCAGGGGCGATCATGTGGCTCATCATCAGGAAACCGACGGTGTCCATACCCAATTCGCGAGCATATTCGATGTGCTGTTTCGAAACGTCGGCTTCCGTACAGTGCGTGGCGATGCGCACCACCCGTGCGCCGGCGTCATAGGCAGCCTTGAGGTCGTGCACCGTGCCGATTCCCGGCAGCAGCAGGGTGGTGATTTTGGCGTGCTCGATGACATCGGCCGCCGCCTCGATCCATTCCAGGTCGGTATGGGCGGCAAAGCCATAGTTGAAGCTCGAACCCTGCAGGCCGTCGCCGTGGGCGATTTCGATCGAATCGACCCTGGCCTTGTCCAGTGCGCGCGCAATGTCCTGAACATTCTGCAGCGAGTACTGATGGCGGATGGCATGGCTGCCATCGCGCAGGGTCACGTCGGAGATGTAGATTTTCTTGCCGGGATTGAATGTCATGTCGGGCCCCTCAGGCGTTGAGCATCGACTGCGCCATGCGCTCGGCGGTGGCCAAGGCAGCGGAGGTCATGATGTCGAGATTGCCGGCGTAGGCAGGCAGGTAATGGGCGGCGCCTTCGACCTCAAGGAATACCGAGGTCTTGAGGCCGCTGAAGCGTCCCAGCCCCGGAATGTTCAGGGGTGCCGATTCGGCAATGACGTCAAACTGAACCTTCTGTTTCAGGCGATAACCCGGCACATAGGCCTGGACGGCCGCCACCATCTCCTCGACGGAAGCCTCTATCTGCGCCTGATCGGCGGTTTCGGACAGCACGAACACCGTGTCACGCATCATCAGCGGCGGTTCGGCCGGGTTCATGATGATGATCGCCTTGCCTTTGGACGCCCCACCCACCATTTCGATGGCCCTGGAGGTGGTTTCTGTGAACTCGTCAATGTTGGCGCGGGTGCCGGGGCCGGCCGATTTGCTGGCGATCGAAGCGACGATTTCGGCGTAGTGAACCCGGGCAACACGGGATACGGCGGCGACCACTGGAATGGTCGCCTGACCGCCGCAGGTGACCATGTTGACGTTGAGTCGATCCAGATTTTGCTCCAGATTGACCACTGGAATGCAGTAAGGGCCGATAGCTGCCGGAGTGAGGTCGATCAGGCGGATACCCGGCTTGATCGAGCGCAGGCGTTTTTCGTTCTCGATATGGGCGCTAGCCGAGGTGGCATCGAAGACGAAATCGATGTCCTTGAACGCGTCCATGCGGATCAGGCCTTCAACCCCCTCGTGGGTGGTCGCAACGCCCATGCGTTCGGCGCGGGCGAGACCGTCGGATGCAGGGTCGATCCCGACCATTACCGCCATTTCCAGGTGTCTGGCGTTGCGCAGAATCTTGATCATCAGGTCGGTGCCGATGTTGCCGGAGCCGATGATGGCGACCTTGAGTTTGGTTTGACTCATGGGAGCAATCTCTCAAATTGGCCAGGCCACGACAGCCTGGCGCAGAAGGACGGGCAGGTCAGATGAAGCGGCAACGGATCTGGCCAAGTCGGGTGAGGTGCAAGTGCAGACTGTCGCCGGCCACGACAGGCGTCATCGGCCCCAAGGCGCCGGAGAGCAGCACGTCGCCGGCCTGCAAGGGACGGCCCATCCGGGCCATGGTGCGAGCCAGCCACAGGCAGGCGTCCACCGGATTGCCGAGGCATGCGGCACCGACTCCGATCGACGCCGTGGTGGCATTTTTTTCCAGCAGCATGCCTTCCAGCCGAAGGTCCAGCGAGGCGAGTGGAGTCGGCTGTTTACCCAGCACGTACAGCCCCGATGAAGCGTTGTCCGCCACCGTGTCCACCAGCGATATGTTCCAGTTCTCGATGGCCGAGTCGACGATTTCCAGCGCAGGCACCACGTACTCCACCGCCCGCAACAGTTCCGCGAGGGTCGTATCTTCATACGCAAGATCGCGGCCCAGAACGAACGCAATCTCGCCTTCGGCCTTGGGCTGGATCAACTGACTGATCTGGATCTCACCGCCATCGGCGATTTCCATATCGGCGAACAGCATGCCGAAATCCGGTTGATCGACGCCCAGTTGCTGTTGCACGGCAGCCGAGGTCAGTCCAATTTTACGGCCGACCAAGCGCCGTCCCTGGGCCAGGGCCCGTTGGGTGTTGATCTCCTGTACGGCATAGGCGCCGGTCAACGAATCGATACCGAAAGTGGACGAGATCCGTGCACAGGGTTCGCGTTGCTCCCGTGCTCTGGCCAGGGCTGCGGCGGCGTCTTGCAGCGGCTGCAAAGGGAACTGGCTCATGCGATTTTCCTCAGCAGTCGAGGCTCGTCTGCGACGACTTCAGCACTGGGGCTCCATTGCAGCTGGAACTTGAGTTCGTTGATGGCCCGATCCAGATCCGCGGCCTCGACCATGGCGAAGGTGAATTTGTCCGGGCGCACCACGGCGACGGCTCCGCTGGAGAACCCCGAGCGTTTGAACCAGGCGACCATCTCGCCCTGCACGTCCTCCAGCTCGAGCAACTCTTTAGTATTGGAGCGATCGGTATTGGCGCCCTGCGGACGGGTGCCGAACGGGAAGAGGGTGGCGAAACGCGTGTTCTGGATGTCCAGCAGTTTCCGGGAGGCCTGACTCAGGTGGGCCCGTGGATCGACTTCAAGACCGATCAAGGCAAAACCGTCGCCCAGCAGATCATCGAGCAATACACGCTGGCCCTTGAAGGTGCGGACTTCGGGTTGCGGAATCATCCGCCCTTCAGGCGAGCGCCGGTGGCGGCGTGGCATGCCCAGATAGCTGTCAGGGACATAGGTCGGAGCCGGTTTGAAACGGCCTTCGCGAACATAGCGGCCGAGAAACGGCGTCGCCAGGACGGTCTTGACCAGCAGGTTGCGCATCAGGCTGGAAACCGGACTGGACATCGAGACGAAGTCTTTCATCTGCACCGAAATATCAATCATCGCCTTGGCATGGTGGAAGCGTTCGCTGCCATAGGTGTCGAGCAGCCGCTCACCGGCTTGCCCCTTGATCACGGCGTCGATTTTCCAGGCCAGGTTGTAGGCGTCACGCACACCGGAACTCATGCCCTGACCCATGAACTGCGGCGTCATGTGGGCAGCATCGCCGGCAATCAAAACCCGACCCTTGCGCCAATCCTTCGCCACCAGGGCGTTGAAGGTGTAGACCAGCTTGCGTTTGACCTCGAACTTGTCCGGATCGACGTAACGGCTGATCAGGTTGCGCACCACGGTCGGGTCTTCCATCTGTTCGCGCGTCTGGCCAGGCATCAGCATGAATTCGAAACGATGGAAACGACCGGGCTGAGGACAGCAGACCGTCGGACAATCCGGGTCGCAGATGAAGCTGAAGTAGGGCAGATGACGCAAGGCATCCTCGCCTTCTTTCATCTCCAGATCGACCACCAGCCAGGGTTCGGGAAAGTTCTTGCCGCTCATGCCGATGCCCAAGGCCTCACGGACCGTGCTGCGGCCGCCGTCAGCCCCCACCAGATAGCGCCCGCGAATGGTTTGCGGGTCAGGATCGACTTCGGATGCCTGCCGGGCATCCGTCGCATCACTGAAACGGAAGGTGCTGGTGGCCTGATGGGTCACGGTCACCCCATGTTCATCCTGTGTGAACTGCGTGAGTTCACGACCACGGGCGACCCGCACATTGGGGTAACGCTCGAGCAGATCGCTCAGCGTGGTTTCCAGCCAGGGCTGGTAAAGGAAGTTGATGATCGGCCAGCCGTAGGGGCGATCGAGGCGCCAGTACTGGCCGAGGATCTTGCCATTGGCCAGCACCCACTGAGCGGGCGTATCGACTTGCATGTTGGCTGAAAGCTCGGCGGCAACACCGGCCGCCTGCATGACGCGCATGCATTCGTCGTCCGTATAGACCGCCCGGGCGTTGCCGTAAAACATGGGCTCGCGTTCCAGTACGAGCACCGACAGACCACGCTTGCCGAGCAGATGCGCGAGCGTGGCGCCCGTCGGGCCAAGCCCGGAAATAATCACGTCGACGCTCGTTACAGACTCGTTTTTGTTATTCATGACGATATCTCTCTTACAGCGGTGAATATTCGGGCTTGAGCAACGAACGTGTGCCGCGGGCGAAGTTGCCCAGATTGGTGGTCAACGTGTGCCAGGCACCGCTTTTCTCCGGGCGATGCCCCCAAAGGCTGATGCCTTGATAGGAGGTTGTGCGCCAAAGAGCCTCATCGACCACCCTGGCGTTGCAACCCAGTTCCAGCTCGAAACCGCTGGGGCTCATCACGTAGAACGATTGCTCACGGTCGTTGGGGTGCTCACCGATTTCGTGGGCCATTTCGAAACCGAGCGTGCGGCAGCGCAAATAGGCGTTGGTCAGTTCGCTGACCGAGGTGGTCAGCAGGTTCATGTGCTGCACACGGGTACGAATCGGATCCATCGGCAGGCCACGCAAACGGGCGATGGCAATCGAGTGGTGACGTTCGTTGACCCGGAAGAAATCAATGTCCAGGGTCACTCCGGCAATCCGCTCGACGATGTGGTCGCTGGCTCTGGCATCAAATATTTCCTGCCAGAAACGCTGCATCTGCTTTGGCTTGCGCGAGGTGATCGCCAGGTGGCCCATCCCGGCGGAACCGGTGATGAAACCTGCACTGAGCATGTTCAGTGGCTTGTCGCTCAGCAGCGGTTCCCAGAACAGCTCGACGGCCATGCGTTTGGGGCCGAGCACCCGCCAGAACCTTTTCACCCCACGTTGTGCGGCTTCTTCCGGTTGGCTGGGCTGCGCTTCGATACCGAGGCGTTGCAGGCGCTTGAGCACTTCATCGAGGGTGGACTGGTCGCGTAATTGCCAGCCGACGGCAAGAAAATCTTCCTGCGGACCGCGCTGGATAATGATCCGCCGCTGGTGTTGATCCATACGAAAAGCCAGGGTTTGCTCGTCCGAACTGGCCAGGTGCAGGCCGATGCCGTGCTGGAGCAGCTCACGCCAACGCGCCAGGTGGCGGGACTCGATCAATGCATAGCCCATGCTGCTGGCGCCGAAGATGTCCGGCGTTGTTCGACTGATCGTTGCTTGATTATTCATGACGACAACTCAGCGCGCTGTGCGACTGGCGAGGAACGCCAGGGTCACGGAGTTGAATTCGTCCGCGCGTTCCCACTGCACCCAATGACCGGTCCGGCTGAACAGGTAGAGGTTGCAATCCGGCATGCGACTGCGCAGCGCCTCGCCGCCGCTGGGACGATTGACCTTGTCGTCCGCGCCCCAGAGCACGAGGGTCGGAACCTGGCAATGCTTGAGGCGTGAATCGCGGGTGAAGTCCCAGCGCGAGAACCGGGGAATGCCCGTTGGCCGGCGCAGGGGAGGGGCTGCAACGACCTGCGAGTCGATACTCGCCTCGAAACGCTCGCGGATCATCTCGTCACTGACCTGGCTGCCGTCATACACCAGGTAGTCGCGGATAAAACGCGTGATCTTGGCCAGTGTCGGGCCTTCACCGTTGTAGTAGTCGAGCAACAGCTTGAGACCCGGTGTCGGCAGACTGCGAGTGGTATTGACGCCACCGGGGCCCATCAGCACCAGAGCCGACACCCGGCCGGGTGCATCCAGCGCCATGCGCAAGGCACAGGCACCACCCAACGAGTTGCCCACCACGTGGGCGCTGCTGATGTTCAGAGTGTCGAGCAGGCCGAGCATCGCCCCCGCCAGATCGCCGAAGGGGTCTTTGCGATCCACACCTTTGGTGGATCGGCCGTAACCGGGCATGTCGACCACAATGACCCGGAACTGCCGGGCAAGGGATTCGATATTGCGCGAGTAGTTGGAGAGCCCCGAGGCTCCCGCTCCGCCACCGTGAAGCATCAGCAGGGGATGGCCGACGCCCGTTTCGCTGATGAAAATCTGCCGACGACCCACTTGTACCGTTCGCGAGGTCAGGGCAGGAAGAGGTTCTTTATTGTTCATTGTCAGTTCCTGGCGTAAGGCACTACGACCCGGGCGGTGGGTCAGTGCTTGCGGCAGACTCTAACACTCAAGATTAGAATTGAACAACAGTGTTCAATTGTCTTTTTGCGGGCAATAAAAAAGCCAGATTCCCCAAGGGATCTGGCTCAAGAAAAATCAGCGGAGGACATCAGGCTGCGAGAAGGGGCAGATCCTGAGTAGCGATGCCGCGCGCTTCATCGACCGGCACGCCGAGCGCCCTGAGTACGAATTCGGCCATATCGGAACCCGCGTCGCGCCAGGTCTTGTGACCCTGAAGTACCAGCATCGTGGCCCCCAGTACGCCACCTCCGATCATCGCCATTACCGAAGGCAGTTGCTCCTGTCGAAAGCTGTATTGCTCACTGCTCAGGCCGCTGAGCACATCGTGCATGGGCGGACCGCTCCACATCTGTTGCAACGTCTCATTGCTGGCCCCGTAGCGCACGATGAAGGCTCCCCAGTGCGGCTCTTCATGGGCGCGGCGGATATACAGGCGGATACCGGTGGCCAGGCGGACGGCAGGGGACGCATGGGGATCTGTACTGCGCGCGGCCCTGTCGTTCATTTCGGCACTGAGCTGGCTGGCGACATCTTCGAACAGCGTCTCCACCGAGTTGAGGTTGTTGTAGATCGTGCCGCGCGCTACCCCGGCGATCTGTGCCAGTTCGCTGACATTGACCTCTTCGACACGTTTCTCGACAAACAGCCGGATCGCAGCTTCATGGATGCGCTTCTGCACGGGACTGAGTTTCAAAGCAATGAGCTCCAACGGAGAGATTCCGGACATTGAACAAGCGCGTTCAAAATAAAGCAAATCAGCGTTTGTCGATCATTGACATGATTGAACACAAATGTTCAATATTGATCTCGAAAGTTGTACGCCCACCGAGCACGGTTCTTTTCCCAGTGGCCGCAGGCGCTCGGTCGAAGCCCAAACAAGAGAGTCAGCATGTCAATCAAGCAAGGCCGTATCGATGTCCACCATCACATCATTCCACCCGCATTCGTCGATGCGATGAATGCCAGAGGGCTGCACTCCGTTGCGGGAGCGCCTCTGCCAGACTGGACCCCGGAAAAATCCATTGAGGTGATGGATGCGAACGGCATCGAGCGGGCGATCACCTCGCTGTCTGCGCCCGGCGTCCACTTCGGTGACGGGGTCCAACAGGCCAGCGAGCTGGCGCGACGCTGCAACGAGTTCGCCGCGCAGATGCGCACGCGCTACCCGAGCCGCTTCGGCAACTTCGCGGTGCTGCCGATGCCGTTCACCGAGGCCGCCTGCCGTGAAGCCGTCTATGCGCTGGACGTACTCAAGGCCGAGGGCATTGTTTTGCTGGGCAGCACCGACGGGGTGTTTTTGGGTGATCCGCGCTTCGACGAACTGATGGCCGAACTCGACCGCCGAAAAGCCGTGGTATTCATCCATCCCAACATGCACCAGACCAGCGAAAGCATCGGTCTGCAGACCCCGGGATTTCTCATCGAGTTTCTCTGCGATACCACGCGCGCGGCGGTCAATCTGATCCTCAGCGGGACCATGGAGCGCTATCCCGGCATTCGCTGGATTCTGTCCCACTCCGGCGGCTTCCTGCCGTTTGTGGCCTGGCGTGTCTCGCTGGCCAACATGTTGCCGGAATTTCAGCAGCACGCGCCGCAAGGCGTCATGACCTACATCCGTCGCTTTTACTTCGACACGGCGTTGTCACCATCACCTTATTCCATGGCGGCGCTCAAGGAACTGGTGGAACCGTCACACATTCTTTTCGGCAGTGACTTTCCCTTCGCTCCGGCTCCCGCCACGGCGCTGCAGTGCCGGACGCTGGAAAGCCTGGAGATGTGGTCGCCGGCGATCATGCATGGCATCAACCGTGCCCATGCACTCAGTCTTTTTCCGCAGTACAGCCAGCCCAATGAAGTGGTTGCCCCGGCGCCGATTTATGAGGGCGAATCCTTCTCTCAACGCTTGCGACGCAGCATGACCCGACCGATCGGTGCGCTGGCAGAGCGGATGCGCAAACGCTGAACCAAAACCGTCGCCATGGATGGCCGGCGACCTATCTCATCATTGAATCCAACGATCCATCCGCGTGCCTTGGGTGTTCGCGCCCGCCAAAAAAATAACAAGAGCCAGATCATGACAATAAGAAATCAGCTTTGTGTGCTGGGGCTTTGCCTCACCTCCACTCAACTCCTGGCCAACGGCCTGCAAATCAACGAACAGAGCATCAGCTCGGGAGGCAAGGCTTATTCCGGTCGGGCTTCTGATGTCCAGGACGCCTCGATCGTTTACGGCAACCCCGCCGGCATGTCCCGCCTGGCGGGTGAACACGTCAGTGGCGGTCTCAGTTTCATTGATGTCAGTTCGCGCATCAGCAACGTCAATACCACGGTGTCGGGCACTTCGCACGGCGATATGGTGCCTGATCCGATCGTCGTGCCGTCGGGCTTCTACACGCTGCAACTCAACGAGGACTGGCACGTGGGTTTCGGGGTTTACGCCCCGTTTGGCGGGAGCACGGACTACGAAAGCAACTTCCAGGGACGCTACCGCAGCTCGCAGACTCAGGTGAAGGTTGTCACCTTGCAGCCGACGGTCAGTTACCGGATCAATGATCGACTGTCCGTGGGTTTTGGGCCGACGATCAACCGCATCGACGGGCTGCTCGAAAGCAAGATCGCCAACAGCGCGGTGGGCGGGCAGGGCGACGGGACTGTCAAAGTCACCGGCGACGACACGGCCATGGGCTTCAGTCTGGGCATCCTGTTCGACCCGCTCGACGACCTGACCCTGGGGCTCACCTATCACTCCAGAGTCGATTACAAGCTGAGCGGAAAGACCAAGGTCTCAGGTGCCAATGGATTGCTGGCACCGATCCCTGCGCTGGGGCTGCCGGGGCTCAACGGTAAATATGACGCGAGCCTGGATTTCACTTCACCGGAAACGGTCGATGCCTCGGCGACCTGGCGCATCAACGATCGACTGGATGTCTCCGCCGGCGCGTTGTGGAGTCGCTGGAGCCGCGTGCAGGAATTAAGGGTGCTGAACTCCGGTGTGCCACAGGCCTATGGCCCTTTCGATACGATCCTCGAAACCCTGAAGTGGCGTGATACCTGGTCGTTCTCCACCGGCATGTCCTATCGCCTGAACAAGCAATGGAAGGTTCGTGGCGGGATCGCCTATGAGCCGACGCCGATGCCCAATCAGTACACGTCCACCCGTGCACCAACGGGAGACCGGAAGATTTTCACGGTTGGCCTGAACTGGCAGATGACCGATCAGACTTCTCTGGATCTGGGATACGGCTATATCCACGAAGATCCGGTGAAAGTTTCACAGGACACGTCCCAGGGTGGGCTGCGTCCGGGTTATAGCGCCACCTACCAGAACACGGTCAATGGCCTTGGGCTGCAGTTGAATCACAGCTTCTGATCAGTCTTGCTCGACGACAAGATTGCGTTGGACACCCAGATCGACAATGCCGTCCGCGCTGCGGATTCGCGCCTCAACCCTGTCGCCCGGCTTGAGGTAGCGCTCGCGGCTAGCCTGGGCCTTCAGAAACAGTTTCCACTTGAGGGCCTCGGGCAGCAGGGCGGCAATGCGCTGGGTGGCGGGTGATGGAATGGCCAGCGCACAGCCGGCGGGAGTGCCTGTGGCAATCAGGTCTCCGGCCGCGAGGTCTTGCACGGCAGACAGTTCTGTCAGGGTCTGCGCAGGGGTGTAAACCATGTTCGCGGTATTGTCGTCTTGGCGCAGTTGGTCGTTGACGGTCAGGCGCAGCTGCAAGGCCTTGAGGTAATGCATCTGGTTGGCTTCCAACAGACACAAATAAGGTCCGACCGGACCGAAGGTGCGGAAGCTTTTGCCTTTGTAGAACTGCATCTGCGGAATCTGGATGTCCCTCGCCGAATAGTCATTGACGATGACCAGTCCGGCCACGAACTGGTGCAGGTTGCTGTCGTCAATCTGGACCGGGCCGTTGATGTCGCTGCGCATGACCAGGCCCAGTTCAATCTCGTAGTCGAGAAAGCGGACATGGCGTGGCTTGATCAGGTCGCTGTCGGCCGGGCAAATGCAACTGGCTGCCTTGGTAAACATCATGTTGTACGACTTGGCGTCCGGATCCATCCCGGACTCGATCATGTGCTGACGGTAGTTGGCACCCTGACAGACAAACTGCTGGTTGCGGGTGACCGGGGAGAGCAGCCGCACTTGATTGAGTTCGAGTGTCGGGCTCTTCAGGTCGCGCAACTGCTCGATGCTGACTTGCCGGATGAACTCGCCGGTTGTCGCGTATTGCCCAGAAACGGGCGTGATGCGCTGATTGTGAATACGTCCCCATTGGACGGTGTTCTGATATTCGAAACGGACAACCTGCACAGCCATGACAACGACTCCTGGGGGGGGAGGAGGGGGCCAGCGCCAACCTCGTGTGGTTTGCGACGCTGCAAAATCAGGCGAACAGGCGTGCCAGTGTGATCAGCTTGCGCACGCTCAGATCCGGACTGCGGCGAAGATGGCGGAACAAGGAAAGAACATTCGCCGGTGTCAGTTTCGGTTTGGTAAAACTTCTGGGCATGGATTCGCCCCACTGGGACATCGCCGCTGCACTGACACTGTGCAGACCTGTGGGCTGGTCGGCAGTGAACCGGTCACCATCACAATAGTGCTCGTGCTTGTCGCCGAACGGGTCCTGCCAGTAATCGAAGATCTGGCTTCCAAGAATATGCCGGCCAATACCCCAGGCATGGCGCCAACCCCGATCCCGAAGAACCTTCTGGCCCATGCCGACGGCGTCCAGGTCGACCACCTCATAAGCGCTATGGCTGTAGGCCGGCATGAATCCCTGGGCCAAGGCCAGCGTGTGATGGTCGGCTGGCGTGTCGCCCAGATTCAGACGCAGGAAGGCCACCGCCGGCGAACCGTCAGGCAGCAACTGCACGTCGCTGGGAATGAATCCGAAGTGTTGTGTGTACCAGGCGCAGGTGCGCTGGAAGTCCGCCACTTCCAGCACGAGATGGCCAAGGCGAATGATCTCCGGGGGAACCATTGGCGGACGCTGGGTTGCATTGACGCGCACCACGCTATCCCCGAGGTTGAGCGGCAAGGCCGGGCGATGGGGCCGGGCGCCAACCACTGACTGACCATGAAGGGCCTCGACGAGAAAACCCGACGGGTCGCGCAAGATGACTTGTTCGCCACCGCCGGGGTGATCGCACGGCATGATGGGTGAGGCTTGTGGTAGCAAGCTCAGACGCTCCAGGTCTGCGCGCGAACCGACACTCAGACCGAAACCAATAAAACGTGGCTTCTTGCCGCGATGTACGCGATAGCAATAGGGCGTCGGTCCGGTGCCACGCAAAAGCAGCAGATCCGCATTGCGCAGAACCGTCAGCAGCCCGAAGTCCTGAAGAAAGCGCTCGGTCCGTTCCAGATCCGGCCGTTCGAAAATCAGATGAGTCAGTGCGCGAGCGCGTACGGTGGGAGCGTCGTGGCGTGCTGGCTGTGCGGGATTGAGCTTCACTATGGGAGCCTCTGGACGCGAGAGTGTGGCGCAGCGCAAGTTGAACACGATCGTTCAATTTGAGTCAAATATGTCGCCTTGGTGGGAGCCGGAAAACATAAATTTTCCGGACCAGGCCGAGATCGATTTTGTGAAGGTCTCTTCTGATCTCAAGAAATCAGACCCGCGAACATTGACTGTCTGCTTTTGCCCGAAAGCTCCCGTTTCATACTCACCACAATTGGACAGAGTAATCCACATTGACCCTCAACTCGCCGACGTTACGCGCAAAGTCACTGTTGTAGTCGGCTTGACGAATCCTGAATGCCACATCCTTGAACGTGCCGCTTTGAATCACGTAGGAGAGCTCGATTCCACGTTCACGCTCTTTGCTGCCGACGGCATCGCCCGGCAGTTCAATGTGATCGCCCTTGATGTAGCGCCACATACCGCGCAGCCCGGGAATGCCTAAAGCCGCAAAGTCGTAGTCGTACCGGATTTGCATCACACGCTCGTTGGGATTAACGAACTCGGAGACCAATGCGCCTTCGGTGTTGACGTTGACACTCGTACCTGAAACGTAGGGCAGGGCCGTATCGCCCGTGAGTTGCATGTAACCCACGCCCAGGGAATGAGCACCCGCCAGCCACGTAAACAAACTGCTCAACGTTTGGTTATCGACGGCTCCCGCTTTTTCATTGCCGTTTTCACGACTGTTGAAATAACGTAAATCGGTCTTTAAACGGCTGTGCCCAAGGTCCAGGAAATGCACCAGGTCGATATAGTCCTGCTCATACAGATCGTTAAGGGTGGCGTGGTAATAGCGGGTAGTAAGGGTTTTCGACCAGTTGTAGTCAGCCCCGACAATATTCAAATCGTTTGAGGTCGCCCCGGCCTTGAATCGGCGGTTGGGATTGGCGATTGCCATGGGTTCAAAATCAGTGGAGTCGCGATATTTGATGCGATCCAGATGCGCAACATGCAACGTTAACCCATCCATTTCTTTGGACGTCAGGTAGCCCCCCCGCAGTAAAGGCGGGAACAACCGCATGGTGTTAGCCAGCAACACAGGCATCAAGGGTTGCAGTGTGCCCAGTTGCACCTCTGTCTTTGAGTAGCGCGCCTTGGCAGCCAGGCCGAATTTGGAATAATCATCTGCAACTTCGTGAGTCGAGGCGTTATACGCCAGTATTCCGGTGCCGGTTCTACCAGGGCCTGAATCAAGCTTCACGCCGAGCATTCCGACGGCATTCAAACCCAAACCGATCGTGCCTTCGGTATAGCCCGAGGCATAGTTGAATATGAAACCCTGTGCCCACTCTTGTGCCTGGGACTGGCCACTGCCATCGCGATAATCCCTATCGTAATAGAAGTTGCGTAACGTCAGTTTTGCAGAGCTATCGCTGATGAAGTCATTTGCCTGCAAGGATGAACTCATGGCGACGAGGGTCGTCAGTACGAAATATTTATTCATTTTGGCCTTCATTTTGTTGTTATTGATAGGCGTGTACTGAATGAAAGGCGAACGAATCCGCCTCGCCGACAAACGAGGTCGGCGAGGTGGATTTATTGCGTGTTCAGTTTTTTAGATGGGGAAATAACGTCAGGCCGGATTGACGATTGATGGCACTTAACTGACCTTTGGAGAAACCCTGGTAAGTGTCCAGGTTACGTGTGAACCATTTCACCTTGTCGTTGATTGCATAGGGTATGTCACTGCCAAAAAGCACATGGCCGGGGCGCGCGAACGCCATCAGGCTCGGCAGCACGGTCGCACTGGCGGACAGTGCAGTATCGAAATAGAAGTTCTGCATCTGGCTGATCAGTTCTTGAGGGGTAAATCCCAGGCCAAGATTGCCCAGGCTTTGCGCAAATCGGTCAGCCCCGTAGGGAATGAACCCCCCAGCGTGGGACAGAATGATTTTGACGTCAGGGTATTTGGCAGGTACTCGATTCGCCAGCAGGCTCAGTGCCGCGCGGGTCGTATCAAAAGGATAATCGGCCGTGGGGCCAGGAATGCCAGGGATAAGCTCCAGCCTGGGTTGAGTTGGGTGGATGAGCACCACAGCCTTGTAGGCTTCCAAAGCCTGCCAGACCGGATCGAAGTGGGCGTCGCCCAGGTAGAGACCGTCGTAATTTGAAAGCAGAATCACGCCTTCGGCTTTCAACACCGTCATGGCGTGTTCCAGCTCTTTCAAGGCACCTTCGATGTCTTGCATCGGCAGGGTCACAAAGCTGCCAAAGCGCCCTTTATGATCACTGGCAAGTTGCGCGGCGTATTCATTGACGCGACGCGCCATGTCCAGCGCCGCTTGCCCCTTCCAGCCCGCGACACCCGGCGCAGTGAGCGAGAGCATGGCCATGTCGATACCCAGGCTGTCCATGAACTCGATGTCCGAGACGGGGTTCCAGGCTGGCATTTTCCAGCCTGACGGATCGCCGCCATTTTTAGCCAGGTCGGCAGCCCAGAAATCCGGAACGAAGTGATGGTGTACGTCAATGCGCCGGGCATTCGCGTTGATCATTCCATCCGAAAACGGTGCAGCGGTAGAAGCGACGGCAGGCATTACGGACATGACAGCACCTGTGGAAATGGCTACGCCTGTAGCGTTCAGGAAGTCTCTGCGTTTCATGGCGGTTTCCTTGTCAGCGACGAATTTGAACAGGGCGGTGTTCAATTCAGGGTTATGGAGCAACCCCGTACTGTTCTTGCACGGGGTTCGAGAAAGGGGTTTCAGTCGATTTGAGCGCCGTTGCGCCGTACCGACAGGTAGAACATCGCCAGGGCGGCGATGACGATGCCTGGTGCCGAAGCCATCATCACCCCGGTGGTGCCGGTGCCGAGTGCGAGCATTTTGCCGGCGACCAAAGGGCCGCTCATGGCACCCAGGCGGCCGATGGCGACGGCGCTGCCGACGCCTGTGGCGCGGATCGACGGACGATAGAAGTGCGGTGCCAGGGCATACAGCACGCATTGACCGCCGGTGGCAAAGAAACCGGCGACGAAACCGGCTGCCAGCATGCTTTCCCACCGACTGGCCAGACCCAGAGCCATCAGTGAACCGAGAATGCCGACGTAGATCAGCGCGGACAGGGCCCAGGCCGGCAACCGGTCCATCACCCAACCCAGCAACAAGGTGCCGAAGGCCGCGCCAAACTGCAGTGCCAGCATGACCCAACTGGCCTGGCGGCCGCTGAAGCCCTGGCCGACCAACAGGCTGGGCAACCAGTTGATCAGGATGTACACCACCATCAGGGTGAAGAAGTAACTGACCCAGATCATTAGCGTCGGCAGCGCCGCTCCTTCTCGGAACAGACCCCGGACCACTCCGGTCGGGGCAGATTCACGGGCGTTGCGAAACTGCGCCGACTCCGGCAGATACAGCCCCAACAGCGGCACGATCAACAGCGGCACCACGCCACCGACGTAGAACACTACCTGCCAGCCGCCTCCGGCGAGCTCAGCGATGCCGATGCTGGCTGCCAGCGCCGCACCCAGCGGCACGCCGCAGTACATCAGGCTGACGGCAGTGCCACGCAGACGCGGGCCGGCCACTTCACTGGTCAGGGCGATCAGGTTGGGCAGGGCGGCACCGAGCCCCACGCCGGTGAGGCAACGGGCAATCATCAAACTGTTGAAGTCCCAGGCCATGGCCGTGATCAGGGAGAACAGCCCGAACAGTGCCACCGAGGCCATCAGTACCCGTTTGCGGCCGATGCGATCGGCCAGCAGGCCACCGAGGAATGCACCGGGCAACAGACCGAAAATCCCGGCGCTGAAGACCCAGCCCATGTGCAGTTTGTCCAGCTGGAAGGCTGCCGCCATGCCTTGGGCGGCGATCCCCGAGGCTTGCAGGTCGAGGCCTTCCATGAGGGCGACGAGGAAGCAAAGACTGATGGTCCGTGCCATGTACAGCGTGGTGGTTGTCACGTTCAGCGATGTCATGGGAAGTACCCGTTTTATTGTTGTAATGGGCAAAGCAGAACCGACCGACCGCTGCGTGGACGGTCGGCCGGGGTGGTACAGGGGTCAGCGTTTGAGCAGGTCCAGCGCGACGTCGACGATCATGTCTTCCTGGCCGCCGACCATGCGCCGCTTGCCCAGCTCGACAAGAATGTCGAGGGTCTTGAGGCCGTATTTGGCGGCGGCAATTTCGGCGTGGCGCAGGAAGCTGGAGTAGACCCCGGCGAAACCGAGGGCCAAGGTTTCGCGATCGACCCGCACCGGCCGGTCCTGCAACGGACGCACGATGTCGTCGGCGGCGTCCATCAGGGTGTAGAGGTCGGTGCCGTGGTTCCAGCCCAGGCGCTCGGCGGCGGCGATGAACACTTCCAGCGGCGCATTGCCGGCGCCGGCACCCATACCGGCGAGACTGGCGTCAATGCGGTCGCAGCCTTCCTCGACAGCGGTGATCGAGTTGGCCACGCCGAGCGACAGATTGTGGTGGGCATGCATCCCCGTCTCCGTTTCCGGCTTGAGCACCGCCTTGAACGCGCGGAAACGATCGCGCACGTCCTGCATGTTCATTGCACCACCGGAGTCGGCCATGTACACGCAGGTCGCGCCGTAGCTTTCCATCAGCCTGGCCTGCGCGGCGAGCTGCTCGGCCGGGATCATGTGGCTCATCATCAAAAAACCGACGGTGTCCATGCCCAGCTCGCGGGCGTACTCGATGTGCTGTTTCGAGACATCCGCTTCGGTGCAATGGGTGGCGATGCGCACCACCCGGGCTCCGGCGTTGTAGGCGGCCTTAAGGTCATGCACGGTGCCGATGCCGGGTAACAGCAAGGTGGTGATCTTCGCGTGCTGGATCACGTCGGCGGCCGCTTCGATCCATTCCAGATCGGTGTGTGCGGCGAAGCCATAGTTGAAGCTCGACCCTTGCAGGCCATCGCCGTGAGCCACCTCGATCGAATCGACCCTGGCCTTGTCCAGTGCGCGGGCGATGTCCTGAACATTTTGCAGCGAGTACTGATGTCGGATGGCATGGCTGCCGTCGCGCAAGGTCACGTCGGAGATGTAGAGTTTTTTGCCGTTCATGAAATTCTCCTCAAGCCTTTTGCATCGACTGCGCCATGCGCTCGGCGGTGGCCAAGGCAGCGGAGGTCATGATGTCGAGGTTGCCGGCGTAGGCGGGCAGGTAATGGGCAGCGCCTTCGACTTCGAGGAACACCGAAGTCTTGAGCCCGGAAAATTGTCCGAGGCCCGGAATGTTCAGTGGCGCGTGTTCTGGAATCACGTCGAACTGCACTTTTTGCTTGAGGCGATAGCCCGGCACATAGGCCTGCACTGCCGCCGCCATCTCCTCGACGGAAGCCTCTATCTGCGCCTGATCGGCGGCTTCGGACAGCACAAACACGGTGTCGCGCATCATCAGCGGCGGCTCGGCCGGGTTCATCACGATGATTGCCTTGCCCTTGGCTGCACCGCCGATCACTTCAATGGCCCTGGAAGTGGTTTCTGTGAACTCGTCGATATTGGCACGGGTGCCGGGGCCGGCGGATTTACTGGCGATCGAGGCGACGATCTCGGCGTAATGCACCTTGGCCACCCGCGACACCGCCGCGACCATCGGGATAGTCGCCTGGCCACCACAGGTCACCATGTTGACGTTTGGCTGAGCCAGATTCTGTTCCAGGTTGACCACCGGCACGCAATACGGACCGATGGCTGCCGGGGTCAAATCTATCAGGCGGATGCCGGGTTTGACCGAGCGCAGGAACGCATCGTTCTTCACGTGGGCGCCAGCCGAGGTAGCGTCGAAAACAAAATCGATGTTCTTGAACTCGTCCATGCGCACCAGGCCTTCGACACCTTCGTGTGTCACTGCCACACCCATACGCTGGGCGCGGGCGAGGCCGTCGGAGGCAGGGTCGATGCCGACCATCACCGCCATTTCCAGATGCCTGGCGTTACGCAGGATCTTGATCATCAAATCGGTGCCGATGTTGCCCGAGCCGATGATCGCGACTTTGAGTTTGTTCATGGTTGTTGCCCCTTATGCAAAGTCGACCGCGACACGACCGATACCGTCGATCTCGGCTTCAAAACGGTCACCGGCAGCGACCGCGACCATCGGCCCGAGTGCGCCGGTCAGAATGATGTCGCCGGCGCGCAGCGGATCGCCCAGGCGGGCCATGGTGCAAGCCAGCCAGACCGCAGCGTTGAGTGGATGTCCCAGGCATTCGGCGCCGCTGCCGCTGGATACTTCCTCGCCGTTGCGGGTCATGCGCATGGTGGCTGCCTGCAGGTCGAGGCCGTCGATCTGGCGGGTGCTTTCGCCGAGGACGAAACAGCCACTGGAGGCGTTGTCGGCCACGGTGTCGACGAAGCGGATGTTCCAGTTCTGGATCCGGCTGCCGACGATTTCCAGCGCCGCAGCGACCCAACCGGTGGCGGCCAGTACATCGGCAAAAGTGGTCTCGGTGCTCGGCAGGTCACGCTCGAGGATCAGGGCGATTTCCGCCTCGATCTTCGGCTGCATCACGCGACTGATCGGCACACAGTCGTTGTGGTCATAGCGCATGTCGGCGAGCAGGGTGCCGAAGTCAGGCTGATCCACACCCAGTTGCCGCTGGACCTTGGGATTGGTCAGGCCGATCTTCCGGCCGATTACGGGGTTACCATTGCCCACCGCGTGAGCAATGTTCAGGCGCTGGATGGCGTAGGCGGCGTCTGCATTGTCTTCGCCGATCAGTTCGCGCAAAGGCGCGATGGCTTCGCCGTGGGCCTGGGCCTGGCGCAGGTCGCTTGCCAGTTGCTCCAGTGTGGCTTGAGTCAGGGTCATGGTGGCCTCGGTCATCAATGGGTCAGAAAATCCAGCACCAGGCGGTTGTAGGTGTCGGCGTGTTCCCACTGGGCCCAATGGCCGCAACGGTTGAACACATGCAGTTGCGCGTCGGGCAGACCGGCCAGCAGGCGCAGGCCGGTGTCCATCGGCACGAAGCGGTCCTCGCGGCCCCAGACAATCAGGGTGCGGGCCTTGATCTCGTGCAGGCGATGGCTGAAGTCCGGGAACTGCTTGGGGTTCAGGGTGCTGCTCTTGACGAAGTTTTCCAGGTGGTCGCGGCGCGCCAGGATGTTGTCCAGGCGGGTCTGGAACATCGCGTCGGTGATGCTGCTGGCGTCGAAGACGAAGACGTTCATCATCTTCTTCAGGTTGTCGATGGTCGGCTCGCGGTACAGCGTGCCGATCAGCTTGATGCCCTCGGTGGGTTGCGGGACGAAGGCGCTCGGGCCACCGGTGCCGCCGCCCATCAGGATCAGTTTGCCGATACGTTGCGGGTAGGCGAGGGCGAACGCCACGGTGCTGTGGCCACCCATGGAGTTGCCGATGATGTGCACGCGGTCCAGGTCCAGCACGTCGATCAGGCCTTTGAGGGCGCGGGCATTGAGGTCCGAGCGCGAGCCATCGCAGACCACCGGATCGCTTTTGCTCCAGCCAGGGCAGTCCATCAGGATCACCCGGTAGCCGGCGTTGACCAAGGGCTCGATGTTGCAGTGAAAGTTGGCCCAGCCGCTGGCACCGGGACCCGAGCCGTGGAGCATGACCACGGTTTCGGCGCCCGGATTTTCAGGGATTGGACTGACATCGTTGTAATGCAGTTGCAGGTCCAGGTCGCCTTCCTTGATGCGGGCAAAGCGGCTGGTGGAAGCTTCGGTGAATCCAGTGGCAGTCATGGCAGTTCCTCGAAATTCAGTGATGGTTGTGCTGTGGTCGTGCGCCGAGGCTGGCGAAGCCGGCGATCCATTCAGGGATCGGTCGGTAGTAGCGGTCTTCCGTCTGGTACGGGCCGAAGGCGGAGAGGGCGGCGAACGCCGCGACCCAGGTTTTCACTTCGTGGGTGGACTTGCCGGCCAGTGCCGACAGTTCGTCATTACCCAGCCCATCGAAGACGCTCAGGCGACCCTGTTCGAGGCTGTCGAGAAAGCCCTGGTCCCAGATCGGGTTGAGCGGATGCAGGCAGTGCTGGTCCTGAACGAAATCCCTCGCGGCCTGGATGACCCGGTTCTGGCGGGCCAGGCGCTCATCGGCAGGCAGATCGCGGCCGCTACCCATCAGCCGGTCCGCCATACGCGCATCGACCTTGGCCAGCTCCGGCACCGGTGGCTGATGCGACAAGCCGCCGGAGGCCAGAAACAGCACACGTTTGTTCAATGTTTTGGCCCATCGACCGATGGCCTCGCCGAGCAAGCGGGCACGCTTGAAACCGGGCAGGGGGACCGCCACCGAATTGATGAACACCGGGATTACCGGACAGCCTTGCAAACCGCCGAGCAACAATTCCAGTGGCTGAGCGAAGGCATGGTCGACCTGCATACAATATGAGACGGCGGTGTCGACCCCGGCATTGAGTACCGCCTGGGCGCACGATTCAGCCAGCGCCTTGGGCACGTCGAGTTCACCGGCAGCCGTACCGAAATCGCCGATTGCATGGGCAGCCATACCGATGCAGAACGCCGGCATCACATCGTAGAAAAAGCCGTTGTAGTGGTCCGGGCCGAACAGCACGATCAACTCCGGGGCGAAGCGGGCAATACGCTCACGGGCCGCGGCAGTCATGCCGTCAATTTCGGCCAGCACCTGCGGTTCGGGGTCGACGAACCCCACCAGCGGCGTGTGGGACATGCAGTGCAGATAAGCGCTCATCTCAGGCCACCTTGCTGGCGACGAAAGTCGCGGCCGGGTGCGGCAGAGCCTTGAGCGCAAGGATCAACTGATCGCAGGCCTGACCCACGGTTTGCGGAATGGCCAAACCGGCAACAAAACGATCCGGGCGTACCAGGGCGATGGACGAGGCACCGTGGGCGAACCACTCGCGGATCCGGCCGGTGCTGTCACCGACGCGAATCACGTGTTTGCCGGCATCGCTGGCGGCCTTGAGCTGGACGTCCGGCAGCACCTGAATGAAGCGCGTACCCAGCGCCTGCCACTGTTCGATTTGCCCAGCCGAAAGGCCCCAGGTCGGATCGCAGCCCCAGGCAATGATTGCGAAATGCTTGCCGATCACTTCATCGAGCAGCACCCGCTCGCCGGCTTCGGTGAGCACCTGCGGCTGGATGAACATTTTGCCCACCTGCGATGCACTGTCTTGCGCGGTGATCAGTGCGCCCTTGGTGTATTGCGGCATCGGCTTGATGCGCATTTCCAGGAAGAAGCGTTTGACCGGCGGCAGATAGTTCAGCAACCAGGACACACCATCGCGCAAGGTACCTTGCCAGCGCTTGGGCGGCGCCAGTACGTGACCGGCAAGTACTGACAAATCGATCATTGCCTTGGCGTGGTCGCGACGTTCCTGTTCGTAGCTGTCGAGCAGGCTATCGGCGGCCAGGCCTTGGATCACCATCGCCAGTTTCCACGCCAGATTGGACGCGTCGCGCATGCCGCTGTTGTAACCCTGGCCTTGCCATACCGGCATGATGTGCGCGGCATCGCCGGCCAGCAGCACCCGCCCCTGACGGAAACGTCCGGCCAGACGGGCGTTGTGGGTGTAGACGCGGCTGCGGATCAGCTCGATGTGGTCCGGGTTGGGCAAGACTTTGCCGAGCAGCTTGCGCATGTTTTCCGGTTTGCTCAGCTCGGCTTCCGTCTCTCCGGGCATGACCATGAATTCGAAACGCCGAACGCCATGGGGCAGGGCAGCGGAAACGTAAGGGCGCACCGGGTCGCAGCACAGGTAAACGTGAGGAGTGCCCAGCGGATCGTTGGCGATATCGACCACGATCCACTGGTTCGGCGCGGTCTTGCCTTCGAAGCTGATATCCAGGCTGCGCCGCACGAGACTGTTGCCGCCGTCGCAACCGATCAGGTAGCGGGCATTCAGGCGCTCGCCGCGACCGTTTTGATCTTTGAGGTTGAGCACAACGGCGCTGTCGCTTTGTTCGAAGCTCTCCAGTTCGCGACTGAAAAGCACTTTGACGTTATCGAAGCGTTGCAGGCCGTCGAACAGCACGCGGTCGGCCAGGGGCTGGATGAAGGCGTTGCGTCGTGCCCAGCCGAACTCATCGGTCTTGGGCTGGATATCGGCGAAGCAGCGACCCTTGGGAGTAAGGAACCGCATCGCGTGCCAAGGGGTGGTGTGGGGCAGCACGGCGTCGGCCAGGCCCACCGCCTGGAAGGTACGCAAGCTTTCATCGTCCAGGCCAATGGCGCGGGGGTAGTCGATCAGGCTGTCGAGTTTTTCCACCAGAGTGACTTTCACGCCACACTGGCCAAGGTAATTGGCGATCATCAAGCCGACGGGACCGGCGCCGACGATGGCGACGTCGGTGCTCAGCTCCAATGGGGTAGGCGTGGGTGCAGAACTCATGGATATCTCCCTACAGCGCTTTTGGATTTCTTGTTGGGCGCAGTATGGAAATGGTCGGGCTGGTCGACAACGACAACCCTTGTTAGTGTGCACCAGGTGCACAACGTTGATTTACAAGCAGAACGGAGCGATTCGATGAGCGAGACCGAATACAAGGCCGTGCGTGGATTGATGCGCGGGCTGGCCCTGATCAACGGCCTGAATCGCTTCGACGGCGGCGCCAGCACGGCTCAACTGGCCGAGCAGAGTGGGCTGCACCGCACCACCGTCAGGCGCCTGTTGGAGACCTTGCAGGCCGAGGGTTACGTGCGGCGCAGCGAGTCCGACGACAGCTATCGGCTGACCTTGAAAGTGCGGGAATTGAGTGAGGGTTTTCGCGATGAGCAGTGGATCTCGTCCATCGCGGCTCCGCTGTTGGGCGAGCTACTGCAAGAGGTAGTCTGGCCCACCGATCTGTGCACCCTGGACGGCGACGCCATGGTGATTCGCGAGACTACCCATCGCTTCAGTCGCCTTTCGTTCCACCGTTCCATGGTCGGGCGGCGCCTGCCGTTGTTGATGACCGCCACCGGGCGCGCCTACTTCGCCTTTTGCCCGCCGGCCGAACGTGAAGAGCTGATTGAGTTGATGATCAGCCGCGAAGACGAGCAATCCGCGCTGGCAGCGGACCGGCGTTTTATTGAAAGGTTGGTGGAACATACGGTAAGCAAGGGATACGGAGAAAATAATTCCCACTGGGGCCAGGAGCGCAAGATCGCCGCCATCGCCATTCCGATCACCCATGAGGCGCGGCTAATGGGCTGTCTGAACCTGGTGTACATCGCCAAGGCGATGTCGGTGGAGGAAGCGGCTCGGCGTTACCTGCCAGCGATGCACAGTGTGGTGCGAAAGATCCAGGTTGAGTTGAGTTGCGAATCGGAGTGACAGGCCATAAGCAGGTTTCGTAAAGTTCCGCTCTGACACATAATTTAACATAATATACATTACACGTAAGCCGAGCCTGTTCGTGTGTGTTGCGTTCCACAGGAAATTACCTAGGCTCAAATGCAACGCTTCCTGCCATAAGGAGCAGCTTCAGCTGTTGCACTTATGCCTGTTATTCATTTGAAAGACATTTACGTGCCTTCCGGACTCGTTGGTTGGTTGTTGACCGATGACCGTGGACGACCGCGCTATTGGTCAACAGTCTGGTCTGCACTGGACGGTGCCAGCTTGGCGCCGTCCACACTACGAACCCAGCTGTCCGTCATCGAACAGCTGTACCAGTCGGCCAAACGGCTTTACCAGGCTGACTGCCTTGATCGCTTGATCGCTTGATCGCTTGATTGCGGAGCTCAAATTCGATGAGCTTGAAGCCTGTCTTGAGACGTTTTTCATCACGGCCAGGAATCATGGCGCCCAGACTGCAGCCAACTACCATCCCAACTGGCGTATGGCCTACGCTTTCGTCAAAAGTTGTGTTCAGCGCCTGCTGAAAAGTCATGCCGATCCCGACATGCTTTGGCGACTGAGCATGCGCCTGGAGCGCCTGGAGAAGCTGTTTGACTCGCTAATGTCTGGTTATAGGCCTTGGATACATGCTGCCGTTTTTTTTAATACGCCTTCAGGAACGAAGCTATTTCCTGCGAAACATAGTCCTAGCAGACCCACAATCAGAAAAGAAATCCGAAACGAACGACCGTATGTCCAAGGAGCGATTATTGAAAAAGCCCCCTTTATTTGAGGCTCCATATCCTCCGAAAACAAGCTAACTTTCGGAGCCGCTAGGATTTTCTCGAGCGATATGATTGCGCACTCAGATTTCTTTATCATCAAAGAAACCCGCTGATCAAGCTTCCAAAAAATGAACGTAATGAAACTCAGGAACAGCCCTAAAAGACCACCAACTGTCACTAACTTATCGCCTTGTGAAATGCATGTACCTAAGCCAGCAGCAATTAACCCTGTGATAACCAGGTAAAAATTAAACACTGTCATACGTTGCTGAGCGTGCAGCTGAAAATAGCGCCATGCATGCTCAAGCGAAATCTTTGCATTCTCATTACTGTCCATCTGACTTTCCAAAAAAACGCCCTCCATAAACTTGAAAAAATTTTTCTAGAACTTTGGCACTCGCGAATGCGGCATATCGTTGTGCTTCATTTTCTTTATCAGGGTCCGCAAAATCGCAAACACCTTTTAGAGCAAAGGTCTTGGGTTGCTGACCGTTAGCAACAGCTGCTGCTGCATATAGGCCATAAATCTCCATTTCGACACCGAGCAAATCACGTTGCTGAATCTTAATTTCTTCAATCGTGTGGCCGTCAGCCAAGACAGCAGAGCCCGAAGCGACAGGCCCAACATGAAGAGTAGTCTTGAACTTACAGTCTTCCGAATACATACTTGGCAATTCGTTAAAAAAAGCCTTTTCAGAGCGTAACTGTTCAAAATGAGCTCTTATCCGTTGATCCGCTGGTAATTGATGGGGCGCGGATGAAAACTTAGGCTTTCCGGCATCTATCAAACGTTTACCGCTTTGAAAGTCCCACACAGGATCTGCAAAAAGTACGTCTCCAAGCAACACCTTATCCTTTACACCAGCGCATATTCCTGTCATCACCATAATAGTTGGACTCAACGCATTGATGAGCGATGCGCTTTTTATCGCAGTTGATATCATCCCCATACGCGAAGCAAATGTAGCCACTACAGTTATTCGAGTATCTCCAAGAAGAAACCAGCCGTCCCTGACAAATACCGAATCATCTATAGGACGAGCAGCCCCCCAATTCCACGGCAAATCGAGAACGGCCTCGAACTCTGGAGACTCAAGCGCACATATAATCGCAACATCTACTGAGCACCTATCAATTTGAATTCCGCCGGAAACAGCGCTTCGATTAATATAACTTACGCAATTGATTATTCTCGACATCCACGTTTCAGAATGATCGGCATACTCAATAATTACCCAAGTCCCTTCAGAGAACTTATCACTAGCAGCTTCTGCCGCAGCCTTGTCAGCAGTTATTCCTATAACTTTTCCAGGTTTAATAATATCCTCGTCAACATTAATTTGATGCAGCAAGTCCAAAGAATGAGAATGTGTTGTGGCTTTATCGTGTTTATAAAATGGAAGCACAATATCCAAAATTAGCAAGTCGTAGTAGTTGCTCTCCAGACTGCATAGCGCATCATAAGCACATACAACTATCTCTACATCTTCAACTCGATCAACTCCATAATCCATCAGCTGTTGAAGAAGAGCACCATACCTTGTTGGACAGTCGTCAGCTATGAGGATCTTCATATTCCACGACCTCCCTTGAACTCTAACTCCTTAAATGCCACCCTGAGTTCGTCTTTCCATGTTTCATAGGTGGAATTATAGTGAAGCACACTGCGCAATAGCGTTGGAAATTCCTCTTTAAGCTCCTTCGCTATTCCGGATAAATCTACATTTCCTCCTTGGCGGGGGAATGCCTCATAGCCTGTAATAACAATAACAGGACAAGAAATATTTGCGTACCCCATATTCCGCAAGACTTCTATTCCTCCAGAACCTTGTGGGCGACCGCCTGCTTCACCACCTACAATATCTATATCCATAGTAGGTAAAGACATATCCAGTAGTAGCAAATCTGGAGTGCCTTCGTCGAGCCTATCAAGTGCCGAGTTTACAGATTTAGCATGATCTATCTTCATTGGAATGCAAAGGCTCCGCAGAAATAGCTCGATCTGAGTAATTTTAGGAGTTTCATCTTCCACTATGAGTACAACCAATTCTCGATCAATCATTAGGCTTCCGCCGCTTGCCGGGTCTGAATGAGAAAGTTATAAATAACACTTATCGAAAATTGGCCGTCGGCTTTAAAGCCGAAACTCATTTCACCCTTGGAAGACTGTTTTACGACTGCGGCAATTTTATATAAGCCGCTACCTCCTTCTGTTTTAGTTTTAGTATCGTATTCTCCGCGATCAATTTTTTCCCTAATTTCGGCGAGTTTCTTCTCTGCAGCCTGCCTGATACTTGGCTTTGAGTTACAACTCACATCTATGGAGAATATTTCCTGTTCAAGATCGGGGGCGACAGTGATCGTGATGGTTGGCTTCTTCAATCCTGAATGTACACGCGCATTGTCGAGTGATACAAATAGCACATCATGCAATAGCACTAACGTACTAGGCATAACTCTCACGTCATCACAGGAAAACTTAGTCTCAATCTCAGGCTCAAACCCTCGCAAACATTTTTTTGCAGCTTTGATTGATATCTCAAGAGCCTGACTAATATCGAAAGTCCGGCCGAGGGTATCGGCATCATTGATTTTATGGAACCAACTGGCCGCGTCATCGAGGGCTAACTGGACCTCAACAGAGCAATCTCCAACTGCCCTGTCCAGGTCGTGCTGTGAAGAGGAACCTTCGACTAATTTCTTTGATTGAGCACGAAACTCATCAAAAATGTAGCTGAGTTCAGACTTCAACTCCTCCGCTAGTAATTTTCGTGCATCTCCTAACGACTTCTCAAGATAAGCCCAAAGAAGCGCAAGAGTCCCTTTAACGAACCCCTGCAGGTCATGATCTTGCAACAGGACTCTGATGACCGGAATAATTTGCGGGCTTATTTCGATATCAAACACCCCCAAAGGATGTTCTTTATTTTTTATCTGCAGTTTATTATCTTTCGCTACCAATAACGCATTATCGAAATCGGTGGAAAGCTTCTGAAACAGCTTGCTTAAGCTATACAGATTTTCCTTATTACAGTCTTTAAATTTTTCTAGCCATGTAGCATTCTCATTATATCCTTTATCATCAGCCTCTTTTTTTGTGATGATATTTTGCAACTGAAGCGGACCCCGAATCAGTCCAACAAATGATTGATGCCGAATTCTTTTGCTTAAATAATAATCCAAACCAAATAAAGAGTTGTTCAAAAATTCATTTTTTATTTTCGATAACAATGAATACAGCACCGCGTCCGCCTCATCGAAAACGGGCGTGGTGTTTGGTAGCTGGCCATCAACAAGGAGCCCTTCCATGACATCGTCATACTCAAGGGTTGTTACAACTTTAGCCAAATCTCTATATCTGTAAAAATCTTCTACTAACTCTCGACCCGCCCATCTAGCAAGAGAGTCCGTATCAACATGTATACGTGTCCCATCAACAATTCGCTGCCCCGCTTCTAGAACCTCCCGATTTGTAATATCTAGAATCTCATCTTCGTATTTACTCGAATTCTGAGGATCTAGACTACGAAGGACGCTACACACATCCATTCGCTGATCCAATATGGCAGCAGTCGTACTAACCACTCGAGCTTGGTCTATTAAAGATGGAATGCATACTTCCCTTAAGAAATATACCAACAAGTGATCTGGGACTTTCCCCTTTAAATCCACAACTTTAGCGGGACTTCTAAATTCTTTGAGTCTAATAATCTTCCCGACTTTAAATCTTAGATGAGATGCTGTAGCCTCATTCTCCGTGATATTCCACAACATATGCAAAGCTGTAGGTGCCACCAGCCAATCTGATACACCATCAAAGTCTATGGTCGAATAGCTATTCAAGGAATTTTTTATAGGAATAAAACCAAGCCTACTAGGGGAAGTAGCCCCTTCATTGGCTATCAGTCGGATAACTTCACCCTTGTTACCTGCGGAATAATTAGCGTGCAGTATTAACGGTATCTCAATACCTGGAGCTTTCTTGCAGTTAGACGTCAGCACGTCGCCCATCACCTGCAGCGCCTGCTCAAAAGCTTTCGCACGAATAAAACCACACGCTCTAAAAATTCGTTCTAAGTAGCTACCATCTCCAGGGCTTCCTTCAGGATGGCTTAAGAGAGACCAGCATTTGCATATGGCACTCTCATCCCTTTCGACAGCAATGCCAACATCTTCGCTCCCAACACATGGAGTGTTGAGCGATACTAACTCCGGACGCCACAATTCATCAGGAAACTCCCTGTAAATTATTCTCACAAATGAATATATCGCAACAGCAATTGGAAGTCCGCTTAAATTCACAAGCATTTTCAGCAGCATTGCGTATGCATCTACGGATGTAGCGTCCTGCCTCAAAATTTGCCCGATAAGCTTAGATATCGCCTGGGGTATTGAACGAGTTGAGTAGCACTTTGTCTGCGAATAAATCATGCCCGAATAGATATGAGTCCACGCGTCCACAATTGTAGATCTTCGCTGCTCATGCAATATTTTTGTCGCCTCCACGAGACGGCCAGAAAAAAGCGCATCAATTCCAGCAACTGGTCTGAGATGAAGATTATTTAGTTCTTTATGGATTCCAAAAAACAGCCGTGCCTTTGATAGGCGAAAATCGTTGACACCTTCAACCTGCGTCAAAGCAACTTTAACGGCCTTCTGTATCTCGCTGGCCACAGGGTTTGATATAACGTGCTGTATTAAACTGATAAACGTCTCATAAACATCAACAAGCGAGTGACTTTGCTCTACTCTAAGCACATCGGCAACGCCTTCAATGCTTGTAGGCCACTCACCCATCATGCGGTGCAACATATACGTTTTTACAGACGGGTCGTACTTGGAGTGGTTATTGATTTTTTGACGTATATCTTCGCGGAACTTATGTATTCCGACGCGACCTTCATTTCTTACACTGGTGTTGTACGCAATAAAGTTCAGCAATCCACTTTTATAGATGGAGCGAACCTCTGAAGTATATTTTTTTTGCTTTTCAAGTCCGCCCGAGGCGTTTTCTAATGCTATACGCAATTGCACCGACCAAAAACTTGCGCCGTGCGCCGCGTCAAAAGCCTCCAGCGTCCCAATGCTTTCGTCAATGTGTCCATTGAGCCAAAAGTACTCAACATGTTCAGCAGCTGACCTGAAGTTGTTAATTACTGCAGCATCTTCGTTAATCCGGGCGACAATCCATAGAATCTCGCGCTCCAGCGAGACCATAGGGGCATCCACCTTAACCCCTTCTAATTCATCGTAACCGGTTGGAAAACGGGATAGTTCTGGTAATTGCGACCTTATCTGAGATGAAGCCCAAGCGAGGTATTCCGAAAATGAAGACATGTGTAAAGCTGCACGAGCTTCTAACATGTGTTTCCTGTAACCACTTCGAAATTTAAAGGAACGATCGTATCGGCGATTTTTTTCAAATTTTTTTGCTTTGAAATCAGCGATTACGCCTCTAAATTTGTGCTGGCAGTTGATAAAAACTTTTGAATAATCGCTAATCAATTCCATTTCGCTCTTCTGCTCCTTTCATTTGGCCTGGTGGCTAGAAACGCCTTTTTAGAAGCACAAAAATTTTTCAGACCGGGATCATAACCCTGTGATGGCCTTCTGCCTATAGTTGTCACCGCCAATGTAAAACTGCCCCCCTAACGCCAACGCAAATTTGACCCCCTGGGCCATCATGGCGGCTTTGAACTGCCGAGATGTTGACCCAGGAGCAGTCAGTGGAAATCAAGGTATTGGCCCGTCAGGGCATGGGCATAAAAACCATCGCGCGCACGCTTGGGTTGTCGCGCAACACCGTGCGCAAGTACCTGCGTGGCGAGGCCGAGTCGCCGCGCTATACAGTGCGAGCGCCGCGTCCAGCCAAGCTCGATCCCTTCAAAACCTATCTGCAAGGCGCGTAGAGGCGGCCCGGCCGCATTGACGGTGCTGTTGCGCGAAATCCAGGCGCAAGTACCAGGCGGAATCTGGAAAGCCTCCAGACTGCTGAATGGCGAGAACGGATTCGGCTTGATCAGCGAAGCGGTTTCGCCAGGGTTTGATTTTGCGGATATGGAAATGGGGAGTCGGCGGATACTCACAGCGCAGTATCCACAGCATCGAGCGCTGATTGAAAAGCTGACGCGTGATGAGGATTGAGAGCCGTACATTTGAAATTGAGAGATCACCGCGCATCAAAGGCAAGGTGCTTTGGAGAGCCATGGTGGAGATTGAAATCGGGTGCGCAACCGGGCTGATCTCGTAACATATAGTTTTGTAAAGTAGGAGTGTTCGGATGGTTGTGCGATTTATTACCTATTGGTTTTATTAAATATTTAACAAAAATTGCACTTGTTGTGTTGCTATAAGCATAAAGTGGGATTTGTTGCGTAGTGCTTCTTCTGCATGCGCAACACTCTTGGGTTAATTCAGCCAACAATCTGATGAAAAATTGAGGCTTATGTTGCTGTTTATTCAGCTGCGGAAGACGCGAAGAAGCGCGGAGTGATATTTTCGATTACATCAAGCCTCGGCTTCAGCGCGCAGCAGCTGCTCCAGGAAGTCGGCGAAGCTCTGTTCCTGAGTCGCTGCTTGTTGTGCCAAGCCAGCCCAGTCCACAGCCATCCGTTCAATCTTGAGCTGCTGGCACAGCTCGATGATGCGGACATGTTGCAGGTTCATCGGCTCCACTCCAACAACTCATCGTAAACCGATAGCGGGTGCTGCAAACTCTCGTGCGGTAGAACCCGTCCCAGCCGTAGCGAGGTGACCGCCGGGGCTGTCGTAACCCCGCCGGCCGGCAGGGGCAGCAAGACATCACGCTCTTCAGCCAGGCGTATCGCTGGCTTTACACCCGTGGTGCCATGAATCCGCTGATGCACGACTTCATCGAGCAAACGACCGATATGCGCAATGGTGGTGGCTACATCCAAAGGCAGGCTCGCACTCTTAAGCGTGGCCGCCAGCGGCATGATGAAACTGCCCTTGAGGTAACCGTTGAAGCGCTCGACCTTGCCTTTGGTCTTGGCCCGATAGGGTCGGCAAACACGAGGGCGAAAGCCGTATTCATCGGCCAGTGCCAGCAGCCGGGGATGCCAACGATGCAGGCCCACGCCATAGGCGTCGCGCTCCAGAATGATCGCGCCGGCGTTGTCGAACAGCACCTCCTCCGGCACCCCGCCGAAATAGACAAAGGCCTCACGCAAGCCGTCCAACCACGCATCACTGTCCTCGCGGGCGCCGAAGCGGACGAAGGTGGCGCGGCTGTAGCCAAGCGTGGCGACAAAAGCCTTGAGCGGGTTGCGGCCCCCGCGGATGGTGGTGAAATCTACCTGCACCTGCTGGCCGGGCGAGGTATCGAAGCGCACCACTGGGTCATGGCGCGGGCGCTTGAACGGTGCCAGGTAGGATTTGAGCCGGATAATGCCGCCTGTGTAGCCCTTGCAGTTGCAGATGTTGTCCTGCCAGAATGTCGTTGCCCATCACCAGCGTCTGCAGCGAGCCGTCGGCATGAATCAGGCTGTACTCGATGGCATCGCCCAGATGGAAATAATGCAGGATGTCCGACTGGTTGAAATGAAACTGGCCAGCCGGTGATTCTTCGGTCAACAGATAGTAAATCGACGTCATCCGATAACGTGGACCGCCCGTTGTTTCGAGCATGTCCCGGTGGTCGGCCTGATAGGTTCTGCGAAAAAATCCGCCTTCGACGTGAGGTTCAAGGTCCAGTGATGCGATCAGGTTTGACGCAGTAATCGAGCGTGGATTCATGACCTGCTCCAACGATTTCCAATACAGCCTGTAATAACTCGACTAAACGGTCATTTAGTGTAGTTAACCTATAATGGCTTCACATTCGAAGACGTTCGCTGCACTTCTACTCTTGACTTCACCAAGCCGCAATATGCGAATCCGCCCTCGGCTCAGTCCCGCCACACAGCACGCCACTAACCGGATCACGAAGAATGATCTGCCCCCGGCCGTAATCCGTCAGATCACAGGCAATCTGCACCTCATGCCCCCGACGCATCAAGGCATTGGCCAGATCCCTCGAAGCTCCCTGCTCGATCCCGACCTTCATTCCTCCCAACCATTGCCAGCGCGGAGCGTCCAGCGCCGACTGCGGGTTCAGGCCAAAATCCACCAGGTTCATGACCATCTGCACATGCCCCTGAGGCTGCATGTACCCGCCCATCACACCAAACGGCCCAAGTGCCTTCCCATCCTTGGTCAGGAACCCCGGAATAATCGTATGAAACGTCTTCTTGCCCGGTGCAAGGCAGTTGGCATGTTCCGGATCAAGGCTGAATTCCTGCCCTCGGTTCTGCAGCGCAATACCGCTGTCTGGCAGCACCACACCCGAACCAAAGCCGTGATAATTGCTCTGGATGAACGACACCATATTGCCTTGCCCATCGGCCGTGGCCAGATACACGGTGCCGCTGGCGTGTGGATCCCCAGGCTTCGGTGGCTGAGCTTTATCGCCAATCTGCCCGCGTCGCCGGGCGCTGTAGTCATCACTCAACAGATCAGCCACCGCCACGCGCATGTGCAGTGGATCGGTGATGTAGTGCAGACCATCGCTGTAGGCCAGCTTCATGGCCTCCAGCTGACGATGCCAGGTCTGTTGGCTGTCACGATGATCGAAGTCGAAACCTTCGAGAATCTTCAGCACCATCAACGCAACCAGACCCTGGCCGCTTGGCGGGATTTCCCAGACATCCACACCGCGATAATTGATGTGGATCGGCTCCACCCACTGCGCACGGTAATGTTCCAGATCCGTGGCTCGCAGATACCCGCCAGTCGCCCGCGAATGAGCATCCAGTCGTTGGGCCAACGCGCCACGATACAAACTCTCGCAGCGGCTCTGCGCCAGTTCTTCAAGCGTCCGCGCTTGTGCCGGATTGCGAAACAGCTCCCCTGCCCTCGGCGCCCTGCCCTCAATCAGGAAAGTATCGAACCAGGCGTCCAGCACCGCGTCGCGATGGGGACCGAACTCGTCCAGAGCAATCTGCCACTGATGGGCAACCACGGGTGACAGCGGAAAACCATCCCGCGCCAGGTTGATCGCCGGTTGCAGCAAATCAGCAAACGGCAGCACCCCGAAGCGTTGAGAAAGCTCAGCCCACGCCGATGGACAACCGGGCACCGTCACCGGCGTCCAGCCATACAGCGGCATTTGTTCATGACCGGCAGCCTTGACCGCTTCGATGCTCAAAGCTGCAGGCGCATGGCCGTTTGCATTGAGGCCATGCAACTGATCCTTGAACCAGACCAAGGCAAAAGCATCACCGCCAAGACCGCACCCCGTAGGCTCGACCACGGTCAGCGCTGCCGCAGTGGCGATGGCGGCGTCGATCGCATTGCCACCCTTTTGCATCATTTCGATACCGGCCTGAGCGGCCAGCGGCTGGGACGCCGCCACCATGCCACGGCGGGCAAACACGCTTTGGCGTTGCGACGGATACGGATACTCGTGAGCAGAAAAATTCAGCATGGCAAAGACTCTTCAAAACAAGGATTCATTGGCCAGACTTGATCCGGTTCCATTCGCGGGTCATCAGACGCTGGATGTTTTCCGGCAGATCGGCGGAGACAAAGGTGTGACTGATCACCTCATCGCCCGGATAGATCCCCGGGTTGCCGCTGACCTTGGGGTCCATCAGGGGCGTCGCGTCCTTGTTCGGGTTCGCATACCCGACGTAGTCACTGACCGACGCAATCACCTCGGGTCGCAGCAGGTAGTTGATCACCGCATGGGCGTTGGCCACGTTGCCGGCATCCTTGGGGATCGCCAGCATGTCGAACCACAGGTTCACGCCTTCCTTGGGAATAACGTAGCGGATATCGATGTTTTTCCCGGCCTCGCGGGCCCGGGTCTGGGCCTGCATCACGTCGCCGGAGTAACCGATCGCCACACAGATATCGCCATTGGCCAGGTCCGCGGTGTACTTCGATGAGTTGAAGTAAGTCACCGACGGCCGCAAGGTCATCAGCAGTTTCGACGCCTGCTTGTAGTCGTCCGGCTTGACGCTGTTGGGGTCCAGCCCGAGATAAAGCATGGCTTGAGGAATGATCTTTACCGGCGCATCGAGAAAGGCCACGCCGCAGCTTTTGAGTCGGGAAAGATTCTGCGGATCGAACACCATGGCCCAGGAATCCAGCGGCACGTCCTTGCCCAGCACCGCTCGCACTTTCTCCTCGTTGTAGCCGATGCCTACGGTGCCCCACATATAAGGCACGGCATAACGATTGCCCGGATCGGCCGCTTCCAGACGCTGCATCAAGCGCGGATCAAGGTGCTTCCAGTTATCCAGCAATTCACGCTGCAGCGGCTGATAGGCTCCGGCCCGGATCTGCTTCGACAAAAACTGACTGGAAGGCACCACCACGTCATACCCCGAATGCCCGGAAAGCAGTTTGGCCTCGAGCATTTCATTGGTGTCGAAAATGTCGTACTGCACCTTGATGGCGCTGTCTTTCTCGAAGTTCTTCAGGGTGTCAGGGCCGATGTAGTCGGACCAGTTATAGACCTTCACCACCGGGTCGGCAGCCTGAATAAAGGGCACCACGGCAGCGCAGCACAGGGCTGCAAACACGCTCGATAAACGCATCGTCAATATCCTTGTGAGTCTCACAGCACGCGGCTGAGAAAGGCTTGGGTACGGGGATGAGTGGGGTGACTGAAAATCTGCTCCGGTGGGCCCTGCTCGATCAGTTCACCTTGATCGAGCACCACCACACGGTCGGCGACCTCTCGGGCAAAACCCATTTCATGGGTGACCACCACCATCGTCATGCCCTCCTCCGCCAGTTCCTTCATCACCTGCAAAACTTCACCGACGGTTTCCGGGTCCAGCGCACTGGTGGGTTCGTCGAACAGCATCGCCTGAGGTTTCATGGCCAAAGCCCGGGCAATCGCCACCCGCTGCTGTTGGCCACCGGAAAGCATTGACGGGTAATGGTTGGCCTTCTCGGCCAATCCGACACGCTTGAGCAGTGCTCGTGCCTGTTCCTCCGCCGCTTTGCGCGGCACACCCAACACCTGAATCGGTGCTTCGATGATGTTTTCCAGCGCGGTCATGTGCGGGAACAGATTGAAACGCTGGAACACCATGCCGATGTCCCGCCGCTGACGGGCGATGTTGCGCTCCGAATCCCGCACCAGGCTGCCATCGGCCTTGGTGCGATAGCCCATGGACTGGCCGTTGACCCGGATCTGCCCGGACTGAATGTCTTCCAGCAAATTGATGCAGCGGATAAACGTGGTTTTGCCCGACCCCGAGGCGCCGATCAGCACCACCACTTCGCCGCGCCGGACTTGCAGGGAAATCCCTTTGAGAATCTCTAGGTTGCCGAACGACTTGTGAATGTTCAGCGCTTCGATGATCAGTTCGTCACTTTGATGCGCCATGGTTAACGTCCCCTCAGCAGTTTCAGCGTGCTGCGACCGAACATCCGGCTGGATGCCGGCGGCGGCGACGAAGGTCGGTCCGACTGGCCGAAACGTGTCTCCAGCCAGCGCTGGAAGAAGCCCCACAATGTAGTGAGCAACAGGAAATAGATCGCCACCACGAGGTACAGCTCGAACACGCGGAAGGTCGCCGAAGTGACCATCTGCGTGCTGAGCAGTAGCTCCTGCACACCGATCACACTGACCAGCGTGGTGTTTTTAAGCATCACGTTGAACTCGTTGCCCAGCGGCGGAACGATGACCCGAAACGCCTGCGGCAAGACAATCCGCCGCATCAATTTGGCGAAGGTCATGCCCAGGGAACGTCCGGCCTCGTATTGCCCCTTGTCGACGGCACCGATACCGGCGCGAATGATCTCGGCCATGTACGCGCCTTCGTTGAGGCCCAGCGCGATGATCGCAGCCTGGATATTGCCGGGGACCACCAGGCCGAACAGCTCAATGTCTTCGAAGCGGAAAATCCCGCCCGCCGCCAGCGCCGTGTAGAGAAAGACGATCTGCACCAGCAAGGGCGTCCCGCGCATCAGCCACACATAAAAGCGCACCGGCAGGTGCAGCAACGGGTTCTTCGATAACCGCAGCAACGCCGCCGCCAATCCCAAAACGCAACCCAATAACATGGCCAGCACACTGATCAGGCACGTCAGCCAGAGCCCGGTGAGGTAGACCCCACTGGGCTGCAACAGGTACTGCCAGAACACATCCCAATTGAAATTCATCAACGTCTACCTCAATCAAGGGTGTCGCTGGAGACGTGCCATTTACTCAGGAGCTGGTTGTAGCTGCCATCGCTGCGCATGTCGGTGATCACCTGCTGCACGGCGGCACTCAGTTGCGGATCGTCCTTGCGAATGCCCAGGCCTGTGAGGATCCGGCTGAAGGCCGGAACGCCTTCCTCGAACAGATCCGGCGCCATGGCAGCGTAATAACCGGCGGTTTCCACCGTGGTGCCGTAAGCGTCGACCTGACTGATCCGCAGAGCCTGGAACGCATCGGTGTCGGTGTTGTAGACCACCAGTTTCATCGGCGCCTTGCCGGCCTTGGCCAGGCTTTCATTCTCGGTATCGAGCAAGGTCTTGATGGTCGAACCGTTGAGTACCGCGATCTTGTGCCCGCTGAGATCGGGCAGCGTCTTGAGCCCCTTCGGATTGCCCTTGGGCACCACCACCGCCTGGCTGGAATACATGTAGTTGACGATGTCGATCACCTCCCGGCGCTCGGGCTTGTCGAACAACTGGTCGACGATCATGTCGCACTGCTTGGCCAGCAACGCCGGCAGCAATCCGGAAAACGGAATCACCCGCCACTCGACCTTTTTGTCCCCCAGACGTTTGGCGACTTCCAGGCCCAGATCGACGGTCAGGCCCTTTGGCTTTTGCGCTTCATCGAAGGAGACAAGGGGCGGCGAATCCATGCCCGAGCAATAGGTGAGTTTGTCGACCTTGAGCAAACGCTCCGGCACGGTGGGTGCGGCAACCGCCCACTGCGTACAGAGCCCCAGGGAAATTGCAGCCAACAACAGGCGAGACGTATGCATGACCAGACACTCCAGTTCGGTTAGTAACGGGGCAGTACTCAAAGTCAAAACATCGGCGGGTTCGTTGCCCGCTCTGTGGTTATCGTTCCGATTGCAGAAACCTGATCAGCTCGGGGACCGTGCCTTCGATATGTTCGCGCACCACCGCTTCGGCCTTGACGGCATCGCCGGCGCGAATCGCGTCGAGGATCACCACGTGTTCCTCGCGTGCACTCAGCGGCTTTTCACCGTGTTGTAGCCAAAGGCGCATGGGAGCTTCGATCAGCGAGTAAAGCGCGCTGATCTGTTTCACCAAACGAGGCCGTCCGCTGAGGCTGCACAGGTATTCATGGAACTTGCGGTGACGACTGACCCACTCCGCGCTCTCGTCGCGGTAGTCATCCATTTCATCGAGCAGCCGTTCCAGGGCCGTCAACTGACGCTCGCCGATCTTCGGCACGGCGACTCGAATCGCCAGCCCTTCCAGCGCACTGCGCATCTCGAAGACTTCGTGCATTTCCTCGACATCCAGACCGCTGACGATCGCACCGCGATTGGGTCGCAGTGTCACCAGGCCCTGAGCATCGAGACGCCGGAAGGCTTCGCGCACGGGCATCCGGCTCATGCCGATTTCACCGGCAATATCCTCGGCGATCAGCCGGTCACCCTTGCGGTAACGACCGCCGCAGATGCCCTCCAGAAGAAAGTTGTAGGCCTCCTCCTCGGCAGTCATTGGTTGGCGCTGGTCGTAGGCGGGAGCGAATTGCATGGCGGCACCTTTTGTCTTTTTGTATCCAATTATCCACGGATACATAAAAGCAGAATGCGTGCCAGAACCTGCGGCAGCGCGCCAAGCGTTTGATTCGAATGAATTAAGGAGAAATAGCACCGTGCACATACCGGCACGAAGATCGGGATTTGCTACCTATTGGCTCATTGCGAGCCCGGAAAAGGTGCAGAACGGTAGCCGAGTAACACCCATGGAAAACGGCAGCACACTCGCCTGCCATAACAGCAGACGAGTGCCAGGAACCCGAATCTCAGCTGCCATACACCTTCGCAGCCGGCACCGCCCGGTTCAGCAATTGCGCGACCGCCCCGCCGACTTCGCCCACGGCCCAACGGCCCTTCCTGTCCAATTCCGGCCCGCGACGCCAGCCATCGGCAATCGACAGCTTGCCGCCTTCCACTTCGAACATCTGCCCGTTCACCGACGCGGAGTCCTGTGAACCGAGCCACACCACCAACGGCGCAACGTTCTCCGGCGCAAAGTAGTCGAACCCCTCCTCCGGTTTTTTCATGACGTCGGCAAACACCCCTTCGGTCATGCCGGTGCGCGCGGCCGGGGCCAGGGCGTTGACGGTAATCCCGTAGCGCCCCAGTTCTGCCGCTTGCACCAGTGTCAGTGCGGCGATGCCGGCCTTGGCTGCGGCGTAGTTGGACTGGCCGATAGAACCCTGCAAACCGGCGCCGGAGCTGGTGTTGATGATCCGCGCACTCACGGTCTGGCCAGCCTTTACCTGCTCACGCCAGTAACGCGCGGCATGACTGGATATGCAGAAATGCCCCTTGAGGTGCACCGCCATCACCGCATCCCAGTCGGATTCGCTCAGGCTGGTGAACATGCGATCACGACAGATGCCTGCGTTGTTGACCACCACGTCCAGCCCGCCGAAGGTCTCGATCGCCTGGCGTACGATCAGCGCCGCATCGTCATAGCGGGTGATGTCGTTGCTGTTGGCCACCGCCCGGCCGCCCTGGGACTCGATGGCATCCACCACCGCCAGCGCGGCCTCACGGTTGATGTCGTTGACCAGCACTTTCGCGCCCTCGGCGGCGAACGCCAGCGCATACGCCCTCCCCAGCCCTCCCCCGGCGCCGGTAATGATCACGACGCGGTTTTTACAGATCTGCATGGTCCTGCTCCCGTCAAAACTTCACTCACAAGCGTTCGATAATCGTCACGTTGGCCTGCCCGCCGCCTTCGCACATGGTCTGCAAACCAAAGCGACCACCGCTGCGCTCCAGTTCATGCAGCAAGCTGCACATCAAGCGCGTGCCGGTGGCGCCCAACGGGTGGCCGAGGGCAATTGCGCCGCCGTTGACGTTGGTCTGTTCGTGGGGATAGCCGGTCTCTTTCAGCCAGGCCATTGCCACCGAAGCAAAGGCTTCGTTGATCTCGACCCTATCAATGTCTTCCAGCTTCATGCCTGCTCGCTTCAGCGCATAAGCAGTTGCCGGAATCGGCGCGGTGAGCATCCAGATCGGGTCTTCGGCGCGCACGCTGAGGTGATGGATTCGCGCACGCGGTGTCAGGCCGTAGCGCTTGAGCGCCGCTTCGGACACGATCAGCATCGCGCTCGCCGCATCGCAGGTCTGACTGGACACCGCCGCCGTCACCCGGTCGCAGCCAAACAGGAAATCCAGTTCGGCCATTTTCGTCAGGCTGGTCTGACGGGGCGTTTCATCGTGAACCACGTCAGCCAGGGGCACGATTTCCCGCAGGAACCGTCCTTCCTCGATGGCCCGCAACGCTCGTTGATGGGACTCCAGCGAATACACTTCGAGCTGCTCGCGGGACAATCCCCACTTCTCGGCAATCATCTGCGCCGAACGAAACTGCGTCGGCGGTTGCGCGCCGTAGCGCCGTACCCAGCCTTCGGAGCCGCTGAACGGATCGCTGAAGCCCAATGGCTCGGCCGCGGTCATGGCCGAGGAAATCGGGATCTGCGTCATGGTCTGCACGCCACCGGCGATGACCACGTCCTGAGTGCCGCTCATCACCGCTTGCGCGGCAAAGTGCACCGCTTGCTGGGACGAGCCGCACTGGCGATCAATCGTGGTGCCGGGGACAGATTGCGACAACCCGGCAGCCAGCCAACTGGTGCGCGCAATATCCCCGGCCAGCGGGCCGATCGTATCGACGCAGCCGAAGATCACGTCGTCGTAATCCTCATCGGGAATGCCGTTGCGCTCGACCAGCGCACGCAACACATGGGCGCCCAGATCGGCCGCGTGAATATGGCTCAAACCACCCTTGCGCCGCCCGGTAGGCGTGCGCAGGGCGTCGACAATATAAGCTTCAGGCATGATTTTTCTCGGTAAGTGGTGCCGTCAGAACGTCTGACCGGCACCCAGTGCGCAACGTCCGTCGAACAAGGCTGTACGGATGCGCTCTTTGTGAGCGCCGCGATCACCCCAGACCTTGTCCAGCGCCCAGGCGCGCTTCATGAACAGATGCAGATCGACTTCCCACGTGTAGCCCATCGCGCCGTGGGCCTGAATGGTGTTTTTTGCGGCAAGCATGGCGGCCTCGGAGGTCGCCAGTTTGGCGTGGGACACCAGCACCGAGCGGTTCGGCAACTGCTCGGCGATGGCATAGGCCGCGCGATACAGCGGCCCTTTGGCGAACTCGATCTGCACCGCGACATTCGCCATCAAGTGCTTCACGGCCTGAAACGAACCCACCGGTTTGCCGAACTGTTTGCGCTCGAAGGTGTAATCCACCGCAAGATCGACCATGCGTTTGGCCAGCCCCAGCATCTGCGCAGCACTGCCCAGCGCGCCACGATCAACCGCCTCCGTCCACAGTCGCCGCCCGTGTTCGCCGGAGGCCACGCAGGTCGCCGGCGACGGAGTCCAGGAGACCTGGAATAACTGCCGCGCCGGATCGACCGACACATTGCGGGTCAACTGCACCGCACCCGGTTCGACCGCATGCACCTCATCGCCATGGGCCAGCAACAGCAGATCGGCGACATGGGCATCGCTGACCAGCGGATTACCCGGTTCGGCAACCGCCAGTCGAGCGCTGCCTTCTGCGATACGCCCGAGCCAGTCCTGCTTGAGTGCCCCGTGGCGCTCATCAAGTCCGGCGAGCAACGGCACACCCACCAGCATCGTCTCCACCAACGGCTCGGGCAGTCCGGCGTACCCGCACTCTTGAGCAAGCAGCACAAAGTCCAGCTCGTTCATGCCCATTCCGCCGTACGCTTCGGGAACCGTCAGCGCAGTCAGCCCCAGTTCGACCAATTGCGCCCACAGCTCATCGCTGCGCCCGCTTTCGATCTGCCAGAGTTCGCGTATGCGTTCCGGCGTCACCTCGTTGATCAGAAAATGCCTGACGTTGTCCTGGAACAGCAGTTGGTCGCGGCTGAAATTAAAGTCCATGGTCTCTTCCTCAAGCACGCGGCATGCCGAGCATGCGTTCGGCAATGATGTTGCGCTGGATCTCGTTGGTGCCGGCGTAGATCGGCCCGGCCTGGGCAAACAGAAAACCTTCCAGCCAGTGGCCGACATCGCCCGCCGCCGGGGCTTCGGGCAGCAGCTCGCCACGCAGGCCGAGAATGCTCATGGCGGTGTCGTGCATGCGCTGATCGAGCTCCGACCAGAAGATTTTGTTGGTCGAGGATTCCGGCCCGATCTTGCCGCCCTGTACCAGTTGTGAGGCGGTGCGATAGGTGTTGAGGGTGTAGGCCTCGGCGTCCAGCCAGGCGCGCATTACCGCCTCACCAATCGCCGGGTCGCGGTCGGCCTGCTCGCGATTGGCTTGATACAACTGCACCAGACGCCGCGCCGTTTCCTGAAAGCGTGCGGGCGAACGCAGCAGCAAACCGCGCTCGAAACCGGCGGTGGACATCGCCACATGCCAGCCCATGCCCTCGCCACCCAGCGCGTTTTCCACCGGGACCTTGACGTCGTCGAAGAAGATTTCGGCGAAGCCGGGCAAACCGTTGAGCTGCGGAATCGGCCGTACCGTGATGCCCGGCGTATCCAGCGGCAAAAGAATGAACGTCAGGCCATGATGACGCTGGGAGTTCGGGTCGGTGCGGAAAATCCCGAACACCCAGTCGGCCCACACGGCGCGGGTCGACCAGGTCTTCTGACCGTTGATGACGTAGTGGTCGCCAACCCGTTCGGCCCGCGAACGGATCGCCGCCATGTCGGAACCCGCCCCCGGCTCGGACCAGGCCTGGGCCCAGATATCCTCACCGGTGGCCATGCGCGGCAGAAAACGGGCTTTCTGGGCTTCGCTGCCATACTCCATCAGCGTCGGGCCGAGCAGGAAAATGCCGTTCTGATTGACCCGTGCAGGCGCCTCGGCGCGGTAATACTCCTCCTCGAAAATCAACCACTCGATCAAGTCGCAACCGCGGCCGCCCAGCTCCACCGGCCAAGTGACCATGCCCCAGCGGCCGTCGTTGAGGCGGTTTTCCCAGGCTCGGTGCTGGGCAAAACCTTGTTCGGTGTCGAATGATTGCAGCGGCTCGCGCGGCACGTTGGCCGTCAGCCACGCCCGTGCTTCGGCGCGAAAGGCCTGTTGGGCCGGGGTATAAGTCAGATCCATGTGCGCACCTTCAGCCGTTGAACCGGGCATCACGTTTCTCGATGAACGAGTCCCGTGCTTCCTGTGAATCCAGTGAGCGATAGGCTTCAAGCGTGAAGCCCTGCTCCCAGCGGTATTTGTCTTCCAGATTGCCGTCCTCGATGCCGTTCAGTGCTTCTTTGGCGAGGCTGATCATGGCCGGGCTCTTGGCGGCGATGGTGCGGGCGATCTGCAACGCGGCTTCACGCAAGTCTTCGCGCTTGACCACACGTTCCACCGCCCCGAGACGCCAGGCTTCGGTCGCGTTGATCGGCTCGCCGGTGAAATACATGTGCCGGACCTTCTGCACCGGAAACAACCGCTGCAAATGCGCGCCACCGCCCATGGCGCCACGGTCAACTTCCGGAACGCCAAAAGTCGCGCACTCGGAGGCCACGACAATGTCGGCAGCGCCGCACAGACCGATGCCACCGCCGAGCACAAAACCGTGCACCGCCACGATCACCGGTTTCGGGTTGCGGTGAATGGCCTTGAAGCTGTCGTAGTTGCCCTTGTTGACTGCCACGATCAGGTTGCCGTCGGCGGCCAGTTCCTTGATGTCGACCCCGGCGCAGAAGCCGCGACCTTCGGCGCGGATCACGATGACCCGCACGCGGTTGTCGGTGCCCAGGCCTTCGATTTCACGGGCGATATCGGCCCAGGTCCGGCAATTGAAGGCGTTGACCGGCGGCTGGTTGAACACCAGCTCGGCAATGCCGTTATCGATACTGACGCTGAATGGCTGCATGTTTTTTCCTTTCACGACACGCGACGGCAGAGTTCGTCCAGACGCAACTCGGCGTCACGAACGATCTGCTCGATCAATTGGGCACAGCTGGGCAGGCTGTCGATGGAGGCCGCGACTTGCCCCGAAGGCAACACACCTTCGGCGGGCAGCCCGTCGACCATGGCTTTCTGAATGACCATCGGCGCGTTGGCGGCCATGATGCTTTGCGCGGCAGTCAGGTCTCCGCTGCTGCGCATTTTCAGAGCGCTGGAAAGCAACTGAGTCAAACTCATGCCGCTATGGCGGCGGTAAGCAAGACCGCTGCGTACCGCCAACACCCAGCGTTTGAACACACCGCTGGTTTCCAGTCGGTCGAGCAGTTCGTTGCGGATCATCCGTTGCGGCATGCCGTCAATGGCGCGGCTGACGATGATCGCCGCCGGGTCCTTGATCGCCAGATATCGCGCGAGGGTCTGCGCCGGCACCGGGCTTTCGGCACACATCAGAAACCGCGTGCCCATGGCGATGCCTTCGGCGCCATAAGCCAGCGCCGACACCAGTCCCCTGCCATCCTTGAAGCCACCGGCCGCCACCACCGGCACCGACACCGCGTTGACCACTTGATCAAGCAGCAACGACGTCGGCACCGAACCGGTATGCCCCCCGCCCTCGCCGCCCTGTACGGTCACAGCATCGGCGCCCATTTCCACGGCTTTCTGCGCATGCTTCAGCGCGCCAACCGTGGGAATGCACACGACACCGGCATTCTTCAGGCGCTGGATCATCTGCTTACCGGGAGAACGGCTGTAACTCACCGCCCGCACCTTGTGGCGCAGCACCAACTCGACGATGTCGTCGGCGTTGGGCTGGTACATATGGAAATTGACCCCGAATGGCTGATCCGTCAGGCGCCGGGTTTCGAGGATCGCCGCCTCCATGTGCTGCGGCTCGATGGTGGCGCCGGCCAGAAAGCCGAAGGCGCCGGCATTGCTGGTGGCCGCGACTAGCCGGGGATCCGCCACCCAGCCCATCGCGGTCTGGATGATCGGATAACGGCAGCCGAGCAACTCGGTCAGCCGGGTATTCAATGAGATCGCCATATTCACGCCCCGCCCTTCGCGCGTTGCGAGCTGGCCATGGCCTTGGCGTCGTAGCCGCCGAGCCGGTCACCGGACACCAGTTCATTGTGCGCATGGGCGAAATGGTGCAGGCCGAAGACCATGTCCATGGTCGCGCGCTTGCCCATCAGGTCTTCGGCGTTGTTGACCGCCTGCTTGCTCAATTGCAGACCCAGGCGCGGCATCTGGGCGATGCGCCCGGCGATGTCGAGGGTTTCCTGCTCCAGGGATTCGCGAGCCACCACCCGATTGAGCATGCCCATCTGGTAGGCGCGAGCCGCCGGCATGCGCTCACCGAGGAACAGAAACTCCTTGGCGATACGCGGGTTCAGTTCGTGCACGTGAGCGAAATACTCGACCCCGGGAATGCCCATGCGCACCACCGGATCGGCAAAGTACGCATCCTCGCTGGCGACAATCAGGTCGCAGACCCACGCCAACATCAGCCCGCCGGCAATGCACGCACCCTGCACCATGGCGATGGTCGGCTTGGGCATGTCGCGCCAGCGCCGGCACATGCCCAGATAGACCTCCTGCTCCCGGGCGTAAAGAAATTCGCCACCGGGCTTGTTGGTGTGGTCGTACCAGAGGCTCGCGCGGTCGAACGTCTTGTGAACGTCCCGCCCCGGCGTGCCGATGTCATGCCCGGCGGAAAAGTGCTTGCCGGTGCCGCGCAGCACGATGACTTTCACCTCGTCGTCATCGCAGGCACGGCGAAACGCCGCGTCCAGTGCGTAGGTCATCTGCGAGTTCTGGGCATTGTGATACTCGGGGCGATTCATGGTGACCAGCGCCACCTCCCCGCGTACCTCGTAGAGCACCACGTCGGCGGCATTATTATCGTTATGTTCAGCCATCACTTTTCTCCGAAACGGTGCGACTCAGCGCTGGCCCGGCGGGTTGTCTTTGAGCTGACTGGCGCGCAGGTTGTGCGGGTCCAGACGCCCGATCAGTTGCAACTGCTCAGCCGTGGGTGCCGCTGTCATCGGGCAATCCTGTGGCACATGCAGCTCGAACCCGGTGTTGTCCTGCACCTGTTCGACGGTCACGCCGGGGTGCAGCGAGCGAATCCGCACTTGCCGTTGCGGGCCGAGAAAATCCAGCACGCACAGATCAGTCACGATCAAGCGGATATCGATCTCGTCCAGCGACCAGCCCCGGGCCAGGCGCGCCGGGTTGTAGCCGACCGAGGCGACCATATCGACCTCGCCTTCGACGAACACCCGACGGTTGTGGCTGGGCACGCAGAAGGAGTTGGCATGGCTGATCGAGTTGCCGGGAAAGCCCCGCACGCCGAGCATTTGCGCCTTGGGTTTGGCGTAGTCACCGATGCAGGAAATGTTCGCCTGGCCGAAGCGGTCGATTTGCGTCGGGCCGACCAGCGCGTGGCGCTTGCCGCTCCAGACGTTGTCGAAAATCCGCGAAAAGCCCATCCAGCTGTCGCGCTTAGGCTCATAGCCGTTGCGTGCACCCAGTGGCACCGGCTCGGCGACCATGTAGGCTTCGGAGTCGGTCATCAACAGCTGCGGATTGCTAGTCAGCATGCTCAATGACGCCGCCAGTCGCGGAATCACCCCGATCCCGGTGGCGAGCACCTCGCCGTCATCGCGCCAGGCTTCGGAAGCCGCGCAGATCATCAACTCGGCGAGGCTGTAAGTCGTTGCAGAAGAAGTCATATCAAGGCTCGCTTAGTAGACCGGCAGAGGGAGCTGGCGGATGGCGTCCAGGCCGCCGACCTTGTCCAGGTACTGTTCGTGGGTGCAGTCGACATAGTCGCGGACGTAGTCCTGCCAACCCTCGCCGGCCTGGGCCGACGCGTTGTAGGCCCTGAAATGCGCGACATCGAAGCCGTACAGCGGCGCACAGGAAGACGGGTGCGCACCGCCCGGCACGTGGGCCACGGCGGTGGTCAGGTTGCGTTCCCAGAACACCTGGTGCGCCCGCGCCGGATCGGCATGGAAGTAATCGCTGTCGACCAGTTCGTCGCAGGTCACGTAGCTGTGGGTCGCGGCCCGGACGAGCAAGTCGTCCATGTAGTGATCGGGGCCGCTGATCTGACAGACACCGCGCGCATCGGCGCGGTCGACATGAATCAGCGCCGCATCAAGCTTGAGCGCCGGCATCGCGACCCATTGCTTGTTGTCGGCATAAGGCGAGTCGATCAACTTGATCTGCGGGTTGTGCTTCAGCACATCGGTGCCCAACCCCACGGCCGTGGGAATGAACGGCACCTTCATCGCGGCGGCTCGCAGGCCAAGTAGGAGCATGCCTTCATCGATTTCCATCACTTGCAACGCCGCGTCCTGCCGCGCCTTGCGGAAGTACGGTTCCAGCGGGATGAAATCCAGTGACACGAAGGCAAACACCAGTTTGCGGATCTTGCCGGCCGCGCAAAGCATGCCGACATCGGCGCCGCCATAGGCGACCACGGTCAGGTCCTTGAGCTTGGAACGCAAAATCTCCCGCACCAGCGCCATCGGTTTGCGCCGCGGGCCCCAGCCACCGATGCCGATGGTCATGCCGTCACGCAGTTGGCCGACCATCTCGGCCGTGGTCATTCGCTTGTCCATCGTTGTATTCCTCATTGGCGACCGACACTGAAGTCATGGCCCCAGTGGCTGACCACGGTGCTTTCGAACGGCGTGTGCCGGTCCCAGTCGACCACCAGGCCATCGCAGCCGTACTCCAGGTCAAACCCGGACGGGGTCTTGATGTAGAACGAGATCATCTGGTCGTTGGTGTGCTGGCCGAGGGTGGCGGACATCTTCACGCCGTTGGCCTGCACCCGGTCGAGGGCCCGGCCGACTTCATCCAGGGCGTTGACCTCGACCATCATGTGCACGCAGCCGTGGGGCATCGGGCACTCGAAAATCGCCAGCGAGTGGTGACGACCGTTGTTGCAATGCAGGAAGTGAATGCGTTTTTGCGGTTCGGCCGGGTCCGGTGTGAAGCGGACTTTCATCAGGTCCGAGAGGCCGAAACCGAGCACCTGTTCGTAGAAATCCCGGCAACGGTCGAAGCTCGGCGCCGGCAGCACCACATGGCCCATGCCCAGTTCATTGGTGACGAAGCCCTTCACGCCGACCGGCGACACGAAGCGCGCGAAGTCCTGCAACGGCCCCCAGAACAGTTCGTGGCGGTTGCCATCCGGATCGCTGAAGTGCACCAGTTCCTGGACTTTGCGGTCCCGGGCCTGCGCCTCGGTGCCACGGATGACTTGCACATCGGCGCGTTCCAGCTCGCTGACGGCCTGCTCCAGCGCCGCTTTGCCCGATACTTCCCAACCGCAGGCGCCGAAGCCGTTCTCGGTGTTTTTCTCCACCAGAATCCGGTGGTGGCGCTCGTCCATTTTCAGGTACAGACGCTCATCGTCATCGCTGCCGGCCACCATCATGCCGAGCACCTGACTTGCGTACTGCCGCCACTGCGCCAGATCGCTGGATAACAGGGTGACGTAACCCAGACCACGGATATCCATGGATGCACTCCTCGTTGTTCTCAGGCCGAGCCGCCCGGCGGCGATTGCCGGGGAGACTGTATTGAGGCCTATTCAAACGGGTTCGCAGAGGGGAAACATCGTCCAATGGGACTAGCGGACACCCGGAACGCAGGCATAAAAAAACGGGCCTTGGGGACCCGTTGGAAATGGGGACTGGATTCCGTTCCAGACCTTAATTGCGATCAACAGCAGGCATCAGTCCGCTTACTTTTTGCGGAAATGCGGAATCACCTTCTCGCCGATGTTCTTCAACGTCTCCAGCTGTGCCCACTGTGGCACCGTGCCCATCTGGCAGATAAACAGAATCTCGTCGGCGCCTGCATCGATCAGCCGCTGCACATAACCGATGCAATCCTCAACGGTGCCGTAAGCATGGTTGGGGTTCATCATGGCCATGGTCGGGTCGGAGAAGTCGACGCTGACCTCTTCCGAGGCAAACCGCGACTTGATCACGCTCTGCCCGTTGCCATCGACAAAGGTGTCATCCTTCCACTTTTCCGGGTCCGGACGCTCGCCACCGCCGTACCAATAACCTAGCGACTCCATGAAGTAACGCTGGCCACGGATGCCGATGCGCCGCGCTTCTTCGTTGTTTTCCAGCACGATCGCCGGGCACAGCGCGGCGATGTGGCGGTTGGGACGGAAGCCTACCTGATGTTTCACGTCACGGTTGTCCCAGGCCTGGTGATAGACCTCGACCTTCTTGGCGATTTCTTCCGGGCCGCCAAAACCCAGCACCAGTGCGCCCATGCCGCGACTGCCGGCCTTGTTCAGCGATTCGGTGTTGGTGCAGGCCAGGTACATCGGCGGGTGCGGGTCCTGGTAAGGCTTGGGATGGATCGGCCGTTTCGGGATCTGCACAAAATCGCCCTGATGCTCGATTTCGTCGAACACGAACATTTTCGGGATCAGGTACATCATCTCGTCGATCTGCGGCTGCAACGTCGTCAGGTCATAGCCGAAGGTGCCGGCCTCCTGCTGGGTGCCGCCCTTGCCGACACCGAAGTGCACGCGGCCCTTGGACAGCAGGTCGAGGGTGGCGATGCGCTCGGCGACTTTCACCGGATGGTTCATCGCCGGCGGCAGGCAGACCACGCCGTGGCCGATGCCGATCCGCTCGGTCTTGCCGGCGACAAACGCCAGCATGGTTTCCGGCGCGGACATGTGCGAGTAGTTGCTGAGCGCCGTGTGCTCCACGCACCAGAACGTATCGAAGCCCAGTTTGTCGGCCAGCACGGCCTGTTCGACGGTATCTTCGAAAATCTTGCGATCGCCTTCACGGCTGGAATCCACCGTCTGGGCTTCGTAAATCAGGGAAAATTTCATGGTTGATCCTTGTACTTGTTGGATGCGCAACCGGCGCGGGTGAGCGACGCCTTGGCGCTCATGCTCAGGGAAAGCCGGGGCGCCGGAATCCTGCAAACGGACTAGCCGATTCAGCGCACTGCGCTCAGAGGAAAAAGTCGTTGCTGTCCTGGCCCATGCTCACGGCGCCGAGGTTCCAGGCGTACTTCGCCGGGCTGTTGGCGACATGGGCGCGACCGGTGTGAATGTCGCGGAACGCGCGGTTGATCGGGTGGCTGCGGAAAATCGTCGAGGCACCGCTGTTGAACATCAGATCGCCCACCGCTTTCGCGCACTTGTCGGCGACCAACGCGGAGTCGTAACGCATCTTCACTCGCTCGGGCATGCTCAATGGCTCGGCTTTTTGCGCCCGCTCCAGCATCAAGGCGAAGTTGCGATAGAGCACGGTCTTGCATTCGTCGACGCAGACCATGGCGTTGGCCAACGCCGATTGCGCCGCCGGGTCCTGGACCATTTTGCGTCCGTCATTGACCCCGACTCGCGCACGGTTGTGCTCGACAAACTGATCCACCGCGCCTTGCAGCGCACCGATGGCCGCCGACGACACGGCCCGCACGAAAATCTGCCCGAACGGCAGGCGAAACAGCGGCGCGGTGTTCACCGCATTCCCGGGGCTGTTCTGCATGAAACCGTCGAATGCCCGATGGGTGCGGTATTCGGGAACGAAGGCGTTCTCGACCAGGATGTCGTGAGAGCCGGTGGCTTCCAGGCCCATGACGTTCCAGTTTTCGAGGATCTGGTAGTCACTGCGCGGCACCAGGAATGTCCGGTAATCCGGCGCACCACCGGCCTCCTCCGCCGGTACCAGGGCCCCGAGAAACGCCCATTCGCAATGCTTGCTGCCGGAAGAAAAGCCCCAGCGTCCGCTGAGTTTGAAACCGCCCTCCACCCGTTCGACCTTGCCCACCGGCATATAGGAAGAAGAAATCAGCACGCTGGAGTCGTCGCCCCAGACATCCTGCGCCGCACGGTCGTCGAACAGCGCCATCTGCCAGTTATGAATCGCCACCACGCCAAGCACCCAGGCTGACGACATGCAGCCCTCGGCGAGGGTCATCTGCACTTCGAAGAAATCCTTGGGTTCCAGTTCATAGCCTTCCCAACGTGCCGGCTGCAGGATGCGGAAGAACCCCGCTTCCTGAAAATCCTTCAGGGTTTCTTCCGGCAACTGGCCGGCGTGCGCGGCGTCCAGGGCGCGCTCACGCAGAATCGGTACCAGCTCGCGGGCACGCTGGCTCAGACGCTGGCGAATCAGGTCTTGGTTGAGCATTTTTATTGTTCTCCATTGTTCACCCCGTCCGCCGGGGCGCGCGTGCAGCGAGGCACGTGCCGCACTTGCGGTGTCTGCCTCCTGTGCGGCATTCAAACAATGTGAAAAGAGGCGGACATCCCTCAAACGGACCATGTCGGCGATGATCCGAAGCACGCACGTGTGCCACCCAAAGGCCTAGTCCCCTCGGACGATGCTGCACAGGCACGCCAGCGCAAAAATCCATCGCACTCCAGTACAACCACAGGACGAGTGCGATGAACGACGACAATCTGAAAGCCGACATGCTCCAGGCCATGCGCCGTCTGGCCAAGTCAGTCACCATCATCAGTACCAGCAACGGCTCCGAGCGTTTTGCCATGGCCGCCACGGCGGTGGATTCCCTCAGCACCGAGCCGCCATCGCTGCTGATCTGCGTGAACAAGACCGCCTCTTCCCACGCGGCGCTGGCCACCGGCGCGGACTTCTGCGTGAACATTCTTGGCGTCGAACAACAGGGTCTGGCCCATCGCTGCAGCGGTTCGATCAAGGGCGAGGCGCGCTTCGATCAGGGCAACTGGCTGACCAGCCCCGGCGGCATTCCGTATCTGAGTGACGCTCAGTCGGCGATCCTCTGCCGTCAGGACGGCCACTTCAGCTATGGCACCCACACCGTGTTCATCGGGCGCATCCTGCAAATCCACACCAGCGACGCCATCACTCCGCTGGTCTACCTCGACGGCAGCTACACCACCACCGCCAGCCCGGCATCTGCCTTCGCTGCTGCGGGCTGAGGCCGGGCCATGGACGCTCAACAACAGTTGTCGCCATTGCGCGTGAACAGTGCCGATCAGCTGGACTGGGACGATCGCTGCGATTTGCTGGTGGTCGGTTTTGGCGGCGCCGGCGCCTGCGCGGCAATCGAGGCGGCCAGTCGCGGCTTGTCGGTGTTGGCACTGGACCGCTTCGCCGGCGGCGGTGCGACTGCCATCAGCGGTGGCGTGGTGTATGCCGGTGGCGGTACGCCGTATCAGCGCCAGGCCGGTTACGACGACAGTCACGACGCGATGTTCAACTACCTGCGCCAGGAAGTCGGCGAAGCCGTGAGCCCGCGGACCTTGCGCGAGTTCTGCGAAGGCAGTTGCGAGCAACTGGCCTGGCTCGAACGCCAGGGCGTGGCGTTCGAATCCAGCGTGCCGCCGCACAAGACGTCCTATCCGAGTGACCAGTTTTACCTTTACTACTCCGGCAACGAAGCCGTCCCGGCCTATGCCGCGATTGCCAAACCGGCACCGCGCGGTCACCGCACCAAAGGCCCCGGACTTTCGGGCGCAAGCCTGTTTGCCCCGCTGAAGGCTAGCGCTCTGCGCCTCGAGGCACGCCTGCGCAGCCAGTGCGAAGTCCGGCGTCTGGTGATCGATGCCAATGACCGCGTGGTCGGCGTCGAAGCCTGGCACCTGCCGAGCGGCAGTCGCGCAGCCCGGCAACACGCCCGGCTGTCACGCTGGGCCACGGCGATTCACATGTACGCGCCGGCAGTGGCCGATCGGTTGCGCGCACGCTTGCGGCGCATTGAGCTAACGAGTACCGAACGCCAGTTGATTCGCGCCGACCACGCCGTGCTGCTGAGCAGCGGCGGTTTCATCTTCAACCGCGAATGGGTGCGTCAGCATGCGCCGCGCTATCTGCCCGGTCTGCCGCTGGGCACCACCGGTTGCAACGGCAGCGGCATCGCCCTGGGCCAGAGTGCCGGCGGCCGCGTGGCGCGGATAGATAAAGTCAGCGCCTGGCGTTTCATCAACCCGCCGCTGGCCTGGGCCCGAGGGTTGATCGTCAATGCCCGTGGCGAGCGTTACGCCAACGAAGAAATCTACGGCGCGACCCTCGGCCATTCAATGGTGGAAGAACAGGACGGTCGCGCCATCCTGATTCTCGACCGGGCGCTGGTACGCGAAGCGCTGCGACAAGTTGGTCCGGGCAAAGTCTGGGCCTTCCAGCGGTTGCCGGTGCTGCTCAATCTGCTGTTCAACGCCAGACGCAGTCGCAACCTTGCCGATCTGGCCAAGCGCTGCGGATTACCGCCCGACAACCTGCAACGCACCGTAAACACCTACAGCCGCGCCGCTCGCGGGGACATCGTCGATCCGTTCGGCAAATCGCAAGCGATGCTCGCCGACATGGATCAGGGCCCGTGGTATGCCCTCGACCTGTCCTTCGCCAGCCGCCTCTTCCCCTGCCCCGTCATCACCCTCGGCGGGCTGAAGGTCTGCGAAACCAGCGGTCAGGTGCTGAACCACGCCGATCAGCCGATTGCCGGCCTGTACAGCGCCGGGCGCAACGCGGTCGGGGTCGCTTCGAATCTGTATGTCTCGGGCCTGTCCTTGGCCGATTGCATTTATTCCGGCCGGCGCGCCGCCGCCCATGTGGCCGAACAACTTGCTGCTCAAACCACACGCTCAGGAGAACAACAATGCAACGTGTAGAAGGCAAAGTCTGCATCATCACCGGCGCCGCCAGCGGCATCGGTCGCGAAGACGCCCTGCTGCTGGCCCGCGAAGGCGCCAAGGTGGTGCTGACCGATCTCAACGAAAGCGCCGGCCGTGAAGTGGCCGCGCAAATCGGCAATAACGCGCTGTTCATCCGTCACGACATCGCCAGCGAAAGCGACTGGCAGCACGTGATCAAGACCACCCTGGAACACTTCGGCCGCCTCGACGTGCTGGTCAACAATGCCGCGATCCTGGCGTTGGGCAGCATCGAAGACACCACGCTGGAGCTGTGGCAGAAGGTGCAGAAAATCAACGGCGACGGCTACTTCCTCGGCTGCAAGTACGCGATTCAGGCGATGAAGGAAACCGGTGGCGGTTCGATCATCAACATGTCGTCGGTAGCCGCACTGGGCGCGATGCCGATGTTCTGCGCCTATTCGGCGTCCAAGGGCGCAGTGGCGGCGATGACCCGCTCGATTGCCCTGCATTGCAAACAACAGGGTTACCGCATCCGTTGCAACAGCGTGCACCCGGACGGCGTCAACACGCCGATGACCCAGGCCCTCACCGGCGGTGTGGCGGTCAATCAGCAAGACCTCGATCAGGACCCGATGAACCGCATGTGCGCGCCGGCCGATATCGCCAATGTGGTGCTGTTCCTCGCCACTGACGAGTCGCGTTTCGTCAACGGTGCCGAGATCCGCGTCGACAACGCCCAACTGATCAGCGGGCTCTGAGGCCGAGGTGAACATGGGCACGCAACAACAGAACCTGACACCGGCCCAGGCCACGGCAACCAGCCACTCCTTGCAAGTGTGCGCGGTGATTGATGAAACCGCCGATGCTCGCTCGCTGGTGCTGGACATCCCGCCAGACCTGCGTGAGCGCTTTGCCTACAAACCGGGGCAGTTCCTGACGTTTCGCGTGCCCTGTGCCGGCAAACTGCTGACCCGCTGCTATTCCATGGCCAGTTCGCCGCTGACCGACGAGCGCCCCAAAGTCACGGTGAAACGGGTCGAAGGCGGCCGGGTGTCGAACCGGATGAACGAAGTGCAGGTCGGTGACTGGCTGGACGTGCTGCCGCCGGCCGGGCATTTCTGCCTCGATGAGCATCAGCCGGATGACGACAAACCCTTGGTGCTGTTCGGCGGCGGATCGGGCATCACCCCGGTGTTTTCCATTCTCAAATCGACGCTGCAACGCAGCCGGCGGCCGATCAAATTGATCTACGCCAATCGCGATGAAGCGTCGGTGATTTTCAAGGATGAGCTGCGCCAACTGGCCCAGGCCCATCCGGAACAACTGCAAGTGCTGCACGCGCTCGATTCGGTGCAAGGTTTCCTGACCTCCGCCCAAGTACGCCATTTGCTGAAAGGGTCTGCCGGCGGTGATTACTTCATCTGCGGGCCGGGGCCGTTCATGGACACCGTCGAACGGACCTTGCTGGAACTGGGCGAAGCCGCTGAACGCATCCACGTCGAACGCTTCGTCTCGCCGCCCGATCCCGACGAATTGCTGGCTGAAGAAGCCGCCGCCCGGCAAGCCTCCCTCGCCTCGCGCTGCGAATCGCTGGTGATCGTGCTCGACGGCCAGCAACACGAAATTGCCTGTCAGCCCGGCGATACCCTGCTGCAAAGCTGCAAGGCCGCCGGCCTCGACGTGCCTTCCTCCTGCGAAGAAGGTTTTTGCGGCGCCTGCATGTGCATCGTCGAGGACGGCGAAACCCACATGACCCGCAACGACGTGCTCAGCCCCAGAGAACTGGCCGAAGGCTGGACCCTGGCCTGTCAAAGCCGCCCGGCCGGCGCACGGGTGCGCTTGAAGTTCCCGGATTGAGCGCCCGTCGACAATAGTCTCAACGGACGATCTCCCGGACGCGATCTGCAGTTAGACTCGGCCAGCCCATTGGCCCAAAAACAATAAAAGAGGTGCAGTTATGGCTCGTTTGCAAAACAAGGTCGCGGTGGTTACCGGCGGCGCATCGGGGATCGGCCTGGCCTGCGTACGGCGCTTTGCCGCCGAAGGCGCGCAGGTTGTCGGCCTGGACATCGGCAACGCCCCGGCGGATTTTCCGGGCCTGTTCATGACCCTGGATGTACGCGATGAAGCGCAGGTGCAACAGGTCATGCAGGAAGTCGTGAACCATTTCGGCCACATCGACGTGCTGGTCAACGCGGCCGGCGTCGCCGACCAGGGCAGCGTCACCCAGACCAGCACCGCCAACTGGCAGCGGGTGCTGGACATCAACCTGACCGGCAGCATGCTCACCAGCAAATATGCGCTGGCCTCAATGGAACCCCGGCGTAGCGGCTCGATCATCAACATCGGCTCGATCTTTGGCTTGCAGGGTTGCGACGGCAACGTTGCGTACAACGTGTCCAAGGGCGGCATCAACCAGTTGACGCGTTCGATGGCCATCGACTTCGGTTACGCCAATATTCGCGTCAACGGCCTGTGCCCCGGCCTGATCGAAACCCCGATGACCAGCATGGTCCGCGAGCATGAAGCCTTCCACGCGTTCTTCGCCTCACAACACATGCTCAATCGCTCCGGGCAGCCGGAAGAAGTGGCCAACGTCGCGCTGTTCCTGGCCTCGGACGAAGCGTCCTTTGTCAGCGGTCAGATGATCGCCGTGGACGGCGGCTTCTCCGCCGGCCGCCGCTTCGCCCCGCCCGCCGCCTGATTTGCCTCGCCGGGCGCCTGCCCGGCACACCCCTTTCTTCCGCACCTGTCCTCTGGCCGAGGAGGCCCCATGCTGCCTGTCGAAAACGCACTGACCATCGTCCAACTGTTCGCCAACGCTGCCCGCAACTATGGCGACCGCCCGGCCATCGAGGATGACGGGCGCTCGATCAGCTACCGGCAACTCGATCAACTGCGCGACCAGGCCGCCCGGGCGTTACTGGCGTTGAACGTTCAACCCGGCGACCGTGTGGCGATCTGGGCACCGAATATCTGGGAATGGATTGTCGCCGCCGCTGCGCTGCAAAGCGTCGGCGCCGCGCTGGTGCCGCTCAATACGCGCATGAAAGGCAGCGAGGCCGGTTTCATCCTGCGCCAGAGCGGCGCCTGCGTGCTGTTTGCCATCGGCGAATTCCTTGGCGCCGACTATCCGCGCATGCTCGCCGCCGAAGAGCTGCCGGCGCTACGCCAGATCGTCACCTTGCGCAGCGATGACTCAAAAACGCTGAGCTGGGACGCGTTCCTGGCCTTGGCCAGCGATGTATCACCGCAAACCCTGCAAACACGCGAGCAGGCGCTCGGCCCGCAAGACCTGTCCGACCTGCTGTTCACCTCGGGCACCACCGGCAAGCCCAAAGGCGTGATGAGCAATCATGGGCAAACCCTGCGAGTGGTGCGGGACTGGAGTGAAGTGGTCGGTTTGCGCGAAGGCGATCGCTACCTGATCGTCAATCCGTTCTTCCATTCCTTCGGATACAAGGCCGGTTGGCTGGCGGCGCTGATGCGTGGTTGCACCATCGTGCCGCAGCAGGTCTTTGACGTGCAGGCCGTGCTCGAATGCGTGCAGCGCGAACGAATTACCGTGTTGCCCGGCCCGCCGACCCTCTATCAATCCTTGCTCGCCCACCCGCAGCGCGATGCATTCGACCTGACTTCCCTGCGTATTGCAGTCACCGGCGCTGCAACGATTCCGGTGGAAATGATCCGCCGCATGCGCGATGAGCTGGGTTTCGCCACCATCGTCACGGCCTATGGCCTCACCGAAACCTGCGGTTTTGCCACGATCTGCCGGCCGGGAGATTCGCTGGAATTGCTCGCGTCCACCAGCGGCCGGGCCATGCCGGGGGTGGAAGTGCGCTGCATCGGTGCCAACGGTCGCAGCCAGCCGGCGAACGTCCCGGGCGAAATCCAGGTGCGCGGCTACAACCTGATGCAGGGTTATTTCAATGATCCGCAGGCCAGTCAGGAAGTGCTCGATGCCGACGGCTGGCTGCACACCGGCGACATCGGCGTGCTCGACGAGCAGGGTTATCTGCGCATCACCGATCGCCTCAAGGACATGTTCATCACCGGCGGTTTCAACGTTTACCCGGCGGAAATCGAACACTGTCTGTTGGGTTATCCCGGCGTGGCGCAGGTGGCGGTGATCGGCATTCCGGATGAGCGCCTGGGCGAAGTGGCCATGGCCTTCCTGCTGCCGGCGCCGGGTGTCGAGATCGAGCAGGCCCGGTTCCTCGCCTGGTGCCGTGAGCAGATGGCCAACTACAAGGTGCCGCGCCGGGTGCAGGTGCTGGAAAGCATGCCGCTGAACGCGGCGGGGAAAGTGACCAAGAATGTGTTGCGGGAGTGGGCGTTGAGCTGACTGCTGTCCCCCAGTGGACTCCCACTGGGGGAATGACCTTCAGATTACCCGGGCCGGATGCTGCTGACGCGGATCACCCAGCAGGGCGCGATGGGACGGTGGCTGGCGACCGCCGTCTTCGCTGATGCCGTAACCCGCAGCCATTTCGGCAGTGATCAACGTCTGCCCCGAGCGCGCCATCAACTGCGGATCATTGAGCAACGCGTGAATCACCCGGCCATTGAATTGCGGGGTTTCGGCGTGCGCCAGAAAGGCCTTGTACTGCTCGCCATGCTGTTCGCCGGCAATCCGCGTGCGCTCGGTCAATTGCGGCCCGAGCCACAGCGATAACGCCGCCACGCCACGGCCCTCGAAATCGATGGCCATGTCCGCCGCCAGTTTGTCGCAACCGGCCTTCTGCGCACCGTACGCCGGGCCGTGCATGTAGCAGCCGCCGCCAAAGGACGAAGTGAAGCAGATCAGCCCCTGCGGACTGTTCAACAACAGCGGCGCGGCGTGATAACTGGCGATGTATGCCGAGCGCAGGCCGACGTCGAGGATGCGCACCAGGTCCAGCGGTTTCTCCCAAAACGGCCCTGGATCGATCAACTGGTTGTGGATGAACGCAGCATTGTTCACCAGCAGATCCAGCCGCCCGCATTCACGTTCTACCTGAGCAAACAGCGCCGTCACCTGCCCATCGTCGGCATGATCACAGATCACCGCAACGCCCTCTCCGCCCGCCGCTGTAATCGCGGCAGCCGTGTCCTCCAGCGAGCTATTCAGGGCCTGTCCGTATAGATGCGCACCCGCAGCCGCCGGCGCACGCCCGGTGACATAAACCCGCATGCCAGCCGCACCCAGCGCCAGGGCGATACCTTGACCGACGCCGCGACTGGCGCCGGTCACCACTGCCACTTGCCGATTCATTTGACGCTCCCGAACTGACTGATCACTGCCCCGCTCTTCTGGCTCTGGTGCTTGATGTGATTGGCCGCCAGGTAACCGAAAGTCATCGCCGGGCCGATGGTGGAACCGGCCCCCGGATAGGTGCGGCCCATCATTGACGCGGCGCTGTTGCCGATGGCGTACAGGCCTTTGATCGGCTGGCCGTCCTCATGCAAGACCCTGGCGTGAACGTCGGTGAGCAAACCGCCCTTGGTGCCGATGTCGCCGGCATCGATGCGCACGGCGTAGAACGGCCCCTTGAACAACGGTGCGAGGCACGGATTGGGCGTTACGTGGGGATCGCCGTAATAGCGGTCGAACAGCGACTCACCCTTGTGGAAGTCTTCGTCATACCCGCGCACCGCCATGCCGTTGAAGCGCTGCACGGTACGCAGCAGCCCGGCTGCATCGACGCCGATTTTCTCCGCCAGGGTCTGCAGATCCGGCGCCTTGAAAAAGTAATCGCGCAGGTGCTCGGGCAGTTGCCAGTCGCGCTGGGCGTACCCCGGCAACAACGCGCCGCAGGGGTATTTGCGGCGAAACTCGGCGTCGAACACCATCCAGCACGGCACGCTCTCGGCGCCTTCGCGGTTGCTGGCGTACATCGCCTCGACGATATCGGTGTAGGGCGCGGCCTCGTTGACGAAGCGCTCGCCCGCCGAGTTCACCAGTACGCAACCGGGCAACGTCCGTTCGACGAACATCGCCCGTTGTTTTTCCTCGCCGCGAACATGGGTGGTCGGCGCCCACCAGCTGTGTTCCATCAGCGCCGTGCGGGCGCCGATGGCTTGGCCTGCACGAATGCCGTCGCCGGTATTGTGCGGCGGCGTGGCGCTCCAGTCGGTCTTTGACGGTTGCGGCAGATACTGCGTGCGCATCGCCTGATTACGCTCAAATCCTCCGGCGGCAATGATCACGCCGTAGCGCGCCTTGACGTTCAACCGCAACCCATCGCGGCTGACCCGCGCACCACCGACCCGGTCGCCGACGATCAGCAGTTCTTCCAGCCCGCAGTTCAGCCACAGCGATTTGCCGCGATCCTGCAACGAACAGCGCAAGGCGCCGATCAAGGCATTGCCCAAGGTCAGGTAGCGATCACGCTTCGAGAGGCGCCGCCCCTCGCGGTCGCGCCAGTAACGCCACATGACCTTCAGCGTCAGGCGCAACCAGCCGGGGCCACGGCACAGCAGCACCTGCGCCTCTTTCATGGTCATTGCCATGCGACCCATCATCAATGTGCCGGGGGATGGCGCACGCATGCGCAGGAATTCCTCACCCAGCTCGGCGGCGTCGAACGGTTGCGGGTCCATGGAGCGATAGCCGGGTTTGCCGCCTTCGACTTCCGGGTAGTAATCGGCGTAGCTGGCCTGGGCCTCGAAGCGCACGCGGGTCTTCTGTTCGAGGTATTCGACCATTGCCTTGCCGTGCTCGACGTAGGCTTCGATACGCCCGTCGTCAATCTCGCCGTGGGTCACTGCGCGGATATAGGCAATCGCTTCGGCGGCGCTGTCACTACCACCCAGCGCTGCGATCCGGTGGTTGCCGGGAATCCAGATCCCGCCGCCGGACACCGCCGAGGTGCCGCCGTACTCGTTGCTCTTTTCGATCAGCAACACGTTCAGTCCCAGGTCGTGAGCGCGCAGCGCCGCGGTCATCCCGCCCGCTCCGGAACCCACCACCAGCACATCGCAGCACTCATCCCATTTGATCTCGGCAGCTTTCATGCGATCACCCTTGCTCAGCGCCTTCAAGGCAAAAACCGCCGGCCGGATCTTCGTCCGGCGCAGTCGGTCTCGGGATTGTTGGGTGCGTGTGCCGGGTGGTCATCGTCCGATGGGACTAAGGAATGTTCGTCCTGCCCCCGTGCAAATCGCCCCGTGCAAATCGCCCCGTGCAAATCGCTTAGTCCGCTTGGACGATGTTGCGTCAGATCGGTGACCGCATAGTCGCCCACGGCACCACTCCCCCCCTGAAATGCAGGTCGGGCAGGTCTGACCTGGGCATGAGGACGACATGATAAAAACAATAATCGCCCCACAATCGCTACACCCTCGCGTACAACTGGCCGTGCTGTTGCTGGCCGGTGGACTGGGCAGCCAGGCCAGCGCGATGACCTTCCAGCCGAGCGAAGATCTGAGCGTCGACTGGGACACCACACTGACCTACAGCCTCGCCTGGCGGACCGAGGGTCGTGATCACAAGCTGACGGCCAACGCCGATGCCAACGACGGCGACAATGCGTTTGCCAAAGGCAGCCTGATCAACAACCGTGCCGGTTTCCTCACCGAAGCCAACATCAAATGGCAGGACGACTACGGCGTGTTCGTGCGGGCCACGGGTTTCTACGACAACGTCTACGATCAGGACAACGACAACAACACCGGCACTTCGAACTGCTTTGCCGGCGGCCATTGCAGCCGGCCGGACCGTTTTTCCCAGGACACCATCGACCAGCACCGCAACGAACTGCGCATGCTCGATTACTACGCCTACGGCACCTGGGATCTGGGCGGGCACAACCTCAATGCGCGGCTGGGTAATCAGGTGGTGAGCTGGGGTGAAAGCCTGTTCTACCCCGGCATCTCGGCGGCGCAGAGCCCGGTGGACGCGACCAAGTCGACCACGCCGGGGGTCGAGGTCAAGGAAATCCTCCTGCCGGTCGGGCAACTGTTCACCCAGTTCAGCCTGACCGACAGCCTCGATATCCAGGCCTACTACCAATACAAATGGGAAAAGACCCAGTTGTTCGGGGTCGGCAGCTACTTCTCCACCACCGACTACATCGATGAAGGCGGCTACAACGACGCCAGCGGTTTCGTAACGCGTCTGGCCAACGACAAACCGAGCAATCAGGGCCAGTACGGTGTGGCCTTCACCTACGCTGCCGAGTCGCTGAACAACACCGAGTTCGGCATCTACTACTCGCGCTATCACGACAAAACGCCGTCGCTGGACTTTCAGTCCGAGCTGGGTCGCTATCGTGCGGTGTACTTCGACAACATCGACCTGTTCGGCGCCAGTTTCTCCACGGTGATCGGCGATGTCAGCTGGGCCGGTGAAGTCAGCTACCGCGACGGCGCGCCGGTGATGGTCAACAACGGTTTCTCCAGCGCGGTCCGCGGCAAAACCATGCAAGCGCAGTCGTCGATGATCTACGTGCTCGGCCCGACTTCGTTCGCCGACAACACCACACTGACCGGCGAGGTCGTCTACAACACCGTCATCAGCAACGACAAGTCCCAACCCGTGACCTTGGCGCCGGGCTTCACGTCGCCGGGCACCGACAGTCTGGTCTACGACCGCGAAGCCTGGGGTTACACCGCCCAAGTCAGCTTCGATTACAACGACGTGTTCAGCGGCTGGGACATGTCCGTGCCGATCACCTACAGCACTGCGGCCCACGGCGACAGCTCGATTGTCGGCTCGATCAACCAGGGCGAAGGCGACGACCGCGCCAGTATCGGCAGCTCGTGGCGCTACCTCGGCAACTTCACCGTCGAAGCCCGTTACAACGCCTATCTGGGCAACGCCAATAACAGCCCGTTGGCCGACCGCGACAACGTCGCCCTCAACTTCAAATACCGGTTCTGATTCCCCTGTCGGAGGAGCACAGCATGTCTCGATTCACCCAAACGTTATTGAGCACGGCGCTGACCGTCGGCCTGCTCGGCAGTGGCCTGGCCTACGCCAAGGTCAGCCCCGAAGAGGCCGCGCGACTGGGCCAGGACCTGACCCCGATGGGCGCGGAAAAGGCCGGCAACGCCGACGGCAGCATTCCGGCCTGGAGCGGCAAGTGGCGCGGTCTGCCACCGGGCCTGAAGTTTGCCGGCCCCGGCACGCCGTACCCGGACCCGTACGCGGCGGAAAAACCGCTGTTCGTGATCGACTCGAAGAACATGGACAAGTACGCAGAGAACCTGTCCGACGGCGAGAAAGCGCTGCTCAAACGCTACCCGGACACCTTCAAGATCCCGGTGTACCCAAGCCATCGCGATTTCCGCGCCGATCAGCGTCTTGAAGACCTGATCAAGAAAAACGCGGTGACCGCCGAACTCGACAACGACAACAACGACACCAAGAACGCCTGGGGCGCTTCGCCGTTTCCGATTCCCAAGAACGGCAGCGAGTTGATGTTCAACCACACCCTGCAGGGCCGGGCCAACACCGAAGAGGCCAACTATGGCCAGGCGGTGGTGTACGCCAACAAGGAAAAAGTGCTCGAAGAGGTCAACTACAAGATCTTCTCGATCTGGTCCAGCCCGGACAAGAACCTCGACTCCGCCAATGGCATCCTGACCAACTTCCTGATCACCACCCTGGAGCCGGTGCGCAAGAAAGGCGAAATCGTCGTCGGCCACGAGTTCATCAACCCGACGGCCTCGCCGCGTCAGGCCTGGCAGTACAGCCCCGGCCAGCGCCGCGTCCGTCGCGCCCCCACCGTTGGCTATGACTCGCCGACCGGCGCCGGGGGCTTCCGGGTGTACGACGAAGACCGTTTGTTCAACGGTGCGCCGGACCGCTACAACTGGACCATCGTCGGCAAAAAGGAACTCTACATTCCTTACCACAACTACAAGATCGACGATCCGAGCGTGACGGCTGACCAGATCCTGTCGACCACCGGCCACGTCGATCCGCAGTATATGCGCTACGAGAAACACCGGGTCTGGGTGTTGCAGGCCACGCTCAAGGAAGGCGCCCGCCACGTCTACGCCAAACGCGTGCTGTACCTCGACGAGGACACCTGGTCCGCAACCATGGCCGACAACTACGATGCCCGTGGCCAGTTGTGGCGCACCAACATGCAGACCTCGGTCTACGCCTACGACATTCAGCGCTACCACGCACGCCTCGGCATCTACCATGATCTGATTGCCGGTTCCTATCTGGTTGACCGCCTGCTGGTCGATCAGAAACCCGCCAAGCTCAATGCCACCGCCTTCTCCGAAGATGAATTCACCCCCGGCAACCTGCGCAAACTCGGCACCCGCTGAACCCGCAACGCCCCGACCGATTCATTCGGTCGGGGCGTTGTTTTTTCTTGATTTGCACCTTGATGGAAACTGCCCATGAACAGATTACTCACTGCGGCCCTTGCCGTGGCCGGCCTCGGTTTGTCGATGCAGGCCAATGCCCTGAACATCCTGCTGACCAACGACGACGGCTGCCGCGCCCCCGGCATCGATGCGATGTACCGCGCACTGACCGCCGCCGGGCACACCGTGACCCTGGTCGGCCCGTTGAACGACAGCAGCGGCATCAGCGCTGCCAGCGTCGTGGTGCCCGGCCAGGCCCTGGCGGTGACTGAACTGGCGCCCGGCAGATTCTGCGTCGGCCCGCCCGAGGGCTACACGCCGCCGACCGGCAAGACCTCGGCCATCGGCACGCCGGTAGATGCGGTCAACGTCGGGCTGGACGTGTTGCTCAAGGACACCCCGCCGGATCTGGTGGTGTCCGGCATCAACTTCGGTGAGAACGTCGGCCCGCTGACGCAGATGTCCGGCACCCTCAACGCCGCTGTCCGGGCCATGTTCAAAGGCATTCCGGCGGTGGCGGTGTCGACAGCCATCGACATGGACCTGATCATGCGCGACCAGCAAGCCGGCTACCGCAAGACCCAGGGCGCCATGGACGACACCGCGAAATTTGCGGTGAAGGTCATCGAGCAGGCCCATCAGAGCTGCGCCAAGCACAGCTGCAAACTGAACGTGCTCGGGCTGCCGGGCGTCAACGGGTTGAACCTCAACTACCCGGCATTGCCGGCCAATCAAGTCAAAGGCGTGAGTTTTGCGCCAATCGGCAATTGGGACCGAGTGAATTTCACCTCACAGCGCGGCGCCGACGGAACGGTCAACGTCAACCTGGTCGCACCGCCAAAACCTACGGCCATTCAGCAGCAGGCCGATGCGTATCAGCTGTGGCAAGGGCATGCAGTGATTACGGTGATCGCCGGCAATATGAGCGCGCCGCCGGCGGTGCAGGATCAGGCGAAGAAAATGCTCAAAAGCGTCCAGCCTTGAAACGACACAACCCCTGCAGGTGATCACCCGCAGGGGTTGAACGGTTTCAGACAGCGGGTTGGAACGGCACGAACTCGGTGACTTCGAGATCAAACCCCGACACCGCTTTGTAAGGCACCGGTGAACTCATCAAACGCATCTTGCGCACGTTCTGATCCCGCAGGATCTGCGCGCCGATGCCCAGCGTGCGATGTGGAAAATGCGGCGGGCGGGATTTGCCGCCGCTGCGCTGACGCAATTGTTCGAGCACGCCGTCAGCGGTTTCTTTCTGCGCCAGTAACACCAGCACGCCGTTGCCGGCCGCCGCGATACTCGCCAGCGAACGCTCAAGGGTCCACTGCTGCGGTCCGTTTTCGCTTTCGCAGCCCAGGGCATCACGCAGGGTTTCGATGCTTTGCACCCGCACCAGTACCGGTTGAGTGCTTTCGATCCGGCCCTTGACCAGCGCCAGATGCAGCGCGCCTTGATAGGTGTCCTGATACGCCGTCACCTGGAATTCACCGTGGCGGGTCAGCAAGGGATAGGCCTCGCCGCGCTCGATCGTGCCTTCGTGAAGGATGCGGTAGTGAATCAGCTCGGCAATGCTGCCAATGCGCAAACCATGGCGGCGGGCGAATTCGTGCAACTGTTCGCCACGGGCCAGTTCGCCGTCCTCGTCGAGAATCCCCACCAGCGTCGCCGCCGGTTGCAGGCCCGCGAGGCGGGTCAGGTCACAAGCCGCCTCGACATGCCCGGCCCGCTGCATCACGCCACCGGGCAAGGCCTGCACCGGGAAGATATGCCCCGGTTGCACCAGATCCGCCGGGCCGCTGGCCGGGTCGACTGCCACCTGGATCGAGCGCGCCCGGTCGGCGGCGCTGATACCCGTGGACACGCCGGTAGCCGCCTCGATCGAGCGGGTAAAGCCCACGCCATGTTGCGCCCGCGAATGCGGCACCATCAGGTCCAGCCCCAGCTCGCGGCAGCGCTGTTCGGTCAGTGCCAGGCAGATCAAGCCTCGCGCCTGCACCGCCATGAACGTCACTGCTTCGGCGTCCGCCCGTTCGGCGGCCATCAGCAGTGAGCCTTCGGCATTGTTCTCGTCATCGGTGATGACCACCATCTGCCCCGCCGCGATGGCTTCGAGCAGTTGCGGCACGCTGTCGAACGCCAGACTCATTGCAGCGCCTCGTGCAGATCGGCAGCGGCTTCGGACAAGACCTGGGCGGCGCCTTCGACAAACGGCGCCATGCTGATGAAGCCGTGAATCATGCCGTCACAACGGTGCATCCGCACCGGCACTTCGGCTGCACGCAGGCGCTCGGCGAACGCCTCGCCTTCGTCACGCAGCGGATCGAATTCGGCGGTAATCAGGGTCGTCGGCGGCAAATGCGCCACGTTCCCGGCGCGCAATGGCGAGGCCAGTGGATCATCGCCCTGCCCGTCTTCCTGCAAATACTGCTGCCAGAACCAGTTCATCATGGCGCCGGTGAGGAAAAAGCCATCGGCAAATTCCCGGTAGGAATGGCTGTCGCAACCGGCATCGGTGACCGGATAGAACAGGCATTGATAGCGGATCTTCGGCCCCTGCCGTTGCACCGCCAACTGACTGACCGCCAAGGCCAGATTGCCCCCGGCGCTGTCCCCCGCCACGGCGAGCCGGGTGGCATCGACGCCCAGTTGCGCCGCGTGCTCCACCAGCCAGCAGGTCGCCCGATAACAATCCAGCGGCGCCGCCGGGAACGGGTGCTCCGGCGCCAGTCGGTAAGCCACCGACACCACCACCGCTTCAGTCAGGTGGGCCAGCGAACGGCACAGGTTGTCGTGGGTGTCGAGGTTGCCGACGACAAAACCGCCGCCATGGAAATACACCAGCAACGGCAGACTGGTCTCTTCCGACGGTCGATACAGACGCGCATCCAGTTCGCCAATCGCACCCTCGACCCGCAAATTGCGCACCTCGGCCATTGGCACGCCGGGAATCGCCGGCTGCATGTTGTCGCAGAATTGCCGGTAGTGCGCCGCATCGAGCTGGCTGTAATCGGGTGCCGGCAGGTCGCTGAATTGCTGGAGTATCAGCGCGATCTGTTTATCGAGCGGCATGGGTGTTTTCCTCTACATCGGACATGTTGAATTGGGGGTTGGACTCTTCGAGGATGCTCTGCACCCGTTGCTGCAGGGCCACTTTGAAACCTTTGTGGGGAAAGACCCAGAAGCGTTTTTCGGCGATGGCGGCGAACACCTGTTCTGCGAGTTCGGCAGGCGTCATGCCCTGGCGAATGCTGCTGTCGAGCAATTGACTGAACGACGAACCGGCGCCGTCGACCACTTGATTGGAGGCCATGATTTCACTGGCCACCGGCCCCGGGCACACCACCGAAACCGACACGGGTGCACCGAGCATGCTCAGTTCGTAATGCAGGGTTTCCGACAGTGCGACCACCGCTTGTTTGGTCACGTTGTAAGGCGCCATCAACGGGCTGCTGAGCAGACCGGCCAGGGACGCGGTATTGATCACATGGGCCGCACGACCCTGACGCAGGAACAACGGTACGAAACAGCGAATGCCGTTGATGACCCCGCAGAGGTTAACGTCGAGCATGCGTTGCCACTGCTGCGCGGTGATTTCCCAGCTGTAGCCGGTCTGCATCACGCCGGCATTGTTGAACAACAGATCGACCTCGCCAAACCGGTCGAGGGCAACATCGCGCAAGCGCTCCACCTGTTCCAGATCGCCGACGTTGGTGACGCAGGCGACCACCTGCGCTCCGCCGCCTCGCAGTTCTGCGCAAAGTGCTTCCAGCCGCACCCCATCGAGATCGGCCAATACCAGGCGCATCCCCAGTTTCGCTGCATGTTCGGCCAGCCCTCGCCCGATACCACTGGCGGCACCAGTAATGACCGCGACTTGCCCTGATTGCTGATTCATTGCCTGCTCCAGACAAAAAAGTCCAATGGCGTCAGTAGAGCGGGCGCCGCTCGGCCGGCCATCGTCCATTCAGACGATGCCCGCTTCTGCAGGGGCGGCAGAATCTCCAGCAAGCTCAAACCCGTGAACCTGGGAGAATAACAAGATGAGTACCCTGCACCGTATCGAAGCCAAACTGCTGGAAGACCGCTACGCACGCGGCTGGCACTGCCTGGGCCTGGCCGCCCCCTACCGCGACGGCAAGGCCCACCGCCTGGACGTGTTCGGCACCCGGCTGGTGGCGTTTCAGGGCGGGGACGGCGAGCTGCACATCCTCGACGGTTATTGCCCGCACATGGGCGCCGACCTCAGCACCGGTTGCGTCGAGGGCAATTCGATTCGCTGCCCTTTCCATGCCTGGCGCTGGGGCGCTGACGGCGTGTGCGATGACATTCCTTACGCCAAGCGCATTCCGCCTCGGGCCAAACTGAAGAGTTGGCCGCTGATGGAGGAAAACCATCTGCTGTTCGTCTGGAATGACCCCGAAGGCAACCCGCCGCTGCCCGAGCAACGCATCCCGCGCATTGACGCCTGCTTCAGCAACGAATGGGCCGAGTGGGAAGTCGCCGAATTGCAGATCGACACCAACTGCCGCGAATTGATCGATAACGTCGCCGACATGGCGCACTTCGGCACGGTGCACGGCGCCCCGGTCGAGGCCTTCAGCAACGTGTTCGAAGGCCACCTCGCCACGCAGATCATGAGCGCCCGCAGTGAGCGGCTGTCCGGCGACAGCGCGCTGAGCACCGTGGCCACCTATTACGGGCCGGCCTACCAGATCACCGAAATGACCGGTGCCATGAACGGCCAGCCGATCCATTCGATCCTGCTCAACTGCCATGTGCCGATTGACCTCGACAGCTTCACCCTGCGCTACGGCGTGCTGGTGAAAAAGATCCCGGGCCTGAGCGAAGAACAGAATCAGGCGATGGCCAAGGCCTATGTGCAGCAGGCCCAGGCAGCCTTTTACGAGGACGTGTCGATCTGGCACAGCAAGACCCGCGTCGACAACCCGCTGCTGTGCGATGGCGACGGCCCGGTCTATCAATTGCGCCGCTGGTACGAGCAGTTCTACACCGACGTCGCGCTGCTTTCGGCGGAGGTGAAGGAGCACAAAGAGTTCATCGTGCGGGCCCGCGAACACGCCTGATCAGCGGGTTTTCGCGATCCTGCGCCTGACCGGCCGCCGCCGGTCAGGCCTGGTGCCCGGGCGTTGCAAGTGGTCGATACAGGCGCTTATTCTCGGGCACCGCAAACCACTAATAATAAGAACGGGTTCCCCATGCAGCAGAGCCTCAGCCTCGACACGTTCAGCGATCTCATCGGCAACCTGTATCAGGGGCCGCTGGAAACCATTCCCTGGGCGACCTTTCTCAACCAGCTCAACGTTCATCTTGAAAGCAAATACGTGACCTTCATCCTGCGGCCGCCCAGCACCCACGTGGACGGACTAATGGTCAACACCACCGGCACCTCCACCGAAGCCGTCGCTTCGTACAACACGCATTTCTTCACCCTCGACCCCTTCGTCGGCCTGCCCAACCGTCAGGTGGTGACCCTTGCCGAATTCGTCTCCAGCGATGACTGGCAGAAATCCGAGTTCTACAAGAACTTCCTCGAAGCGGTGGACGTGTTCCATATCCTCGGCGCCGACATCAATACCTGCGACGGCGCCCAGTGCCGGATCCGTATCAGTCGCGGGCGGGATGACAAGCCGTTTGGCGATGAAGAGAAAACCCTGCTCGCGCATTTCATTCCGCACCTCGAGCGCTCGATCAAGGTTCACATGCAACTCAACCGCATCGAGGTCGAACGCAACCTCTACGCCGGTGCGGTGAATCAGATGGCGGTCGGCACGATCATCCTCGACGAAGCCGGCAAAGTGCTACAGACCAACCAGGTCGCCGACCGGCTGATCCAGGAAAAGGACGGCATCAAACTGGTCAACGATGGCCTGCAGGTCGGTACCGACCGCGACACCCAGGAGTTTCGCCGCTTGGTGAAGCAGTCGCTGCTCTCGCAGAAAAGCAGCAACCCGTCGATGGTCGAGGCACTGCGCGTGCAGCGGCCGTCCGGGCGCGCCGACCTCGGCATCATCGTGCGTTCGGTGCCGCTGTCGGAGTGGAGCGAAGGCAAACAATGCCCGACGGTGGTGATCTTCATCAGCGATCCGGAGCAACAGTCCACCGCGCCCCAGGAGATCGTCCGCGCCCTGTTCGACTTCACCCCGGCCGAAACCCAACTGGCGATGTTGCTGGCCAACGGGCTGACCCTCGATGAAGCCTCGGAAGAACTGGGCATCAGCCGCAACACCGCCCGCGCCCACCTGCGCTCGACCTTCTCCAAGACCGGCGTGACCCGCCAGACCATGCTCGTGCGCCTGATCCTGCGCAGCGTGGCGACCCTCGGCTGACAGGCCTCCCGCGCCATCGCCCGCCCGGGCGATGGCTTCTGTTCACAACTAGTCCATTCAGACGAAGCCGAAGATCTCCCGCCGCCTTACCTTGCCTCTACAACAACAAAAAAACCGTATGAGGCCCGCCATGCGAAATTCCACCTGCGCCCTGCTGCTGATCGTCTGCGTCGGCAGTTCCGTCAGCCTGTGTCAGTTGTTCAGAAACGAAGCCTATCGACCGAGCGCCGCGCTTCTGGGTTGTTCGAGCACGGCGGTGAATTGCTACCCGCCACTGGTGCGCAATCTGCTGCCATAAATCTGCGTCCATAGACCTGTTCAAATAGAAAAGCACCGGCCTGCAAGCAGCACCGGTGCTTTTTGTTGTCTGTCGAGGATCAGGTCGGCAGGAAGCCCCGCGCCCGGGACAAGGTCAGCGCCAGGTCTTCGATCATGTCTTCCTGACCGCCAACGGTGCCGCGCCGCCCCAGCTCCACCAGCAGTTCGCGGGCGGCCACCAGGTACTTTTTCTCCGCCCGTTTGGCGAACAGCAGGAACGAGCTGTAGACCCCGGCATAGCCCAGCGTCAGGGCATCGCGGTCGAGGCGGATCGGCTGATCCATCATCGGCACGATCAGGTCTTCGGCCACGTCCATGATCCCGTACAGATTGACGCCGCTTTCGACGCCCATGCGCTCCAGCACCGCAACGAATACTTCCAGCGGCGTGTTGCCCGCGCCTGCGCCAAGCCCCGCTGCCGAGCCGTCGATACGTGCAGCGCCCGCCTCGATCGCGGCCAGGGAGTTGGCAATCGACATGCCCAGGTTGTGGTGGCCGTGAAAGCCCACTTCGGTCGCCGAGTTCAGACCGGCGCGCAGTACGCCGATTTTCTCGCTGACTTCGTCCGGGAGCATGTAGCCCGCCGAGTCGGTGCAGTAAATGCAGTTGGCGCCGTAACTCTCCATCAACCGCGCCTGCTCCAGCAGTTTTTCCGCGCTGACCATGTGGGCCATCATCAGGAAACCAACAGTGTCGAGGCCCATTTTCGCTGACATGCCGATGTGCTGGCCGGAAACGTCGGCCTCGGTGCAGTGGGTGGCGACGCGGATGGTCGACACCCCGTGCTCATGGGCCATGCGCAGGTGATCGAGGGTGCCAATGCCGGGCAGCAATAGCGCCGAGACTTTCGCCTGGCGCAGCCGTGGAATTACCGCCGAAAAATATTCCTCGTCGCTGTGGGCCGGCATCCCGTAGTTCAGCGACGCACCGCCGAGGCCGTCGCCATGGGTGATTTCGATCAGCGGCACGCCGGCCGCATCGAGGCCGGTGGCCACGGCGATCATCTGGTCCAGGCTGATCTGATGCTGTTTGGCGTGCATGCCGTCGCGCAGGCTCATGTCGTGAAGACGAACGCGTTTACCTTGCAGATTCATGGTCATTCTCCACTTAACGGGCGGGCAGTTGCAGGGCGCCCTTGTGGGCTTCTTCGGCGAACATTTCGGCGGTGCGCAGGCCGGCGGCGGTCATGATGTCGAGGTTGCCGGCGGACTTGGGCAGGAAATCCCCGAGGCCTTCCACCTCGATGAAGATCGAGACCTTGCGGCCATCGAACACCGGGCCGTTGATCAGCTTGTAACCGGGCACATAGCGCTGCACTTCCTCGACCATCTGCAGCACAGAGGCGCGAATCCGCTGCTGATCCGGCTCGTCGTCCGTCAGGCAATGGATGGTGTCGCGCATCATCAGCGGCGGTTCGGCCGGGTTGATGACGATAATCGCCTTGCCACGGCGGGCGCCGCCGATCTTCTCGACCGCGCCGGCCGTGGTGCGGGTGAACTCGTCGATGTTCTGCCGGGTGCCCGGCCCGACCGAGCCGGACGACACGGTGGCGACAATTTCACCGTAACTCACCGATTGCACCCGCGACACCGCCGCCACCATCGGGATCGTCGCCTGGCCACCGCAGGTGACCATGTTGACGTTCATCGCCAGCGACGCCGCGTGTTCCTTGAGGTTGACCGGCGGCACGCAGAACGGGCCGATGGCCGCCGGCGTGAGGTCGATCATGATCACCCCCAGCTCGTTGAGCTTGCGGCTGTTCTGCTCGTGGACGTAGGCCGAGGTCGCGTCGAAGGCGATGCGAATGTCATCGTCGAGGACATGGGGCAGCAGCCCGTCGACGCCGCCGGCGGTGGTTTTCACCCCCAGTTCACGGGCGCGCTTGAGGCCCTCGGACTCGGGGTCGACGCCGACCATCCACACCGGCTCGATCCATTCCGATCGACACATTTTCATCAGCAGGTCGGTGCCAATGTTTCCCGGGCCGATAATGGCCGCTCTGAGTTTCTTGTTCATCCGGTTAAACCCCACGGGTCAGGCGCAGAAAGACACCCGGGCAGAGCCCAGGCCATCGATGGTCAGAGAAAAACGGTCGCCCGCACGGGCAGGCTCAAGCGGTACAAGGGAGCCTGAGAGAATCAGCTCTCCCGCCTTGAACGGAATACCGAAGGCGCCCAGGGTGTTGGCCAGCCAGGCAACCGCCGTCAGAGGGTTACCCTGCACCGCCGAGCCCAGTCCTTCGCTCAGCGGTTCGTCGTTCTTGAATACGCGCATGTGCAGGTTCGGCAGGTCCAGCGCTCGCGGATCGGCTTGCACATCACCCAGCACAAACACACCGCAAGAGGCGTTGTCGGCGACGGTATCCTGAATGCGGATGCGCCAGTCGTGGATCCGTGAGTCGACGATCTCGAAGCACGGCGTCACGTATTCGGTCGCCGCCAGTACATCGGCTTCAGTCACGCCGGGGCCGATCAGGTCGTGCTTGAGCCGGAACGCGATCTCGCCCTCGGCACGGGGCTGGATCAGCCGGTTGGCCGACAGGGAAATATTCGCGTCATTGTCGAACGACATCTGCCGGGTGATGAAGCCAAAATCCGGCTGATGCACGTTGAGCATTCGCTGAACTGCTGCCGAGGTCACGCCGATCTTCTTGCCGACGATTTGGTCACCGGCCGCGACCCGACGCTCGATGCAATAGAGCGAAACGTGGTAGGCGTCTTCGATGCTGATCGACGGCCAGCGCTCGGTCAGCGGGGCCACGGTGTTGCCCGCAAGCAGCGCCTGATACAACTCTTCGCCGAACTGGCGACGCAATTGCGCGCTCATCGCTGGCCTTCCTGGAAGAAGAACAGACACTCGCGATTGAACAGCTCGCGGTACTCGACCATCACCCAATGCCCGCATTCGCTGAGCAGCACAAACCGGATGTTCCGGCAGTGCTGCATCATCGTTTGCGCACCCGACACCGGACAGAACTTGTCGTCCATGCCCCAGAACCCGAGGATCGGGCACTGCAATTCCTTGAGGCGTTCGGTCATGTTCGGCACTTGCATGGTCGACAGCACGCAGACCGGTTGCTCGCGCACCACGGCGACCCGTTCGTTGACCGTTTCAGAACTGATCAACGACTCGTCGAACAATTGCAGGGTCAGTAAACGGCGCATGCCATCGGCGTCGTGCAATTCACCTCGGGCAAACGCGGCGCCCATTTTCTGGATGCCTTCCATTTGCAGGTAATACTGCTCCTTTTCCATCAACCCGCCCGGCGCCATCAGCACCAGTCGGCTGACCCGCTGCGGCTGGTCCAGGGCCAGTTTGATGGCGATGGCGCCGCCCAGGGAGTTGCCCACCAGAATGCAGCGCTGAATATCCAGGGCATCGAGCAGCCCGCTCAGGGCGCTGACGAAAAAGTCCAGGGTGTAAAGGGTGTCCGGCTTGTCGGACGCGCCATAACCCGGCAGGTCGGGCACGATCACGCGGTAACCGGCGGTGACGAACAACGGGTAGTTCTGTTTGAAATTGCTGTGGCCGCTGGCACCGGGCCCGCTGCCGTGAATGAACACCACCGTCTCGGCGCTGCCGGTGCCCTCCCCGCCGATATCCAGATAATGCAGCCGCAACCCCTGCGGCAGCGTAACGAAGTGCCCTTGCGCCATTGCGCTCATAAGGTGTGCTCCCGGCTATTGTTGTGGCCGGATTATTTCCGCTGGCCAGCCCCCCAACATCGTCCGACAGGACTAGCCGTCCTAGTCTTTTCGGACGTTGGCCACCGGGCCCCGCGCCCCTAGCATCGAGGGCACTGATCTTTGACTGAACGAGGCTTTTGCATGCTGGATGCGCTGGATTTTCGCGGCAAAGTGGTGCTGGTCACCGGAGGTGGCAAAGGGGCTGGTCGGGGTATCAGTCAGCGGTTTCTCGATGGCGGTGCCGAGGTGGTGATCTGCGGGCGTGAGGCGCCGGATTCACTGCCTTTTGGCGCAGGACGCGAGGCAGTGTTCCTGCCGTGCGATCTGCGTGACGTAGAGCAATCCGGGCGGTTGATCGACGCCATCGTCGAGCGTTTTGGCCGGCTCGACGTGCTGGTCAACAATGCCGGCGGCTCGCCGAATGCCGACGCCGCCAGCGCCTCGCCGCGTTTCAGCGAAGCGATCATTCGCCTGAACCTGCTGGCCCCGCTGAATCTCTGTCAGCAGGCCAATCGGGTGATGCAGATGCAGGACAACGGCGGTGCAATCATCAATATCTGTAGCGTCAGCGCGGTTCGTCCTTCACCGGGCACGGCGGCTTATGGCGCGGCCAAGGCTGGATTGCTCAACCTGACTCGCTCGCTGGCCGTGGAATGGGCACCGAAGGTGCGGGTCAACGCGGTCACGGCCGGGTTGATCCTTACCGAACAGGCCGCCCTGCATTACGGCGATCAGGCCGGTATTGCCCGTGTGGCTGCAACCATTCCGCTGCAACGCCTGGCGGCGCCGGAAGACATCGGCGATACCTGCCTGTACCTCGCCTCCCCTCTGGCGCGTTATGTCAGCGGCGCGGACATCACCGTGCATGGTGGTGGCGAACGCCCGGCGTTTCTCGACGCTGCCCAGTCCCATTGAACCTGATCAAAAGGAAATCCAGCATGCCGGCAACTGCCTGCCACAGCGTTCTGCTCGAACTGTCTCCGCCCGCCGCCTGGGCCAAACTGCGGGATCTGCGCCTGGCGCCCCACTATGTGCCGGGACTCACCGGCTGCCAGCTGCATCCCGGACCAATCGAAGGGCTCGGCGCCAGTCGCCGGGTATTTCGCAAGGGCGGCCAGTGGCTGGATGAAAGCGTGGTGCAATGGCAGGACGGCGTCGGTTTTGTCCTGGTGCTGCACAAGGCCAGCGCCGGTGCGCCCTTCCCGTTTCGCGAAGCCAGTTTCAGTTATGCCTTGCAGCGCGAGGGTGAGTTCAGCCGCATGACCACCCAGATGCACTACAGCCTGCGCGGCGGCAGACTGATGGAAAAACTGCTGGGCAAGGCGTTCAACAAGGTTGTGCGGCAGATTGCCGAGAATCTCAAGGTCTATTACGAAAACGGTATCTCGCAATGAATCGGGTTGCAGGCTGCGATATGGCGCAGCCTGCAACCGCAATCAGGGCTGCGGCCCGATGTTGGCTTCGCTCCAATAGGCTTTCATCGAGCGGATCTTGCCGGCGTCATCGAATTCCATCACATCGATCACATGCAGCGAGCATGGCTGCCCCGCCCACTGCATGTCGACCCGAAACGGCATCGCCCCACACCCGTTCAAGGTCGCGCGAACCGGGCCGGTCAACGTAGCTGAAACCTTGCTCGCGCCCAGGCCCTGGCGGTAGAAGCGCTCGATGTCAGCGAGGCCCTGAATCGGCGGCTGACCGACCGGGTCTTCGACCGTCGCACCCTCGTTGTACAGTGCAAGAATTCCGTCGATGTCACCGGCATCCACCAACTCCACATAACGGGCCATGGTGGTTTGAATCTGCTGTGCGCTGATCATTCAGACCACCTCGAACAGTGCCGCAGCGCCCATGCCGCCGCCGATGCACATGCTCACCACCACATAACGCAAGCCACGGCGCTGACCTTCGATCAAGGCGTGACCGACCATCCGCGCACCGGACATGCCGAACGGATGCCCCAGCGCAATTGCCCCGCCGTTGACGTTCAATCGCTCCTGAGGGATGCCCAGCGTGTCACGGCAATACAGCACCTGACAGGCAAACGCTTCGTTCAGCTCCCACAGGCCGATGTGGTCCATGGTCAGGCCTTGGCGCTTGAGCAGTTTCGGAATCGCGTAGATCGGGCCGATGCCCATCTCGTCGGAGTTGCAGCCCGCGACGGCCATCCCGCGATAAATCCCCAAGGGTTCCAGCCCGCGTTTCTCGGCCAGTTTGGCGCTCATCAACACCGAAACTGACGCGCCGTCGGACAGCTGCGAAGCATTGCCGGCGGTAATGAAACGGCCCTTTTCGGTCCATTCGCCGCCGGCCCAGACCGGTTCCAGGGCAGCGAGATTCTCGCGGGTGGTATCAACGCGGTTGCACTCGTCGCGTTGCAGGCTGAGGGTTTCGAAGCGTGTTTCGCCAGTGGCCTTGTCGAATATCGCCTTGCGACTGGTCATCGGCGCCAGTTCCCGGTCGAACAGCCCGGCGCTCTGGGCCAGGGCGGTACGCACCTGGCTGTGGTAGCTGTATTCGTCCTGCTCCTCGCGGCTGATGCCGTAGCGGGCGGCGACGATCTCGGCGGTTTCGATCATCGGAATGTAAGCGTGCGGATCGCGCTCAAGCACTACCCCGGACTGATTGCGATAGAGGTTCTTGTGCTTGTTCTGCACCAGTGAAATCGACTCCAGGCCACCGGCCACGGCTATGTCGATTTCGTCGCACATGATGCTTTTGGCGGCCATGGCGATGCTCATCAACCCCGACGAGCATTGACGTTCGACGGCCATGCCCGACACGGAAAACGGCAAGCCGGCGGCAATCGCACACTGGCGACCGAGGTTGTAGGACTGCGTGCCTTGCTGCGCCGCCGCGCCGATGATCACGTCGTCCACTTCACCGGGCTCGATGCCCGCCCGGCGCACGGCTTCGCGCACCACGTGGCCACCGAGCAGTGGCGCTTCGGTGTCGTTGAATGCACCGCGAAAGGCTTTGCCGATCGGGGTGCGGGCGGTCGAAACGATGACGGCTTCTTTCATGCGGGACTCCTCGAAGGTGCTGCTGAATCTTGCGGGTAGTAGCGGCTGATGGTGTCGACCACGCAGCCAGGGCGTTCTTCGCCATCGATCTCGACACTGACGCGGATGGTCGCCTGGACGCCGCCCTTGACCTCGTCGACGGCCATCAACTGCGCACGACCGCGCACACGAGAACCCACCGGCACCACCGTGGGAAAACGCACGCGCTCGCAGCCATAGTTGACGCCCATGGCGATGCCGCGCACCTCGACGATCTGCGGCAGAAACAGGTTGACCAGCGACAGGCTCAGATAGCCGTGGGCGATGCAGCCGCCGAAGGGACCACTGGAGGCCTTGACCGGGTCGACGTGAATCCACTGATGATCGCCAGTGGCTTCGGCAAACAGATTGATGCGGTCTTGCGCCAGCAACAGCCAGTCGCTGACGCCCAGCTCTTCACCCACCGCGTCGCGCAGGGCGAAAGGCGTGTCGAAAATACGCGGCATGTCACGCCCTCTGGCTGGAGACCGACAACACTTCGCCGGTCATGTAGGAGCTGTAGTCGCTGGCCAGGAACATCATCACATTGGCCACTTCCCAGACCTCGGCGGCGCGGCCGAAGGCTTCGTTGGCCGCCAGTTGCTCGAGCACGGCCTGCGGCGCGGATTTGCGCAGGAAATCGTGCAAGGCAATGCTCGGGCTCACTGCGTTGATGCGGATTCCGTAATCGGCGGCCTCGACCGCCGCGCAGCGAGTCAACGCCATGACCCCGGCCTTGGCAGCGGCGTAGTGCGCCTGCTCTTTTTGCGCCCGCCAGCCAAGGACCGAAGCGTTATTGACGATGACCCCGGCGCCACGCTCCATCATCTTCGGCAGCATGGCCCGGGTCATGCGCATGGTGCCGGTCAGCGTCACGTCGAGGACCCGGCTCCATTGCTCATCGGTCATCTCCACCAGCAACGCGGAACCACCGAGGCCGGCGTTGTTGATCAGCACGTCGACGCCTTCGAGGTCACGCTCGGCGCTGGCAATCAGCTGTTGCACCTGGGCTTCGTCGGCGACGTTGCAGACTTGCCCGAAAACCTGCTGCAGACCGGTGGTTTCGCGGATTTTCAGCACCGCTTCGGCCAGCCGCCCTTCATGGATGTCGCTGATCATCAAGGCCCGACAGCCTTCCTCGGCGGCCCGCAGCGCGGCGGAAAAACCGATACCGGCGCCGGCTGCTGCCGTGATCAGCACCGACTTGCCACGCAACAGACCGTGACCGGCGACATAGTGAGGAACAGACATGGAAAACTCCTTGATCACACAGGAAGGCGTGGCTCTTTGGGCATGCCCAAAGCGCGCTCGGCGATGATGTTGCGCTGGATCTCGTTGCTGCCGCCGTAGAGGGTGTCGGCACGGCTGAACAGGTAAAGCGATTGCAGGCGCGTGAGTTGATACGGCGCGGCCTCGAGCAGTTCGGCGTCGGCGCCGAGGACGTCCATCGCCAGCTTGCCGAGGCTGGCGTGCCAGGTGGACCAGAACAGCTTGTAGATGGTCGCTTCCTTGCGCAGCGAACCGTCCTGGGCACCCGACAGCATGCGCAGCGAGTTGTAGCGCATGATCCGCAGGCCGCTCCAGGCCTGGGCCAGACGCTGACGCAAGGCCGGATCGCGCGCGGCACCATTGGCCCGGGCGATGCCGATGATCTCGTTCAGTTCATTGTGAAACTGCATCTGCTGACCGAGGGTCGACACCCCGCGCTCGAAACCGAGCAGCGCCATGGCGATCTTCCAGCCCTCGCCCGGCTGGCCGACGATGTTGGCGGCATCGGTACGGGCGTCGTCGAAGAACACTTCGTTGAATTCCGACGTGCCGGTCAGTTGCTCGATCGGTCGCACGGTGATTTCGGCCTGCGCCATCGGCACCAGCAGGAACGACAGACCGCGATGGCCGACACTGCCGGGCTCGGTGCGGGCCAGCACAAAACACCAGTCCGATTCATGGGCCAGTGAGGTCCAGACTTTCTGCCCGTTGATGATCCAGCTGCCGCTGTCTTCATCCAGCGTGGCCCGGGTCTTGACGTTGGCGAGGTCCGAGCCGGCGCCCGGTTCCGAATAACCCTGGCACCAGAATGCCGTGCCGTTGACGATCCCCGGCAGGAATCGCCGCTGCTGTTCGGCGCTGCCGAAAGCGGCGATGGTCGGGCCAGCCAGGCCTTCGCCGATATGCCCCATGCGTCCGGGACCGCCGGCGCGGGCGTATTCCTCGTGGAAGATCACTTGCTGACTGATCGACAGTCCTCGGCCGCCGTGCTCCGGGGCCCAACCCACGCAGGTCCAGCCACCCTCGGCGAGCTTGCGTTCCCAGGCTTTGCGTTCCTCGGGGAACATGTGCTCGTCACCCGGGCCGCCGCGAAAACGCAGGGCTTCGAATTCGCCGCTGAGGTTGACGCGCAACCAGTCAGCCACTTCCTGACGGAAGCGTTCATCGTGTTCGCTGAAACTGATCTTCATGGCTGCTCCCCCAGAATCGCCTCGGCGATACGCTCCAGATGCCAGGCCGGCAGACCGAGAAAACTCTCGCTGGCGCGGGCGCGTTTGAAATACAGGTGCACGTCGTATTCCCAGGTGAAGCCGACCCCGCCGTGCAACTGAATGGCTTCCGAGGCGCAGTGAAAGAAGGTGTCCGAGCAGTGGGCCTTGGCCAGCGCGGAGGCTGTCGGCAACTCGGCGGCCACCTGCGGATCGCCTTCAGGGTCGAGCACTTCCTGGGCGACGCACGCCGCGTAATAACTGGCTGAACGGGCGCATTCCACCTGCAGCATCATGTCGGCGGCGCGGTGTTTGAGGGCCTGGAAACTGGCGATCGGCCGGCCGAATTGCTGGCGTTCCTGCATGTAGGCGACGCTCAGATCCAGCACTTGTTGCGCGCCGCCGGTCTGTTCGCAAGCCAGGGCGATGCAGGCCAGTTGCAGCACCCGTTCAAGGTGCGGCCAGCCTGCGCCGAACTCGCCGAGCAGGCATTGCCCGTCGAGGTACACGCCGTTGAGCCGGATGCGTGCCTGACGACGGGTCTGGTCCATGGTCGGCAGCATCTGCCGCTCGATTCCGGGGTGATCGGCATCCACGGCGAACAGGCTGATGCCTGCCTCGCCAACGGATCCGGGCAGTCGTGCAGCGATGATCAGTAGGTCAGCGCCATGCCCGTCGAGCACATGATTGAGCGTGCCGTTGAGCACAAAACCGTCGCCCTCCTTCACCGCCGTGACCTGCACGTCTTCGGCGGCCCGGCCGTTGGCGCTGCTGAATGCCAGTGCGGCGGTGACGCTGCCGTCGGCAATCAATGGCAGCCAGCGCTGCTTTTGTTGATCGTCAGCGGCCAGCAGCAACGCCGGCGTGGCCATGCAAGCGGTGGCAAAAAACGGAGAACACAGCAATCGACGGCCCATCTGTTCCAGCAAGATGCCCAGTTCGACAAATCCGAGCCCCAGCCCGCCATAGGCTTCGGGAATATGAATCGCCGGCCAGTACATTTCGCTGCACAGGCGCTGCCACAACGCCTCGTCGAAACCCCGCTCACTGACCATCGCCGCGCGCACGGCGGCTGAATCCGAGACATGCGCCAGAAAACCTTCGGCCGATTCGCGGATCATTTCCTGTTCGTCGCTGAATGCAAACTCCATCGCGGCGCCTTCTACTCGTCTGGCGGAGCACCCGTGAAGTGGTGCCCCTTTGAGTAGCGAGTCTGGTCCGGGCGGTGCACGGCAGAATCGTCAGGCTTGCCTAGTCCGAATGGAGGTTGTCGAAAGTTTTGAACGAATTGGCTTTCATCCGGATCTTTCTTTCGAGGTTAACTTGCAAGTTAAAAGGCCAACTAACCAAGTAATTCACTCAACTATCAAGAACGCTTATAGCCAGCCGCAATAACTCAAATAACAAAAAATAATGCCACTTGGCCACCATCTAAGTAGCTTGCTAACAAACCAAGTTGAAATAGTTTCTCATTTGGCGGCTTAAACAGTATTTAAATAGCTTCAACAAAACCATTCATCTTGTTGAATATCTTGACTAAATCTACGAACAATTCCCGCTACGTTGCGGCACTTCCACACCCACTAAACACCCGCTGAAAAACGCCATCACCCAATCGACTTGCAAAACCACAACAACCGTCTAGGTTCATGAATATCTTCGCAAGCGCTATCAATCGAATAATAAAAACAGCCCTCCCGGCGGGAGCGTTCATTCTTCTGAAACAAACAAGACGCTGCTTTAGTTGCTGAACGGAACTCAGTCATCACAATCAAGAGGGATGCTTGATGAAGCACAGCCGTTGGTATCGTGCGCTCTCGAAAAATGCGTCGGCCGGACATTTCTGGCTGTCACTGTTTTGCTTTGCAGTACTGGTGATTGCCAGCTTCCTGTTGTTCGAACAGCAGATCCAGGACTTCCTCAATCATCTCGACCTGTACCTGCCGAGTTCCCCCACCCAGCAACTCAACCTCGCGCTTTTGCTGATCGCCCTGTTGGCGCTGGACGTTGTGTTGCCCGTGCCTTCCAGTGTGGTCGCGCTGCTGGCCGTGGCCATTTTGGGCAGTGTCGGCGGTTATCTGGTGATCTTCATTGGCCTGTGCCTGGGGGCCGGGTTGGGTTACGCATTGGGTGCCGGCTATTTCCGGATGCTGTCCAGTCGTCTCGGCCTGCATCAACGCAAGCCCGGGCAAATGGCCTATCGACTGGGCACGCTGTCGTTGATCTGCCTGCGCGGGGTGCCGGTACTGGCTGAAACCTCCGTGGTAGCGGCGGGCATGCAGCGTTATCCGCTGCGCTCATTCCTGCTGGTGACCACCCTGGCCAACGCCGGTCTGGCACTGGCCTACAGCGCCATCGGCACATTCCTCGTCGAGGAGAACGCGTTGCTGGTGACGATTCTCGCCAGCATGGTGTTACCGGGGCTGTTCATCGCCGGCTACAGCCTGTTCAAAGCCTTGCGCAAACACACTGCCGAGCAAACGCTGCACGGGCGATTCGAGGTCAGTTACGACTACCCGGTGGTGTTCACCGATCACCTCTTCGACGCTTCCAACCCCTGCCTGCATCAACAACTCACCAACCGGCAAAACGGCCGGGTGACGGTGATGGTGTTCGCCGATGAACAACTGCTGAAAAGCGCGCCGCACCTGCTGGCACAGATCGATGGCTACTTTGCCGCCCATGCAGCGGACCTGCATTTGCAGGCGCCGCCGATTGCGGTGCCGGCCGGTGAACTGAGCAAGGATTCTCAGGTGTTGGAGCAGCTTTACGCCGACATGCTGAAACATGGGCTGGACCGGCATTGTTATGTGTTGTCTCTGGGCGGCGGCGCGGTATTGGATTCCGTAGGCTACGCCTGCGCCACCTTCCATCGCGGCATACGCCTGATCCGTGTGCCGAGCACCGTGCTGGCCCAGAACGACGCCGGCATCGGGGTGAAAAACGGCATCAACGCCTTCGGCCAGAAAAACCTGCTCGGCGCCTTCTACCCCGCCACCGCCGTGATCAATGACTTCCAGTTGCTGACCAGCCTGACCCGCCGCGACCAGATCGCCGGGCTGGCCGAAGCGGTGAAAGTCGCGCTGATCAAGGACCGGGAATTCTTCGAATGGATGGAACAACAGGCCGACGCCCTCGCCCGCTTCGATCATTCGGCCAGTCGTTACGCGATCCGCCGTTGCGCCGAACTGCACCTGGCGCACATCACCGGCGCCGGCGATCCCTTCGAACGCGGCAACGGGCGACCACTGGATTACGGGCACTGGGCCGCGCACAAGCTGGAAAACCTCAGCCACCACCGCTTGCGCCATGGCGAAGCCGTGGCGGTGGGCATGGCCCTCGACGGGCTCTACGCCAATGCCCTCGGACTGTTGAGCGATGTCGACTGTGAACGGGTGATGAGCCTGTTGACCCAACTCGGTTTCAACCTGTGCCCGCCGGAACTGACCCTCAAAGATGCGCAAGGTCGCTCACCGGTGTTGCTCGGGCTGGAGGAGTTCCGCCAGCACCTCGGCGGACAACTCTCGATCCCGATGCTCAGCGGAATCGGCCAGTCGGTGGACCTGCATGAAATCGACGATGCGCGGATGGAGCGGGCGCTGCAGAAGCTGTCCACCCGCAGCATCCCGGTGCTCGACCTGAGCGAGGGCTTCGCGAAATGAGCCAGACGCCGCGAAGCCTCAAGACCTGGATGACCCTCGGCCGTGTCTCCAACCTGCCCACGGTGTGGACCAACACCCTGGCCGCCGCGCTGCTGGCCAGCAGCGCCGGTGCACTGGCGCCGCCCTCGTGGCTGGTGTGGATTCTGCTGCTGTTCACCCTGTCGCTGCTGTATCTGGCCGGCATGTTGCTGAACGATCTGCTGGATGCCGACTGGGACCAGCAACACCACAATCCTCGGCCCATCACGCTGGGGCTGGTCAGTCGCCAGCAAGTGCGCCTCGCCACCGTGTTGTTACTGACATTGGCGGCAGCCTCGGTGCTGGGCCTGAGCCAGTTAATCGACCAGCCTCATTGGCTGTTGGCCAGCGTCAGCCTGTTGGTGGGCTGCATCATTGGCTACAACGTGCTGCACAAAAAATACGCCCACAGCGTCTGGTTGATGGGCGCCTGTCGCTCGGCGCTGTACCTCACGGCGGCGGCCAGCCTGGCGGTGCCGCCGGAGCCGATCTGGCTCTGCGCGATTTTGCTGGGCGTCTACATCAGCGGGCTGACTTACCTGGCGCGCAATGAGCACAACAACCAGTTGCTCAGTCGCTTGCCCTTGTTCTTGATGCTGAGCCCGCTGGCCCTGGCGATCTACGCCGACAATTTGTGGTTCTGGCCGGTGCTGTTGCTCTGGCTCGGCTGGCTGGGCTGGCATTACCGGCAGCACCTTGCCGACCCGCAGCAGCGCAAGGTCCGCGCCTTTATCGGTGCCGGGCTCGCGGCGCTGCCACTGTTCGATGCGTTGGTGATGGCCGTGGCCAACCAGCCGTTGGGCAGCCTGCTGTGTGTCCTGGTGTTTTTCCTGCTCCCACACTTTCAACGCTGGATCAAACCGACATGAACATGGACGTCACCGCGCCGCCGACGGCGGCCCTCGGCATGCGCCGCGATTGCCTTGCCGAACACCATCAGGCCCTCGCCCGGCAACTCGATGACAGCGAATTGCACTGGTGGCGTCAGGCACAGGAGCAACTGGCCCGGCAGCCGGACGCCAATACCGCATCGCTCCTGAGCGGCCAGTGCAAGCGTCATTTGCGTGACCGGGCGCTGCCCGACAGCCACTGGAATCTGATCCAGTTGGCACGTGCGTTATTGCTGGCACAGGTCCTTGAACAGTCCTCCGAGGGCGGACAATTGTCCTTGCTGCGCCAGCTTTTTCTATGGGGCGACGATCAGGAAAAGATCGCCGTCCTCAAAGCCTTCGACTGGCTCGACAGCCAGGGGCACTGCGTGGAACTGGCGTTGCAGGCCGGGCGCACCAGCAACAGCCAGGTGTTTGCCGCCCTCGCCCTCGATACGCCCTACCCGTCCCGTCACTACCCGGAACGGGCCTTCCACCAACTGGTGCTGAAAGCGCTGGGTATGGGGCTCGATGTGCGACGCCTGACCGGCCTGAGCCAGCGACACAGCCTCACCCTCAATCAACTGGCCCTCGATCTGCTGGAAGAGCAACTCGCGGCTCACCGGGCGGTGTCCGTCGGCTTGCCCCTGGCAATTGCCTTCGACCGGCTCAGCCCGGAGCAACGCCAACGATTGACCGCCCTGGACCAACAGCAGCGCCTGCCGCCGGAATGGCGCGCCCACCTGAACTGATACCCAACGTCTCCTTTCCCTTGACGAGGATTCACCATGCCCAAGTATTTCGATCCGCACATTCATATGGTCAGCCGCACCACCGACGACTACCAGAACATGGCCGCCGCCGGCATCACCGGGGTGATCGAACCGGCCTTCTGGCAGGGTCAGGCCCGCACCAGTATCGGCAGCTTCATCGATTACTTCGACACCCTGCTGGGCTGGGAGCGCTTTCGCGCCAGCATGTTCGGCATCCATCACTTCTGCACCATCGGCCTCAATCCCAAGGAGGCCAATGATTTGTCGGTGGCCAATGAAGTGCTGGAGATCCTGCCTCGCTATCTGGTGAAAGACGGCGTGGTGGCGGTCGGTGAAATCGGCTACGACGACATCACGCCGGAGGAAGATCGCTTTCTCGCCGCGCAGCTGGAACTGGCCAGACAGTTCAATCTGCCGGTGCTGGTGCACACGCCGCACCGCGATAAGATCGGCGGCACCAAGCGCACGCTGGCGGTGATTCGCGAGGTGGGGATCAATGAGAATCTGGTGATCATCGATCACCTCAACGAACTGACGCTGCCGCTGGTACTGGACAGCGACTGCTGGCGCGGCCACTCGATCTACCCCAACACCAAAATGTCGGAACAGCGCATGGTCGCCCTGCTCCAGCAATACGGCACCGATAAAATGGTGGTCAACAGCGCCGCCGACTGGGGCATCAGCGATCCGCTCAAGGTGCCGAAAACCGGTCAGGCGATGTTGGCAGCGGGTTTCAGCGAGGCCCAGGTCGAACAAGTGCTGTTCCATAACCCGGTGGATTTTTTCGCCCAGAGCGGCCAACTGGACAAAACCCTGATCAGCACGCCGCTGCCCATCGATCAGCGCCGGCAATGGCAGGACAACTCTGCCCTGCGCGGGCAGGAGCCGGTGATCAAATGAGTGCCGGCATGGGTTGGGCTGCCGCGCAGGTCGGGTATTGCAGCAACGTGCACCCGACCCATGACCTGGCCAGGCTGAAGGCCTCCATCGAACAGCACTTTCAGGGCGTGCGCGCACAACGCGGGCTGAAACAACAGGACAGTGGGCTTTGGATCAGCGCCCTCGCCGCCACCGGGTTACAGCAGAAATCCGCGCAGGCGGAGTTTCTCGAACTGCTGCAACGCAGTGGATTGCGACTGACCTCGCTCAACGGTTTTCCCTACGGACAGTTTCATGAGGGCGCGGTGAAAGCCGCCGTGTACCTGCCCAGTTGGGCCGAGCCGAAGCGCCTGGCGTACAGCCTCGAACTGGCGCAGATCCTCGCGCAGGCGTTGCCGGCGGATTGTCATCAAGGGGTAATTTCCACCGTACCGCTGGGGTACGCCGCCACCTGGAGCCCGACGCTGCAACAACGTGCCGAGTTTCAACTGCGCGAGCTCACGACGTCACTGGCCAGGCTGCACCGGGAGACCGGCAAGAAAATCGTGTTCTGCCTGGAGATGGAACCGGACTGCGTGCTGGAAAACACCGATCAGGCCATCGCCTTCTTCCGCCGCTGGCAAACCACCGATCCGCACCATGAGTATCTGGCGCTGTGTTTTGACGTCTGCCATCAGGCCGTGATGTTCGAAGACTGCTATCGCTCGCTGGTCAGGCTGCGTCAGGCGCGGGTGCCGATCGGCAAGATCCAGCTTTCCAATGCTCTGGTCTGTCGCCTGCCCTCCGTGGACGACAGCCGTCGCGAACGGGTCCTCAAGACCTTGCGCGATTTTTGCGAAACCACCTACCTGCATCAGGTGAAGGCGCTGGACGCGCAGGACCGCTTGGTGGCCTGGGCCGATCTTCCTGCCGCCCTCGACGATTGCGCGAAGCACCCGGATCTCTTTTCCGAGTTGCGTATTCATTTCCATATCCCGCTGTTCAGCGAACAGCTGGTGTTGCCCGAGCTGAGCGGCAGTCAGATCGCCCTGGCGCAGACCTTCGACTATCTCGCCGACCATCGGGAGTTTCGCCCCGTGCTGGAGGTGGAAACCTACAGCTGGGGCGTCCTCCCCGCCCAACTGCGCCCGACCACCGAGCATGCCCAGCTGCAGGGCATCGCGGCGGAACTGAAATGGGTCGAGGAGCAGTTGCGCCAACGGCAACTGTTGCAGCCACAAGCGCAGGAGACGTACGCCGATGCCCTCTGAACAACCACGCCAACCGCTGCTGCTGATCAACGTGGTCGGGCTGACGCCGGCGTTGCTGGGTGACGCGACCCCGAACATCAATGCCCTGCTCAAAACCGCCAGAATGGCCAGCCTGCAACCGGTGTTCCCGGCTGTCACCTCGTCCGTGCAGGCCTCGATTCTCACCGGACGACCGCCGTCCGAACACGGCATCGTCGGCAACGGCTGGTACTTTCGCGATCAGGCCGAAGTGAAGTTCTGGCTGCAGCCCAATGCGTTGATCCAGGGGGAAAAGGTCTGGGAAACACTCAAGCGTGAGATCCCCGGGTTTCGCTGCAGCCAGTTGTTCTGGTGGTACAACATGTACGCCGACGTGGACGCCGCCATCACCCCGCGTCCGCACTACCCCGCCGATGGCCGCAAATTGTTCGGCCTGTATTCGTCGCCCGCTTCGTTGCACGAAACCATCGAACGGCAGATCGGCGAGTTTCCCTTTCCCGGGTTCTGGGGGCCGGCGGCGGGCATTGCGTCGAGCCGCTGGATCGTCGATTGCGCCATCGCCGAATTCCAGCTCGACCGGCCCGACCTGCAATTGATCTACCTGCCGCACCTCGACTACAGCCTGCAGCGGGTGGGCCCCGATCACCCGTCGATTGCCGATGAGGTGCGGGCCATCGACCATGAGGTCGGGCGGCTGCTGGCCTTCGCCGAGGCGCAAGACGCAGCGGTGATGCTGTTGTCCGAATACGGGATCGAGGCGGTCAACCAATCGGTGTCCATCAACCGCGTGCTGCGCTCGGAAGGTTTGCTGGAAGTACGCCAGTCGCTGACCTGGGAACTGCTCGACCCCGGCGCCAGTGCAGCCTTTGCCGTGGCCGATCATCAGATCGCCCATGTCTACGTGAAAAACGCCCGGGACATACCCCGCGTCAAAGCGTTGCTGCAGCGCCAGCCCGGCATCGAGCAGGTGCTGGACAAGGCCGAGCAACGGGCCTTTGCGCTGGATCACCCGCGCAGCGGCGAGCTGGTGGCCGTGGCCGCCGCGGGGGTCTGGTTCGATTACTACTACTGGTTCGACGATCGCAAGGCCCCGGATTTTGCCCGCACCGTGGACATCCACCGCAAGCCGGGCTACGACCCGCTGGAGCTGTTCATCGACCCGGCCATTCGCTTTCCCAAATTGAGAGTCGCACGCCGCCTGCTGCAGAAAAAACTCGGTTTCCGCTACTACATGGACCTGATTCCACTGGACACCGGACTGGTCCGTGGCAGTCACGGCCGCCTACCCGAGCGCGAGGACACCGGCCCGCTGCTCATCACCAATTGCGATCTGCCGCTGCCGCAAACCCTGGCGGCCACGGCAGTGAAACAACTGCTCCTTCAGCATTTTCTGGGGCACCTCTACCACCACTCGGCCAATGCCAAGGAGCTTCCATGCGGCGAGCCATTTCTTTAACCGTTCTCAGTGCACTGGCCGGTTTGGCTCAGGCACAGGACACCAACAGTTTCGATTGCAATCAATTCCTCAAGTTTGGAACCGACATTGCCAAGACCCGGGCGGCGTTCCAGCAGAGTCCCGAAACCATGGCCTGGAACTGGTTCGTCTGTCTTAACCAGTTCAGCCCCACTCAGGCCAGTAACCGGGTGTGGGAAACCATGAAGCCTTCGGACCAGGTCTACCTGCCCGATGGCGCTGCGCCCGGCGCCTACGCCAGTCCGGTGCCGCCTCCTGCCGAGGTGCTGACACAGGCCCGAACGTTGGGAATGGACCTGAACCGGACCTTCCATAACCTCAATGCCACGCAACAGGTCGATGGCCTGGCGCTGCACATGGGCGGCGCCGTGCCTGCTACTCAGAAAGGCAACCCGGTGCGTTTTCAACTGCTGATGGGTCAGGACACCTTCGATTACATCGTGCAGCGTAAGGTCTACAACATGAACGGTCAGGCCGCGCTGCCGGACAACCTGGACTTCCCGGCCACCGCGTGGGAGTTGAAGGCCGCGTGGCTGTGGATCGGCTCGGACACCACCTACCGGCAGACCCTGGCCAACGACGGTTACTACATTGGCCAGGCTTATTACGAGCAGGACGGCACCTATCAGGTCGGCTATGCGGCGTTGAGCGGTCTGCACGTGGTCAACAAGCTGGACGCCAACTGGGTCTGGACCACCTTCGAAAACGTCAACAACAGCAAATACACGGTGACCAACGCCCCCACACCGACGCCGATGACCAACACCACCGGGCCGACCCCGGCCGCCAAACCGGTGAACGTCAGCTTCCAGGCGAGCAACCCGACGCTGTCGAAGTACGAGCTGATCGGGGTCGAGTTCCAGCCCGTCACCCAGGTGCTGGCCAACTCGCAGCTGGAGTCGGCGTTCCAGAACACCTCGTCCTGTCTGGCCTGCCACGGCACTGCGGCCTACTCGAACGACAAGGGCTACTACAACTTCGCCATGAAACAGGATGGCGGCATCGTCTACCCGACCACTCCGCTGCCGGCCTCCGACTTCGAAGGCTACAAAAAACTGGACTTTGTCTGGTCGCTGAAGCGCGCCCAGTGGCAACGCTAAGGAGCACGACATGAGCGTATTGAATTTCCCCCGGATCTACCTCAACGGCCATATGTTCTGGAACCCGCCGACGGCCAACAACAACGATGTGCTGCCGCTGTATGACGCGGTGAAGATGGATATCAACTGGCCGTTCACCCGCTACTACGACATCACCCAGGAGAACGCTCCCACCACCCTGATGCCCTGGATCATTTCACCCGTTCAGCAGAATGATCTGCCGCCCTATGTGCAGCAGGTGCCGACCAACGGAGGCCCGAACACCTTCCCGTTCATACCCGCCGAATGGGACCTGTTTGGCGACAACGCCTGCGGGACGGTGAGTTACCAGAGCACCCGCTCGACCATTATTGGCGGCGAGTTGCAGGCTAACACCTACATTGCTCAGGACGCACTGGTCGGCAGGGACTTCCAGCTGCTCGGCAATCCCTTTGGCAGTCAGAGCCCGACGGCCGCGCGCTTCGTCGATATCAGCCCGTGGCAGAACACCTTCACGGCGCTGTACTTCGACAAGTTGCAGCTGGGAGATGCCACCTGCGGCCTGACCTTGAACCGGCAATACCGGATGCTCGACCGCTTCCTGACGTTCAATTGGGCCGGCGACTTCGGTGGTCTGGCGTATGTCACCACCACCTGGCAGACCTGCTTTCCCCGGGACAATCTGGAATGGGTCATCGGCGATTCCGTCCTGCTGAGCAATCTTCAGCAACAGATGGAGGCGCAAAACGCTCAGGGCCTGATGTTCAGGTTCGCCACGTACCTCACCTGTTACGACAGGAACGGTGTGTTCAACGACTTCCCGTACGTCAACACCCGCGACAATGGCCCAGCGGCACAGGCCCGTTTGACGGCGATGTATCAAAAGGGGCTGGACAACGTTTCCGGTATTTTCTTCAACCCCGCCTACAACCGTACCGTAGCGACCCTGGGTCTGTGGCTCGACCACGAATACCCCACGGCGCCCGCCGGCCCGCGTCTGGTCACCGACCAGAAGATCATGGTCACTCGCCCCGACATGCCTAAGCCGACCAGCACCAATCTGGGTGTGACCTCGGCGCAGATCACCAACAACACGCTGTCGCTGGATCTGGCCAACACGTTCCCGTTCTATCCGCTGGACAAGAACGCCGATGTCCTGACTGCCGAGAAGTTCCAGGCCGGCGACTTCAAGCTGGGCGTATCGCAGAACGGGAATTTCGTGCCGGTGGTCGACATCGGTTTCGAGCAGTACCGACAGTCGGCCTTCGACAAGCGTTCGGGCCTGCTGGATATCCCTCTCAGCTCCACGCAAGCGACCACCTTGCAATCCGGCCCGCTGGAGTTGCAGCAACAGACTTCATCAGGCCCCGTGAAAGCCGCCACTCAGCAAATCTGGACTGCCGAGGTGGTAGAAAGCGGCACCTTCGTCGACGTGAACGATCGCAAGACGCTGACCATCATGGTGCAGAAAGATGGTCAACCGGCCGCCCACACCACACTCTGGGTGGTGGAATACGGCAACCCTTACAACGTGACCACCAGCGACTACTACCTGACGTTCTCGAATAACCCCGACTTCACGCTGTTCTACGACAACGCAGACCGCAACAAAAACACCGCCAACCTGCCACAGTTCAAGGGCACGGCACCTGTAGCGAACTATCTGGCCACCGGCAGCGGTCGTCGACTGGTCAATCTGGAAACCAAAGACAAACCGGTGGGCGTTGAGGTCAGTTATCAGTCATTCATGAATGGCTCAAGTAAACCGATCACGGTCCCCCTGACCCCTTGCCTGGAATTCGACGCCGGCGTCTACACCCACGGAACGCTGGATAACGATCAGACAGTGGATTACTCCTACGTCGCCACCACCACCAACGGCGACGGCATCGCCCAGGTGAGTTTCAAGGCTGTGGCCCCGGGTTTCCCTACGCTGCGCTTCATCGTCAAGGAAGGCACCAGTGACCCGGCGATCCCATTCAGCTTCGCGCTCAACCAGGCCCAGATCGACTTCCTCGCCCCCCTGCGCGTCCTGCCTCTGGACATGCCGTTGCAACAGGACTTCGTCAACTACTGGAACGAGATCTACAAGAACAAGAATGCGCCCGAGGCGATCTGGGATGACTTCATCTACCCACGGGTCCTGAAGACCTTCTACTACCTGTACCCGATCATGAACAAGTTCATGCCGCTCAACTCCCGCACCCGGGTGGAAGGCGCTGTCGATCAGTTGATCCGGCTGATCAGCAAGGAGTACCAGGAAGAAAGCACCCTCGCGATGCCCATCACCCGCGACCTGTCGCAAAGCCGTCGCGCGGTGCTGGAGTTGTGGGCGCAGAAACTGGTCAAGCGCAACTTCCCGCCCGTGAAACTCAACATGAGTGATTACGACGACCTTTGATCCATCAGGAAAGATGAGCCACTGCGGGCCTCGCGCCCGCAGTGCGCCTTGCCAGGGAGTGACCCATGAACGTCAGCCTCTTGAATCGTCTGTTGCTGTTGATCCTGCTGTTCTGCCCGTCTGCATTCGCCCAGGACAGCGGCGCCGTCTACTTCACCAATGGCGTACACAATACGCTGGGGTGCAATGAACAGAACGGCAACTGCATCGCTAAACGCAATCCAGGTGAGCCTTCCGACCCGTTCTTCCCGGCGTTCTGGATCAGCAACTGGACCATGTACCGGGTGATGCACAACTACGAAAACAACCCGCCGCCCTACAGCAACCCGCCAACGACCCTGAAGCCTGCGGACTACACCGTCTCCCGAGGGACCAGCTATTACGACACCACCTATATCCCGCCGGACGGCGACGGCTTCGGCGCGATGATGGAGCACTACGAGAAATACTGCCTGCCGATCTTCCCGATCAAGAACAATAACTACACCTGCTCGTTCGTGTCGCTGGGCAACAAGGCGTACTTCCTGACCTATCCGCAGGACCGCCCGAAAGACATGCCGGCCTGCTGCATGTTTTCGCCGATGAATCATCCGCCACGGCAGGACTTCATCGAACACCTGCCCTACAGCGCCGAGCGCAGCAAAAACCTCGATGGCAGCGTGCAGGCCTACGCCCTGGATCTGGATTCGCCACAAGGACCGATCCTGTTCGGCTACGCCTTCTACAAAAAGATGTCGGGGCAACCGCCCTACCGGCCGCCGCAGTCGTTCTTCTTTTCCGGCGATACCAGCGTCGCCAACGCACCGATCGTGAGCCAGAACTACACCGACTTCCGCATCGCCAAACCGGACCCGAAACAGACCTGGGCGCAGGTCGCCGCCATGTGCCCGTCGAATCCGCCACCCTGCCAGTTGTTCGAACCGCCGGCTTCGCAGAGCAATGGCCAGAAGGCGCAGTGGAACAAGCTCATGCAGCGTAAACCGTGATCAACGACGAAGGATCGCCATGAAAACCACATTCTGTTTTTCCGTGATGTTGCTGGGTCTGGCCAGCCTGCCGGTGCTGGCCAGGGAACAAGCCATGCCATCGATGCAGGCCAGCCAGTTGAACTGCCAGCCGCCGAGCACCGCACCGGCCGCCACGGCCGGTCAGGATCAGTTCGATCAATACAGCTGGCAGATGTTCATTGCCCTGAGCTGGCCGGCAAAGAGCGGGCAGCGCGGCAATCCCGACTGCACCAAACAGCCCGGTGCGGCGGGCTACACCGTCTGGCAGACCTACAAGACGGTGGGGGAAATCTTTCTGCCAAACGCTGCCAACCCCGGGCCGTGGAATTCCCCGCAAATTGCCAAGAGCTTCAACATCATCAACATCGCCTCTTTGAAAAACAGCGCTCAGGTCAACGCCGTCGATCAGGCGGTCGGCGGCTGGTTGATCGATCAGGCGAAGAATCCGACCTATTACGATATTTCGGCCAACGAGACTTCGTACAACTACATCGTCAACAACAACTTCTATAACGCCGATGTCGTCTCCAAAGCCAACAACATCACGTTTCCGTGGGGCGTCATCGAGATCAAGTCGAGCTGGCGCATCCTCACTCCCCATGACAACGCCAGCCGTTACCTGACCCTGCTTGCCCGGGTGGCGACCTTCGATGAGCAAGGCCGGAAGAACGGTGTCACCGAAGCGTTTCTGGGGCTGGTCGGCCTGCACATCATCACCAAGGCCAACGGTTATCCGCAGTGGATCTGGTCGACGTTCGAACAGGTCGACAACGTTCCGCCCAAGGCACTGGTGAACGGCCAATGGGTCGATCAGCCGGTCGCGGGCACGGCCTATTCCTACTTCAACGCCGCCGCGCCCGCCGCGTCCCTCAACCAATCGCCATGCGACTGGCAGACCCAGGGCCCGCATCAAGTCTGCGTGCCCAAACCCGGCACCACGTTCCAGACCCCGAACCCGCTGAACCGGGTCACGCCGATCGCCGACATCACCAACCAGATCAACGCCAGTTACCAGGCCGATCCGGGGCTGCAAAACAGCGTGTTGAAGTACTACCAGCTCATCACCACCCAGCGCCCGCTGATGCCTGACAACCCAGGCAACCCGCTGGGCCAGCCGACACCTGCACTCTCGGCCAACGTGACCATGGAAAGCTACATCCAGCCCAACAGCAGTTGCATGAACTGCCATTCCATGGCGACGCCGGTCAAGAGTCCCTACAAGTCGGATTACTCCTACCTGTTCAAATTCGCCAATTCGCCGCTCGGCAAAACCATCAAGGACGGGAAATAAATCATGAGCATCCTCAACGGCCCGCGACTGAATTTCTGGGGAGGCATCCGCACGGATGTCAGCCTGCCGAACAATTCACCGACCATTCCTTATGACGGCGATGACAACTGGCCGATCTTTGACCTGACCACTTCGACCCTGGCGTCGGGGGCCCGGTCTTATACCGACGATCAGTTGAACAGCATGATCAATGCGCCTACGGGCGACTACTACACCGCCGGTGGCTGGAATCATTACGGGCAACATGTCGTCGACATGCAGAATGCGCTGATCAGTTCTCAGGGCAGCCCGGGCAGCGTCAGTACCACCGGGGATATGGTGGGCCAGCCGGTCTATCTGCTGGGTTCCGTGGACCCGGTGACCGGACAGAAGCCGGTTTCAGGCCCGATGATGGTGGACCTCGACCCTACCTCAACCACCACCACCCAGATATTTGTCGGTGGCCTGCAAATCGGTGGCAGCAGCAACATCCAGTTGCTGATTCACGATAATGCAGTCTGCAGCAGCCTGGATCTCGGCAAGCGGGTGCTGCAGCCAACGCCGAAGGAGCTGGATGCACCCGGTTCCTGCCGTATCAGTGGCACCTTCCAGCTGACCTTCCCGCTGAGCAGTATTGTCAGCTGGAACCAGAACAGCGCCGGTTTGCGATCAATCATCCAAGCCCCGGGCGCCACCGGCATCGTCCTGCGCTTCGTGATGTTCGAAATGTGCCCGACGATGACCACGCCCCAGTTGCAAGCCGATTATGCCGCCGGCAGAGACACCCCGAACCCGAGCATCGGCCGGGTCATCGGTACATTGGCGCCGGCGTTCGCCAATGAGCCGCTGGACTGTCAGGCGGGCCGTCAGATCGTCAATCAGGGCACGGGCGGCACCGGCTACGCCGATCTGAGCAACCCGGCCATGCTGAGCGTCGACATGGTCAATATCATTCCGAAACAGACGTTCAGGGCCGTTCGGGATGACATCACCAGCCCTATCGGACCTAACGGCAATTACGGCACTGTCACCGTGGCAGCCGGCGAGACCACCCTGGGCACACTGGATCCGACCAGCAGTCCCCTGCTCGACTATTACGTGTATGGCGGCATTGTCGATCTGCCGCTCAATACAGCCCAACAGTCGGCTGTCAGATCCTCGCCGCTGGCCATCAGTGCCCCCGGCTCGGTCGCCGGGACTACGTTGCAGGCCACGGAGTCTGTCTATCGGATCTACGCCGATCAGCGCAGTGTCTATACCGAGGACTACCCGCAGGGCCTGTCGATTACGCTGCAGGTCCGGTATCTGGGGGCTGCGGTGCCCAGCACAACCGAAATCGATCTCACTGCCGCGCCCTCGGGGCCGTATTACACGCAACAGCGCTACTGCGACTTCCTTTATTTCCCTCCTGCCCTGACCGTGAGCCCCGGTCAGTTGTCCGTCACCTTCTCCGTCAACGTAAAACCCGCAGCGGCGCCCCTTGCCGGTTTCGTCGCCCTGACCTACACCGTCAACGGCCAGGACAGCGGCACGTATTTCACCAACTTCCGCAAATACGCCGAGACCGACTTCGGCATTCCCAGAGGCACCACCATCACCTGGGAACAGATGTACCCGAACGTCCTGCGTTTTCACTATCTGGCCTTCCCGGCCATGTCTCGCTACATCCCGCTGAACCAGCCGGACGCGATCATGGGCGCGAAGAACCCGATCCTCGCGCGGACCTCGGATGCCTACAAAGGCACCACGCTGTTCATGCCTGTGGTGAGGTCGATGTCGCCCTGTCAGCGGGCGTTGCTGCGGGCCTATCTCACGGGCGAGCCGTGGCAACCACCGCAGTAATCGCGCCCCTCAGCCCATGGAGAAAAACCTATGACTGTTCATATTCCTGCGCGCCCCCGCGAGATGCTATGCCCGAGCACCATCATCGCCGAAGGCCTGCTGAACCCGCGTGGCGCCTGCCTGCAGAGCGATGGCAGCCTGCTGCTGGTCGAGGCTGGTTCGGGCCTGCCGGACCAGACATTCAGCGGCCGCATCAGCCGATTACGCCCCGACCCACTGCACCCCGGCGCCTGGCTTGCCCGGGAAACTCTGACTCAGGGCTTTCGCTCGATGAACATGCAGGCCCGCATGCTGCGCGATGAAATCATGGGCCTGTCGGACATCGCCTGCGGTGACGGGCGCTGTCTGGTCAGCCAGACCGACTACGTCGCGGGCTCGAAGCTGCTGGACCTGCAATACACCCCGCCGGAGGCGGTGTTTCACAGCCGGGGCAATCTGAATGCGCTGTGTTATCACCCGACCCGCCGCAGCTGGCTGGCGGTCAAACCCGATACCAACCAACTGGTGGAGTTCAGCAGCGGCGAGGATGAACAGGTATTGGTCGAATTGCCGGATCTGGACATGGGACAGGAAGCCGTCCCCGTCACGCTGGTGTACGAACCGACGACAGACGCGGTGCTGATCAGCCTGTTCTCCGGGGAGTTGCAAGGCGACCCGGCCCGCAAAGGCATCGACTTTGATGATCAGGCCGGCCAGGTAATTCGGGTCTGGCCCGACACCGGCCGGATCGAAGTGCTGATTCGCGGCCTGCAACTGCCCACCGGGCTGGCACTGTGTCCGCAAGGAAATGTGTTGGTGCTGGAGCTTTGCAGCCGTCTGCAACAACCGCTGCCGCCTGACTGGAATGGCGAAACACTGCATGGCGGTTTCACTCGATTCAGCGGACGACTGTTGAGCTGCAACCTGCAAACCGGCGAAGTGACCGTGCTCGCCCGTGACCTGGATACTCCGTCCAACCTGTGTCTGGTGCAGGACGCGGTGCTGGTGAGCGAAGGCATGGGGTTGACGGGACGACCGTTGCCCACGCCGGATAACACGGTGGTTGCATTGAGCGGCAGGCTGCGTCGGGTGCAACTCTGAAAACAGAAAAAAGGGCGCGGCCTCATTGAAGCCGCGCCCTCTGTTTACTGAGTCACCACGATCTTGCCGATCATCTGCGGATGCAGCACGCAGAAATACTCGAACTCGCCCGGTGTATTGAACACCCAGGAAAAACTGTCATTGGTGTCCAGCGCCCCCGAGCGGAACACCTTGTGGGTTTCGGCCACCGTGTGCGGGATCTGGTCGTCATTGACCCACGTCACCTTGGTGCCGACGGTCACGGTCAGGTCCTTGGGGCCGAACATGAATTCCTTGATGTCGACCTTCACCTCCTGCGCCCACGCCGGCATCGATAACATCAAACACATCACCGCCAAAAATCGCGTTTTCATCGGGCTGCCCTCCCCCTAGACCAGTGTCGAATCAATCAGCGCCAATGGATGATCGCCTTGTGTCGCCCGCACCTCGGTGATCCCCAGATAATTGCGCAACTGATCGGCCGCCACGGTCATCGGACCCGGCGACGGCGCCGCGCCCGGTGCCGGTTGCGGATAGGCCGTGCCACGGGCGGTGTGAAAGGTGATGTTGCCTTCGACTTTCTGGATCACCTGATGGATATGCCCGTTCAGCACCGTCACCGAGCCGTACTTGCGCAGCATCGCAATCGCCTGATCGCCGTCCTCGGTGCCCCAGCCCCAGGGCTGATAGATCGTCCACAACGGAATGTGGGTGAACACCACGATGGGCGTGCTGGTCGATACCGCGCGCAGATCATCGGCCAACCACGCCAGTTGATCGGCGCCGAGGTTGGCTTCATGGCCGGCCTGGAAGTTGAAGACATTGACCAGCGCAATGAAATGCACGCCGTGGTCATCGAAGCTGTACCAGCCATTGCCTTTGGTGCCCTTGCCGTAACGCCCCAGATAGAGCTTGCCGCCGCCCTCGTCGAGGGTGTCGTGTTCACCGGGGATGTAATGCACCGTGGAAGGCAGGCCTTTGAGCACTTGCGCCGCCGTGTCGAATTCCTCGGCCTTGGACAGGTGGGTGATGTCGCCGGTGTGCAGGATCAGCGACGGCCGTTTCGGCAGTGCGATGACCTTGTCGATCGCCACTTGCAGGGTTTTCACCGGCTCCGGATTGGCTTCCTTGTTGAAGCCGATGTGCGAGTCGCTGATCTGCACGAAGTGAAAGGTGCTGGCCAACGCCTTGGGATCGCTGACGTTGCCCGCCTCATCCATCGCAAAGGCTCTGGGAATGCCGCCGCTCAGGGCCCAGAGGACCCCGGCTCCGGCCCACGCCGAGCATTTGAGTAGCGTTCGCCGGTCCGGGTTGCTCAGAAAGCCGTCGGTACGCAGTGGATGTTTTGTTTGATTGTCCATCGGTAGGTCCTCGCTGGCGGACTACAGTGATGTAGCTGACACCAGAGAGAACTTTGCGGTCCGGGCGTTTATTCCACGCCGCAAAACAAATTCTTTTCAGGGAATAAAACACGACGCATCACGGTTATAGGGGTGTGACGGTGCGGAAGCCACTATGAATCGATTCGAGGAACTGATTGCGCCGCACCTGGACGCGGCTTACAACCTCGCGCGCTGGATCACGGGCAACGACGCCGCTGCACGGGATGTCGTGCAGGAAAGCGCCTTGCGCGCCTTCCGGTTTTTGCAGCGATTCGCCGACGGCAACGCCAAGGCCTGGTTCCTGACCATCGTGCGCAACGAAAGCTACACCTGGCTCAAAGCCTCGGCCGGGCGCCACTGGGTCACCATCGATGACGAAACCGGTGATATCGACGGCGCACTGAGTCACGGCCAGAGTCCGGAACTGTTGACCATTCACACGGAAAACGCAGCATTGCTCCAGCAAGCCCTGAGCGCCTTGCCGCCGGCGTTTCGCGAGGTCATTGTGCTCAAGGACCTCGAAGACTTGCCCTACAAGGACATCGCCCTGGTGGTCGATATTCCTATCGGCACCGTCATGTCGAGGCTGGCCCGGGCCCGTGCGATGCTCAAGCTCGAATTACTGAAGTGGCACGACAATGAATGAACTCGACTGTACGGCTTGCCAGACGCAACTGCATGGCTATCTGGATCAGGAACTTGATCCGGCGATGGCTGCAAACGTGACTGCGCATCTGGCCCTGTGCACCGCGTGCAAGCATCTGTATGCGGAGGCGAAGGTGCTGAAGATCAGCGTAAAACGCCATGCGCCGTATTACTCGGCACCGGAATCACTGGTCGCCAGCGTGTTGGCCGCTGTCGCTCCCGCATCGCCGAGCCCGTTGGAACGCTGGCGAAAATGGTTCGCCCCGGCGTTTTCCGCAACGGCACTGGCGCTGGCTCTGGTGCTCTACGTGGCAACGCCCGGCAGCGAACAACCGTTGATGGACGAAGCCGTCTCCAGCCATGTGCGCTCGTTGATGGGCGCTCACCTGAACGATGTGGTGTCGTCCGACCGCCACACCGTAAAACCCTGGTTCACCGGCAAACTCGACTTCTCGCCACCGGTGGTTGATTACTCGGCACAGGGCTTTCCGTTGCTCGGCGGCCGGCTGGATTACCTGCAACACCAGACCACCGCCGCCCTGAGTTACGGCCGGGCCAAACACATCATCAATGTGTTTATCCTGCCGACACCGGACGCCGACAAGCCTTCGCAAAGCCAGACGATTCGCGGTTTCAACGTGGTTTCATGGCAGGCTGGCCATATGCGTTTCGTACTGGTTTCCGACGTTGAAAAAGGCGAGCTGGAAACGTTCGGCAAGTTGCTCAGGGATGGTGTTTGAGAGTCCCTCAATGGTGCAGCGCGTACAGACGACAATGTTCCAGATAACCGCGTTCATGCTGCCCCACCAATTGCACGACACTGGACCAAAGCCACGACGGTGCATCCAGCGTCCTGGTGTGGCAACTTTTCAGGTCGCGGATCCAGGCCGCTCGCGTCGCAAGGTCCATTTGCCGCGCATGAGCAAGGCCGACGACGTTGGCCAGATAAGCGGCGGCGAGCAACGCTTCAGACTGGCTCAACTGATTCAATTCCAGCTTCATGTCTTGAGGCAGCAGTTCGCGCAGGAAAAAACCCTCGTCCAGGACGCGTGTTGCAATCATTCGATTGCCCAGACCGGGTGAGAGATGTCGGGCCCCTTCCACCACCCGCCGGCCATTGTCACGCGGCATGGAGGCTTTCGGCACACGTGGCGCCGCAGCCGCGACGGCTTGCTTGAGATCGAGCAGGCAAAACTCCTGATCGTCTCCGGCACCCACACCCAGCAACAGCGCATAGCGTTTCAACCCCAACGAACTGCAACCTTTGACCCAGTAGGCGGAGTCGAGCAATTGGACCTTGTCGTCCTTCGATCTGCCTTTGAGCGAGGTCACCAGCGTATGGACATCATCGGTCGCGCACAGCGCTTTCAGCGCGGCGCGTTCCGCTCGCGAAAGTGACCAGAAATGCTTCCCAAGGGGAATGGATGGCTTGGTGTTTTCGATACGCTCATAGGCCAGGTGTTTCCAGGTGCGCTGCACGGCGCTGCGCATGCTGGCCTTGACCTGAGGCGGACGCGTCGGGTCTTCATCGACGTTGCCTTCGAAAGCGCTTTCGTAGCCGCGCATCATGCCTTCGAGCATTCTTGCGGTGGTCACACCTGGCAGATCCGAGCCTCTGGCAGCCGTCGCCAGGGATAACGCGAGCCGCACGAGGTCATGCGCCGGGTTGCCGATGACCGTCTGATCGAGGTCACGAATGTGAATATCGATCCGGCCCTTCGAATCCCCCGTCGGCCCCAGATTCCCTGCATGGCAATCACCACAGATCCACACCGCCGGCCCCCGTGGCAAACGCCTGCCGGGCTGACTGTGCAGCCATTCGTAGAACTGAACGGTACTGCCCCGGACATACGCATGGGCAGACCTGGCCATCTTGAGATTTCTGAGTTCGCTGAGTGTTTCCAGACGCTGGGAGGGTCGAGGGGTCTTCATGGAAAATACTTGAGTGGGTGTATTCCATCGACCCTTCGCATGCGCGAATGTTTCAATTTGTTTCAGAGCAATAACTGTCTCTTCAGCGACTTGTTCGCTTCAAGGTTTCACTCGGTAACTCATTGAACAGCGCCCGATAGCTATTGGAAAACCGCCCCAGATGCCAGAACGACCAGTTCATCGCCACTTCGGCCACCGTAGTGCCCGAGGCGGCCCCCTTGAGCAGTTCCCGGCGGGCACTGTTGAGCCGACGCAAACGCAGCCACTGAGTCGGTGACATCCCCGTGTAAGCCTTGAACGTCTGCTGCAATTGTCGCAACGACACCCCGGCCACTTGGGCCAGCTCCAGCAGATTGAGGGTTTCTTCCGGCGAATCCGCCGCCCATTCACCCACGCGCTTCATGGTTTGCCGTTCTTCGGCGCGACGCTGCAAACCACCACTGTCCAGACACACCCGGGCGTTATCGAGGATGAACAGACAGTCCTCCAGTAACTGCTGAGTCAGCGCCTCTTTGCTTGGCTGATCAAGGGTTTGCGACAACTTTGTGAGCGTCGAGCTTAACCAGCGGCTGAACAGCGCATTCTGCGCGCCGTTGAGCGGCGCCATGAACAGGCCTTCCAGCCGGGCCACGTCCAGACCGTTGCGGCGGACGAATTCCGGACCGAACACCACGGCGATTTCCTGATAGTTCTCCGGGGTGATCCAGATGTTCCGGCTCTCTTCGTTCAACAGATAGAGCGCGTTGTCACTGCGATCGAAACAGAACGCCAGAGACCCCGAGGGTGCACTGAAATTCTGCTCCACCCGGGTGTTCATCTGTTCTTCGTAGACCTCCACACCTTCCAGGTCCAGATAACGGATTCGCCCGGCGAAATGCCCCGGCGACATCTGCTGGTAATGCTGGACCCAGCCCGGTGTCGCACGGATCTGCTCGGCGACATCGGCGGTGTTGAAAGCTTGAACCTGTAGCGGATTACACGTTGTCATGGGAGACCTTGCGCACTCTTTTGGTGCGCTTTGGTGCTGCTGAAAGTGGATAGATGGAACGGCAAGGCCCGCCCAAGATAGTCGTCAACGCGCCACAGGGGAAGCCTGCGAAAGATGAAATCGCAATTCCCCCGCGTCAATAAAACCAATGACGAGGTCTTTATGAATGCCCCTTTCGATCAGCTGTTCACATGGCTGAAAGATCACAAGATTACCGAAGTGGAATGCGTGGTCAGCGACCTGACCGGCATCGCCCGCGGCAAAATTGCACCGACCAACAAGTTCCTGCATGAACGAGGCATGCGCCTGCCGGAAAGTGTGCTGCTGCAAACGGTAACCGGGGATTTTGTCGACGACGACATCTACTACGACCTGCTCGACCCGGCCGACATCGACATGGTCTGCAAGCCGGTGAGCGACGCGGTGTATGTGGTGCCATGGGCCATCGAACCGACGGCCATCGTGATCCACGACACCTTCGACAAGTTCGGCAACCCGATCGAGCTATCGCCGCGCAACGTGCTGAAGAAAGTCCTGCAGTTGTACACCGACAAGGGCTGGAAGCCGATTGTCGCGCCGGAAATGGAGTTTTACCTGACCCAGCGCTGCGAAGATCCGGACTTGCCGTTAAAGGCACCGCTTGGCCGTTCCGGTCGTGCCGAAAGCGGTCGTCAGTCGTTTTCCATTGATGCGGCCAACGAATTCGATCCGCTGTTCGAAGACGTCTACGACTGGTGCGAATTGCAAGGCCTGGACCTCGACACGCTGATCCACGAAGACGGCCCGGCGCAGATGGAAATCAACTTCCGCCACGGCGACGCGCTGGATCTGGCCGACCAGATCACTGTGTTCAAGCGCACCCTGCGTGAAGCTGCACTCAAGCACAACGTCACCGCAACCTTCATGGCCAAGCCGATTGGCGACGAGCCCGGCAGCGCCATGCACCTGCACCAGAGTGTGGTGGAAATCACCACCGGCAAGCCGATTTTCGCCAATGCCGACGGCAGCATGAGCGACCTGTTCCGTCATCACATCGGTGGTCTGCAAAAGCTGATCCCGAAGGTGCTGCCGATGTTTGCGCCGAACGTGAACTCGTTCCGCCGCTTCCTGCCGGACACTTCGGCGCCGGTCAACGTCGAATGGGGCGAAGAAAACCGCACCGTCGGTCTGCGGGTCCCGACCTCCGGGCCTGAGGCGATGCGCGTGGAAAACCGTCTGCCCGGTGCCGACGCCAACCCGTATCTGGCGATCGCCGCGAGCCTGCTGTGTGGCTACATCGGCATGGTCGAGGGCATCGAGCCAAGCGCTGCCGTCGAAGGCCGCGCTTATGAGCGCCGCAACCTGCGCCTGCCGATCACCATCGAAGAAGCCCTGACCCAGATGGAAGAGTGCGACACCGTCGCCGAGTACCTGGGCAGCAAGTTCGTGCGTGGCTATGTGGCGGTGAAGCGTGCCGAGCATGAAAACTTCAAGCGCGTGATCAGCTCCTGGGAGCGTGAGTTCCTGTTGCTGAGCGTCTGAGACCTTCACTACCCCTGTGGGAGCGAGCTCGCTCGCGAATGGGCCAGTTCAGTTAACGAAGACGGCGACTGACACACCGCTTTCGCGAGCAAGCTCGCTCCCACAAGGGGAGCAACCCATCACCTGAAATCCAATAATTCGAAGAGGTGTCGATATGCGTCTGTTGAAATCCCTGATCCCCGCCGCCCTGGCCCTGGCCTGCAGTGCAGGTGCCCAGGCCGAACCCCAGGTCAGCATCTACAACTGGACCGATTACATCGGGCCGACCACCCTCGCCGACTTTCAGGCCGGCAGCGGTATCAAGGTGATCTACGACGTTTTCGACTCCAACGAAACCCTGGAAGGCAAACTCCTCGCCGGTCGCACCGGTTACGACGTAGTCGTGCCTTCCAACCACTTTCTCGCCCGTCAGGTGAAGGCCGGTGCGTTCCTTAAACTGGACCACTCGCAACTGCCGAACTGGAAGAACCTCGACCCGAAACTGCTGGCCCTGCTCGAGAAGAACGATCCGGGCAACGAACACTCGGTGCCGTACCTGTGGGGCACCAACGGCATCGGCTATAACGTCGACAAGGTCAAGCAGGTGCTGGGTGTCGACCACATCGATTCCTGGGCCGTGCTGTTCGAACCGGAGAACCTGAAAAAGCTCACCCAGTGCGGCGTGTCGATGATGGACTCGGCGGACGAGGTGTTCCCGGCCGTCCTCAACTACATGGGCATGGACCCGCGTAGCGAAAACCCGGAAGACTTCAAGAAAGCCGAAGCCAAACTGCTGAGCATCCGCCCGTACATCACCTATTTCCACTCGTCGAAATACGTGTCGGACCTGGCCAACGGCGATATCTGCGTGGCCTTCGGTTATTCCGGTGACGTATTCCAGGCGGCCAACCGCGCCAAGGAAGCGAAGAACGGCGTGAACATCGCCTACGCGATTCCCAAGGAAGGCGCCAACCTGTGGTTCGACCTGCTGGCGATCCCCGCCGATGCCGGCAACACCAAAGAGGCCCACGCCTTCATCAATTACCTGCTCGACCCGCAAGTGATCGCCAAGGTCAGCGCCTCGGTCGGCTACGCCAACCCGAACCCGCCGGCCAAGCAATACATGGACGTGGCACTGGTCAGCAATCCAGAAGTGTATCCGCCTCAGGAAGTGCTCGACAAACTCTACATTTCCACCACCCCGCCCCAGTCGATCATGCGTCTGATGACCCGCTCCTGGAGCAAAGTGAAGTCGAACAAATGAATCAGTACACCCAGGAACACGCCCGCTCCTACTACGCTGCATCGGCCCGGGCGCGCACGCAATACCCTGCACTTGAAGCCGATCTGATCGCCGATGTCTGCGTGATCGGCGGCGGCTTCACCGGCGTCAACACCGCCATCGAGCTGTCCCAGCGCGGCCTCTCGGTGGTGCTGCTCGAAGGCCGGCGCATCGGTTGGGGCGCCAGCGGGCGCAACGGCGGCCAGTTGATTCGCGGTATCGGCCATGAAGTCGAGAGTTTTGCCCGTCATGTCGGCACGGAGGGCGTGCGCTACCTGCAACAGGCCGGCGTCGACTCGGTGGAGCTGGTGCGCCGGCGCATCGAAGACAACGCCATCGAGTGCGACCTGCGCTGGGGCTTCTGCGAACTGGCCAACACCCCGGCGCAGTTCGAGGCGTTCAAGGCCGAACAGGACAGTCTCGCAGCCTCGGGCTATGCCCATGAAACGCGACTGGTCAGCCCTGAAGACATGCGTCGGCAAGTCGTCAATTCGGATGCCTATAAAGGAGGCCTGATCGACATGGGCTCGGGCCATCTGCACCCGCTCGATCTGGTTCAGGGCGAAGCGCGGCTGGCAGCGTCGCTCGGGGTGCGGATCTTCGAGCAGAGCCCGGTGCTGGAAATCATCCACGGTGCGACGGTAAAAGTGCGCTGCGCCTCAGGCACGGTGCGCGCCGGCAGTCTGGTGCTCGGTTGCAACGCGCATCTGGACGAACTCGAGCAACAGCTCAGCGGTAAAGTCCTGCCCGCCGGCAGCTACATCATCGCCACCGAGCCCTTGTCCAGGGAACGCGCCGCCGAACTGATCCCGCAGAATCTCGCGCTCTGCGACCAGAAAGTCGGCCTCGACTATTACCGGCTCTCGGCGGACCGGCGCCTGCTGTTCGGCGGTGCCTGCCATTATTCCGGGCGGGATCCGGCAGACATCGCCGCCTACATGCGACCGAAGATGCTCAAGGTGTTCCCGCAACTGGCGGACGTGGGCATCGAGTTTCAGTGGGGCGGCAAGATCGGCATCACCGCCAACCGCTTCCCGCAGGTCGGGCGGCTCAAGCAGCACCCGAACGTGTTCTACGCCCAGGGTTACTCCGGCCATGGCCTGAACGTCACCCACTGGTGCGCTAAACTGTTGGGCGAAGCGATTCATGCCGGCCACAGCCAGGGCATGGACGTGTTCAGCGGCGTCCCGCACATGACCTTCCCCGGCGGCCCGGCGTTGCGCTCGCCGCTGCTGGCACTGGGCATGTTCTGGTATCGCCTGCGGGAAATGCTGGGCTGAGGCTCGCCGATTTGCTCTATCGCAAAGCACTTCTATATTGATGAAGTGCTTTTGCGTTCCTGACGCTCAGTGCCCAACACACTCTGGAGGTCATGGATGGAGTCGTCAGCCACCGACAAACCGCAGGCACCCGGCCAGGCACCGGTCAAGACCCGGCGCTTCAGCATTTCGCTGGTGTGGATCGTGCCGATCGTCGCGGTGCTGGTGGGTATTTCGCTGGTGGTGCACAACCTGATGCAGGAAGGCCCGACCATCGTCGTCACCTTCAAGACCGGCAGCGGTCTGACCGCCAACAAGACCGAAGTCAAATACCGCAACGTGGTGGTCGGCCAGGTCTCGGACGTCGAACTGGCCGACGACCAGAAGAGCGTCAACGCCACGATCAAACTGGCCAAGCAGGCCGAAACCTTTACCCGCGAAGACTCCAAATTCTGGGTGGTACGCCCACGTATCGGCGCCGGTGGCGTGTCGGGCATCGACACCCTGCTGTCCGGCGACTACATCGGTGCCGACATCGGCCAGTCAGATTCACGCGCCAAAAACTTCAATGGCCTGGAAAACCCGCCGCCGATCACCTATGGCGAACCGGGCAGACGCTTCAACCTGCATTCCTCGGATCTGGGCTCGCTGGACATCGGCTCCCCGGTCTATTACCGCAAGATTCCGGTCGGCCAGGTCGTGGCTTACGCACTCGATCCCGATGGCAAAGGGGTGAATATCGAAGTGTTCATTCACGCACCGAACGATGCCTTCGTTACCGAGAACACCCGGTTCTGGAACGCCAGCGGCATAGACGTGAACGTCGGCGCCAATGGTTTTGCGGTGAAGACCGAATCGCTCTCGACCCTGCTGGTCGGTGGCATTGCCTTCCGCGCGCCGGATTACAGCCCCAATGATGTGGCGGCAGCGGATGAAAAATCCTTCGACCTGTTCGAAGACCAGCAGACCGCCCTCGCCCCGCCCGCCGGCAAACCGCAGTACCTGAGCCTGCGTTTCGATCAGGCCATGCGCGGTCTCAAGGTCGATGCGCCGGTCGAATTCCTCGGCATGGAAATCGGCCGCGTGGTCAGCATCAACCTCGACTACGACGAGAAGAAGCGCAGCTTCCCGGTCAACGTCGGCATCGTGATCTACCCACAACGCCTCGGACGGGCCCACGAAAAGATGCTCAAGGTGCTCAACCACAACCCGGAAGACGAAGCCGCCGCCGTGCGCCTGATCGGCACCTTCGTCGACAACGGTCTGCGCGCCCAGGCCCGCAGCGGCAACCTGCTGACCGGTCAGCTGTACATCGCCCTGGATTTTTTCCCGAAAGCCGAAAAAGTCGCGTTTGACCCGACGGCGCGTCCGATCGTCATTCCGACCATTCCCGGCAGCCTCGAACAGTTGCAGGAAAAACTCGAGGCGATGGTCGACAAGCTCAACAAACTGCCGGTGGAACGCATCGCCGGCAATCTCGACGGCAACCTCGTCGAACTGCGCAAAAGCCTGAGCCAGTTCAACACCAAGACTCTGCCCAGTGTGCAGAACACCCTGGCAGACGTGAGCAAGACCCTGCAATCGGCCAACTCGACGCTGGCCGAAGATTCGCCGCAACGCGAAAAACTCACCCAGACCCTCGACGAACTCGGGCGTATGTCGCGTTCGTTGCGTGAACTGTCGGATTACCTCGGACGCCATCCGGAATCGCTGATTCGCGGTCGCCCCGACAACGCTGCGCCACTGGATCTCAAGGGACCGCCGCGCAATTGAGCACAGGAGCTTTGCCATGGCTTTACCGCTGAAGTTCACCGTGCTCGTCGCGTGCCTGCTGCTGGGTGCGTGTCGCAGCGACCCGATCAGCTTCCACACCTTGACCCCGGCACAGCCGATGCCTGGCCGATCCGGACAGGACATCGCGATTGAAAGCATCAGCGTGCCGCCCCAGGTCGACCGCCCGCAAATCGTCATCCGCGAGGGCAACAGCGGCCTGGCGATTCTGGAAACCCAATGGTGGGGCGCGAGCCTCAGTGACGAGCTGCGCAGTGCGCTGGTGGATCAGTTGAGCAACGCTGGAGTCCCGCGCAAAACCTCGGTGCGCATCGATGTGCAGCGTTTCGATTCGATTCCCGGGCAATACGGGCTGATGGACGTGAAATGGCGCCTGCGTCCGGCCGATGCGGGCGATAGCGGCCTGCTCACCTGCCGCTCGATTCTGCAGACGCCATCCGGATCGAGCATCGACGATCTGGTGAACGCTCAGCAGAACAACGTCAAACGCCTCGCCGCGCTGATCCGTCAGGCCGCCGGCAATGCGCGCAGCTGCCCGCCGTCCTGAGCCGCCGGCTTCAATTCCACGCTGAAGCGGCTGCCGCTGGACTGGCCGCTGCTCAATTGCACCCGCCAGTGCTGACGCTTGCAGATCCGCTGCACCAGCGACAACCCCAGGCCAAGGCCCTCGCCACGGCCCTCATCGCCGCGCACGAACGGCTGAAACACTGCCTGACGCTGTTCCTCCGGGATGCCGATGCCGCTGTCTTCCACCACAAAACCGTTGCCCGTCAGGGTCAACCGGACGAACCCGTGATCGGTGTAGTGCCATGCATTGCGCAACAGGTTGCCCATGACCGACTGCAGGAACGTCAGGTTGAAGCGTTCCATGCACGGCTGCTCCACCTCGTAGAAAAACTCCAGGCCCTTTTCACGAATCAGCCGGCCCCAGATCTCGCTCTGGGCATCCGCGACGTCCTTGAGCGTGACGCAAATATCGCTGCCGGTATCGTCCTCGGCGCGAGCCAGCATCAAGAAGGTATCCACCAGTTGGCGCATCTCGTGGCTGGCCCTGGCGATACGATTGACCTGCGCTGTTGAGCGGGCATCGAGCGACGGATTGGCGAGCAACAACTCGCAAGAGCCGCAAAGCACCATCAATGGCGTGCGCAGTTCATGGCTGACATCGCTGGTGAACAGTTTTTCGCGGCTCAGGGTTTCGCGCAGGCGACCCAGGGTCTGATCGAACGACAGCGCCAGTTCACCCACTTCATCCGCCGCATAGTCCGGGTGCAGCGGAGGCGCCAGCACCAGCAACTGATCGCGATGGCGCACCTGACGCGCCAGACGAATCACCGGCGCCATCACCCGGCGTGCCAGCAATCGCCCCAGCACGAGCGCCAGCAGAACACTCAGGACAAAACCGACCGTGACCACGATGAACAACAATCGCTCGCGCTGCTCGAGGCTTTCCTGATCGCGCAACAACACATATTTGCGTCCACCGACCACCTCGACCATGGCGAAGAAGTCATCGCCATCGAAGCTGATTTCCTGAAAACCGGGTGCCAGTGACGCCAATGAGGGAATGAGAGCCATCGCGCCGGGGCCGCCTTCGAAGAAAAACAACTCGCTCTTTTCCGGTTGATGGCTCCAGCGATTGATGTCCTCCATGGCCAGCAAGCGATGCAGACCGCCGCTCAAGGTGCTGGTGGCAAGCCGATGCTCGACGACATGCACGGCGGCGACAATGCCCAGCGCAAACACCCCGGCGACGAGAGCGCTCATCAAAGCGAACACGATGACGATCCGTTTCGTCAGGCTTTGCTTGAGATCCATTCGGGTCGATGACTCCACTGCTGAATTCAGACTTCACGGTCAACAACAGCGACATTGACCGAACCTGCGCAGCTTCACCGCAAACATAAACATTTGTTAAGACTGGCCGGTAAAAAAAGGGTATTTGAGTCTGGTTATCAAACACCGGATTAGTTGGGTTTTATCGACTCTCGCGAAATTTTCACATGTTCTTCACCGCCCCCCGACGTGCACAAACGTAATGTTCAGCCATTATTCAAGTTCACAACTATAAAAATTGGTTAAATCGCCGGCCAATCTCGCCTGCGACGTCAAGGGGCATGCCGTGGAGCGACAGATGCAATTAACAGCGACATATAAACAACGCCGCACGCTTCGACTTGGAAAACTGTTGACCGGCATCGGTGTAGTAGTCGCCATCGGACTGGTGAGCGGCTTCGTCTGGGTGACCCGTTCGCCCGTTGATCTGGGCAACGCCGGCAAGGCCGCCCGGGCTGACTGGACCCAGGCCTGGCAGGCTGGCGAAGTGGTGGCGCTGGTACGTCATGCCGAACGTTGCGACCGCTCCGACAACCTCTGCCTGGGCCCGGCCGACGGCATCACCCAGGCCGGCAACGACTCTGCAGCGCTTGTAGGCAAAGGCTTCGTGGGTCTGGGCATGCAGCAGGCGCAGGTGTTCACCAGCCCGTTGACCCGTACCGTGCAGACCGCGCGCGCCATGTTCGGTCAGGACGCCACGACCCAGATCTGGCTCGAGTCCTGCGGTTCTTCTCTGCGCAACGACGTGGTGGCGCACAAGGTTGCCAAGCGCAATCTGGTGCTGGTCACCCACAGCGGATGCATCAGTGACTTCGAAAAACAGACCGGTTTTCCTCACGCAGTCGCCGCCGAATACGGCAGTACCCTGTTTGCTCGCATCGATGACAAAGGCCAACTTAAAGTGTTGGGCATCATGAATGCCGATGCCTGGTCTCAACTCAATAGTCATTAATGCTTTAGTTGGGGCGGACCGACAAGGTTGCACTTTTTTCAACTAGTCAGGAACGGACTTCATTAATTTGTAATGAAAGATGTATCTGCCCCCAATTTACTGGACAACGGTTTTTTTTAAGCTTGGCTATAGTGCGAGAACTCCGGCCTGGAGGTTCGGCAGTTCTCTGGATACAGGAAACGCCCGTCCCCCGATCGCACACCTGCATTCATTCAACGCGATGACCCGCCCGCTCAGGAACGCGCCGGGCAGGCCATCGACACAAGAACTTCGTTTGGCACCAAGGCTTTGTCATGACGTCTGAAAACAACCCGCTGCGACACGCTGCCCGTCATTTCTCCCCCACCACGACTTTCGAGCGTTGGGCCATTCCCGGCCTGATTCTGGCTTTCGTGGTGTTTTATCTGTTGCCGCTGATGACCCACGGCCTGTGGATCCCCGATGAAACCCGCTACGGCCAGATCAGCCAGGAAATGCTGCTCAGCGGCAACTGGGTCGCGCCGCATTTCATGGGCATCCGCTATTTCGAAAAACCGATTGCCGGTTACTGGATGATCGCGATCGGCCAGGCGATCTTCGGTGAAAACCTGTTCGGCGTACGTATCGCTTCGGCCCTGAGTACCGGCGTCAGCGTCTGGCTGACCTACCTGATGGCCCGCCGGCTGTGGAACAACCCGCGCATCAGCGTTGCCAGTGCCCTTCTTTATATGAGCTTCGGGCTGATTGCCGGCCAGGCCGGTTACGCCAACCTCGATCCGCAATTCACCTTGTGGGTCAACCTGAGCATGGTCGCCGTGTGGTTTGCCATCGACAGCCAGACCCCTCGCGCCCGCCTGGGTGGCTGGGCGCTGCTCGGTGTCGCCTGCGGCATGGGCCTGATGACCAAAGGATTCCTGGCTTTATTGCTGCCGGTGCTGATCGCCCTGCCCTACATGATCTGGCAACGCCGCTTCGGCGAACTGGTGCGCTACGGACTGGTCGCCGTGGTGGTTTGCGTGCTGATCAGCCTGCCGTGGGTATTGGCTGTTCATTACCGGGAACCTGATTTCTGGCGTTTCTTCTTCTGGCACGAACACATCCGTCGTTTTGCCGCCGGCGATGCCGCGCAGCACGCCCGTCCATGGTGGTTCTACCTGCCGCTGCTGTTTGCCTCGACCCTGCCGTGGGCTGTTCTGCTGCCTTCGACGCTCCTGCGCACCTGGCGCGAAAAGCGTGACCCGAAAACCGCCTACCTTGCGTTGTGGTTCCTGCTGCCACTGGCCTTTTTCAGCCTGAGCAGCGGCAAGCTGCCGACCTACATCATGCCGTGCCTGCTGCCGATCGCTCTGTTGATGGGGCAGACCGTGGTCAACTGGCTGGATCAGAACAGTGGCCGCGTCCTGCGCCTGAACGGTGTGATCAACACCGTCATCGCCAGTGCGGCGCTGGTGGCACTGCTTTATCTGCAGGCAACCAAGGAAATCTACGAAAACACCGAGATGTTCAGCCTGTCGCTGGCCTATATCGTGCTGGTGGGCTGGATCATCGCCAATGCCTTGCAAGTGCTGCGTCCGCTGACGCTGTGGGCCATGCCGGCGCTGGGTATCGGCTTGCTGGTGGCGTTGTTGCCGGCGGCCATGCCGGGGCAGATCGTCAATAGCAAGATGCCCGACCAGTTCATTGCCGAACACCAACAGGAACTGAGTGAAACCGCGTCGCTGCTGAGCAACGACCTGGGTGCGGCTTCGGCGCTGGCATGGCGTCTGAAACGTCCGCAGGTGGATCTGTTCAACACCATCGGTGAACTGAAGTACGGCCTCGAAGACCCGGCCATGGAAGCACGTAAAGTCACGATGGACGGCGTCGGCCAGTGGATGACCGAAGCGCGGAAAAAAGGCGCGGTCGGTGTGGTCTTGCGCGTCAACAGCACGCAGGAAGAGCAGGAAGTCGGATTGCTGCCGGTAGACGGCAAGCATTATCGTCGCGGCAATCTGCAGATCTTCATCTTTCCGCAGCGCCAGCCATGACCTTGCGCAATAACGACCGGGGCGCCCTGCTGCTCCTGCTGGCCGCCAGCGCCCTGATGTTGCTGCTCGGGCTGGGCAGCCGCGAACTGTGGGGCGCGGAAACCCGCTGGGCCAACATCGCGTTGCAGATGATGCAAAGCGGCGATTACTTCGACCCGTACCTCAAGGGTGATCCCTATTACGACAAGCCGCTTTTGTCGTACTGGCTGATCACCGCGACCGCCTGGCTGACCGGCAGTCTGGATCACTGGTCGCTGCGCCTGTCTTCGGTGGTGTCCGCGTGGCTCAGCGTCTGGCTGGTGTATCTGCTGGGCGAGCAGCTGTTTCGCAAAGGCACGGGGCTGATCGCCGGCTGGATGCTGGCGACCACCTTCTATTTCGTGTTCTGGGCGCGGGTCGCCACCGCTGACATCCTGACGGTCTGCGGTGTGCTGGCGGCGGTCTGGTGGTACTGGCGCGGGCCGGACGACACGCGGTTCTCACGCTATCTGGTGTTCTGCGTGCTGCTGTCCCTGACGTCGTTGTTCAAAGGCCTGATCGGTTTCATCCTGCCGGGGCTGGTATTGCTGCCGCACCTGCTGAGTGAGGGCCGCTGGAAACGTCATCTGAATCTGCGCCTGCTCGGGGCGCTGGTGATTGCCGGGGCGTTCTACATGACGCCGTTCCTGCTGTCCCACCTCTACGGCGCGCCGAACTACGGGGAAAGCGGCCTGGGGCTGGTATTGAGGGAAAACGTCGTGCGGTTTTTCCAGCCGTTCGACAACATCGGCCCGATCTACACCTATTTGCTGTACCTGCCGATCTACACCTTGCCTTGGGCACCGTGCTGGATCATTGCCCTGTGGGTCGCGGCGAAGAACTGGAAACACATCGAACCGGATACCCGCTGGCTGATTCAGGGCCTCGGGTTGTTGATGCTGTTCTTCACCGCCAGCGGCAGCCGGCGCAGTTACTACGTGTTGCCACTGGTGCCGTTCGCGCAACTGCTCGGGGCCTGGTGGATCACCCGACGCATGGCTGCGCGCAACGCCGAAAGTCCGTTTGGCGGGCGCGGCCTGAAGATCGGTTTTGCCGTGACCACGGTGTTGCTGCTGGGGATTCTCGGCGTGCTCTACCCCTGGACCAACAGCGGAGGCGGCGCGATCCGTTTCGGCGAGACCGTGCGCCTGCAAGCCAGCCAGCGTGCGCCGTTGAGCCAATGGCACTTCGTCATGGTCGAGGTGGACAACAAGGTCCCGATGTACCTGCAGACCGGCGGCGAGCCGTTCTACTACGTGCCGGAAACCCGCGACTTCCCTCGCGATGGCGATGCTGCCGCGATGTTCGAATGGCTGGAACGCACCAGCGGCAAGCACTGGGATCCGAAGCGTACGATCTTCGTCGCCCAGTACCGCACCGGCGAACCCGTGCCGCTCTCCAGGCTCGGTCAAGACCATCAAGTCATCACGACCACCCCGACCCGCGGCGAACAAGTGTTCCATGGCCGCGAGGATCAAAGCGTCGCCTACCTGCCCCAAGGCTCCTGAAAGACAACGCCGGGTTCGCCCGGCGTCCCCGCCCAGTGACTGCTAACCTGAATGGCAATGACATGTATTAACGGTTTGTTTGACGTTTTTTTCTCATTTGCCTCTCTACATTGCCAGCCAGCCAACATATGCAAATCATTCGCATTGAAGTTTTCCGGCGAATGCTTGCCCATAACGTCTAAAAAACAGGAGCTGCTACGTCATGAGTCCATCCCTTCCGTCCTTTCTCAAGCACGCTACTCTGGCAACCGCGCTGCTCGCAGCCGGTCAGGTGTTTGCCGCCGATTCCGTCGGCATCGTGGTCTACAACGCCCAGCATGAAACCCTGACCAAGGCCTGGGTCGCCGGCTTCACCGAGGAAACCGGGATCCCGGTCACGATTCGCAATGGCGACGACACGGAAATGGGCAACCAACTAGTGCAGGAAGGCGCAGCCTCTCCGGCGGACGTGTTCCTGACGGAAAACTCCCCGGCCATGGTGCTGGTGGACAATGCCAAGCTGTTCGCCCCGGTGGCACCGGCCACCCTTGAACAAGTGGGTTCGGCCTATCGTCCGGCCCATGGCCAGTGGGTCGGCATCGCCGCTCGCTCGACAGTCTTTGTCTACAACCCGGCCAAGCTGCCGGAAAAAGACCTGCCGAAATCCCTGATGGATCTGGCGACCCCGGCGTGGAAAGGTCGCTGGGCTGCATCCCCTGCCGGCGCCGACTTCCAGGCCATCGTCGCCGCCGTGCTGGAACAAAAAGGCGAAGCCGCCACCCTGGAATGGCTCAAGGGCATGAAAGCCAACTTCACCGCCTACCGTGGCAACAGCTCCGTGCTCAAAGCGGTGAACGCCGGCCAGGTGGACAGCGGCGTGATCTATCACTATTACGCTTTCGTCGATCAGTCCAAGACCGGCGAAAACAGCAAGAACACCGCCCTGCACTACTTCAAGCATCAGGATCCGGGCGCGTTCGTGAGCATCTCCGGTGGTGGCGTGCTGAAGTCCAGCAAACACCAGGAAGAAGCACAGAAATTCCTCCAGTACATCACTGGCAAGCAAGGTCAGGAGGTACTGCGCACCGGTAACTCCTTCGAATACGCCGTGGGCAAGGACTCGGCTTCCAACCCGAAACTGGTGCCGTTGAAGGATCTGGACGCACCAAAAGTCGACGCATCGAAGCTCGACAGCAAGAAAGCCGTCGAACTGATGACTCAGGCGGGACTGCTTTAATTGATGCCTGAAACTCTGCCGGCGGGGATCGCTGCGGCGCCCTCCGCCAACCTTTCACGCAGGTCCCGCGCCCTCAACGGGCGCGGGAGTCCCTGGGTGGTCGTATTGGCGATCGGTGTTTCATTGCTGTCGTTACTGCCGATCGGTTTTGTGGTCGGCGTGTCGTGGTACACCGGCTGGGCGACCATCGAAGCCTTGATCTTCCGCCCTCGGGTGGCCGAATTGCTGATCAACACCGTGCTGCTGGTGTTGATCACCCTGCCGATCTGCATTGTGCTGGGCATTACTCTGGCCTGGCTGACCGAACGCACCGATCTGCCTGGTCGGCGATTGTGGTCAGTGCTGGCGGTTGCGCCGCTGGCGGTGCCGGCGTTCGTGCACAGCTATGCGTGGGTCAGTCTGGTTCCGTCGATCAATGGGCTGCCGGCCGGCGTGCTGGTGTCTGTGATCGCTTACTTTCCGTTCCTTTATTTGCCGATTGCGGCGACGTTGCGTCGTCTCGACCCGGCGATTGAAGACGTGGCCGAATCCCTCGGCCTGAAACCATGGGCCGTGTTCTTCCGGGTGGTACTGCCGCAATTGCGCCTGGCGATCTGTGGTGGTGCGCTGTTGGTCGGCCTGCACTTGCTGGCCGAATATGGCCTGTACGCGATGATCCGCTTCGACACCTTCACCACGGCCATTTTCGATCAGTTCAAATCCACCTTTAACGGCCCGGCCGCCAACATGCTCGCCAGCGTTCTTGCGTTGTGTTGCCTGGCGATGCTGACCGTGGAATCCGCCGCACGTGGCCATGCACGTTATGCCCGGGTCGGTTCTGGCAGCGCCCGGGAGCAGCGGACCGTGCGTCTCAAACCCGGCATCGCAGCCCTGGGCCTGTGCCTGCAAACCCTGACTTGCCTGCTGGCCCTCGGCGTTCCGATGCTCACACTCGGCAGATGGCTGATCGCTGGCGGCGCTGAAGTCTGGCAAGGCGAAGAATTGTTGCCGGCCTTGCTCCAGACCCTGTCGTTCGGCGTCGCCGGTGCGGTGTTGACCAGCCTTGCAGCGATCCCGATTGCCTGGCTGTCGATCCGCGCACCCGGCAAACTGCAACGCGTGCTGGAAGGCTGCAACTACATCACCAGTTCCCTGCCGGGGATTGTTGTGGCGCTGGCGCTGGTCACCGTGACGATCCATTTCGCCCGGCCGATCTACCAGACCACCATCACCGTGCTGCTGGCGTACCTGCTGATGTTCCTGCCGCGGGCGCTGGTCAGTCTGCGTGCCGGTTTCGCCCAGGCGCCAGTGGAGCTGGAAAACATTGCGCAAAGCCTCGGCCGCTCGCCGCTGCGCGCCTTGTGGCTGATCACCCTGCGCCTGGCCGCACCCGGTGCGGCGGCGGGTGCAGCGCTGGTGTTCCTCGCGATCACCAATGAATTGACCGCAACCCTGTTGCTCGCGCCCAACGGCACGCGCACCCTGGCCACCGGTTTCTGGGCCATGACCAGCGAAATCGACTACGCCGCCGCAGCGCCTTACGCGCTGCTGATGGTGGTGCTTTCGCTGCCGCTCACGGCCATCCTCTATCACCAATCCAGGCGCAGTGCCGGCCGATGAACGCTCTCGACATCATCAATCTCAGTAAATCCTTCGGCGCGCAAACCGCGCTGGACAACATCAACCTGTCCGTCCCGACCGGCAGTCGCACCGTGATCGTCGGCCCGTCAGGCTCCGGCAAGACCACGCTGCTGCGGATGATCGCCGGGTTCGAGTTCCCCGATGCCGGCAGCCTGATGCTCAACGGCCAGACGCTGGTCGACAGCACCCACGCCGTGCCCGCCTACCAGCGCCAGATTGGCTATGTGCCGCAGGATGGCGCGCTGTTTCCGCACATGACCGTGGCCGACAACATCGGTTTCGGACTGAGTGAAACCGGCAGCACCAGAACCGAACGCATCCAGGCGTTGATGGACAGCGTGGCCCTGAACGCCAACATGGCCAGCCGCTGGCCCCATGAATTGTCCGGCGGCCAGCAGCAACGGGTGTCGCTCGCCCGGGCACTGGCCCAGCAACCGCGACTGATGCTGCTGGATGAACCCTTTTCCGCCCTCGACACCGGCCTGCGCGGCGCCATGCGCAAAATGGTCGCCCGTCTGCTCGAAGAGAGCGGCGTGACGACGATTCTGGTCACCCACGACCAGGGCGAAGCCTTGTCGTTTGCCGATCAGTTGGCGGTCATGCGTGACGGGCGACTGGTGCAATCGGGGCATCCGATGGACCTCTACCGCTACCCGGACGATGAACAGACCGCACGGTTTCTCGGCGAAGCGGTGGTCATGCCGGCGCAAATCGAGGCCGGTTGGGCGCATTGCGATCTTGGGCGAATCGCGGTGAACAGCAACGGTTTCTCCGGTCCCGCACAGATCATGCTGCGCCCGGAACAGCTTCAGCTGTCCGACCTGCCCGCCGATTCTGAGGGCTGCAACGCCGTCGTCACCGAACGCGATTTCGGCGGCAACACCTGCACCCTGACGGTCGAGCTACGTGCGGCGGCCAACGAAGAATCCGGCCGTTCGCTGCTGGTCCGCAGCACCGGAATGCACGCGCCGCCGGCCGGCAGCGCGGTACAACTGTCGATTCTAGGGGCGGCCCACGTCTTCGACGCGTCGTAACACTCGACTACAGATCGAAACGATCCACGGCGCGACGCCGTTCATTGTCGTCGCGCACGTCGTAGTTGGCGGTCGTCTGGATATTGCTGTGGTGCGCGAGTTTCTGGGCGATCGACAGGTCATGCTCTTCGATCACCCGGGTGATGAATGAGCGCCGGAAATCGTGGGGCATGATCTTCACCCCGACCTGAGTACCACGCTGGCGGGCGATGTAATAGATCGCGTGCTTGGTGATGCGCTCACGGGTGATGTGGCTGCCACGGCGGATGCGGTTGAACAGAAACGTATCGTCGCTCTCGCCTTCCTTGAGCTCCGAGCGGCGAAACTCCAGCCAGGCATTGAGCTTCGCGAACGCCCAGGCCGGCGCGTATTTGATCAGTTGCTTGTTGCCCTTGGCGGTGACGCACAGGCTGCGTTCAGTGAAGTCCACCTGATTCAGGTCCAGATCCACCGACTCGGATTTGCGCATGCCGGTGCCGTACAACAGCGCAATCACCGCCGCATCACGCAGCCCCTGCGGACGCGGATCGGCCGCGCAGACTTCCATCAATTCATGAATCAGCGTGCGCTTCAGGTTGCGCCCCTGAGACAGCCGCGTACCGGCAATGCCCTTGACCGAGCGCATCTTCAACAGGTGATCCTGGCTGATCAGGCTCATGCGCCAGGCTTCGTTCATGACGCCGCGAATGGCGTTTACATAGAGTGAAGAGGTGTTGGGGGCGTAGTTATCGGCGCGCAACGCGGCGACTAATGCGACAACATCCTCGGGTTGCAGGGCGTGCCAGGGAATGTCCTCGACATTCATGTCTTCAAAGCCGAGGCGATCGGCGGCATCTTGTAAAACGTACCGCATGGTGAGTTGGCTGGAAGGTGCCAAACGCGCCAAATACAAGGACAAAGGGTTACTTGCAATAGACTCTGAAGAGGTAACGGATAAGCTGCTCAAACGAAAGGCCTTGAGTAAAAAACAGTCCAGCACAACAACTAACTACTGCAATGAACTTGATGTAAGGAAGAGTCTTGTAGTAGGACTTTTCCGATAAAGCCGCGGAAATCTGAACAGCGGCTGTATGAATTTGAGATAAACGATTCACCGACCGGTTTTTCATATTCCTTTCACAAAATCGGGAATAACCTTAGCTAGATAGGTCCTCAGTCGGTACCGCCCAACCTGCCGGGCAACGCCTGAAAAGTCAACCAACCCCCGACGTCATGCTTACCAAGCAACTCGTTGATGCAAAACCTGTTTTTTGCGTCTACGCTGGGATTGGATCCGATGAACAGATGGATCTGTCCATTTTTTTCGCAATGAGGTGTCCATGAGTCAGGCGTTTCTCCCCTTCTCTCGCCCGAGTATCGGCGATGAAGAAATTGCGGCCGTCGAGCAGGTTCTGCGCTCGGGCTGGATCACCACCGGGCCGAAAAACCAGGCACTTGAAGAACAGTTCGCGCAGTACGTGGGTTGCAAGCACGCCGTTGCTCTCTCCTCCGCCACCGGCGGCATGCACATCACCCTGCTGGCCCTGGGCATCGGTCCCGGCGATGAAGTCATCACGCCGTCGCAGACCTGGGTCTCCACCGGCAACATGATTTCCCTGCTGGGCGCCACGCCGGTGTTCGTCGATGTCGACCGCGACACCCTGATGACCGACGCCGCCCGTATCGAAGCCGCCATCACGCCACGCACCAAAGCCATCATTCCGGTGCACTACGCCGGTGCCGCGTTCGATCTGGATCCGCTGTACGCACTGGCGGACAAGCACGGCATCGCCGTCATCGAAGACGCTGCCCACGCTGCCGGCACCCGCTACAAGGGCCGCCACGTCGGCTCCCACGGCACGGCGATCTTCTCGTTCCACGCGATCAAGAACATGACCTGCGCCGAAGGCGCGATGTTCGTCACCGACGACGAAGCCCTGGCCAGCCGCGTGCGCATGCTCAAATTCCACGGTCTGGGCGTCGATGCCTACGACCGACTGACCGGTGGCCGCAAGCCGCAGGCCCAGGTCATTGAGCCCGGCTTCAAGTACAACCTGTCCGACATCAACGCCGCCATTGCCCTGGTGCAACTGCAGCGTCTGGACGCCATCAATGCCCGCCGCACCGAGTTGGCCGGTCAGTACCTGCAAAAGCTCGAAGGCTTGCCGGTGCAGCCGCTGGCCGTGCCGCAGCAATACACCCAGCAACACGCCTGGCACCTGTTCATCCTGCGCATCGACAGCGAGCGTTGCGGGATGGATCGGGAAGCCTTCATGAAGGGTTTGCAGGAGCAAGGCATCGGCACCGGCATCCATTTCATCGCCACCCACCTGCACACCTGGTACCGCCAGCGTGACCCTGACCTGTATCTGCCCAACACCGAATGGAACTCGGCGCGGCTGTGCTCGATTCCGCTGTTCCCCGACATGACCGACCAGGATCTGGATCGTGTTGTCGGCGCCATCGCCACTCTTATGGACAAACGCTCGTGAGACCTTACCCGATTAAATGCGTGTCGATCGTCATCCCGGTCTACAACGAACAGGACAGTCTGCCTGAGCTGCTTCGGCGCACAGAGGCGGCCTGCGCCCAACTCAAACATGACTACGAAATCGTGCTGGTCGATGACGGCAGCCGCGACGAGTCGGCCAACATGCTGGAAGAAGCCGCCGGACGCGAAAACAGCCCGTTCGTGGCAGTCATCCTCAACCGCAACTATGGCCAGCACGCCGCGATCATGGCCGGTTTCGAGCAGTGCAAGGGCGACGTGGTGATCACCATCGACGCTGACCTGCAGAACCCGCCGGAAGAGATTCCGCGTCTGGTGGCCGAAGCCGAAAAGGGTTACGACGTTGTCGGCACCGTGCGTGGCAACCGTCAGGACTCCGCCCTGCGCCGCTACCCGTCGAAACTGATCAACCTCGCCGTGCAACGCTCCACCGGCGTGGCCATGAGCGACTACGGCTGCATGCTGCGCGCCTACCGCCGCACCATCATCGACGCCATGCTCGCCTGCCGCGAACGCAGCACGTTCATTCCGATCCTGGCCAACAGCTTCGCCCGCCACACCACCGAAATCGTCGTGGCCCACGCCGAACGTGAGCACGGCGACTCGAAATACAGCCCGATGCGCCTGATCAACCTGATGTTCGATCTGGTCACCTGCATGACCACCACGCCGCTGCGTCTGCTGAGCATCGTCGGCTTCGCGATGGCAGGTCTGGGCGCACTGTTCGCCGTTGCGCTGATCGTGCTGCGCCTGGCGTTCGGTGCAGGCTGGGCCGGTGACGGCACGTTCGTACTGTTTGCGGTGCTGTTCGTGTTCACCGGTGGCCAGTTCATCGGCATGGGTCTGCTGGGTGAATACCTGGGACGCATGTACAGCGACGTGCGCGCCCGTCCGCGCTTCTTCATTGAAAAGGTGTTGCGCAGCCAGCCGGCCTCCCCGGCACCTGCGGTCACCGTTGACGGCCTTACTTCCAATTCCACTTCCGATCAGGTTCTCTCATGAGTGCAAAAACTGTTGTCTTCGCTTACCACGATATTGGCTGCGCCGGCATTGAAGCCCTGCTTAACAGCGGCTACGACATTGCAGCAGTGTTCACTCACGCCGACGATCCGAAAGAAAACGCCTTCTACGCCTCGGTTGCACAGCTGTGCGCCAGCAAAGGCATCCCGGTCCACGCCCCGGAAGACGCCAACCACCCGCTGTGGATCGAGCGCATCGCCAAACTCGACCCTGAGTACATTTTCTCGTTCTACTACCGCAACCTGCTGAGCGAGCCGCTGCTGGCACTGGCCAAAAAAGGCGCGTTCAACCTGCACGGCTCACTGCTGCCACGCTACCGTGGTCGCGCTCCGGCCAACTGGGTGCTGGTCAACGGCGAAACCGAAACCGGCGTCACCCTGCACCGCATGGTCAAGCGCGCTGATGCCGGCGCTATCGTTGCCCAGCAACGCGTTGCCATCGAGCGCAGCGACACCGGTCTGAGCCTGCACGCCAAACTGCGCACTGCCGCCAGCGACCTGCTGCGCGACACCCTGCCAAACATGCTGCAAGGCAAGATCACCGAAACTCCGCAAGACGAATCCAAGGCCACCGTATTCGGCCGTCGTACTCCGGCGGACGGCAAACTGGTCTGGGCCAAACCGGCCGAGCAGCTGTTCAACCTGGTTCGCGCCGTGACCCGTCCGTACCCGGGCGCCTTCTGCGCCGTGGGCGAGCACAAGCTGATCGTCTGGAGCGCCGAAGTCGTCAAGGGCAACGAAGGTCAGGCCCCTGGCCGTGTGATCAGCGTCGATCCGCTGCGCATTGCCTGCGGTGAAGATTCGCTGGTGATCAACGCCGGTCAGCGCAACGACAACGGCCTGTACCTGAGCGGCCCGCAACTGGCCAACGAACTGGGTCTGGTAGACGGCTCGCTGCTGCGCGGTGCCGAATCCGGTCGTGCGCCACGTCGCACCCGTGTGCTGATCCTGGGCGTCAACGGCTTCATCGGTAACCACCTGTCCGAGCGTCTGCTGCGTGACGACCGCTACGAGATCTATGGCCTGGACATCGGTTCCGACGCCATCGACCGCCTGCGCGACCACCCGCGTTTCCACTTCGTCGAAGGCGACATCAGCATTCACTCCGAGTGGATCGAGTACCACATCAAGAAGTGCGACGTGGTCCTGCCGCTGGTGGCCATCGCCACGCCGATCGAATACACCCGCAACCCGCTGCGCGTATTCGAACTGGACTTCGAAGAGAACCTGAAACTGGTTCGCTACTGCGTCAAGTACAACAAGCGCGTGATCTTCCCGTCGACTTCGGAAGTCTATGGCATGTGCCAGGACAAGAACTTCGACGAAGACAGCTCCAACCTGATCGTCGGCCCGATCAACAAGCAGCGCTGGATCTACTCGGTTTCCAAGCAACTGCTGGACCGCGTGATCTGGGCTTACGGCGCCAAGGGCCTGAACTTCACCCTGTTCCGTCCGTTCAACTGGATGGGGCCGCGTCTGGACCGTCTGGACTCGGCCCGTATCGGCAGCTCCCGCGCCATCACCCAGCTGATCCTGAACCTGGTGGAAGGCACTCCGATCCGTCTGTTCGACGGCGGCGAGCAGAAGCGCTGCTTCACCGACATCGCCGACGGCGTCGAGGCGCTGGCCCGCATCATCGACAACGACAACGATGTCTGCAACGGCCAGATCATCAACATCGGCAACCCGGAAAACGAAGCCAGCATCCGTCAGCTGGGCGAAGAACTGCTGCGTCAGTTCGAAGCTCACCCGCTGCGCAGCAACTTCCCTCCGTTCGCCGGTTTCCGCGACGTGGAAAGCAAGGCTTTCTACGGTGCCGGTTACCAGGACGTGGAACACCGCAAGCCAAGCATCGCCAACGCCAAGCGCCTGCTGAACTGGGAGCCGACCGTGGAAATGCGCGAGACCATCGGCAACACCCTGGACTTCTTCCTGCGTGAAGCCATGCTCGAAATCGCGGACAAGCGTTAATGCAGGCAGGTCTTCGTATCGATGTCGACACCTACCGAGGCACCCGTGAAGGGGTGCCCCGGTTGCTGGAAATCCTCGACGAAGCGCAGGTCAAGGCAACGTTTTTCTTCAGTGTCGGCCCGGACAACATGGGCCGACATCTGTGGCGCCTGATCCGCCCGCAGTTCCTCTGGAAAATGCTGCGTTCCAACGCCGCCGGCCTTTACGGCTGGGACATTCTGCTGGCCGGGACCGCCTGGCCGGGCAAACCGATCGGTCGCGATCTCGGGCACCTGATGCGTCAGGCCCGGGACGCCGGCCATGAAGTCGGCCTGCACGCCTGGGATCACCACGGCTGGCAGGCCAATGCCGGCACCTGGAGCGACGCGCAACTGATCGAGCAGATCCGTCGCGGCGTCGACACCCTGAGCGACATCATCGGCGAGAAAATCCAGTGCTCGGCCGCCGCCGGATGGCGCGCGGACGAGCGCGTGGTCGAAGCCAAAGAGACCTTCGGTTTTCGCTACAACAGCGATTGCCGCGGGAATCGGCTGTTTCGACCGCTGCTGGCCGATGGTTCAGTGGGGGCGCCGCAGATTCCGGTGGACATGCCGACCTTCGACGAGGTGGTCGGCCCGACCGTGGCGGCGAAGGACTTCAACGCCTTCATTCTTGACCGGTTCCGCCCGGACAACCTCAACAACTACACCATTCATGCCGAAGTAGAAGGGATTCTGATGGCCGACGATTTTCGCCGTTTGCTGGCCGATGCACGCCAGCGAGAAATCGAGTTCAAGCCTTTGGGCGATCTGTTGCCCGAGTTTCTCAACACATTGCCGGTCGGCCGTGTGCAGCGTGGCGTCCTCGAAGGCCGCGAAGGCTGGCTGGGAGTGCAAGGGGCATGAGCAAACGCTGGGCACTGCCGCTGCTGATCGGACTGTTTCTGCTTGCCTACCTGCTGCCACTCGGCACCCATGGCCTGTGGATTCCCGATGAAACCCGTTACGCCCAGATCAGCCAGGACATGCTGCTGAGCGGCAACTGGGTGTCCCCGCATTTCATGGGCCTGCGTTATTTCGAGAAACCGATTGCCGGTTACTGGATGATCGCTCTGGGTCAGGAACTGTTCGGGCAAAACCTGTTTGGCGTGCGTTTCGCCTCGGCCCTCAGCACCGGTTTGAGTGTGCTGTTGTGCTTCCTGGTTGCCCGTCGCCTGTGGAACGAGCCGAGCAAAAGCTTCATCTGCGCCCTGCTCTACATGAGCTTCACGGTGGTTGCCGGTCAGGCTGGTTATGCCAACCTCGATCCGCAATTCACGTTCTGGGTCAACCTGAGCCTCGTCGCCCTGTGGTTTGCCGTCGACAGTCGCAGCACCCGGCAACGCGTGATCAGCTGGGCCGTCCTGGGGCTGGCCTGCGGCATGGGGTTCATGACCAAGGGTTTTCTCGCCTGGCTGCTGCCGGTGCTGATCGCCCTGCCCTGGATGCTCTGGCAGAAACGCTGGCGTGAACTGCTGATCTACGGTCCGGTGGCGGTTGCCGTGGCGATCATCGTCAGCCTGCCGTGGGTGCTGGCCGTGCACAGTCAGGAACCGGATTACTGGCGGTTCTTCTTCTGGCACGAACACATCCGCCGCTTTGCCGGTGACGATGCCCAACACGACGCGCCATGGTGGTTCTACCTGCCATTGCTGGTTGCCTTCAGCCTGCCATGGGTCGGCATGCTGGTGCCGGCGTTCAAGCAAGCCTGGCAGACCCGTACCCAACCGGGCATTGCCTTCCTGCTGCTGTGGCTGGTGATGCCGCTGGCGTTTTTCAGCACCGCCAACGGCAAACTGCCGACCTACATCCTGCCGTGCCTGCTGCCGCTGGCGCTGTTGCTGGGTCATGCCTTGGCCGACCGTTTGCGTCTGGAACAGGGCCGAGCCTTGAGCATCAACGGTTTGCTGAACCTGGTGCTGGGTGTCGTCACGCTGATCGCACTGGTTTACCTGCAACTGAAAAAACCGGTGTACGACCATGAGCTGCACAGCATGGTGCTGGTGTTCATTGCGCTGATCGGCTGGATCATCGCCAACCTTGCGCAGGCGTTTCTGCCGCTGCAGTGCTGGGCTGCTCCGGCGCTCGGCAGTCTGCTGCTGATCGGCGTGCTGCCGGCGGCGCTGCCGAAGTCGGTGGTGGCCAACAAGACGCCGGACCAGTTCATCCTGCATCACCTCGACGAACTGTCCGGCACCACGCACCTGCTGAGCAACGATCTCGGTGCTGCTTCGGCACTGGCCTGGCGCCTGAAGCAACCCAAGGTGGCGTTGTACAACACCGTGGGCGAGCTGAAGTACGGCCTGAGCTATCCCGAAGGCGCGGAACAGCGGATCACCACCGATGAAGTCCAGCAGTGGGTACGCGATGCCCGCCGCACCGGCTCGGTCGGCGTGGTCATGCGGGTCAAGGGCGACGACGAGCTGCATGAAGTCGACCTGCTGCCCAAGGACGGCACCCGTTATGAGCAAGGTAACCTGGTGATCATTGTCCTGCCCAAGGATCCGTCATGAGCTGGTTGCTGTTGCTGACGGCGTGTCTGCTGACGTGCCTGGGTCAGGTTGCACAGAAGTACGCGGTGGAGAGCTGGCGCGGGGTCGACTCGTCCTGGGCCGACAAACTGCGCTCGCCGTGGCTGTGGCTGGCGCTGTTCGCACTCGGTTCGGGCCTGCTGGTCTGGCTGCTGGTGTTGCAACGCCTTGAGGTGGGCATCGCTTATCCGATGCTCAGCCTCAACTTTGTGCTGATCACCCTGATCGCGCGTTTCGTGTTTCGCGAACCGATCGATCGCCAGCACTGGATCGGCGTCGCACTGGTCATCGGCGGCGTGGCACTGCTGGGGCAACAGTCATGAGTCAGGGACGCGGAATCGGTTTCGCCCTGGGCAGCGTGTTGCTGGTCAGCGGCGCCCAGTTGGGCATGCGCTGGAGCATGACGCGCCTGCCGCAGCCGGAACAATGGTTGTCGGCCCTGAGCAGCGGCAGCGTCGATCTGTCGGCGCTGGCGGTGGTTGTCACGGCCATTCTCGCCTACGCACTGTCGATGCTCTGCTGGCTCGCCGCCCTGCGTGACCTGCCGCTGGGCCGGGCCTATTCGCTGCTGAGCATCAGCTATGCGCTGGTGTATCTGTTGGCGGCCAGTCTGCCGCTGTTCAACGAATCTTTCAGTTTCACCAAATCACTGGGCGTGGCACTGGTCATGCTCGGTGTCATCACTATCAACACTCGTCCGGCACAAGCGCCCGATTTGAGGAGTGCTCCATGAAAATCACAGTATTTGGAAGCGGTTACGTCGGCCTGGTGCAAGCCGCGGTTCTGGCCGAGGTCGGCCATGATGTCGTGTGCATGGATATCGATCAGAAGAAGGTCGAGCTGCTCAGCCAGGGTCACGTCAGCATCTTCGAACCGGGCCTGTCGAGCCTGGTCCGTGAAGGCCTGGATTCCGGTCGTCTGCACTTCACTTCCGATGAGAAAACCGCCGTGCTTCACGGTCGCGTCGCCTTCATTGCCGTGGGCACACCGTCCAGCGAAGATGGCTCGGCCGACCTGAAATACGTGCTGTCGGTGGGCGACGCCGTTGCCCGTCATCGCGAGCAACCGCTGATCCTGGTGGAAAAATCCACCGTACCGGTCGGCACCGGCGACACCCTGCGCGCCCATATCCAGGCCGCGCTGGACAAGGCCGGTCGCGCGCTGCAGTTCGATATCGTCTCCAACCCGGAATTCCTCAAGGAAGGTTCGGCGGTCTCCGACTGCCGTCGTCCGGACCGCATCGTCATCGGCTGCGAAGGCGATGAAGTGCGTGACGTGATGCGCGACCTGTACTCGCCGTTCAACCGCAACCATGACCGCATCATGTTCATGGACCTGCGCAGTGCCGAGCTGACCAAGTACGCCGCCAACTGCATGCTGGCGACCAAAATCAGTTTCATCAACCAGATCGCCGAACTGGCCGAACACCTGGGCGCCGACATCGAGTCGGTCCGTCAGGGCATCGGCGCCGACACGCGCATCGGTTACCACTTCATCTACCCGGGCTGCGGCTACGGCGGCTCGTGCTTCCCCAAAGACATGCGCGCGCTGATCCACAGTGCCGAACAGGCCCATTGCTCCAGCGACCTGCTGCAAGCGGTCGAGGCGATCAACGAACGCCAGAAGCACAAGCTGTTCGACCGCATCAACGCGTTCTACAAGGGTGATCTGCGCGGCAAGACCTTCGCTTTGTGGGGGCTGGCGTTCAAGCCGAACACCGACGACATGCGCGATGCGCCAAGCCGCGTGCTGCTTGATTCGCTGTTCGCCGCCGGCGCCAGCGTTCGTGCGTTTGACCCGGAAGCGATGCAGGAAACCCAGCATCTGTACCCGAACGAAGAAAAACTGATGCTGATGGGCACCCCGGAATCGGTGCTTGCCGGTTCCGACGCGCTGATCATCTGCACCGAATGGCAACAGTTCAAGGCGCCGGATTTCGATCTGATCCAGCAACGCCTCAAGGATCCGGTGATCTTCGACGGCCGTAACCTGTACGACGCCGATCGTCTGTCGCGCAATGGCTTCAAGTACTTCCCGATCGGCCGTGGGGACTCGCGCAAGCTGCCGATCCCGCTGCAACAATGGCCTAACTCCGCGGACGTCGCTTGATTACGTTGTCGCCTGCCATCCGCCGGCAGTCCCTGATCGCAGGGCTGCTGGCACTGTTGTTGTTTATTGCCGGGGTTTATGGACAGGCACCCATTGGCTTTGATTCACGCTTTGTACTGTTTGCCCAGGAAATGCTGCGACACGGGCCGACGGTATTCCCGACCACCTACAGCCAGCCGTACGCCGATTATTCGGCGTTATCGACGCTGTTCATCTGGCTGTTGGCGTTGCCTTTCGGCGCGATCAATACCCTGACCGCGTGGTTGCCCAGCGCCATTGCCGGCGGGGTGATCGTGATGTTGATGTACCGCTTGCTGGCGGTACATTCGCAACGCTGGGCATTGATCAGCATTGCACTGCTGATGCTCACCAGCACCTTCATCACGGAAGTCCGCGCGGTATCGCAAGACCTGATGCTGGCCGCCGTCGCGTTGTCGGTGTTCTATCTGGGTTACGCGCACGACCATTTTGGCTCCGGCCGACGCTGGCCGCTGATTTTCGTCCTGTTGTTGCTGGGTTTCGGCATTCGCGGGCCGATCGGGCTGGTGGTGCCGACCGGCATGCTCTGCAGTTATTACCTGCTCAACCGTCAGTGGACACGGCTGTTCGTGTTCGGTGTGCTGGCGTCGATCCTGCTCGCGGCGTGTGTCGGCCTGTTGTTGTGGCTGGCCAAGCTCAGCGGCGGCGAGGCGTTCCTGCAAGACGTGATCCGCATGCAGTTCATGGGGCGCATGGATGGCAGTGAAGGTGTCAGCGGCTCGCTGTACTACTTCACCAGTTCGCTGGGCAATTACGCGCTGGCTTATCCGCTGGCCATTGTGGTGCTGGCGGCGGCGTGGCTGAGCAAACCGCATCAGCGCGGACCGGCCTTGCGGCTGGTGCAATATTGCGCGGCGGCCGGATTGATCGTCATGGTCGGCCTGTCGATTCCACAGGCGAAGAAGGCGCGTTACCTGCTGCCGATGTTGCCAATGGCCGCGATCATCGCCGCGTATCCGTTCCAGGTGGCTCACGGTCGGGTATTCGCCTGGTTGCGCGGGATCATTCAGGCCCTGTGGCTGCTGACGCCGCTGTTGCTGATCGTTGCCCTGCTGGTTGCGCGACGCAAGTTCCCGGAGCTGTTGACCGGTGTCATGCCGGTGCTGATCGTGCTGGGCCTGCTGCAACTGCTGGCGTTGTCGCGACTGTGGAAGCCGCGCTGGCGTGCCGAAGTGCTGGCCCTGAGCGCGGTGCTGGCGCTGTGGACGGTCTATGCAGCCGTGTTCGAGCCGGTGGAACGCGCGCTCTATGACACCCGTTCTTTCAGTCGTGCGGCGTTCGCCCAGGTTCAACAGAACCCGGCCCCGCTGGTGCTGCACGGCATGGGCAAGGACGCCAAGGCGATCAAGTTCATGGTCAACGTCGAACAGGACCTGCAACCGCAGTTCACCGAAACCGTCCAGCAACTGGAAGCACTCCAGGGGCCGGCCTGGCTGATCATGGACAGCAAGGACCTGCAGTCACTGCAAGGCACGCCGCTGGCCAGCCTGCAACCGGTACTGAGCGGTCGCTTCGACAAGAACGATTACGTGCTGTTGTACTTGAAACCCTTGTAGACCTCGCTGAAGGCTGCGATCTTGCGGAGCTTCCCAGGATCGCAGCCATCGGCAGTACCCGCATGACATTTCTCATTCGCCCCGCCCGGCCCGCAGACGCGGCCACCCTCCCCGCCATCGAACGTTCGGCCGCTGAACTGTTTCGTCTGGATCCTGCACTGGCCTGGCTGGCCGACAGCGATGTACCCGACGCCGCGCGGCATTTGCACGCCATCGAACAGGCCACGGTGTGGGTGGCAGAAAATATCGACGGACAACTGGCAGGCTTTCTAAGAGCCGTTGAAATCGACAGGCAACTGCATGTCGAGGAACTCTCCGTCAGCCAACACTTTCAGGGCCAGGGCATCGGTCGCAAGTTACTGTCGGGCGTGATTGAACACGCGCGACGGCAGCAACTTGAGGCGATCACGCTGACCACTTTTCGCGACCTGCCGTGGAATGCGCCGTTTTATCAGCGAATGGGGTTTGTCGTACTGGACGACGAAAATATCGGAACTCATCTTGCCGAGGCCTTGCGCGACGAAATTGCCCACGGCCTTCCCGGTAAACGTCGCTGCGCCATGCGCCTGTCGCTTCCCTGATATCACGACCGCCTCGCGCACGCTTGACCGCTAACCGGCACGCGGTGAGGATGGCTACGCCGCTCGTATCCGAATCTGAAATAAGGACATTGATCTTTTCGTGGCCACTTACTCGCGCCTTATTCGCCGGCTGATGATCACCTCGTTGACCATCGTCATCAGCCGCGCCCTGATCAGCCCTCTATTGACCCTGTTCCTGAGCAACAAACTGGGGCTCGACCCTCAGGATGTCGGGCTGTTGCTGGGCATCGCGGTGTTCAGCGCCACGCTGCTGTCACTCTATGGCGGCTACATCATCGACCGCCTCGACAAACGTCAGTTGCTGATCCTGACCATGCTGTCGAGCGGCGTTGGCCTGATTCTGCTGACGTTCGCGCAGAACCTGTATCTGGTGACGCTGGTGCTGATCATCAGCGAAACCGCTTCGGCGCTATTTCTGATTGGCTCCAAGGCCATCCTCAGTGAGAACCTGCCCGTCGGCCAACGGGTGAAAGCGTTTTCGCTGAATTACACGCTGACCAATATCGGCTATGCCATCGGCCCGATGATCGGCGTGGTGATTGCCGGCATCCAGCCCACCGCGCCGTTTATCGTTGCTGGCGCGATTGCCTGCGGCAGCATGTTTCTGCTGCTCGGTGTCTCGCGGGAAGCCGATCCGCAATCGTCGGGCAAACAGCCGCAGAGTTTCCTGGACACGCTTAGAATCCTCAAGAACGACCGCACGATGGTCCTGTTCACTTTGGGCTGCCTGCTCAGCACACTGGTTCACGGGCGGTTCACCCTGTATCTGTCGCAGTACCTGTTGGTGACTCACACCCAACAGCAGACGCTCGACACCATGGCCGCTTTGCTTGCCTGCAATGCGATTACCGTCATCCTGCTGCAATACCAGATCGGTCGTCTGCTCAAGCGTGAACATCTGCGGCGCTGGATAGCTGGCGGCACAGCGTTGTTCATCGGCGGGCTGATCGGTTTCAGCATGGCCGACAGCCTCATTGGCTGGTGTGTAGCGATGTTCATCTTCACCCTGGGCGAAATGATCATCTATCCGGCGGATTTCCTGTTCGTCGACACCCTCGCCCCGGAAGCCCTGCGCGGCAGCTACTACGGCGCGCAGAACCTTGCCGCACTGGGTGGTGCCTTGAGCCCGGTGATGTGTGGTTTCCTGCTGATGCACACTCCGGCGCCGAGCATGTTCTATGCGTTGAGTGCACTGGCGGCGCTGGGTGGATACTTGTGCGTGGTCAGTGGGCGTCGAATTAAAACAGTTCAAAAATAATGCACTGAAGCTGCATTTATATGAATTTGTCAGCATCGAGATTGCTTGGCACACTGTGCGCGTTCCTCCCCCAATAGTTGGAACGCTTAGAAGGACTTTCCGGATTGACGGACAAGTCCTTTTTTTTGCCTTCGGTTTTCTTCAAAGGATCGCGTCTTCATGCTCGCTCGCTGGTTGCCCGCTGCCATCAACACCCGCCCCACCGAATGGAGCCGCGCCGCCATCGGCATGGCACTTGGCACGCTGTTCAGCGTGTGGGCATGCAGTCAGGTGTTCGGCATCGAAGTGGCCTACCACCTGATCGGCCCGCTGGGAGCGTCGGCGGTGTTGCTGTTCGCCGTATCCTCCGGCGCCCTCGCCCAGCCGTGGTCGATCATTGGTGGCTACCTGTGTGCGGGCGTCGTGGCGTTGCTGGTGGCTCATGTCCTTGGCCGAACGTTGGGCAGCGCCTGTCTGGCGGCGGGCATGGCGTTGATCCTGATGTGCTGGCTGCGCTGCCTGCATCCGCCGGCCGGCGCGGTGGCCTTGACGATGGTGCTGGCCGATCCGACGACCATCGCCATGGACTGGAAAGCCCTGGAACCGGTGATGCTCAGCGCCGCGTGCATGCTGCTGGCCGCTTTGGCCTACAACAACCTGACCCGCATCCGCTACCCGAAACGCCCCGCCGAACCGGCGCCGGCCGTGGCACCGGTCGATTCCCAGGCCATCACGGCCGAGGATCTGAAATTGGCGCTGGCTGATATGGAGGCGTTCATTGATGTGACGCCGGAGGACCTGGAACAGTTGATTCATGCCAGTGAGTTGCACGCCAGACGGCGGAGCATTGGCCAGGTGTTCCGCTGAGTCCAGAGCCTGCCCCTGTCAGCGTTGTCGATTGAAGAGAAGCCGCGATCCCGTGCATTCAGCCCAAGGCAAAAATGCAGACACCCCATGCACATATCCCCGTTGTACACGGCAAATTTGCACTGTTACGATCCGCTAACGCCCGCGCGCGGGCTTCTCGAATAAAGACAATAAAAGCAGGGAGTTAGTGATGACTGCTCAGGCTTCATCCCCGCGGACTTCGTCCATGGATGCCACGCAAAACGAAGTGCTGGCCGAGGTTCGCAATCACATCGGTCATCTGACCCTCAATCGCCCCGCCGGCCTCAATGCCCTGACCCTCGACATGGTGCGCCAGCTCCAGCAACACCTGGATGCCTGGGCCGCTGATGCCTATATCCACGCAGTCGTGCTGCGCGGTGCCGGCGAAAAAGCCTTCTGTGCCGGTGGCGACATTCGTTCCCTGTACGACAGCCATAAAAGCGGCGACACGCTGCACGAAGACTTCTTCGTCGAGGAATACGCCCTCGACCTGACGATCCACCACTACCGCAAACCGGTGCTGGCGCTGATGGACGGTTTCGTTCTCGGTGGCGGCATGGGCCTGGTGCAAGGCGCCGACCTGCGAGTGGTCACCGAAAAGAGCCGTCTGGCAATGCCGGAAGTGGCCATCGGTTATTTCCCGGATGTCGGCGGCAGTTATTTCCTGCCGCGCATTCCCGGTGAGCTGGGGATTTACCTGGGCGTCAGCGGTGTACAGATTCGTGCGGCGGATGCGCTGTATTGCGGCCTCGCCGACTGGTATCTGGACAGCAGCAAACTCGGCACCCTCGACGAACAGCTCGACCACCTGGAGTGGCACGACACGCCGCTGAAAGACCTGCAAAACCTGCTGGCCCGTCACGCCGTGCAAACCCTGCCGGATGCGCCGCTCGAAGCCTTGCGCCCGGCCATCGACCACTTCTTCGCCTTGCCTGACGTGCCGAGCATCGTCGAGCAACTGCGCGCCGTCACCGTTGCCGACAGCCATGAGTGGGCGACCACCACCGCCGACCTGCTGGAAACCCGCTCGCCGCTGGCCATGGGCGTGACCCTGGAGATGCTGCGTCGCGGCCGGCACCTGAGCCTGGAACACTGCTTCGCCCTCGAGCTGCACCTGGATCGCCAGTGGTTCGAACGCGGCGACCTGATCGAAGGCGTGCGCGCCTTGCTGATCGACAAAGACAAATCACCACGCTGGAACCCGCCGACCCTTGCCGCGCTGCACGCCGAGCACGTCGCGAGTTTCTTCCACGGTTTCGAAGAGAGCGGGAGCTGAGCCATGCACGATCTCGAATTGACTGAAGACCAGGTAATGATCCGCGACATGGCCCGGGACTTTGCCCGTGGCGAAATCGCCCCTCACGCCCAGGCCTGGGAAAAGGCCGGCTGGATCGATGACGGTCTGGTGGCGAAGATGGGCGAACTCGGCCTGTTGGGCATGGTGGTGCCGGAAGAATGGGGCGGCACTTATGTCGACTACGTGGCCTATGCGCTGGCGGTGGAAGAAATTTCCGCCGGCGACGGCGCCACCGGCGCCTTCATGAGCATTCACAATTCGGTGGGCTGCGGCCCGGTGCTCAATTACGGCAGCGAAGAACAGAAACAGACCTGGCTGGCGGATCTGGCCAGCGGCGCGGTGATCGGCTGCTTCTGCCTGACCGAACCCCAGGCCGGCTCCGAAGCGCATAACCTGCGCACCCGCGCCGAACTGCGCGATGGGCAATGGGTGATCAACGGCGCCAAGCAATTTGTCAGCAACGGCAAACGGGCGAAACTGGCGATTGTATTTGCCGTGACCGATCCGGATCTGGGCAAGCGCGGTATCTCGGCGTTCCTCGTGCCGACAGACACACCAGGGTTCATCGTCGACCGCACCGAACACAAGATGGGCATCCGCGCTTCCGACACCTGCGCGGTGACGTTGAACGATTGCCGTATTCCCGAAGCGAACCTGCTGGGTGAGCGCGGCAAAGGCCTGGCCATTGCCCTTTCCAACCTTGAAGGCGGGCGCATCGGCATTGCCGCGCAAGCACTGGGCATCGCCCGTGCGGCGTTTGAAGCGGCGCTGGGTTACGCCCGTGATCGGGTGCAGTTCGGCAAGGCCATCGTCGAGCACCAGAGCATCGCCAACCTGCTGGCGGACATGCAGACGCAGATAAACGCGGCACGGCTGATGATCCTGCACGCGGCGCGGCTGCGTACGGCAGGCAAACCGTGTCTGTCGGAGGCTTCGCAGGCCAAGCTGTTTGCGTCGGAAATGGCTGAGAAGGTGTGCTCGTCAGCGATTCAGATTCATGGCGGGTATGGGTATCTGGAGGATTACCCGGTGGAGAAGTATTACCGGGATGCGCGGATTACCCAGATTTATGAGGGCTCGAGCGAGATACAGCGGATGGTGATTGCTCGGGAGTTGAAGAACTACCAGCTCTAAAAGCATCGCCAGCAGGCTGGCTCCCACTGGGATTTGTGTAATCACAGATCCAATGTGGGAGCCAGCCTGCTGGCGATAGAAGCGCCGCGTTACTTGCCTTGGAATTCAGGTGGCCGCTTGGCCACAAACGCCGCCATCCCTTCTTTCTGATCCTGCGTCGCAAACGCCGCATGGAACACCCGGCGCTCGAAGCGCACACCTTCAGTCAGGTTGACTTCAAACGCGCGGTTGACGCTTTCCTTGACCATCATCGCAATCGGCAACGATTTGCTGGCGATCACCGCAGCGACTTTCAGCGCTTCATCCAGTAACTCGTCGCTCGGCACGATGCGCGCAACGATGCCGCAACGCTCGGCTTCCACCGCGTCGATCAAACGCCCGCTCAGGCACATTTCCATGGCCTTGGCCTTGCCCACGGCGCGGGTCAGGCGCTGGGTGCCGCCCATGCCCGGCAGTACGCCAAGGTTGATTTCCGGCTGGCCGAATTTGGCGTTGTCGCCGGCCAGGATGAAGTCGCACATCAGCGCCAGTTCACAGCCACCGCCAAGGGCAAAACCGTTGACCGCCGCGATGATCGGTTTGCGGCGGTTGGCCACGCGGTCGCTGTCGCTGAACAGGTCGTCCATGTAGATCTGCGGGTAGGTCAGCTCGGCCATTTCCTTGATGTCGGCGCCGGCGGCGAAGGCTTTTTTCGAGCCGGTGATGACGATGCAGCCGATGTTCGCATCGGCCTCCAGACCATCGAGGGCGCGGTTCACTTCGCTGACCAGTTGCGCGTTGAGGGCATTCAGCGCCTGCGGGCGATTGAGGGTAATGACGCCGACGCGGCCATGGGTTTCCAGCAAAATCGTTTCGTAACTCATGTGCAGATTCCTTCTCAAAGATTGCGCGAAATGACCATGCGCTGAATGTCGCTGGTGCCTTCGTAGATCTGGCAGACCCGCACGTCGCGGTAGATGCGCTCCAGCGGGAAGTCGTTGAGGTAACCGTAACCGCCGAGGGTTTGCAAGGCCATGGAGCAGACCTTCTCGGCCATTTCCGAGGCGAACAGTTTGGCCATCGACGCCTCGACCAGCGCCGGCTGACCGCTGTCACGCAGTGCCGCAGCGTAATGCACCATCTGCCGCGCCACGGCGATCTGGGTGGCCATGTCCGCCAGGCGGAACGCCACGGCCTGGTGCTCGATGATCGGCTTGCCGAAGGTGTCACGTTCACGGGCGTAATCGCGCGCCGCTTCGAACGCGGCGCGGGCCATGCCCACCGATTGCGAAGCGATGCCGACGCGGCCGCCTTCAAGGTTGGCCAGGGCGATCTTGTAACCCTCACCCTCCTCGCCCAAACGGTTGGCCACCGGCACTTTTACGTCTTCGAACAGTATCTGGCAGGTGTCCGAGGCGTGCTGGCCGAGTTTGTCTTCGACCCGGGCGACTTTGTAGCCCGGCGAGTCGGTCGGCACGATGAACGCCGTGATCCCGCGTTTGCCGGCGCTCGGGTCGGTGACCGCAAACACAATCACGATCCCGGCGTTCTGCCCGGAGGTGATGAACTGTTTGCAGCCATTGAGCACGTAGTGATCGCCTTCAAGGCGTGCACGGGTTTTCAGGCTGCTGGCGTCGGAACCGGCCTGAGGTTCGGTCAACGCGAAGGCACCGAGCATCTCGCCGCTGGCCAGCGGTTTGAGGAAACGTTCGCGCTGGTCGTCGTTGCCGAATTTGAGGATCGGCACGCAACCCACCGAGTTGTGCACGCTCATGATCGTCGAGCAGGCGCCGTCGCCGGCGGCGATTTCTTCCAGGGCCATGGCGTAGGCCAGGTAACCGGTGTCGCAACCGCCCCACTGCTCCGGCACCAGCATGCCGAAGAAGCCCAACCCGGCCATTTCGCCGATGGCTTCTTTCGGGAAGCGGTGTTCGCGATCCCACTCGGCGGCGAACGGTTTCAGCCGTTCCTCGGCAAACTGCCGGGCCATGTCGCGGATTTGTTGTTGGTCGTCATTGGGAATCATGGCAAATCCTTAACTCGGGTTCAGACGCACTCGACCGCCATCGCCGTGGCTTCGCCGCCGCCGATGCAGATCGCCGCGACGCCACGCTTCAGGCCTTTCTGGCGCAGGGCCGAGAGCAAGGTCACCAGAATCCGCGCACCGGACGCGCCAATCGGGTGGCCCAGGGCGCAGGCGCCGCCGTGGATGTTGAGTTTGTCGTGGGGGATTTCCAGATGGGTCATCGCCGCCATGCCGACCACGGCAAACGCTTCGTTGACCTCGAACAGATCAACCTGAGCCAGCGACCAGCCGGTTTTCTTCATCAGCTTCTTGATCGCGCCAATCGGTGCCACCGGGAACAGGCCCGGGGTGTCGGCAAACGCGGCGTGACCGTGAATCACCGCCAGCGGTTTCAGCCCCTGTTTCTGCGCTTGCGACTGACGCATCAGCACCAGCGCGGCGGCGCCGTCGGAGATCGAGCTGGAGTTGGCTGCGGTCACGGTGCCGCCCTCGCGGAACGCCGGTTTCAGCGAAGCGATCTTGTCCAGTTTGGCTTTTGGCGGTTGCTCGTCGTTGCTGATGACCACTTGTTCCTTGCCGACGGTCACGGTCAGCGGAACGATTTCGTCCTTGAAGCTACCGTCCTTGATCGCCTGCTGGGCGCGGGTGGTCGAGGCGATGGCGAAGGCGTCCTGGGCTTCGCGGCTGAAGTCGTTGGTTTCGGCGCAATCCTCGGCGAAGGTCCCCATCAGGCGGCCCTTGTCGTAGGCGTCTTCGAGGCCGTCGAGGAACATCGAATCCAGCACCCGGCCGTGGCCCATGCGGTAACCGGCGCGGGCGCGGTCCAGCAGGTACGGCGAGTTCGACATGCTTTCCATGCCACCGGCGATCACCACATCGGCGCTGCCGGCCAGCAGCATGTCGTGGGCGAGGATGGTGGTTTCCATGCCCGAGCCGCACATCTTGTTGACGGTGGTACAGCGAGTGGATTTGTCCAGCCCGGCGCCCAGTGCGGCCTGACGCGCAGGCGCCTGGCCGAGACCGGCCGGCAGTACGCAGCCGAACAGCACTTCATCGACCGCATCGGAGGCGACACCGGCGCGTTCCACTGCAGCCTTGATTGCAGCGGCGCCGAGTTGCGGCGCGGTCAGGCTTTTCAGTTCGCCCTGGAAGCCGCCCATTGGGGTGCGGACGGCGCTGACGATGACAATCGGATCGTTGGAGATGGTCATGGGAAATCCTCCTTATTTGGCGGCCATGCGCAAGGCACCGTCGAGACGGATCACCTCGCCGTTGAGCATGCTGTTTTCAATGATGTGCCGCACCAGCGCAGCGTACTCGGCAGGTTTGCCCAGACGCGGCGGGAACGGCACGCCGGCGGCCAGCGAATCGCGCACTTCCGGGGTCATGCCGGCCATCATCGGGGTTTCGAAAATGCCCGGGGCGATGGTCATCACGCGGATGCCGAAGCGCGCCAGTTCGCGGGCGGCAGGCAGGGTCAGACTGGCGATGGCGCCTTTGGAGGCGGAATACGCGGCCTGACCGATCTGGCCGTCAAACGCAGCAACGGACGCGGTGTTGATGATCACGCCACGTTCGCCGTCGGCATTGGCCTCGCTTTCGGCAATCGCTGCCGCTGCGAGGCGCAGCATGTTGAAGCTGCCGATCAGATTGACGTTGATCACCTGGGCGAAGCTCGCCAGCGCGTGCGGGCCGTTCTTGCCGAGGATCTTCTCGCCGCGAACGATGCCGGCGCAGTTCACCAGCCCGTTGAGGCTGCCAAAGGCTTTGACGGTCGCCTGCACAGCGGCTTCGGCAGCGGCTTCGTTGCTGATATCGGCCACTACGCTCTGCGCGCCGAGGCGCTGGGCCTGGGCAGCGACGGCGTCGGCATTCATGTCCACCAGCATCACTTTGGCGCCGGCGTTCACCAGCAACTCAGCGGTGGCGGCTCCCAGGCCGGATGCGCCGCCGGTGACGATAAAAACCTTGTTCTCGATCTGCATGACTGTTTCCTTGGATTCAAGCTGAAACGTTGTGCGCCGCAGCCTCTTGAGCCTTGGCGATTTCCTGGTTGCGCAAGATAAAGCGCTGCAATTTGCCGCTCGGGGTTTTCGGCAACTCGCTGACAAATTCGATTTCACGGGGGTACGAATGCGCGGCCAGACGCTTGCGCACGTGCTGACGCAACTCTTCGGCCAGCGCCGGTTCGGCGCGGTATTGCGGGTTGAGCACGACGAAAGCTTTGACCAGTTCAGTGCGCTCCGGATCGGGTTTGCCGACCACCGCAGCTTCGACCACTGCCGGGTGCTCGATCAGTGCGCTCTCCACGTCGAACGGGCCGACCCGGTAGCCGGAAGTGGTGATCACGTCGTCACTGCGGCCGACAAAGCTGATGCTGCCGTCCGGGTTCCACTCCACGGTGTCGCCGCTCAGGTAGTAATCCCCAACGAAAGCCTTGGTCGGTGCGCCTTCGTAACCGGCGAACCAGCACATCGGCGACTGTGTGCGGTCGATGGCAAGAATCCCGGGCTGGCCGATGCCGAGTTCGTTGTATTGGTCGTCGAGCACCACGATGCGATGACCCGGCGAAGCAAAACCGGCGGCGCCGAGGTGGATCGGATGTTCGAGGCCGTGGTGGTTGCACAGGACCATGCCCAGTTCGGTCTGGCCATAGTGGTCGTGAATGACCACGCCGAGGTTGTCGGCGAACCAGCGAATCACCTCCGGGTTCAACGGTTCGCCAGCGCTGCTGACGATGCGCAGTTTGCCCTTGATCGATTTGGCGAACTCATCGCCACCGGCAATCAACAGGCGATAGGCCGTGGGCGACCCGGTGAGGTTGGTGATCCCGTATTTGTTGATGACCCGGCAGGTGCTTTCGAGGGTGAACGGGCCATCGTAGAAAGTGATCGGATGGCCCATCGACAACGGGCCGGTCACGCCGAAATAGATGCCGTAGGCCCAGCCCGGATCGGCGACGTTCCAGAATGCATCTTCCGGGCGTAGATCCACGGCGTCGCGGGTGTAGCTCTGAAATGCCACGACAGCCTTGAGCGGCACCGACAGTGCTTTCGACGGGCCGGTGGTGCCCGAGGTGAACATCAGCAGGAACGGGTCTTCACCGGTCAGCATCACCGGTTCGCAGACGCTGGAATGATTGGGCAGCTCGGCCCAGAAACTGAAATCGCCACGGACGATGCCCTGGCCTTTCGGGCCGCCGACGGTGACCAGTGTCGGGCATTCGGCGACTTCACTGAGCTTCGGCCGGTTGACTGCATCGGTGACCACCACTTTGGCACCGGAGCTGTTCAGGCGATGTTCGAGGGCTTTGGGGCCGAACGCGGTAAACAGCGGTTGATACACCGCGCCGATGCGCCAGGTGGCGAACACGGTGATCAGTAATTCGATGTTGCGCGGCAGCAGGCCGGCGACCTTGTCGCCCTTCTGCACGCCTTGGGCCAGAAGGAAATTGGCGAAACGCGCGGCTTTGTCCTGCAAGTCGCTGAAGGTGTAAGTCGCACTGGCGCCATCGCGACCCTCCCAGAACAGCGCGATGCGCCCTGGCAACGCGTGACGGTCACAACATTCGATGCAGGCGTTGAGCGCCTCGAGCGAGCCGCTGAGTGCGGCGTCCACGGTGTGCTGATAATCAAACTGCTGGGTGGCAGACAAGTAATCGCGCATTGCCAGAATCCCTCTGTGTTTTTATTAGGTCGGGGAACCGTAAACATCAGAGGAATACTCGCGCCGCACGCCGGCTGCGGCAATGGTCAAAGCCCTCAAAGTGGATGACTGGTTTGGCCAAGAATCGGGGTTGATACTGATCGTTCCCACGCAGAGCGTGGGAACGAGGTGAGATGCGGGTCAGACCGCTTCGTTGAGAATCAGGCTGCGATAGTGTCCCGGATTGGTCCCCGACCACTTGCGAAACGCCTTGTAGAACGAGCTCGCATCGGCAAATCCCAGGCGTGTGGCGATGTCGACAAAACTGATCGAAGGCTCCGCCAGCCAGGTGATCGCCAGTTCCTTGCGCACGCTGTCCTTGAGGCCTTGATAGGTTTGCCCTTCTTCGGCCAGACGCCGACGCAGGGTGGAAGCCGACATGCACAATTGCTGGGCCAGGGCTTCGGTTTCCGGCCACTGTTCGGCGGGTAGTTGCCGCAGATCCTGCTTGATCCGGCTGGCGAGGCTTTCCGGGTCGCGGTACTTCACCAGAATGTTGGCCGGGGCATGGGCGAGGAAGCGTTTCAACTCCTCGGCGCTGCGCTTGATCGGCAGATCCAGCACGTCGGCGGCAAAGATCATCCGCGTGCGCGGCCGGTCGAAGCGCAGGTTTTCCGAGAACATCACCCGATAGTCATCACAGAAGTCCGGCGCCGGGCAGCGCAACTCGATGGCCAGGATCGGAATTCGCCGCCCCGCCAGCCAGCACGCCACGCCGTGGACGATCATCCAGTAAGTGAAATAGGTAAAGGCGCGGCGCGGTTCCGCGTCATCCTCCAGCAGCACGATCTCCGCCAGACTTTGCTGATGCACCAGTTGCGCGGGCATGCGCTCAAGCATCAGCGACAGGAAATTCAGACCGGTACTCAATCCCGCAGCCAGGTTCGGCTGGGCCATCGCGCTGCGGCAGAGGAATTCCAGACTGCCGGATTTCAGCTTGCGCGGGTCCATGCCAAAGAACTCGTCATCACCCCGCCGCGCCAGCAATCGCCATAACCGCGCGTACTGGCTGGCCGGGACGCGGGCGTCATCGGTGGCCAGCAGCGCCGGATCGATGCCGACCTTGTTCAAGACTTCTTCCGTGGCCACGCCCCGGGCACAACTTTGCTGCAGTGCTTCGCGCACCAGTTGAATGGCGATGGTGTCTTTTTCCGACATGGATCGAGGCAAATCCTGTTGTTGTTCGAGTGGCTGGCATCTTAACGCAGCAGCCCGGGCACGGCTTGCTTCATCCGGAATGGCCGTGACGCATTTGAGAATGGTTGATCTTCAAGCCTGTTCAGCTACCGTTCAGGTAAATGTCAATGACTGACATGTGAGAATGACTTTCATTATGTTACAACTTGTAACCTCATTTCGTTACACAGTGGATGCCGAATGCTCGTTCCCTTTTTGATCATGCTGCGCGAAGGCATTGAAGCCGCACTGATCGTTGGCATTATCGCCAGCTACCTGCAACAGACCGGCCGTGGCCAATGGATGCCGGCGGTGTGGATCGGCGTGTTTCTCGCCGCTGCGCTGGCCTTGCTGGTGGGCGGTGGCCTGGAGCTGGTCAGCGCCGAATTCCCGCAGAAACAGCAGGAACTGTTCGAAGGCGTGGTCGGCCTCGTCGCCGTGGGCATTCTCAGTTCCATGGTGTTCTGGATGCGCAAGGTGGCGCGTTCGATCAAGCATTCGCTGCAGGCGTCCCTCGATCATGCGCTGACGGCGTCGAAGCATCAGGTCATCGCGCTGATTGCCATGGTGTTTTTCGCCGTCGCCCGGGAAGGACTGGAAACCGTGTTCTTCCTGCTCGCCGTGTTCCAGCAGAGCGAAGGCCCGGGCGCGCCGATCGGCGCCCTGCTCGGCCTGATCCTGGCCATCGTCGTCGGCTTCCTGATCTACAGCGGCAGCATGCGCCTGAACCTGTCGGCGTTCTTCCGCTGGACCGGACTGTTCATCCTCGTGGTCGCTGCCGGGATTCTCTCCAACTCGGTGCAGGCACTGCATGAAGCCGGCGTCTGGAATCACCTGCAAACCGTGCTCTTCGACTTCAGCGCAACGCTGCCGATGGACGGCCCGCTGGGCTCGGTGCTGGCCGGCATGTTCGGTTATCAGGATGCGCCGACCATCAGCACCCTCGGCGCATACCTGATCTATCTGGTGGTGGCGCTGGTGATGTTCTTCTATCCGGCTCCCGCCCCGGCGTCCAAAGCCGCCGCTTCGAATTCCGCTTCCAGTCAATAAGGGCCTCCATGTCAAAGCCTAATACTCCCCAGGCATCCCCTCCCCGCGCCTTGCGCTGGGCGGTGGCCGGTTCGGTGGTCGTGATGATCGCCGCCGGTGGCCTGTTCTACTACGCCTCGAAAATGGCTGCGGCCAAGCGTCAGCACAACCATGACGAAGTGGTGGTCAACATCCACCCCGGCAGTTGCGAGCCGAACGAGCTGAGCGTACCCGCCGGGCGCGCCAGTTTCCGCATCGTCAACCGCTCCGACCGGGCGGTGGAATGGGAAATCCTCGACGGCGTGCTGGTGATCGAAGAACGCGAAAACATCGCACCGGGCCTGAGCCAGGTGATCAACGCCAACCTGCAACCCGGCGACTACGCCATCACCTGTGGCCTGCTGAGCAATCCGCGCGGCGTGCTGCATGTGACGCCGACCGCTGCCTCGGACGCCGCCGCCAAGGCCAAGCCGTCGATGGTCGCTTTCGTCGGGCCGCTGTCGGAGTTCCGGGTGTATCTGGCCACCCAGGGCAGCGCGCTGATCAGAGCCGTCACGGCGCTGAATCAGGCAATTAACAGCGGTGATCTGGCCCAGGCGCAAGCAGCGTATCTGCCGGCCCGTGCCGCGTATCAGCGTCTGGCCCCGGCCGCACAACGCCTGGCCGAGCTGGACAACAGCATTAATGCCCGCGCCGATTACTTCGAGAAACGCGAGCAGGATCCGGCCTTCGTCGGCTTCCATCGCATCGAGTACGCGCTGTTCCAGCAACGCAACCTCGACGGTCTGTCGCCCATTGCCGAGCGCCTGCTGGGCGACGTCAACACGCTGAAACAACAGTTGCTGGCCCAATCGCTGCCGCCGGAGCAACTGGTGGAAATCCTCGTGCGCAACCTCAACACCCTGGCCGACGTGCGCGCCGCCAGCGGCGAAGAGGAACGCTACAGCCACGGCGACCTCAACGGCTTCGCGGCGAATCTGGAGACGGCGCACAAAGTCGTCGAACTGCTGCGACCGCTGCTGACGAAATCCGCCTCCGACCTGCTGCCGAAAATCGACAGCGCGCTGACTGATTTCGATAACACCCTGAACGGCTTCAAGGTCAAGGACGGCTACGCGAGTTACGACACCGTCAGCGGTGAACAACGCAAACAGATCGCCGACAAGGCCAAGACCCTGGCCGACGCTCTCGACGGCATCGATCCCGCCCTTGGCCTCTCCGGCCTGTAAGTAGAAGACGAATACCGATGAACGATTCCGAACACTTCAACCTGCAACGCCGTCGCGTACTGATGGGCATGGGCGCCGCCGGCGTCGCTCTGGCCGGCACCGCTCTGAGCTGCCCGGCAATGGCTGCTGCACCTGCACAAGTCAGCGAAGCACCGAGCAGCGACAAGACCCAGGATCATCACGACTTTCATGGCGTGCACCAGACCGGCATTGTCACCCCGCGCCCGGCATCCGGCATGCTGGTGTCGTTTGATGTGCTGGCCAGCGACCGCGAAGACCTCGAACGCCTGTTCCGTACACTCAACGAGCGCATCGCGTTCCTGATGAAGGGCGGCCCGGTGGCGCAGATCGACCCAAAATTGCCGCCGCCGGATTCCGGCATCCTCGGCCCGGTGGTCACGCCTGACAACCTGACGATCACGGTGTCGGTGGGCGAATCGCTGTTCGACGAGCGTTTCGGCCTCGCCGCCGCCAAGCCCAAGCGCCTGATCCGCATGGTCGGATTCCCCAACGATGCGCTGGAAGCCGATTGCTGCCACGGCGACCTGAGCCTGCAGTTCTGCTCCAACACCGCCGACACCAACATCCACGCCCTGCGCGACATCGTGAAAAACCTGCCGGACCTGCTGCTGGTGCGCTGGAAGCAGGAAGGCAGCGTGCCGCCGCAAGCCCCGGCCAAACCCGGCGTACCGGCGCAATCGGCGCGTAACTTCCTGGGTTTCCGCGACGGTTCGGCCAACCCGGATTCCAACGACGGCAAGGCCATGGATCGCATTGTCTGGGTGCAACCGGGCAGCGACGAGCCGGCCTGGGCGGCCCACGGCAGTTATCAGGCGGTGCGGATCATCCGCAACTTCGTCGAACGCTGGGACCGCACGCCGTTGCAGGAACAGGAAAGCATCATCGGCCGGGTGAAAACCACCGGCGCGCCGATGGGCGCCAGCCATGAAACCGAAGTCCCGGACTACAGCAAGGACCCGGAAGGCAAGCTGACCAAGCTCGACGCGCACATCCGCCTGGCCAACCCGCGCACCGCCGCGAGCCAGGCCAATTTGATCCTGCGCCGGCCCTTCAACTACTCCAACGGCGTGAACAAGAACGGCCAGCTCGACATGGGCCTGCTGTTCATCTGCTACCAGGCCGATCTGGAAAAAGGCTTCATCACCGTACAGACCCGCCTCAACGGCGAACCGCTGGAGGAATACCTCAAGCCGGTCGGCGGCGGTTACTTCTTCACCCTGCCGGGTGTTACGGGCGACAAGGATTTCATCGGTCGCTCGCTGCTCAACGCTACCCAACCAAAAACAACTGCATAGCATTCAACAGGAGCCGCCCCCATGAAAAAGACGCCCATCGCGTTATTGCTGACCCTTGGTCTACTCAACACCCCGCTGTCGGCGTTCGCGGCGACTGCACCGCTGGATCTGGTCGGGCCGGTTTCGGACTACAAGATCTACGTCACCGAGCAACTGGACCAGTTGGGCACCCACACCAAACAATTCACCGATGCGGTGAAAAAGGGTGACCTGGCCACCGCGCAGAAGCTCTACGCACCGACCCGCGTCTACTACGAGTCGATCGAGCCGATTGCCGAGCTGTTCAGTGACCTCGATGCGTCCATCGACTCCCGCGTCGACGACCACGAAAAAGGCGTTAAGGCTGAAGACTTCACCGGTTTCCACCGCCTCGAGTACTCGCTGTTCTCGGAAAAAAGCACCCAGGGCCTTAATGATCTGGCCGACAAACTGGATAAAGACGTGCAGGACCTGCAGACCCGCGTTGCCGGCCTGACCTTCCCGCCCGAGAAAGTCGTCGGTGGTGCTGCCGCCCTCCTGGAAGAAGTCGCCGCCACCAAGATCTCCGGTGAGGAAGACCGCTACAGCCACACCGACCTCTATGACTTCCAGGGCAACATCGACGGCGCAAAGAAAATCGTCGACCTGTTCCGTCCGCAGATCGAGAAGCAGGACAAGGCCTTCGTGGCCAAAGTCGACAAGAACTTCGCCACCGTGGACAAGATCCTGGCCAAGTACAAGACCAAGGATGGTGGCTTCGAGACTTATGACAAAGTGAAGGATAACGACCGCAAGGCGCTGGTGGGTCCGGTCAATACTCTGGCTGAAGACCTGTCGACCTTGCGTGGCAAACTCGGTCTGAACTGAGTTCCGCGCATAAAAAATCCCCCGGGCGCGTTCTGCGTTCGGGGGATTTTTGTTTTCCGGTCCTACAGAATCCGGTACAGCAACCGTTCGACCCGCACCCGGCTCACGCGCTTGAGGAACTTGGCGACCCCGGCCGGGTAATCCGGCAAGGCTTCCAGATCCTGGAAACGTTCGATCCGCGTGGTGTGTTCGAAGATGTTTTCCAGCTCAAGACGACGCGGCTCCAGCCACTCGCCTTTCGGGTCGTCGATCAGCAGCGCGTTTTCCAGATCGAGACGGAACGCCCTCGGGTTGAGGTTGTTGCCGGTCAGCAGCGTATAGCGCTGGTCGATCCACATGCCCTTGAGGTGATAGCTGTTGTCGCCCTCACGCCACAGATGCAGGTTCAACTGGCCACTGTCGATGTTGCGCTGATGCCGCTTGGCGAAACGGCGCAGGCTGATCTCGTAAAGGTACGGCAGCGCGGCGATCACCTTGAACGGCTCGCTCGGCGGAATGTAGAAGTCGTTGGCGGTCTTGTCGCCGACCACGATGTCGATCTTCACGCCACGGGCCAGCGCCCGGTTGATCTCGCGGATCACCCCCAGCGGCAGGTTGAAGTACGGCGTGCAGATGGTCAGTTGCTTCTGGGCGCTGGCGATCAGCTCCAGAATCACCCGGTTCAGCGGGTTGTTCTTGCCCACGCCGAGCAACGGGCTGACCGACAGGCCGGTATGCGCCGTGCTGCCGGCGCTGGTGTCGTACGCCGCATATTTGAGACGACTGCGCAGATCGCCGATGTCGTTGCGCAGGCTGCGGGTGGTCGGCAAGTGCGGCAGGTCGAGGCGATGCACCGCTTTCGATTCGATCAGGCCGTGCTTGACCAGGTGGTGCATCGAGTCCGCCAGTTCACGGCTCTGTAGCACGTGATAACGGTCGAAGCGATACTTGTCGAACTTGTGCAGATAGACGTTGTTCAGGCTGGCGCCGCTGTAGACCACGCAATCGTCGATCACGAAGCCTTTCAGGTGCAGCACGCCGAACAGCTCGCGGGTCTGCACCGGCACGCCGTAGACCGGCACCACGCTCTGGTGGGTACGGGTCATCTCCTGATACCAGGCGGCGTTGCCCGGCTGCTTGCCGGCACCGATCAAGCCACGTTGGGCGCGCAACCAGTCGACGACCACAACGATTTCGAGCTCCGGGCGCTTGAGTTTCGCGGCGTGCAAGGCATCGAGGATTTCCTGACCGGCTTCGTCGTTTTGCAGATAAAGCGCGACGAGGTAGATGCGCTGGGTCGCCTGGGCGATTTTCTCCAACAGGCAACGACGGAACTCGGCGGCGCCGGACAGAATGGTCACGGCCTCGGCGGTCAGCGGAAAGCTGCGCAACTTGGGCAGCAGAGAGCGTTTGAAAAGCAACGGCATAGGGCTCGCAATGGGTCGAATCCGAAGAACCCGAGAGCTTACACCATCAACTCCTTTGGGTCTTGTGAGTGTCTGTAATAACTTCGTCGCCAGCAGCCTGATTCCCACGTGAATCACATTTCCAATGTGGGAGCGAGCCTGCCCGCGAAAGCCATTTCAAAATCAGCGCTTGACCAAGGAGAACGATCGTTCTACTGTTCGCCACATGAACGAAATCACCAGCAACGACACGACCCGCGACATCATTCTGGATGTCACCGAAAAGTTGATCTACAAAAGTGGCATCGCAGCCACCGGCATGGATCTTCTGGTGAAAACCGCCGGTGTCTCCAGAAAGAGTATCTACCGCTACTTCGCCAACAAGGAGGAGCTGACCGTCGCCGCCCTGCAACGCCGCGACGTACGCTGGATGCACTGGTACAGAAGCGCCGTCGATCAGGCCGAAACCCCGGCCGATCGCCTGCTCAACCTGTTTACCGTGCTCAAGGGCTGGTTCGCCTCGGAAGGCTTCCGGGGCTGCGCCTTCATCAATACCAGCGGCGAGACCGGCGATCCGCAGGATCCGGTGCGCCAAGTCGCCAAAGACCACAAACAGAAGCTGCTCGACTACGTGTGCGAGCTGTGTACCGAACATGGTGCCGAGGACCCGCAACTGCTGGCCAGACAGTTGCTGATCCTGATTGACGGCGCCATTACCGTAGCGCTTGTGATGGGTGATCACAGTGCCGCCGATAATGCGCAATGCATGGCGCGAAAGTTATTGGACCTGTAACGCCTCAATAAGCGACAAGTTGTTAAATCGTTAATTTGATCGGGAGACAAACATGTCTACTGCAGCTGAAGTGCGTCCGCCATTGCCACCCTTCAACCGTGAATCGGCCATTGAAAAAGTTCGTCTGGCCGAGGATGGCTGGAACTCCCGCGACCCGCAGCGGGTGTCGCTGGCCTACACCCTGGACACCAAATGGCGCAACCGCGCCGAATTCGCCAACAGCCGCGAGGAAGCCAAGGCCTTCCTGACCCGCAAATGGGCCAAGGAACTGGATTACCGCCTGATCAAGGAACTCTGGGCCTACTCCGACACCCGCATCGCCGTGCGCTACGCCTACGAATGGCACGACGACTCGGGCAACTGGTTCCGTTCCTACGGCAACGAGAACTGGGAGTTCGACGAGCACGGCCTGATGTTCCAGCGATATGCCTGCATCAACGACATGCCGATCAAGGAAAGCGAACGCAAGTTCCACTGGCCGCTGGGCCGGCGCCCGGATGATCATCCGGGGTTGTCGGAGCTGGGTCTTTAACTGCGGACCTCGCTACTTCCGGTGGAAGCACGGATGCTTCCACTTAATGCTTTTCCTCAGAAACAGAAGTCAGTCGCTTTTATCGCAAAAGGTACTAATGGACTGTCAGTAATGACAGTAGCAGCCATAGAGGATCTATCAAATCATTGCCATGCAGCCAGATTTGGCCGAATTAACGGCCTCTCTTCTACCCATGACAGTGAGCGACTGATATGACCCAGAAAAACATGGTTCCAAATGGTGATTTCAGTACCGGTGATTTCAGCAAATGGATTCCACAAGGTTACGACACACCTATATCCGTCGAACGCCACAACGGTAACTATGCCGCACGCTTGGTCGGTGGTAGAAACCAGGGTCAGAGTCTGGCAACCGAGACCTTTCAAATTCATCCGGGAGAGTTCGATTTCAGTTTCCAGATCCAGGCTCCCGATGCCGCCCCGTTGCAAGACACCAAGGATCGACGAATTCACCCTCCAATCCTCGACAAAACCTCCAACCCTTTGTTTCACGCGCACATCTACTACACCCTTTGGGCGACCAATCGCAACACTGGTGAACATGAAGTATGGCCCGAAGTGCGCTATGTCGATTCGCAAACAAGAACGCTGAAGCTCAAAGGCACAATCCAGCCCGGCTACGGGTGGTTAAGTGTTCACTTCGCCATTCCCAACGATTTCTTTGGAAACAAAGGGCGGTATTTCATCGACAATGTCTGGTTCTCGACTAAGTAGCGACTTACATTCAGTCACCACTTGATCGATAAGGATCACGGTCGCGATGAACGGGTGTTACGGCTATGATGACCGCCCGTTCCTGCCCTGCCGAAATAAGCCGATTCCATGCCTTTCGAACTCAGCGTTGACCTCACTACCCTGGCCGTTCTGGCCCTTGTCGCCTTCATTGCCGGATTCATCGACGCCATCGCCGGCGGTGGCGGTCTGTTGACCACGCCGGCGCTGCTCACCGCCGGTCTGCCGCCGCATCTGGTGCTGGGCACCAACAAACTGAGTTCGACCTTCGGCTCGGCCACTGCCAGTTTCACCTTCTACCGACGCAAGCTGTTCCACCCAAGGCAGTGGATGCACGCGATCATCGGCACGCTGGTCGGCGCGTTGACCGGCGCCATCGTCGCCCACTATCTGCCGGCGGAATGGCTGAACAAGATGCTGCCGGTAATCGTCTTCGCCTGCGGCCTCTACCTGTTGTTTGGCGGCACTCCGAAAGCGCCGCTGGACAGCGATGCACCGATCAAGAAGAAATGGCAATCAACCCAGGGCTTCAGCCTTGGCTTCTATGACGGCGTTGCGGGACCAGGTACGGGTGCGTTCTGGACCGTCAGCAGCCTCCTGCTCTACCCGATCGATCTGGTCAAGGCCAGCGGCGTGGCGCGCAGCATGAACTTCGTCAGCAACATTGCAGCGCTATCGGTGTTCGTGTTTTCCGGGCAGGTGGACTGGATCATCGGCCTGAGCATGGGCCTGTCGGTGATGGTCGGCGCATTCTTCGGGGCGCGCACCGCGATCAGCGGCGGCGCCAAGTTCATTCGTCCGGTGTTCATCACCGTGGTGCTGGGGTTGACCGTGCGTCTAGCCTGGCAGCACTGGTTCAGCGTGGCCTAAGCGCCGCGCCACGTAAACGTCGATCAGGTAACGTGCAATCGATTTTGACGCCGGCAACGGCGGCAGATCGTGCACGTTGAACCACTGGGCGTCTTCGATCTCGTCTTCCTGACAGACAATCTCGCCGCTGGCGTATTCAGCATGGAAGCCCAGCATCATCGAATGCGGGAACGGCCAGCACTGGCTGCCCATGTACTGGATGTTCTTTACTTCGATCTGCACTTCCTCGCGCACTTCGCGAATCAGACAGTCTTCAGCCGACTCACCCGGTTCGGCAAACCCGGCCAGCGTGCTGTAGACCCCGGTGACGAAACGCGGCGAGCGCGCCAGCAGCACTTCATCGCCCCGGGTCACCAGCACGATCATGCTCGGTGAAATGCGCGGATAACTGCGCAGGTCGCACGGCTGGCAATACATCGCCCGCTCCCGCGGCACCTGGGTCATGGGCTGACCGCAGTTGCCGCAGAACCGGTGTTCACGGGCCCACGTCCCGATCTGCGCCGCGTAACCCAGCACTTTGTAGATCGTGTGATCGCCGTCGAGCATGAACGCCCGCAAGCCTTTCCAGTTACAACCCGGCACCTCGCTGGTGCTGCGCAGTTCAAGCAGGTAGACCGGCTCGCCATCGAGGTGACCGATACCGTGCTCGGCGAGGATCGACAAGTCCTGGCGCTTGAGCCATTCCCGGGGGAACAGCGCGCCATTGTCATCGAACAGAAAGCCCTCGGGGCTGCGCGCGACGGCCCAGCCGCCGGGTTGATCGGTGTCCAGTACTGCGGTGGTCCAGCGAGGTGTCATGGTTTCTCAATCCAGAAATTCGGGTTTCTGTTTGCTCATGTGGGCGGCCATGGCCACGCGCAAGTCGGTGGATTGCAACATGGCGGCGTTCCAGGTGGCAACGTACTCCAGACCATCGTCAATTCGGTGGTCGCGCATGTAGCTGATCATTTCCTTGGTGCCGGTGACCGCGATCGGTGACTTGCCGGCGATGTCCCGGGCAATGTCCATCACGCCTTCGATCAGGCTGTCCTTGTCGCTGTAGACGCGATTGACCAGCCCGATGCTGCGGGCCTCTTCGGCGCCAAAGGTACGACCGGTGTAAGCCAGCTCACGCAGCATGCCGTCACCGATGATCCGTGGCAACCGTTGCAAAGTGCCAACGTCGGCTGCCATGCCGATGTCGATTTCTTTAATTGAGAATTGCGCGTCTTCGGCGGCGTAGCGCATGTCGCAGGCTGCGATCAGATCGATGGCACCGCCCAGGCAATAACCCTGAATCGCCGCGAGCACCGGCTTGCAGCAATTGTCGACGGCATTGAACGAGGCTTGCAGGGTCAGGATTTTTTTGCGCAACAGACGCGCATTGCGGCCGACGTCCTTGCCCAGTTCATTGGCGACGCCGGCCAGCATCATCAGGTCGATGCCCGAAGAAAAGTGTTTGCCGGCACCGCTGAGCACCACCACCCGCACTTCGTCGGTGTCGTCGATCCACTGGAACACCTCGACGATTTCGCTCCAGAACGCGGCGTTCATCGAGTTGATCTTTTCCGGCCGGTTGATCTGCACATGAGCGATGTTGTCGGCCAGTTCGACGCTGAAGGCGGTGTATTGAGTCATGGCAGAAATCCTTTACCGGTCTGAAAATGAGGCCTGAACTATATCAAGGCCTCAGAACGGCGGTTCGGCCAAATGCAGGACTCTAGCCGCCCTTCACCGCCACGAACGCGGCAGTCTCGTAAGGCACGGTCATCACATCCCGGCCTCGCAGTTCGGGATCGGATGCGATCAACGCCCGCAACTGTTCATCGATCCGGGCCCGCTCTGCATCCGGCAGCGCCGCGATGAAACTGGTGGAACGCACCCGGTTGAAAATCACATCTTCCGGCGAGCCGGTATGACCATGGTGAAAATGCTCGGCCTGTAACGGCCCGAACGCCGGATGCGGGAACACCTTGCGCCAGGCACCGGTGTAATAGCGCGGCGTGTCGCCTTCGCGGGCGTTGACGATGGCATCGAGCTTGGGCACCCAGCCGACCCGGGTGTCGCGCAGGTTCCAGATCAGCCCGAGCTTGCCGCCGGGCTTGAGCACCCGGGCGATTTCGTCCAGCGCCTCGGTGCTGGCGAACCAGTGAAAGGCCTGGGCGCAGACCACGGCGTCCACCGACTCATCAGGCAACGGCAAGTCAGTCGCCATGGCGCTGACGGCCAACACGTCGGGCCAGTTGGCAGACAGTTTTTCCAGCATCTGCGCCACCGGCTCCACGGCAATCACCTGGGCACCGGTCGCCACCAATCGTCCGGTGAACTTGCCGGTGCCGGCGCCGAGGTCGATAACGGTCTTGTGGCCATCCAGGTCCAGGGTTGCCGTCAGCCAGTCGGTGACTGCCGGCGGATATTCCGGCCGGCCTTTGACGTAGGTTTCCGCTGCGGTCTTGTAACCGGCGGCAGCGGAGTGGTGAACCTGATCTTTCATGGCGCAACTCCCGGGGTAGAACGGCGGATTGACGACAGACGACACGAGCATAGCCTTCGTGTTTGAGCTTTCCTTGAATGGCACCTGACAAAGCAATGAATAAAACTTCACCTTGCGGTGTTCAACGTGACACATGACCCCACTATGGAGCCTTGCCCATGACTATCCGTTCCGTTATGTTCGCCGCCCCGTTGCTAATGGCCGCAATGTTGTCCAGCCCTTTGGCCCTGGCCCACGGTGATGAAGACGAGCCGGTGCAGAAACCCAACTGCCCGAAAGGCCAGGTGTACGACAGCAAAACGCAGAAATGCGTGATGCAGACCAGCAGCCTGGTACCGGACGCCGACCGCACCGACTACGCCTATCGTCTTGCGAAGGACGGTCGCTATGAAGAAGCCCTTGCCTTGCTCGACACCCTGAAACAGCCGAACACCGCCAAGGCCCTCAACTATCGCGGCTATGCCACGCGCAAGCTGGGCCGAACCGACGAAGGCATCGGTTATTACCTGCAATCGGTGAAGCTCGATCCGCAGTACGCCCAAGTGCGTGAGTATTTGGGCGAGGCCTACGTCATCAAGGGCCGCATCGACCTGGCGCAGGAGCAGTTGCAGCATATCCAGAAGATTTGTGGCACGACCTGCGAGGAATACCGGGACCTGGCCGAAGCCATCAACGATTCATCGAAAACCTGACACGACACGCGGAGGCGAACATTTTCAGCGATCAGGCCTTCAGAGCCGAACTCGGACAACACCTGGCGCGCCTGTGGCGCTACGGCTTGCTGCTGTCGCGCAACCGGCACGTGGCCGAGGATCTGGTGCAAGCCACCTGCGTACGGGCGCTTGAACGTTCGGGCCAGTACGTGGCCGGCACGCGCATGGACCGCTGGCTGCTGAGCATCCTGCATTCGATCTGGCTCAACGAAGTGCGCGCCCGCCGGGTGCGCCAGGGCCAGGGCGTGGTGGACGCCGACAGCCAGCTCACCTTCGACGGCGAATACGCCGCGCAGACCCACGTCATGGCGGCGCAGGTGATCCGCCGCGTCGATGCGCTGCCGGAGACCCAGCGCGAAACGGTCTATCTCGCTTACGTCGAAGGACTGTCTTATCGCGAAGTCGCCGAGATCCTGCAAGTGCCGATCGGCACGGTCATGAGTCGCCTCGCCACCGCCCGCCTGAAACTGGCCGAATACCCGCCGCTGCATGCGGTACCGAACACCCCCGCAGGAGACCGGCAATGAATACGCCTTCCGACGAGCAACTGGTGGCGTATCTGGACGATGAACTGGACCGCGAACAACGCAGCCAGCTCGACAGCCTCATCGCCGACGATCCGCTGCTCAATCTTCGGGTGCAGTGGCTGAGCCGCAGCAACCTGCCCTATCGCGACGCCTACGATGAGCTGGCACGACAGGCACCGCTCGATCGCCTGCAAGCCCGACTGGATGCCGCACCCTCCCCGCAACGTCCCGGTTTCAGTCGGCGTTGGTTCATGGGCGCGGCGGCAGCGGGCATGGTGTTCGCGGGCGTCGCGGCGGACCGTCTGTTCCTTGGTTGGCTAGCGCAGCAATCGCACAACTGGCGCGAGCTGGTGGGCGATTACATGGCGCTATACGTCCCGCAAACCCTTGAACATCTGGCCACCGACGAAGCCTCGCAACTGGCGCAATTGCGCACCGTCGACGCACGACTGGGCCTGAACCTGTCGCCAGCGAAACTGAAACTGCCCGGCGCGCAGTTCAAACGTGCGCAGCTACTTGAATACGACGGCGTGCCGATTGCACAGATGACCTGGCTCGACGCCGCCCACGGCCCGCTGGCACTGTGCGTTACCCGCTCCAACAGCGGCAGCCAGCCGCTGGCCCATGAACGCCGGCACGGGATGAACGTGGTGTACTGGACCGAACGCGAGCACGCGTGGATGCTGATCGGGCATAACCCGGCCACCGAGCTGGAAGGTCTGGCAAAAATGTTTAAAGAGCGGCTGAGCACATGAGCCAGCCTGTCACTATGCTTGGCCAGTGATTATCCAGGGAGGAACCCTTACATGCCGATTTCACCGCGTACTGCATTGCTGGTCATCGATGTACAGAACGACTTCACTCCCGGCGGCCAGCTGGCTGTGCCCGAGGGCGACCTGATCGTTCCGTTGATCAACCGCCTTGCCGAACAGTTCAAGCAAGTGGTCATTGCCCAGGACTGGCATCCGGCGGGCCACGCTTCGTTTGCCTCCAGCCATCCCGGCCGCCAGCCCTACGAGGTGATTCAACTGCCGTACGGCGAACAGACCCTCTGGCCGGATCACTGCATTCAGGGCTCACGCGGCGCCGATTTTCATTCGGGACTCAATCTGCCCCACGCTCAACTGATCATCCGCAAGGGCTGCAATCCGGACATCGACAGCTATTCGGCGTTTCTTGAAGCGGACCGGGCAACCACCACGGGGCTGGCGGGTTATCTGAAGGAACGCGGCATCGACACGGTGTACATGGTCGGCCTGGCGCTGGACTTCTGCGTGATGTTCTCCGCGCTGGATGCACGGGCGGCGGGGTTCAATACGTTTGTGGTGCTGGATGCGTGCCGGGCAATCGACATGAATGGATCGCTGGCGTCGGCGATGGAGCGGATGCAGGTGGCCGGGGTCGGACTGATCCAGTCCACTGAACTGCTCTGATCACTCGGAACGAATGTGGGAGCGAGCTTGCTCGCGAATGCGGTGCTGTGTCGCCCCCTTCGCGAGCAAGCTCGCTCCCAAAATGAACAGGTGCGGCCAGTCAGTCAGGTTGGGGTCGGGGTTGGTAGCCAAAGCCTGAACCGCGCTCCACCCAACGGCGAACCTTCCACCGTCAACGTCCCGCCCTGTGCTTCCAGCGCCCGACGGCTGATCGCCAGTCCCAGACCAAACCCGCCAGTGGCCCGGTCGCGGCTGCGGTCCAGTCGATAGAACGGCTCGAAAATCCGCTCCCGCTCGTCTTCCGGAATGCCGATCCCGTCATCATCCACCCAGATCTCACAGCCCTTCGGGCAGACCTGCACACCGATCTGAATGCGCTTTTCGCAGTAACGCATGGCGTTACGCAGCAGGTTCTGAATTGCACGGGCGGTCAGGCGTGGATCCAGGGAAAAGCGTTCCAGCTGATTGTGCAGCAACACATCGATGACGATTTCCGGTGATTCCAGTTCCTCGTCGACGCTGCCCAGAATGCTGTCGATGAACTCGTCCAGCGACACTTCGACCTGTTCCGGCAAACGCGCCGGATTTTGCAGGCGGCTGTAGGACAGCAACTCCAGCACCAGCTCATCGAGTTCACGAATGTGCGCCACCAGACCTTGCAGGCGTTCACGACTGGTTTGCGGCAGATCATCGGACAGCGCCAGCGCCAGGCCGAAATCCAGTCGGGTCAGTGGCGTACGCAGTTCGTGAGACACCGCGTTGAGCAGATCACGCTGCTGGTTGAGCAGGTTTTCGATATCACCGGCCATGGTGTCGAAGACGTTGGCCAGACTGCCAATGTTCGAACTCGAGCCGATTTGCGTACGTTCGCTCAAATGGCCTTTACCAAAGCGCTCGGCGGTGCCCTTCAGGCGCTCAAGATCGCGCCAGTGCGGCCGCAGCCAGAGCAGCAGGCACGCCAGCAAACTCGCACCGATCAGAACGTTGATGCTCCAGTACAGCAAGTTCACGTCCATCGGATCCGGCGGCACCACCATTTGCACGGCGATCTCCCCGTTCAGCGGCGTCACCGCCAGCGTCCGCCAGCCCCAGTCACCGATGCGCACCACGTTTTCACCACGACGCAGGCGCTCTTGTTCGATCGGGGTGAAATCAGCGTTATCGATACGGGCGAGGACGATGTGCAGCGGCTGGAAGTCCTTGTCCATCGACGCGGCAACCGCCGGCCACTGATCCTGCGGCACTGCGCGAAACTGTTTGGTGATCAGCGATTGCAGGCCCCGGGAATAGTCGAGATTGTAAGTCACGAAGCGATCCCTGAACGCCATCACCACCAGATCCGGCACCAGATAGATTGCCGCGCTGTAGGAAACGATCGTCACCAGATAAAGGCGAAACAGGATTCTGAACATCGACTCAGCATTCCCACTCGGAACGGCTGAACAGATAACCCTTGCCCCACACGGTCTTGATCTTGCGCGCCTCGCCCGCGTGGTCATCGAACTTGCGGCGCAGCTTGGAAATCGCCACGTCCACCGAGCGGTCGGTGCCGTTGAACTCTATACCGCGCAGGCGTTGCAGGATCTGGTCGCGGCTCAGCACTTCGCCGGCATGACGGGCCAGCACCACCAGCAGGTTGTATTCGCCGCTGGACAGCTCGACCGGTTGCTCGCGCCAGGTCACGGTGCGCTCCGACAGGTCAATGCACAGATTGCCCATCAGGATCCGGTCGTTGGCAGTCATCGGCTCGCCAAGGCTGCTGCGCCGCAACAACGTGCGCACTCGGGCCAGCAGGACCCGCGGCTCGCAGGGTTTGGTCACGTAATCGTCGGCGCCCATTTCCAGGCCCAGCACCTGATCGTGGCTGTCATCGCGGGCGGTGAGCATCAGGATCGGCAGCGTCGCCGAGTCTGCGCGCAACAGGCGACAGACCTGCAAGCCGTCGAGGCCCGGCAGCATCAGGTCGAGAATCACCAGATCCGGCGGATTGAGCCGCGCCCGTTCGCGCACATGGTCGCCACGGCCGATCACGCTGACGGAATAGCCGTTGCGCTCGAGATAGCTGGAGATCAGTTCGGCGAGGGCGGTGTCGTCTTCGACCAGGAGGATGTTGGGCATTGATGATCCAGAAAGTGCTGTGGCGACTCATCATCCGCTATCGCGAGCAGGCTCGCTCCCACAAAGGACTGTATTCCAAATGTGGGAGCGAGCCTGCTCGCGATGCTTTATCTGTCGCAATAAATTTCAAGGCGTAAAGGATATACGCCCTCACTCGTCCCTGAGCAAAACCCTTACACAATTTCACACAGCGCCTACAAAGCTTCACCGCTACCCTCGGCGACTGTCCGTAGGATGCGCAGATCAATATTGGGGGTTGTACATGTCGAAGAATCTGCTGGCCGGGCTCGGCCTGATCGCATTGGCGCTGACGCTGAGTGCCTGTGGTAAATCCCCGAGCACCGAGGAACAGGCGCCGCCGGCCACCGTGCGGGTCGAAACCCTTGAGGCGCGCCCCCTGTCGATCAGCAGCGAATTGAGCGGACGAATTGCCGCACCGCGCATTGCCGAAGTCCGCGCCCGGGTCGCTGGCGTGGTGCTGCAACGCACCTACCGCGAAGGCAGCGACGTGAAAAAGGGCGACGTGCTGTTCCGCATCGATCCGGCACCGTTCAAGGCCGACCTGGACAGCGCCGAAGCCGCCCTGCGCAAGGCCGAGGCCAACGCGTTCCAGGCAAAACTGCAGGAACAGCGCTACGCCCAGTTGATCGACGACAAGGCCATCAGTGCTCAGGACTACGACAACGCCCGCGCCAATGCCCGGCAGACCGCCGCCGACGTTGCCGCCAACAAGGCTGCCGTCGAACGGGCGAAACTGAATCTGGGTTACGCCACCGTCACTGCGCCGATTTCCGGTCGTGTCGGTCGTGCCCTGGTCACCGAAGGCGCACTGGTCGGCCAGAACGAAACCACGCCCATGGCGCTGATCCAGCAACTGAACCCGATCCACGCCGACCTCACCCAGTCGACCCGCGAACTCAACGAGTTGCGTCGGGCGTTCCGTTCCGGGCAGTTGCAGCAGGTCGGTCAGGATCAGGTCAAGGCCACGCTGATTCAGGATGACGGCAGCCTCTATCCGCTGCCGGGCAAGTTGCTGTTCAGTGACATCACCGTCGATCCGGGCACCGGGCAGATTGTTCTGCGCAGCGAATTCCCCAACCCGGACCTTGATCTGCTGCCCGGCAGCTACGTTCGCGTGCGTCTGGAACAAGGCGTGATCCAGCATGGCCTGACCGTGCCGCAACGTGCGGTGCAACGCGACAGCGCCGGTGTGGCGCAGGTGCTGACCGTCGACGATCAGATGCGCGTCGCTCTGCAACCGGTGCAACTGGGCGCCGTGCAGAACGATCGCTGGATCGTCACCGGTGGCCTGAAGGCCGGCGACCGCGTGGTCATCGAAGGCCTGCAGCACGCCCGCCCCGGCGAAACCGTGCAGATCGACGACACCCCTCTTCCACTTGCCCAGACCTCTGGTCAGTAAGCAGGACGCTTTTCTATGCCGCAGTTCTTTATCGACCGCCCGGTGTTCGCCTGGGTCGTCGCGTTGTTCATCCTGTTGGCCGGTGCGCTGGCCATCCCGCAATTGCCGGTGGCGCAATACCCCGACGTCGCGCCGCCGCAGATCGAAATCTATGCGGTGTACCCGGGCGCCTCGGCGCAAACTGTTGACGAAAGCGTGGTCAGCCTGATCGAGGAAGAGCTCAACGGCGCCGATCACCTGCTGTATTTCGAGTCGCAAAGCAGCCTCGGCAGCGCCACGATCAAGGCGACGTTCCAACCGGGCACCAACCCTGAGCTGGCACAGGTTGATGTGCAAAACCGCCTGAAGGTGGTCGAGTCGCGCCTGCCGCAAGCGGTCAACCAGCAAGGGTTGCAGGTGGAGAAAGTCTCCGCCGGTTTCCTGCTGCTGATCACCCTGACCTCCAGCGACGGCAAGCTCGATGACGTGGCGCTCAGCGATTACCTGGCGCGCAACGTGATGAACGAGATCAAGCGTATCGACGGCGTCGGCAAGGCCCAGCTATATGGCGCCGAGCGGGCGATGCGGATCTGGGTCGACCCGCAGAAGCTGATCGGCTTCAACCTGACGCCGGCCGACGTCAACGCCGCCATCGTCGCGCAGAACGCCCAGGTCTCGGCGGGCAGCATCGGCGATCTGCCGAACCCGGGCACTCAGGAAATCACCGCGACGATTCTGGTCAAGGGGCAGCTGTCGACGCCGGAAGAGTTCGCCGACATCGTGCTCAAGGCGAACCCCGACGGCTCCACCGTGCGCATCAAGGATGTGGCGCGGGTCGAGATCGGCAGTCAGGAATACCAGTTCGGCACTCGCCTGAACGGCAAACCGTCCACCGCCGTCGGCGTGCAACTGTCGCCGGGCGCCAACGCCCTCAGCACCGCAACGCTGATCCGGGCGAAGATGGATGAGCTGTCGCGCTATTTCCCGACCGGTGTGGAGTACAAGATTCCCTACGACACTTCGCCATTTGTGAAGGTCTCGATCACCAAAGTGGTCTACACCCTTGGCGAGGCGATGTTGCTGGTGTTTGCGGTGATGTTCCTGTTCCTGCAGAACATCCGCTACACACTGATCCCGACGCTGGTGGTGCCGGTTGCGCTGATGGGCACCTTCGCGACCATGCTCGCGCTGGGCTTCTCGATCAACGTGCTGACCATGTTCGGCATGGTGCTGGCCATCGGCATTCTGGTGGACGACGCCATCGTGGTGGTGGAGAACGTCGAACGGATCATGGCCACCGAAGGCCTGTCGCCCAAAGAGGCGACACGCAAGGCGATGCGGCAGATTACCGGCGCGATCATCGGCATCACGCTGGTGCTGGTGGCGGTGTTCATTCCAATGGCGTTCATGCAGGGCTCGGTGGGCGTCATCTACCGGCAGTTCTCGCTGTCGATGGCCACCTCGATTCTGTTCTCGGCGTTCCTGGCCCTGACCTTGACCCCGGCATTGTGCGCAACGCTGCTCAAGCCGATCGCCAAAGGCGAGCACCACGAGAAAACCGGATTCTTCGGCTGGTTCAACCGCCGCTTCGAACAACTGACCGATCGCTATCAAGGCTGGGTCGGCTACGCGCTGAAACGTACCGGGCGTTACCTGTTGATTTATGGTGTGCTGCTGGTGGGTCTGGGCCTGTGCTTCGCGCGCCTGCCCTCTTCGTTCCTGCCGGTCGAGGACCAGGGTTACACCATCACCGACATTCAGCTGCCGCCAGGCGCGACCAAGAACCGTACCGTGCAGGTCGCCGAGCAGCTTGAGGCACACAACAGTGGCGAACCGGGCATCAGTGACAGCGTGGTGATCCTCGGTTTCAGCTTCTCCGGCAGCGGGCAGAACGCCGCACTGGCGTTCACCACTCTCAAGGACTGGTCACATCGCGGCAGCGACGACTCGGCCAGCTCGATTGCCGAGCGTGCCAACATCGCCCTGAGCCAGATCAAGGATGCGATGGCGTTCTCGGTACTGCCGCCGCCGGTGGACGGGCTCGGTACGTCCAGCGGTTTCGAGTTCCGTCTGCAGGATCGCGGCGGCCTCGGTCATGCGACTTTGATGGAGGCGCGCACCCAATTGCTGGAAGCCGCCGAGAAAAGTCCGATCCTGATGAACGTGCGTGAAAGCGCTCTGGCCGAAGCGCCGCAAGTGCAGCTGGAAGTGGACCGCAAACAGGCCAACGCGCTGGGTATTTCCTTCGCCGACGTCGGCAACGTGCTGTCCACCGCCATCGGTTCTTCGTACGTCAACGACTTCCCCAATCAGGGGCGCATGCAACGGGTGGTGGTGCAGGCCGAAGGCGACCGTCGCAGTCAGGTCGACGACCTGCTGAAGATGCACGTACGCAACGACGCCGGGAAAATGGTGCCGCTGTCGGCATTCGTGAGAGCCACTTGGACTCAGGGCCCGGCGCAACTGACCCGCTACAACGGCTACCCGGCGATCTCGATTTCCGGTGAACCGAAACCCGGCCACAGCACCGGCGAAGCCATGGCGGAGATCGAACGGCTGGTAGCGCAAGGGCCGAAAGGCATGGGTCAGGAATGGACCGGTCTGTCGTTGCAGGAGCGTTTGTCCGGCAGTCAGGCGCCGATTCTGCTCGGGTTGTCGCTGCTGATCGTGTTCCTGTGCCTGGCGGCGTTGTACGAGAGCTGGTCGATTCCGACTTCCGTGCTGCTGGTGGTGCCGCTCGGTGTGCTCGGCGCAGTGCTGGCGGTGACTTTGCGCGGGATGCCTAACGATGTGTTCTTCAAGGTCGGCCTGATCACCATCATTGGCCTGTCGGCGAAGAACGCGATCCTGATCATCGAGTTCGCCAAGAGCCTGTATGACGAAGGTCACGATCTGATCGACGCCACGCTGCAAGCGGCGCGCCTGCGGTTGCGGCCGATTGTCATGACGTCGCTGGCGTTCATTCTGGGTGTGGTGCCGTTGGCGATTGCCACGGGCGCGAGTTCGGCGAGTCAGCAGGCGATTGGCACAGGGGTGATTGGCGGGATGATTACCGCAACATTGGCAGTCATCTTTGTGCCGGTGTTCTTCGTTGTCGTGATCAAACTTGTGCGCCGATTCACCAAGCCTGATTGATCGAGCGCTCCCGGCGCGGTGGCCACAGGTCGCCGCGCTGGGCTAAGGTGTCTGAACCACCCTGGCCCATCGAGTCCCCATGCGCTTCCTCGCCCGCACCCACCCTCGCCTTTCCGCTGCCGCGCTGCTCGGCCTTGCCGCAGGCCTCCTGGCCCCGGCGGAATCTGTCATCAGCAAAATCCTCATCGGCTGGAACGCCGGGGTCTGGACGTACCTGATCCTGATGCTTTGGCTGACCATCCGCGCCAAAGCGCCGGACGTCAAACGCATTGCCGAAGTCGAGGATGAAAATGCCGGGCTGGTGCTGTTTGTCGTCTGCATCGCGGCGTTGGCGAGCCTGGCCACCATTACCGTCGAACTGGCTGGCAGCAAGGACCTGGAAACCACCCGCAAACTTCTGCATTACGGTTTTACCGCGTTGACCGTGATCGGTTCGTGGCTGCTGATCGGGGTGATTTTCTGCGTTCACTATGCCCGGCTGTTTTACACCTGGGACGGCAAGGAACCGGCACTGCGCTTTGCCGAAGGCCTGACAACACCCAATTACTGGGACTTTCTGTACTTCTCGTTCACCATCGGCGTGGCGGTGCAGACGGCGGACGTTGGAGTGGCTACGCGGGAGATACGCAAGATTGTGCTGGCACAGTCGTTGATCGGGTTTGTGTTCAATACGGCGATTCTGGGTTTCTCAATCAACATTGCTGCCGGTTTGTTTGGCTAACACTCCAAACCGAAAGAATTCACAAAGTTACGCAAGCAACCAGCGTAGAAAAATCATAAAAACACTCAAATGTAAACTGACAGGTATGACAGTTTACATGCAGGGTGGAGTGCGATCAGATGTAACTTCCGTGGTCGGGTAGATACCAAACCGCGGCTGACTCTCGCCCAATAAAATGATGGAGATTCTGCTCATGACCGCTGCACAGAAACTCGATACGCTTCATAAAGGCAGGTCCACCCGTGCCGCAGAATTCAATGCGTCTATCGACAAAGGTGAACCGTTGAATTTCAGAGCGACGTTTAGTCAAATCACTTACCCGCAAGTGGGAGAGCCACCTCGCTGGACAATCAAGGCTGACTATCGTGACCCCATGGATAATCAGATTAAAACGATCCGGGTAATACTTTTCAAAGACCCAGTCGACTCCAAAGCTAAATTAGCCAATGCAGATGTGATGGTTACTTACAGCGACTCGGCGGAGGAGCCTCCATCAGAATATTCTACTGACGCCCCCACTACAGCTTTCACATTCAATTCAGAAAACTCGTCTATCAAAGGCGAGATCAGCGCAACAGTTTCTGATGGCCTTGAACCGGGCAAGATACACGAGCTCACTCTCGAGTTTGATCTACAGGCAACAGAATGGTCCCAGCGCCGATAGCACGCGTCACAAACAAAAAAGGAGGCAGCTGCCTCCTTTTTATCACTCCATAACCTGATCAAAACGCAACGCTAATACCGGCACTCACATTGTAATCCTGCTTGACGGTCTTGCTTTGGCTTGAACCTGCCTCGGCAAACAACTGCACACCATTTGGCAGAGCCCAGTTGACCCCACCTGCCAGCTCAACGCTGGTCGCAGAAGTATCGTTGTTGAAACGGCTTTCGTTAACCCCGACTTCATTCGACTTGATGAACTCATGCCCCATCGCGACCCGGGCTCTCGGTTGCAGTTTCTGTCCATTCCCCAAATCCATTTCGCTTCCTATGTAGAGCCCGCCCTTGGCCACGAGTGATCGAGTCGACTGGCTATCGACCTCAAGACCATTGTCCAGGGAATAATGTTCACCTGAGACAACTGCCGCGTTGAGTTGAGCAAAGGGAGCCAAGAACCAACGATCGTTCAGCGCATACTGCTTGCCTACTTCAAGCGAACCACTCAATCCATAGCTGTCATAGTCACCTTCGGTGCGAACACCATCACTCATGGTGACCTTCAGGTGATTATCGAAGCGGTTTATCTTCGTGACCGCATCAATGTAGAAGCCGGTTTGCGAGTCGAATTTCGTTGCATAAGCGCCCACCGAGTAACTGTCGACAGTACCGGAGCTTCCGTATTTCAGATCCAGGTTGCTTTGGCTGTAGCCAATCATAGCGCCGACCAGCCAGTCGGTGTCCGCCAGCTTCGTATCGGCCCCGAATACAACGCCCTGCTGAGTCTGGCTGTAACCACCGCCATAACTATCCTGGACGCTGTAGCGGTTACCGTAGGTACGTGTCCAAACGCCTCCATTGCCTGAGTTGAGGCGACGATCACCCATGCGCGTATTAAGCAACGTACGTTCAGCCTCAATGATTGTGGGAGCCGTATTGGCAATTGCCAATACCGATCGAGTACTGGTGCTGACCTGCGTGTCAGGCCGCAAGAACCAGCCATCACCTTCATCAAACAACTTGTAAGTGAACGCACCGGCATCCACAGCTCCGTTTATCAGGGCAAACTTCGCGTCACCGCCGCCGACATGGACCAATTGGATAGGCTCAGTAGTCAATGGTTTGCTACCAGTCGCTCTCACGTTGATTCGATAGTCGCCCGTAGCGTTACCATTAACATTCAGAAAATCTGTCTGGCGACCACCAAAATCCGTGGCCATCTTGAGAGTGCCATTGCCAGACAAGTTACCGACATCCAGTTGGTAAAATCCAGCGCCCTCAGCAAAATCAAGTGTTCCGTTATTCATGGCCAATTGACCAACCTGGTTATTGCCAGTCAAGACCCAGGTCGAGTCGTTCAGCGCGAAACTCGATACATTTTCAACGCCACCGGTGAATGTCGAGCCATTATCAAGCGTTACATTGGAACCCTTGATTGCATCGCCTTGAAAAGTACCGGTAAAACTACTTTGATTGTCCAGATTCAGCCTGGAAACATTCTGCAGATTACCTTTCAACGAAGCGTTAGAGTCGAGACTGACCGTTGCTGTACTGCCAGACGCCACCACAACATTTCCGCTGAGGTTGCTATTGGCAACGTTGAAATCGACGGACGCCCCACCTGCCACCTCCAGTATCGAGCCGTTGCCGCCAATCAACGTGGAGCCGTTCAACACGCTGATTTCGAGTGGCCCCAGCGGATTGCTGCCGATATCTGCAATGATCGCCGCTCCGCTTTTACCCTCGACACTGGAGTTGTCGAGAACCAGCTTGCTCAACTGTTCATCAGTACCATCTCTTTGATAAACAACACCATTGAGACCACCAATGATCTTCGAGCCAGTGCTCAGATTCGCAGAGCCACCGGCCAGCGTCAGGCCAAAACTCGATGCACCGGTACCTTCCAGAGTGCTGTTTGCCAGATTCAAAACACTGTAGGCAGTCGCAAAAGCCCCACCGGTGGTGCCACGAACCGTGCTGTCGCGCATATTGACCGTTGAGCCGGTTTGGGTATCGACATCCCGCACGGCTTGTAAGCCGATTGCCCGCCCGGAAATCGTCGATCCCGAAATAACCGCAGAGCTATTCTCCAGTGACAACGTAACGAAGCCCCCGACACCGGTCACCGTGACGTTATCGAGGTTGACCGATCCACCGTCGACGGCGTTGATTTGCTGGGTCTGACCTCCGTTGGCATTCAGCGTCCCACCCTGAATCGTGATGTCCAGTGCGCTGGCACCATTGCTGGTCAAGATCGATCCGTTCGCCAGTTGCCAGCTTTCCACTACCGACCCGGGCAAGATCGTTTCGAGTTCTCCGGGATTCAGTGCGCGAGCCTGTGCTTGAGGCGCGGACAACAGGAGTAAGGCGAGATACGGAAATCCACGAAGGATATTATGCCGCACAAGGGAGTTGTCTTTAGTCCACATGAGAACCACCACTATCAACTTCAAAGGAAGGTTCGGCGGTCTACATCGGATACGCCTTACCAAGGGCCGGCAAGGGTACTGATCCTCAGGGAAGCTCGATGTAGGATAAGTCTGCCAATCAGTCGGATATTTCCTTTAAGTGTGAGTGAACTAGCCTATGCAACGCCCGTCACGAACACGCATGTCTTTATGCCTGTGACGGGCGTCTGCAGACTGAGCCTTATGCATCCTCGCAGTATTCCCCACGCGGATTTACCAGACTGATCGTGCTTTGAAACTCTTCTGAAGGGTATTCAGTGCCACCGATCTCTACCGTGTACCAGATCTTCCACCAGCCCAGGTAATCACCTGGAACAACCGGGCTTGGGGGGGGGGCCGGAATATTTCTGATAGTGGGGTCATAAGGAGTAATGAACATATCGAAGCCGTTAGTCCCCTCTGGGTCGACAATTGGATGGGCTGCCGATTTGAAATCGGTTTGCGGCGACGGCTGTGTCATCGCGGCATCCCGGTAACCCTGGGCATGCAGAAAGACATTCCTGCCAGCCTTCAGATGAGTCGGATTACCTGGAATATGAACTTTCAAACCAAAATTCGGCTCTTTGAGATCATCGCAAAGAATAATGTTTTCATCCTCGTACTCCCTCTCAACCTCCGGTTCAACCAACTCGACAACAAGGGCGTTGTTGGTGACCATTGTGATGGGGGATGGATTTTCGTTAACACCACCGATATCAGACCAGAACCATTGCAGCGGTTTATTCGGACCGAGGCCTCCCGCATCAATCGTTGCCCAAGGCAAATTGATAGTAACGGAGGTATCTCCATCTTGCAGAAACACCGGACCAAACCGTACACCGGCGTATTCTCCGAAAACTTGCTGGCCGGTTTTTACCGGTTTATCCGGATCGCTCGGGAGGGTGATGGTAACTGTCTGTTCCTTATTGTAATCCGCAGGTTCAAGTACATCATCTACCGCGGTACTTGTAATATGAGGCTCATCCAGTTCGTCATTAGGCGCAGGCGGATCTACCGGATTGATCGGCCCTGGGTAATAGATATTCTCGAAAAAGTCATCAAGAAATGAAGTACTTATTTTTGTCGGGCCGCGCAACAAGGTAGCTTCTACCTTGACGGCAACATCGGTCTCGGTATCAGCACCACCTTCATAATATGAAGCCTCGATATCGGCATATGGAACAATCCGTTCATGTGGATCGTTCGAGCCAAACGCTTCCGTACCTAAATCCTGGTTATTCCATGTAAGCTTTACATCATCATCATCCAGCACATTCGCGACTCTTTTCAGCAGAATCTTGACACCCACCGCACAATCCTTGAGATCAATCAACTTATCTGTCGTGGCGAGCGGAACAATCGGTTTTTCAAGAACAGGCTGTGGTTTGAAGAGAACTTTCAATCCTATGGCGGAGGACGTTGCACTACGGTTACCCGGATCGCCAGCGCCATCATCCAGAATATAGTAAGCATAGATTGCTTTTGGACTCAGCTGTTTTACCTTTTCAATATCAACGGTAATTGTCCCGATACCTGCCGCATCGGTGAAAGTCCCCTCGAAAAGAGGTGGATCGGCGTTTACAGCCGAATACGATTCGCTGATATAAAACAGGATTTTGTCAGCCGCAATCCGGTTTTGCCAGTTGATTGGAAACGTAACCACCATGCCTGTTTTATTGCGCTCGATAAAATCATCATCGATGACTCCACCGGAAGACAATGTGGGGAGTACAGGCACAGGCGGACGTATTTTTGAACCACCCGGAACAGCTTGGTAAGCGGCTCGACGGTCAATAATGAATTGGGTTGGGTCCGAAGTCCAGGGATTACCAACCGGAGGCCTCACGCGATAACGGACCAACCAGTTGGTGGGTGTAGCCGGGGGATTGTCCTCAACATGAGCATCGGCTGGAATTGTGACCTCATAGGTAGGTGGCCGCCCTGCGACAAACCCGGCGTCGAAGCTATGCTGGACGACCCAGTTATTGGTACCGGCGCGAGTTGTACTGACCTCCACGAAGTCATTGTCCATCTGAATTTCCCAGAGTTTTAACTCCACGCGAATCAGTCCGCCAGGTACAAGTTTTGTTGCAACTATCCGTGTGTCGGTATCACTCACTTTATCAAGCACGGTCGGTGGCAAACCGGCCAAAGGTCCGACTGATCGGGTTTGAAGTGCTAACCGATCAATTTCACCAAGCTTTTGTTTTGCGTTCATTTGCTGATCTCCTGATTATTCTCATGCAACACACCAGTTAAACCCATTACCGCAAAAATCAAAGCAGTACTCCTTACCAAATAGCACTTACCCACCCAAGAACTCGTCGTTCAACAACAGTCAAGCGAGGCGTGCATCATGGCGGGCCGCAGATCACCAGAACTCCGAATTTACCTGGCTTGAGACGGTCAATTTTCACATACCCCAACTTGGACTCGCCTATATATTCAGCACCCCTCTTTATTTTATAAACTACGGAACCCGAGCATTTATCTATTAAAGGTCTGGAGTGCGGGACGAATGGTATCGGCGGCAATTCAAAACCCTCGATACTTTTCTCGTCCTCTTCCGTCAAGGTATAACTAAAGTCTCCCCGCGTCCCATCAACATAGTGTTCTTCATCTGCGCTCAGCACCGAATAACCTTTCCACACACTCTCGCAAATGTCGCCTTTTTTAAATCCTTGAAAAGGTATTAAAACGAATATTCCATCCCAGATTGGACGAATCGTATCGCAATGAAGATAACCCCAAATATCTGCATCCGGAAACTTCGGCGGCAGCAAAACCGGCAAAGGAATGATACTGCGATCAATAGTCAGTTTCTTTTCTTCAGATTCAGTTTTATTGCCTGGAAATGGTTTGACTGCTCTAACGGAGTAATAAAGCATTGCGACTCCGTCATTAGAAAAAAGACTGACATCCAGAGGTATCTCAAACTCAACCTCGGTAATAGGTCCGTCTTTGACCTGCTTATAGATCGTTGTAGTTATTCCGCCCTGCACCCAGTAAACAGTGAGTTCATCTGATTTTCCGAGCTGATCCGCGTAGTTAGGCCAACGGGGAACTCTTGCTGTTCCTCCGTTGATCAATACCTTCGCCGGCACGTTGCCGTCCGGATCACTATCGGGCACATCGTCCACTGTGGGACGGTCGGCAAGCAGGCGGTTCGATGATTTTCCTTTACTGATCGTCATGGCGACATCCTGAGGAAATATATCTACAGCTGATGAAATTAGAGGCTTATGCATCGGTTTTGCCTACTGTCAGATCTGACAGGTAGAGATACCGTTCGTCGTCTGCGCAAGTCATCCACACGGTTTCTCCACTTGACGTTTCTCCAAGGTTGAGGCCAACTGAAACCGGTTTCAGACAATAAGAAGACCCAACCGTGAACGACTTCTCCGCCGCCCAGCGCAGCCGCGTCACCATGCTCGACGTCGCCGAACACGCGGGCGTGTCCAAGGCCAGCGTCTCGCGCTTCATCGGCGATGACCGCGCCCTGCTCTCCGATGCCATCGCCCAACGCATCGAGCAGTCCATTGCCGAACTGGGCTACCGTCCCAATCAAATGGCCCGAGGCCTGAAGCGCGGTCGCACTCGCCTGATCGGCATGCTGGTGGCCGATATCCGCAACCCTTATTCGATTGCCGTGATGCACGGGGTGGAAACCGCCTGCCGCCGGCACGGCTACAGCCTGGTGGTGTGCAACACCGACCGCGATGACGAGCAGGAACGCCAGCACCTGGCGCTGTTGCGCTCGTACAACATCGAAGGGCTGATCGTGAACACCCTCGGCCATCACCGGGATGAGCTGGACGAGTTGAAGCGGGAAATGCCGCTGGTACTGGTGGATCGCAAGGTCGACGGGCTGGACAGCGACATGGTCGGGTTGAACAACCCGCTGGCCATCGAGATGGCGCTGGAGCATCTTCAGCAGCGTGGTTACCGCGATATGCTGATGGTGACCGAACCCTATGACGGCACCAGTTCGCGGATCGAGCGGGTCAGCAGTTTTCAGCAGCAGATTGGCCAGCGCAAAGACATGCGTGGCGCGGTGCTGGAAACCGGCCCAAGCCTTGCGAACGATCTTCAAACCTTTTTGAACACGCCTGCTATCGGGCCGAAAGCCCTGTTCTGCGCCAATGGCGTGGCGGCGCTGGCCTGCACCCTGGCCTTGCGCGAATTTGGCTGCCGGTTGTTCGAGGATGTCGGGTTGATCGCGCTGGATGATCTGGATTGGTATCCGCTGGTAGGCAGCGGGATCTCCGCCCTCGCCCAGCCAACCGCCGAGATTGGGGCACAGGCATTTGAATGCTTGCTCAAGCGTTTACGTGGGAATGACGAAGCGGCGCGAACCGTGGATTTTGCACCGGTGCTGGTCGAGCGTGGTTCGACGCGCAGCAATGCGGAATAAGGCCCTACGGGGCCACCCAAATTTTTTTGAACAAAAATGAAACCGGTTTCAGAGGTAGATAACAATGAATAAACCTGCCGTTTCCATCAGTCTCTCCAGCTACGGCGCCGACCTTGTGCGTCGCCGTGGCCAAGGCTCGTTCATCGAGGTGCTGGCCGCTGCGGGCGCCAATCGCATCGAATGGCGCGAAGAGCTGCTGACCAACGAAGTCCCCGAACAGCTCGCCGCCGCAACACAAGCCGAAGGCCTGCAAAGCATCTACTCCTCGCCCACCGAGCTGTGGCTGGCCGGCCAGTCGCGGCCCAATCCCGAACTCATCACTGCACTGCAAAACGCCGAAGCGTTCGGTTCGAAGTGGCTGAAGGTTTCCCTTGGTTTTTTCACTGACAACAACGATCTGCAGACACTATCGCAGATCCTTGCGCAAAGCCCTGTGCAGTTGCTGGTAGAGAATGATCAGACCCTGCATGGCGGTCGCATCGAACCATTCCAGCGCTTCTTCGCCGCCGTCGAGCAACACAACCTGCCGATCAAGATGACCTTCGACATCGGCAACTGGCAGTGGCAAGACCAGTCCGCCACCAGTGCCGCACGGTTGTTGGGGCGCCACGTCGGCTACGTGCATTGCAAAGCCGTGGCCCGCCGTGCGGACGGCAAACTGGTAGCGGTGCCACCGGCCGCCACGGATCTGCATCTGTGGGAACAACTGCTGCGGCACATGGCCCAAGGGGTCATGCGCGCCGCCGAATACCCGTTGCAGGGCGATGACCTGGTGCAACTCACCACCGAACACGTCGCCGCCCTCGCCCGCCTCGGCCAATCCCGCCTGGAGCCTGCTCATGTCTGAGATCGATATTCTGTCGTTCGGCGAAACCATGGCCATGTTTGTCGCCGAACAGAGCGGTGATCTGGCATTCGTCGACCAGTTCCACAGGCGGATTGCCGGGGCGGACAGCAATGTGGCCATCGGTTTGTCCCGGTTGGGTTTCAACGTTGCCTGGCTGAGCCGGGTGGGCGCTGATTCGCTGGGTCGTTTCGTGATCGAAACCCTGCACCGGGAAGGCCTGGATTGCAGCCATGTCGAAGTCGACAGCGCGCACCCGACCGGCTTCCAGCTCAAATCCCGCAACGATGACGGCAGCGATCCGACGGTCGAGTACTTCCGCCGGGGTTCGGCAGCCAGTCATCTGTCACCGCAGTCGATCACCCCGACACTGCTGGGTGCCCGACATCTGCACGCCACCGGCATTCCCCCGGCGCTGTCAGCCTCGGCGCGGGAAATGTCCCATGAGCTGATGACCCGCATGCGCACCGCCGGGCGCAGCGTGTCGTTCGACCCGAACCTGCGCCCGAGCCTGTGGGCCAGCGAACGGGAGATGATCACCGAAATCAACCGCTTCGCCGCCCTCGCCCACTGGGTGTTGCCGGGGTTGAGTGAAGGTCGGCTGCTGACCGGATTTGACGACCCGGCGGATATCGCCGCGTTCTATCTCGATCAGGGTGCCGAAGCTGTGGCGATCAAACTCGGGCCGCAGGGTGCGTATTACCGCACGCATCTGGATCAGGGGTTTGTTGCCGGGGTGCCGGTTGAAACCGTGGTCGATACGGTCGGCGCCGGTGACGGTTTTGCAGTGGGCATGATCAGCGCCCTGCTGGAGCATCAGAGCTTTCCCGAGGCGGTCAGACGTGCCAACTGGATTGGCAGCCGGGCGGTGCAGAGCCGTGGCGACATGGAGGGTTTGCCGACCCGATCCGAACTTTCGGCTGAACTGGAGGCCGTCAATCGCGAGCAGGCTCGCTCCCACAAGGGTTCTGAGTTGGAATCCGATCCAGTGTGGGAGCGAGCCTGCTCGCGATAAGGCCAGTGCAAACAACAGATTTTTTTGAACCTGCTGCGACAAAAACAACAAGCTCAGGAGCAAGACCATGAAAACCGCAACCCTCGCCACCCGCCGCTGGTGGTACATCATGCCGATCGTGTTCATCACCTACAGCCTGGCGTACCTGGACCGGGCCAATTACGGTTTCGCCGCCGCGTCCGGAATGGCTGCCGACCTGATGATTACGCCGGGTCTGTCCTCGCTGCTCGGCGCGCTGTTCTTCCTCGGTTACTTTTTCTTCCAGGTGCCCGGCGCGATCTACGCGCAAAAGCACAGCGTGAAGAAGCTGATTTTCGTTAGCCTGATTTTCTGGGGCGGGCTCGCCACGCTGACCGGCGTGGTCTCCAACGCCTATTGGCTGATCGTCATCCGCTTCATGCTCGGCGTGGTCGAAGCGGCGGTAATGCCGGCGATGCTGGTGTACCTGTGCCACTGGTTCACCCGCGCCGAACGCTCCCGGGCCAACACCTTCCTGATCCTCGGCAACCCGGTAACGATGCTGTGGATGTCGGTGGTTTCGGGTTATCTGGTGCAGCATTTCAGCTGGCGCTGGATGTTCATCATCGAAGGGCTGCCGGCGGTGCTCTGGGCGTTTATCTGGTGGAAGCTCGCCGATGATCGTCCGGCCCAGGCCAAGTGGCTGAGCGACCGGGAAAAGCACGATCTGGAAAGCGCCCTCGCCGCCGAACAGGTCGGGATCAAAGCCGTGAAGAACTACGCCGAAGCCTTCCGCTCGCCGAAGGTGATCATCCTGGCGCTGCAGTTTTTCTGCTGGAGCATCGGCGTCTACGGCTTCGTGCTGTGGCTGCCGTCGATCCTCAAGGCCGGCGCGCAGATGGACATGATCGAGGCCGGCTGGCTGTCGGCGTTGCCGTATCTCGCGGCGGTGATCGGCATGCTGCTGGTGTCGTGGGGCTCGGACAAACTGCAAAAGCGCAAACGTTTCGTCTGGCCGCCTCTGCTGATTGCCTCGGTGGCGTTCTACGGCTCCTACGCCTTGGGCGCGGAGCATTTCTGGTGGTCGTACACGCTGCTGGTGATCGCCGGCGCCTGCATGTACGCGCCTTATGGGCCGTTCTTCGCCATCGTCCCGGAGATCCTGCCGGCCAACGTTGCCGGTGGCGCCATGGCGCTGATCAACAGCATGGGCGCGCTCGGCTCCTTTGGCGGCTCGTATCTGGTCGGCTACCTGAACAGCTCCACCGGTTCGCCCGGTGCTTCGTACCTGTTGATGAGCGGCGCGTTGCTGCTCTCGGTGGTGCTGACGATTTTTCTCAAGCCCGGCTCCAGCGACCGGGTGACGGCCAAGCGTGTCGCACCGCGTCCGCTGCCGGCCCATTCCTGAATTGATAGAGAGATGACTGCGATGAAAAAGCAGGTTGTGCTGTACAAAAAACTGTCGCCTTCGCTGATGGCGCGTCTGCAAGAGCAAGTTGATGTAACGCTGATCGAAAGCCTCGACGCGGATGGTCTGATGAAACTGCGTGACGCCCTGCCCGCCGCCCATGGTTTGCTCGGTGCCAGCCTCAAACTGGACGCGGCGCTGCTCGATCTGGCGCCGCAGCTCGAAGCGATTTCCAGCGTTTCGGTGGGCGTCGACAACTACGACATCGACTACCTGACCCGGCGCCGGATTCTGCTGACCAATACCCCGGACGTGCTCACCGAAACCACCGCCGACACCGGTTTCGCACTGATCCTGGCCACCGCCCGGCGGGTGGTGGAACTGGCGAACATGGTGCGCGGCGGTCACTGGCACCGCAGCATCGGCCCGGCGCATTTCGGCACCGATGTGCACGGCAAGACCTTGGGCATCATCGGCATGGGGCGGATCGGTGAGGCGTTGGCCCAGCGCGGGCATTTCGGGTTCGGGATGCCGGTCATCTATCACAGCCAGTCGCGAAAGCCGGCGGTCGAGGCGCGATTCGATGCGCAGTACCGCAGTCTGGAGGATCTGCTGCGGCAGGCGGACTTCATTTGCCTCACGTTGCCGCTGACGGCGCAGACTGAAGGCTTGATTGGCGCAGAACAGTTTGCGTTGATGCGCCCGGAAAGCATCTTCATCAACATTTCACGGGGCAAGGTTGTAGATGAAGCGGCGATGATCGAGACCTTGCGGCACAACCGGATTCGCGCTGCGGGGCTGGATGTGTTCGAGCGTGAGCCGCTGAATCATGACTCGCCGTTGTTGCAGTTGAACAACGTGGTGGCGACACCGCATATGGGTTCGGCGACCCATGAAACGCGAGAAGCGATGGCGCGGTGTGCGGTGGAGAATCTGTTGGCGGCGTTGGGTGGGGAGAAGCCAATGAATCTGGTGAACTCATCAGCTTGGCAGAGCTGAAACTCTCAGCGCTTGTACCGGCCCTTTCGCGAGCAGGCTCGCTCCCACAGGTCTTGTGTACACCGCAGTACACTTTGGGAGCGAGCCTGCTCGCGAAGGGGCCAGTCAAGACAACACAGAACCTTCAGGCGCTGCGCACTTGCAGAAGCTGCGCAGCGCACAAGGCAATCCGCGAACACGCATCCGCCAGCTTCACCCGATCCACCACCAGCCCGATACGGATGTGCCCCGCCGCACTGGGTCCGAACGCTTCACCGGCCAGCACCGAAACTCCATACCCTTCCAGCAGCCGCTCGGCAAAACCCTGCGCGCCGATCCCGGTCTGGCGCACATCGACCATCACGAACATCCCGCCATCCGGCCTGATCGGGTACAACCCCGGACAGCCGCGCAACCGCTCGCACACCAGATCCCGGCGCAACCGGTATTCCTCGCGCATCTGCGTCACTTCCGGCAAATCCTTCTCCAGCGCGACCTGCGCGGCTTTCTGTACGAAGTCTGGCAGACCGAACAGCATGCTCAACGACAGATTCACCAGATGCTCGGCCAACGGCTTGGGCCCGATCATCCAGCCGATGCGCCACCCGGTCATCGCATGGGATTTGGACAGGCTATTGATAGTCGCCGTGCGCTCGGCCATGCCCGGCAGGCTCGCCGGGCTGACATGCGAGCCTTCGTATAACAATTCGCTGTAGACCTCATCGCTGATCAGCCACAGGTCATGACGGATGCACAGCGCTGCCAGCTCCTGCCAGATCAGCAACGACAGACTGGCGCCGGAAGGATTGTTGGGACTGTTGAGCAGCATGGCCCGAGTCTTCGGGGTGATGCGCGCCGCGACATCCACCGGATCGACACGAAAGCCGTTTTCCGGCCGCACTGGCACCGGCACGACGGTTGCGCCACAGGCGCCGAAAACACCTTCGTAGGTGACATACATGGGTTCGGCGACGATGACCTCATCGCCCGGATCGAGCAGACATTGCGCCACCGAATACACCGCGCATTGCGCGCCCGGCAGCACAATCACATGGTCAGCGTCCACGTCCTGGCCGCTGCGTCGCCAATGACGCTCGGCGATCCTTTTGCGCAGCTCCATCCGGCCGCGCACTTCGGAATAATGGGTATCGCCCGCCAACAGGCTGTCGATGGCGCCGTGGATGATCGGCAGCGGTGTATCGAAATCCGGATCACCCACCGATAGCAGCAATACATCGACCCCTTCGGCGCGCAGCTCCAGCGCTCGGTCGTGAATCCGCCAGGCCGCTGCTCCCTCCCCGGCGATTCGTTGGGTCAAGGCTGAATAGCGCATGTACGTCTCCTGATTGCGCGGTCTCCAGCCTTCACCCTAGGTCAAATCACAAACCGCGCCACCATCGCATTCAAATCCACCGCCAGACGCGACAGTTCGTGAGTGGCGGCGCTGGTCTGGTTGGCCCCGGCCGCCGATTGGGTGGCCAGATCGCGGATATTCACCAGGTTGCGGTCGACTTCACGGGACACTTGCGCCTGCTCTTCGGACGCACTGGCGATTACCAGATTGCGCTCGTTGATCTGGTGAATCGATTGAGTAATCTGCTCCAGCGCGACGCCGGCGGCACGGGCCATTTCCAGAGTTGTCTGGGTGCGCTGGTTGCTTTGCTGCATCGACTCGACCGCTTCGCCGGTGCCGTTCTGGATGCCGGCGACCATTTTTTCGATTTCCTGAGTCGATTGCGCGGTGCGGTGAGCCAGGGCACGAACCTCGTCTGCCACCACGGCGAAACCACGCCCGGCTTCACCGGCACGGGCCGCTTCGATGGCAGCGTTGAGTGCCAGAAGGTTGGTCTGTTCGGCGATGGCACGGATCACGTCCAGCACCTTGCCGATGTCGCGGCCCTGAGCGGCGAGGCCTTCGATCATCTGTGCGGTGTTCTGCACGTCCCGGGTCATGGTCTGGATCGCATCGACGGTTTTCACCACTTGATCGCGACCTTCACGGGCGGCGTGGGTGGACTGGTTCGACGCTTCGGAGGTCGACACCGCGTTGCGTGCCACCTCTTCCACCGCTGCAGTCATTTCGTTGACGGCGGTGGCGGCCTGTTCGATTTCGTCGTTCTGCTGTTGCAGGCCACGGGACGCTTCTTCGGTCACGGCGCTGAGTTCTTCGGCAGCGGCGCCCAGTTGCGTGGCGGAACCGGCAATCTGCTCGATGGTCTTGCGCAGGTTTGCCTGCATCACAGACAAGGCTTCCAGCAGACGCGCCGGTTCGTCCTTGCCGTCAACTTCAATGGCTTTGGTCAGGTTGCCGCCGGCGATGGTTTGCGCAGCGGCCACGGCACGGTTCAACGGGGTGACGATGCTGCGGGTCAGCATCAAGGCCAGCAGCACGGTAGCCACAGCGGCAATGATTGCGACGATAACCACGCCGGTGATGGCGCTGTCGTAATGTTCGCCCGCCTCTTGTGCAGCACCTTTGGCGCCGGCGGCGTTGATCGCAATCAGTTTGTTGAGCTGCTCGCCCATCAGGTCGGTGCCGTCCTTGATCTTCGTGTTGATCAGGGTGCGCATGTCCTCGACCTTGTCCTGGCGGGACAGCTCCATCATCTGGTTCTGGGCTTGCAGGTAGTTGTCCAGTGTCGTCGTGAACGCCTGATATTGTGCCTTCTCATCGCTATCGGCCGGCAATGCGGCGTAGGCGGCCTGGGCGCTGCGCACCTTGTCGACGAGGACGCCGATGCGGGTCTGTGCATCCTGCAGACCAGCGGCGTCTCGGTTGACCAGAATGCGGAAAGAGAGGATCCGCAGGCGCAAGACGTTTTCCGTCACCACGCCAAGGTAGGCGACGCTGGGCAACTGATTTGTCTGCATCTCGACGGACGCCTGGCGGATGACCGACATGCGGTTGACGGCGAACACGCCGAGCACGATCACCAACAGGGCAATAAAGGCAAAACCGAGGAAGGCACGGGGCGCGATGTTCAGATTACGCAAGGACATAGTAGGACTCTCGGATGATTGAAACTGCGAGCGTCCATGCCGTAATCACTGCCCCGCGAGAGCGGGTTTCAGTCCGGCGTCACTGTGCTGGGAAATCTTCTGTGCGCCTGATCGCTGTATCGGCCAGGCTTTAGGAAGTTTGCGTGTAAAGAAGAAATATTTTTCAAAGTGTTGCGAGTGTTTCGCTATTGAAACACCCGACGTTTTAGATGATGGGTGACAGGTCAGGCCGGAGTTGCCATGCGCCAGACGCGGGCAATGTCCGTGGCACGTTCGCGCAACAGACGCGGCGCTTCGGCGCAGGCTTGTTCGAGGGTCATCGGACCACTGGTGACGGCGAATGCCGCATCGATGCCGTTCTCGTAGAGCGCCTGATAACCCTCGCCCAGAGTGCCGGCGATGACAATCACCGGTACGCCATGTTGCTTGGCGATCCGAGCCACGCCGAACGGAGTTTTGCCGCGCAGGGTCTGGGCATCGAAACGCCCTTCGCCAGTGATAACCAGATCCGCACCTTTGACGGCATCGGCCAGCCCGACCAGCTCCGCGACCACTTCAACCCCGGCCTGAAACCGTGCGCCGAGAAACGCCTTGGCCGCAAAACCCAGTCCACCCGCTGCACCGCTGCCCGGCTCGTCCCGAACATCCTTGCCCAACGCTTGCGCGCAGAGTTCGGCGAAGTGACCGAGGGCTTGATCCAGTTGCTGCACTTGCGCCGGGGATGCGCCTTTCTGCGGGCCGAAAATCGCCGAGGCGCCGTGAGGGCCGCACAGCGGATTGTTGACGTCGGCGGCGATGTCGAAACGGACTTGTGCCAGACGCGGGTCAAGTTCACTCAGGTCCAGTCGTGCGAGTTGCGCCAGCGCCAGACCGCCCGGCACCAGTGATTGCCCTTGAGCATCCAGCAGTTTCACGCCCAGCGCCTGCATCGCGCCGGCGCCACCGTCGTTGGTGGCGCTGCCGCCGATGGCCAGAATCACCCGTTGTGCGCCGGCGTCCAGCGCTGCACGGATCAGTTCGCCGGTGCCGAACGTGCTGCTGATGCACGCATCCCGCTGCCCTGGCGGCACCAGTTGCAAGCCGCTGGCTTCTGCCATTTCGATGATCGCGGTGTGGTTGTGCGGCAGCCAGCCCCACGCGGCTTCGACCGCCGCGCCCAACGGGCCACGCACACGGGTACGGCGCAGTTCGCCCTCGCAGGCGTCGAGAATCGACTCCACCGTCCCTTCGCCACCGTCGGCCATCGGGCATTTGACCAGCGTCGCCTGCGGCCAGACCTGCGCCAGGCCCAGGGCGATGGCTTCTGCAACGCCTTGGGCACTCAGGCTGTCCTTGAACGAATCGGGGGCGATGACGATTTTCATGCGAATTCTCCAGTTCCAATGCCCCTCATGCTGCCAGTCGCTTGAAACGTTGACGCCTGTCCGCTGCACAAGTGGCGCAGGCGTTTATTGTTCATTTCGACAAATCGTCAGTCTGTGGCAGCAATTGCACCCCGAGATACAGCGCCAACATGCCGTCGAGCCTCAGCGGATCGACCCCGCTCAACTCGGCAATCCGCTCCATCCGATAACGCAGGCTGTTGCGGTGAATCCCCAAGGCATCGGCGCAGGCCTGGCTTTGCCCGTCGTGATCGCACCAACTGCGCAAGGTCGCGAGCAACTGGCCATTGCTGTCCTTGGCGATGACTTTGCGCAACGGTTTAAGCAGTTCATCCAGCGCATCATCGTTGCGATGGCGCCAGAGCATCACCGGCAGGCGATAGCGATTGAGAGTCAGCAGTCGTGAACGGGGCAGCACTTCGCGGCCATAGGCGAGCAAGTCGCCGACCCGCCGATAACAACGGCGCAGCCCGGTCAGCCCGTCGGCCTGCCCGCCGACCGCAATGCGCAGGATGTTCCAACCGAGGCCATCGAGTTTTTCCAGCAGGCGATCATGCTCGACGTTCTGACTTGCCGGCCGGCACCACAGCAGCGACGACTTGGCTGAACTCACGCACCAACTGTCCGGATAGCGCGACATCAGCCAGGCACTCAGCGCCTCGACGGTTTGCCCCGGCCCGTGCTCCAGGCCCAACTCAAACAGATAAGGCACCCGCGTCAGTTGCGGTTTCAACCCGAGCTGCTGGGCCTCGTCGACCAGCCTTGGCGAATCACCCGCTTCGCTCAACAGCAGCGCGAGCAAGTCATCGCAACGTTGCCGCCGCCACTGCTGCTCGGATTGCTGATTGCGCTGGCCAACGAGCATTTCAGCCGTCATGCGCACCAGCTCGGCGTAAGTACGCAGTTGCTCTGGCTCGCCGGTAATGCCGAGTACGCCGATCAAACGCTGATCGAGCAACAACGGCAGATTGATCCCCGGCTGCACGCCCTTCAAATGCACCGCCGTCTGCGCGTCGATCTCCACCACCCGCCCGTTGGCCAGCACCAGTTGCGCGCCTTCGTGGCGGGTGTTGATCCGCTCCGGTTCGCCGCTGCCGAGGATCAGCCCCTGGCTGTCCATGACGTTGACGTTGTAGGGCAAAATGGCCATGGCCCGGTCGACGATGTCCTGGGCGAGGTCGTGATCGAGTTCGAACATAAGGGGAAAATCCTTGAAAACAGGCGCGGACGGTTGTTCACCCGCACAGGGTCTGCCGGCAAACCCTGTGCTCAGGCACAAAGACAATCCGGCCAAAGGTGACCGAGACTCTCAGGGCGATCAACGTTACCCTTTGCATCGCAAAAAATCATAATAAAGAGAGAGCCGCCATGTCGCAGAGCGCCGCTGCCGCCCAGACCATTGCTGACGATAAAAATGCCGTCTACAAACGCATCACCCTGCGTTTGATCCCCTTCATCTTCATCTGCTACCTGTTCAACTACCTCGACCGGGTCAACGTTGGATTCGCCAAACTGCAGATGCTCGACGCGCTGAAATTCAGCGAAACCGTGTACGGCCTCGGTGCCGGTATCTTCTTCATCGGCTACGTGCTGTGCGGCGTGCCGAGCAACCTGGCCCTGACCAAATTCGGCCCACGGCGCTGGATCGCGCTGATGATGATCACCTGGGGCACGCTGTCGACCTGCCTGCTGTTCGTCACCACACCGACCCAGTTCTACACCCTGCGCCTGTTCACCGGCGCGGCTGAAGCCGGGTTCTTCCCGGGCGTTGTGCTGTATCTCTCGCAGTGGTTCCCGACCTTCCGCCGTGGCCGGATCATGGCGCTGTTCATGTCGGCGATTCCGGTGTCCGGCCTGCTCGGCAGCCCGTTTTCCGGCTGGATCCTCAATCACTTCGCTGCGGGCCAGGGCGGTCTGGCCGGCTGGCAGTGGATGTTCCTGCTGCAAGGCATTCCGACTGTAATCCTCGGCGCACTCGCCTACTTCCTGTTGAGCGACAACTTCGCCGCTGCCAAGTGGCTGACCCCGCACGAACGTTCGGTGCTGGAAGCGGATCAGGCGGAAGACCTGGCGAACAAACCGAAAACCACCTCCGATTCGCTGATCGCCGTGTTCAAGAACCCGGCGATCTGGGCCTTCGGCCTGATCTACTTCTGCATCCAGAGCGGCGTGTACGCGATCAACTTCTGGCTGCCGTCGATCATCAAGAACCTCGGTTTCAGCGATAACCTGGTGATCGGCTGGTTGAGCGCGATTCCGTATCTGCTGGCGGCGGTATTCATGCTGGTGGTCGGTCGTTCGGCGGACTTGCGCAAAGAACGTCGCTGGCATCTGGTGGTGCCGATGTTGATGGGTGCTGTCGGCCTGTTGATCGCGGTGAACTTCGCGGCGAATCCGGCGATTGCGATTCTCGGCCTGACCATTGCGACCATGGGCGCGCTGACCGGTCTACCGATGTTCTGGCCTGTGCCGACCGCCATGTTGAGCGCGGGTGCTGCGGCGGGTGGTCTGGCGTTGATCAACTCCATGGGGCAGATGGCCGGATTCCTCAGTCCTTATCTGGTGGGTTGGGTCAAGGACAGCACCGGGTCGACTGATGCGGCGCTTTATCTGCTGGCGGGTGTGATCGTTGGCGGGAGTCTGCTGGCGTTGCGGATGACGCGGACCTTGCGGGCCTGATTATCGGCAGACACACAAAAACGGCCCATTTCGGGCCGTTTTTTATTGGCGCTCTACGATCGGTCAGGGCCGGGTTTCAACCGCTGTGTCCAGATTATCCAGCACCCGATTTACCGCCAGTTCCGCCAGCATGATCAGTTGCCCGATACCCAGCAGCACATGCCGCTGCGGCGCCTCGATCATCCCGGCGAAATCGCTGGCCATGGTTTTGGCGGAGGTCAGGGTTTCGCAGGCATCGGCCAATAGTTCTTCGCTCGGGATGCCGGGGGCGATGAGGTAGCGGGTGTTGGGTTTGAGCAGGGGTTTTCTGGGGTGGAACGGATTGAGGTAGTGATCGAGGGCGCGGTCGGCGGCTTCGTGGAATTTCTTGGAGTCGAGGGTTTCGTAGGGGGACGTTGAATCGGCTTCGGGCGGGTTGGGTGTTGGTTTGATCACGTTTGAATCTCCAAATCAGAAAAATGGAGCCATCAAACTTCGCTACCAAACGAAGAGGTGGTGGCCGTACACGGGTTGGTAGACCGGTGACTTGGAGAACCGGCGCGCTCGAAAGCGCCCCGCGCATGGCCACCATAAAAGCACGGACGGTTAAGCGTCCGAATACGGTGAGTTGCGCAACAAGTCAGAACCGGGCTACCAAACCCCATCGCTGTTTTTCAGCGACGAGATAACGATAAAACCCGGCCTATAAGCGCACAAGCCGGCGGATTCTGGCGCAGTCGTAGGCAACGGCGCAAGGTTGTGTAGCCTGGGGTGCGTGTCTGAACGTGTCCTTTAAACACCACGATTAAACACTCATAAAATCCCCGTTTTTGCATCCAGCTCCAGCACCAATCCCCCCGGCATCTGCACAAAAATCTGCCAGATCCCGTCCTCCGGTACCTGCGCCAGTTGATACGGCAACCCACTGCCCTGCACCCGCTTCAAAACCACCGCCGCATCTTCATCTGTACGAAACGCAATATGACTCAACGCCGCCTCATCGAGCGCAGGCTGCTCAATCACATGCACCAACGCCTGCCTATCCTGATACAACCACCGCCCGGGAAACGGAAACGGCGGCCGCCGCCCCGGCGTCAATCCCAGTAACGCACCAAAAGCGTCCTGCAGCGCCTGACCGTCAGCGGTGTTGAAGGCGAGATGATCGAATGTCCACGTCATGTCTGTCTCCTGCAGTTATTCAGGATTCCAGTATCTGCGCTTGCCAATCCCGGAAAAATCCCGCAAAACGCCAAGGATCTTCAACGGATTTTTACTAATGAGCTCAATCCTCGATCTGGAAATCTTCGTCCGTACCGCCGACTCCGGCAGCATTTCCGCCGCCGCACGGGCGCTGGAGCTGACACCGGCCGCCGCCAGCATCGCGCTGAAACGCCTGGAAACCCGCCTCGGCATCCGCCTCTTCGCCCGCTCGACCCGCAGCATGCGTCTGACCGAAGAAGGCCGGCGCTATCTGGAAAGCGTGCGCCTGGCGCTGACAACGCTGGCCGAGGGCGAGCAAGCGCTCAAGCAGCAGACCGAAGGCCTGAGCGGCGTGCTGCAACTGGCGGCGCCGTCGGACTTCGGGCGCAATGTGTTGCTGCCGTGGCTGGACGATTTCAAACGCGAGCACCCGCACATTCAACTGCAGTTGCTGCTCAATGACCGGCATGCAGATCTGTTTCGCGAGACGGTGGACGTGGCACTGCGCTTTGGCGTGCCGAGTGATTCGACGCTGGTGGCGTTGCCGATTCTGCCTGAGCATCGGCGCGTGGCCTGCGCCAGTCCTGCGTATCTGGAGCGCCACGGCACACCGCAGAACCCCGCCGAACTGAGCGAGCACAGCGCCCTGCTCTACTTGCGCAATGGCCGGCCCTACAACACCTGGCGTTTCCATCGAGATGACGAAACGGTCGAGGTCGAAGTACACGGCGACTACCTCAGCGACGACGGCGAAGTCGCTCGCCGCTGGGCGCTCGCCGGGCACGGTATCGCCTACAAGGCCTGGCTCGACGTGGCCGAAGACGTGCGCGCCGGGCGACTGGTGACGCTGTTCGATGACTGGCACGGCGAGAGCGTGCCCTTCAATCTGCTCTGCCCGCATCGGGCGCAGGTGTCGGAACGGGTCAAGGTGTTGCAGGCGTTTTTGCGCGAGCGCTGCGAGGCATTGCGTCGATAAATTCACTTTGCCGCACCGGGTGCTTCTGGTATTTGATGGAAGCTTTCCCACCGACAAAAGGATTTCGGCATGAGCTATCGCACACTGGGTCACTCGGGGTTGCAGGTGTCCACCCTCACCCTCGGCACGATGATGTTCGGCGAACAGACCAGCGCGGAAGACTCGCTGCGCATCATCGACAAGGCCTGGGATCAGGGCATCAACTTCATCGACACCGCCGACGTTTACACCAATGGCCGTTCGGAAGAGATCGTCGGTGAAGCCATCGCCCGTCATCGTCATGAGTGGGTGCTGGCTACCAAGGTCGGTTTCGGCCCGGTGGATGGCGTGCCGAACCGCAGTGGCTTGAGCCGCAAACACCTCTTCAATGGTCTGGAGGCCAGCCTGACCCGGCTCGGCACCGACTACCTCGACATCTATTACCTGCACCGCGAAGACCACAACACACCGCTGGAAGTGACGGTCTCGGCGATTGGCGATCTGATTCGCCAGGGCAAGATCCGTTATTGGGGCCTGTCGAATTATCGCGGCTGGCGGATTGCCGAGGTGATTCGCGTGGCGGACAAACTGGGCGTCGATCGTCCGGTGATCAGCCAGCCGCTGTACAACATCGTCAACCGTCAGGCCGAGACCGAACAGATCACCGCCGCCCAGACTTACGGCCTCGGTGTGGTGCCTTACAGCCCGCTGGCCCGTGGCGTGCTCAGCGGCAAGTACGCACCGGACGTAACGCCGGATGCCAACAGCCGTGCCGGGCGTCAGGACAAGCGGATTCTGGAGACTGAATGGCGGGTGGAGTCGTTGCGCATTGCCCAGCAGATCCAGCAATACACCAAAGAGCGCGGGGTCGGCATTGTCGAGTTTGCGATTGCCTGGGTGCTGAACAACGGCGCGGTGACATCGGCGATTGTCGGGCCGCGTACTGAAGAACAGTGGGATGCGTACACCAAGGCCCAGGCGGTGAAGATCACGGCGGAAGATGAGGCGTTTATCGACTCACTGGTGACGCCGGGGCATGCGTCTACGCCGGGGTTTAATGATGTGAGCCATTTTGTGTCGGGGCGCAAACCGCGTCAGCCTTAAGCACCTATGCTTCGACACAGGTCCTGCTCTCGCGGGATCTGTGTCGAATGTTGGAAATATCGATCACTCGGCCAATATTCAGCACAAAAACCACGTATCCTGCGCGCCCCGTTTGACCATCACCCCCGCGAGGACAGTTTGTCTAAAGGTATCGCTCTCTCGGTAACAGCCTCGACGCTGTTTGCCGTCATGTATTACTACACCTCGTTGCTCACCCCGTTGAGCGGCGTGGAAATCTACGGTTGGCGGATGTTGCTGACCGTGCCCTGCATGACCGTGTTCATGTTGTTGTCCGGCGAATGGCGGCGAGTGCTGGAGCTGCTGCGCCGGATCCCTGCGCTGCCGAAGCTGATCGGCGGCCTGATCCTCTCGTCAGCGCTACTCGGCGTGCAGTTGTGGCTGTTCATGTGGGCGCCGCTCAATGGCTACAGCCTCGATGTATCGCTGGGTTACTTCCTGTTGCCATTGGCCATGGTGCTGACCGGACGCATCGCTTATGGCGAAAGCCTGTCGTACCTGCAAAAAATCGCGGTGTTTTTTGCCAGCCTCGGCGTGTTGAACGAGCTGTATCAGGTCGGCGGGTTTTCCTGGGCGACGCTGGTCGTAGTCGTCGGTTACCCGTTGTACTTCGTGCTGCGCAAATACCTCAAGACCGACAACCTCGGCGGCTTGTGGGTCGACATGACCCTGATGCTGCCGGTGGCGTACTGGTTTGTGCGCGGCGGTGAACAGGGTTTCGGCGTGTTCGATCAGTATCCGGCGCTGGCGTGGCTGATTCCGCTGCTCGGTCTGATCAGTGCGTCGGCGCTGGTGGTGTACATCATCGCCAGTCGTTTGCTGCCGTTCAGCCTGTTCGGCTTGTTGAGTTACGTTGAACCGGTGCTGTTGCTCGGTGTGGCGCTGCTGCTGGGTGAGAGCATCAAGCCTGGCGAATGGCTGACCTACATCCCGATCTGGCTCGCGGTGGTGGTGCTGGTGTTTGAAGGGTTCAAGCATCTGATGCGCCAGCGGCGCCCGTAAGACGCGCAATAAAAAGCCCGGCCTGCAAAATTAATTGCAGGCCGGGCTTTTTTACATCTGATGCGGATTACTCGGTGGCGAGCACGCCACGACGCACCTGGTCGCGCTCGATCGATTCGAACAGTGCCTTGAAGTTGCCTTCGCCGAAACCATCGTCGCCTTTACGCTGGATGAATTCGAAGAACACCGGGCCCATCAGGGTTTCCGAGAAGATCTGCAGCAGCAGACGCTTGTCGTCTTTGTCCGATGCGCCATCGAGCAGGATGCCGCGCGATTGCAGTTGATCCACCGGCTCGCCGTGGTTCGGCAGGCGGCCTTCGAGCATTTCGTAGTAGGTGTCCGGCGGCGCGGTCATGAAGCGCATGCCGATCTTCTTCAACTGATCCCAGGTCTTGACCAGGTCGTCGGTGAGGAACGCCACGTGCTGGATGCCCTCGCCGTTGAACTGCATCAGGAACTCTTCGATCTGCCCGGCGCCCTTCGACGATTCTTCGTTGAGCGGGATGCGGATCATGCCGTCCGGGGCGGTCATCGCTTTCGAGGTCAGGCCGGTGTATTCGCCCTTGATGTCGAAGTAGCGGATTTCACGGAAGTTGAACAGCTTCTCGTAGAAGTTGGCCCAGTAGGCCATGCGGCCGCGATACACGTTGTGGGTCAGGTGATCGATGATCTTCAGGCCGGCACCGACCGGGTTGCGGTCAACGCCTTCGAGGAACACGAAGTCGATGTCATAGATCGAGCTGCCTTCGCCGAAACGGTCGATCAGGTACAGCGGCGCGCCGCCAATGCCTTTGATCGCCGGCAGATTCAGTTCCATCGGGCCGGTTTCGATGTGGATCGGCTGGGCGCCGAGTTCCAGCGCGCGTTTGTAGGCCTTCTGCGAATCCTTGACCCGGAACGCCATGCCGCAAACGGACGGGCCGTGCTCGGCCGCGAAGTACGAAGCCACGCTGTGGGGTTCGTTGTTGAGGATCAGGTTGATCGCGCCCTGGCGATACAGGTGCACGTTCTTGGAACGGTGGGTCGCGACCTTGGTGAAGCCCATGATCTCGAAGATCGGCTCCAGGGTGCCAGGTGTCGGCGATGCGAACTCGATGAACTCGAAGCCCATCAGGCCCATTGGGTTTTCGTATAAATCTGCCATGGTTGGCGCCTCATCATTCTTATCAATTAACCAGAGTTATTTGTCAGTAATGCTGAGACCGGTGGGTGGCGCACAGGAGATGCCACGCACACTGCGGGCGAGGAAGTCACCGTAGATCAGTTGAAACCCGAATATCTTCATTGTCGACCCAAGGCTCTTGCGGGCGAGGCTTCTGCTGCCAGAAGACGATTATTATTGTATGCGTAACCCGATTCTACACAGCGTAAATAGGGTTGTCTGCCCTCTCTATAAAATCCGCTTTTTTCGGCCCGGTGCAAGGGGTTTGTTGCACAGCCAGATGCCCGCCAGAATCAGCACGCCGCCCAGGCACATGGGCAGCGTCAGTTGCTCGCCCAGCAGGACGGCGCCGGCCAGCACAGCCGTCAGTGGATTGAGAGCGATGAACACACCGGAGCGAGTGGCGCCGATTTTGCGGATGCCGTCGTAGTAACCGATGTAGGCCAGCGCCGAGCCCAACACCCCGAGATAGATCAGGCTCAGCCATTGCGTCATCCCGAGACCGGCTACCGCCGCCCCGCTCACTTCGCCACGCAAGGCGGCCAGCGCCCAGAGCATCAGCGTGCCGAGCAGAATCGAAAAGGCCACCGTCTGCAACGGGCCGATGCTTTGGTTGAGGCTGCGGGAAAACAACGAATACACACCCCAGCTCAACACACAGCCGAAAATCAGCAGATCGCCGATCCAGGCGTCTGGTGTCGCAGCCAGCAATTGCGGATTACGACTGACGATCACCACGCCCGCACCACCGATGCAGACCAGGATGCCGATGACTTTAAATCGACTCAGGCGCTCCTTGAACAACAGCCAGGATGCCAGGCCGATCACCGCCGGATTCAACGCAACGATCAGCGAGGCCCGCGACGCGTTGATGTATTGCAGGCCGTAAAAGAAGCACAGGTTGTAGAAGAAAATCCCGAAGACCCCCAGCAATGCCAGTTGCAGCCATTGCCCCGCATTCGGCCTTGCGAGGGGAATTCGCGCCAGCCACAAAAACCCGAGCAACGCGACGCTGGCCAGCAAGAACCGAAGGCTGGCAGCGAGAATCGGACTCAGGCTCCCGGCAAGAAATCGCCCGGCCACCCAAGTTCCGCCCCAGATCATGCTGACCATGGCGAGGTTCAGATAGACGGGCATGTCCGAGGCCACCGGACGGATTGATTCATGACTATTCATAACGCGCTCGACGACGAAACTGACGGATGCCGTATCATTCGAGTAATTGTCGATCATCGTAAAATGAGCTTTTACTCATGACTTTGACCCAGCTCGAAATCTTCTCTCTTGTGGCCGAGCTACGCGGCTTCACCCTCGCCGCCCATCGTCTGGGGGTTTCCCAGTCGGCGGTGTCCCACGCCTTGAAGTCACTGGAGCAGGAACTGGGTGTCGAATTGTTTCGCCGGCATCAATCGCAAGTCGAACTCAGCGACATTGGCGAACAATTGCTGCTGCGCGCACGGGCGATGCTCGGGCTGGCCAACACATTGCGCCAGGAAGCCGCCGATGCGCGCGGGCTGAAAAGCGGCACCTTGCGTATCGGCTCGTTCGGCCCGACTTCATCGATCAGGTTGCTGCCGCGGATCCTCCAGCATTTCCGCCAGGCGCACCCGGGCATCGAGGTTCACATCGACGAAGGGCCGGACCGGCAGGTACTCCAGTGGCTCGACGAGCGACGGATCGATATCGGTTTCGTGGTATTGCCCGAAGAACGCTTCGATACGTTTGCCCTGATGGAAGACCAGATGATCGCCCTGCTCCCGCTCGACCATCCTCTGGCCTCGCAGGTGGAACTGAGCCTGAAAGACCTGTGCAGCGACCCGTTCGTACTCACCGAAGCCGGCTCTTCGGAACTGGTATCGCGACTGTTCAACGCGGCAAGACTGAGCCCGAATATCCGCTACCGCTGCTCGCAACTGCTGAGCACCCTCGATACCGTGAGCCGGGGCGACGCCATCACCCTCGTTGCCGAAGGTTCGCTGCCCATCGAGTCAAATCCGCAATACGTGAAGCGGCCATTGTTACCCGCCGTGGTGCGCCACATCGGCCTGGCCGTGCTGGACCAGCGCCAGGCATCACCCGCCACTCTGGCTTTCATCAAACTGGCGACGGCACTGGATTACCGCTGAGCGGCGCAAGCGCCAACCGCCATCTATCATGGGCACAGACCCAACGCTTTCCAGAAGGTGCATCCTTGCCCCGCCTGCCGTCGAGAGCCCCACACCACCGCAACAGGATGCGCCCATGCCTCTGACCGTCAGGCCCCGCCGCAAACGCAGCACCCGAATCATCGTGACGCTGTTGTGCGGCCTGCTGCCGATCATCATCGGCACAGTCATTCTCCATATGCAGGCCGAGCGCACGCTGGAGCAGAGCTCGCGGCAAACCGCCGAGGAAGCCTTGCGCCAGTTCGACCTGATGCTCGACAACACCGCCCAGTCCGCCCGGGAACTGCTGCCGCTGGCGGGCCAGACCTGCGAGGACGTCAAACTGGCCCTGCGCGAACAGGTCACCCGCCGCCCGTTCGTGCGTTCGACCAATCTGGTGTGGGACAACAATCTCTATTGCAGTTCGTTGTTCGGCGACTTCAAGGAAGCCGTCAATCCGGGGGACTACACCCAAGGCAAGTTATGGCTCATGAACGGCAATCCGGTTACGCCTGATACTGCGCTGCTGGTATATCGACTGAGCGATGGCCGGGGCGGCGCACTGACGACGCTGGACGGCTATCACCTGAGCAATATCCTGCGCCTTATCGGCCGGCAGACATTGTTATTGCTGCAGGTCGGCAATAACTGGCTTTCTGCCGACGGCAAAGTGCATCAAGGCGTCCTTCCCGAGTTGCCGGTGGCCCAGAGCACGTTGAACTCTGCACATTATGCCTACACGGTGAGCGCCGGTTTCCCTGAGGATGAAACCTGGAACTACATGAGCGACGAATACCCGCCGCTGTTCAGCCTGTTGATTTTCTTTGGCGCGGTATCCGGGGCAATCGGTTATATCGTGCAGAACCGCGCGACATCCCCCAGTCACGAAATGCTGCGCGCGCTGGAAGCCGGAGAGTTCATTCCCTACTTCCAACCGGTGGTCTACGGCGACAACAAACGCTGGTCGGGCTGCGAAGTGCTGATGCGCTGGAATCATCCCAAGGAAGGCCTGGTGCGTCCGGACCTGTTCATACCGTTCGCAGAACATTCCGGGCTGATCGTACCGATGACCCGTTCATTGATGCAGCAGACCGCTGTCGTGCTCGGGCCGCTGTCTGCTTCCTTCGAGGCCCCCTTCCACATCGGCATCAACATTACGGCCAGTCACTGCCACGATCTCGAGTTGCTGGAAGACTGCCGCGAGTTTCTGGCGGCATTCGCCCCTGGTAGCATCAGCCTGGTTCTGGAGTTGACGGAACGCGAGTTGATCGAGCCCACCGCCATCACCCATCAGCTGTTTGCGCAACTGCGCGCCATGGGTGTGAAGATCGCGATCGACGACTTCGGCACCGGCCATTCGAGCCTGGGCTATTTGAGAACATTCAATGTCGATTTCCTGAAGATCGACCAGACATTTGTCGCCATGATTGATAAGGACGCCCTGTCCCGACACATTCTGGACAGCATCATCGAACTCTCCGCCAAACTGGATCTGGGCATTGTGGCCGAAGGCGTGGAAACACAGGTCCAGGCCGATTATCTGGCCGCCCATCACGTCAACTTTCTGCAAGGCTATCTGTTTGGCAAACCGATGCCGGCCGCAGACTTCATCGACGCATTAACTCACCATTAACTAAACGCGATAAAACCGACGGGCTCAGACCGTTCGCACCAAATTGATACAAGACATCGCTGTTTTTACATAAAGAAAACGTCAGGATTTACTCTTGACGCATTAACTACTACAATTTTTCTTACCTGTTGCTAGATTGGCAGGTGAGCCACTATCACCGAGTCGCTTCAAGGCTCTTGGCTTATAGCTTTGTTTGCGGTTGGTATCAGCCAAACACACTATTGGAGTAAAGATATTGTCCAGACTCGCTGAATTTCGTGCAGCTGAAAAGGCCCTTCAGGAACAGCTCAAGCAGCTGGAATCGCTGAAGAACGATGCCGGGCTCAAGAAAGAAATCGAATTCGAAGAAAAGCTCCAGGGGCTGATGAAAACCTACGGCAAAGGCCTGAAAGACATCATCGCCATCCTCGATCCGAACCCGGCCAAATCCGGTCTGCAACTGACCGCAGCACCTAAGACCCGCCGCGCCCGCGTGGTCAAGGTCTATCAGAACCCGCACACCGGCGAGCTGATCGAGACCAAGGGTGGCAACCATCGCGGCCTGAAGGCCTGGAAGGAACAATACGGTGCAGCCACCGTTGATTCCTGGTTGCGCGGTTAATCCCCCGCAAACATAAAAGCCCTGCAGATGCAGGGCTTTTTTTTGGACAATATCTAACAAATGCAACAATTTCCCGTCTCGAAAGTTCACAGCCAAACAGCCTCTTGCACTGGAACTATGCTTCCGGATGTTGCGCCTTCGCAGGGCGAGCAACTTTGTATTTAATCACTTCAGGTATCTAACGGGCTGAGGATCACCGAACACCTGACTAAAATTTCAAGCTGTTTCTCGCCGCCACTATTTCATCGGCGCTGGCCTTGTAAACCTCGGCTTGCCCGGCATACGAAAGTACATAGGCCTTGTCTGCCTCTACTGCAGCAACCAATGTTTGTGACAGCACATGACGGCCATTTTCGGTGACTGTACAAGTGGTCTCGAGCGCCGCGAGTGAGCCAAGTGTGCTCGAATGAACCTTGTTACAGACACTCTGATAACCGCCCTGGAAAAAGTCCTTCTGCACCGACTTGCGCATCTCCAGCAACACGCCTTGCAGATTGACCTGATGACCCGTTTCCACACGCGTCATTGTCAACTCCATCACCATCACCTGATTGCCATCGGAGTCGGTCTTGACCGCCCGCTGACGGGAAACTTCCGGCGCGGTTTCGGGCAGCGCTTCGACTTGCCAGCCCGCAGGCCAGGTAATGCTCGGTGCATCAGCGCAGGCCGAAGTGGCGATGAGGGACAAGCCGAAGAAAACGAACAGCGATTTGAACGGTCGGATCATTACCAGAGGCACTCGCGGATTGAGCTGCAAAGTCTGAGGCCCGCCCGCTCACAGGGCAAGCCCGCGCTTTCGGTTTGGCGATGCCGCAAGGCATGCGTATCATTGCGCCCATTCACTCGCCCCAATTTGTTACGGAGGGCCCATGAGCCTGCAAGAACTGAACACCTTCCCTGGCGTCACCGCCACCCCGGACAGCGCAACCCGCAACTTCGTGTTCAACCACACCATGCTGCGCGTCAAAGACATCACCAAGTCGCTGGACTTCTACACCCGCGTGCTGGGTTTCTCGCTGGTGGAAAAACGTGACTTCCCGGAAGCGGAATTCAGCCTTTACTTCCTCGCCCTGGTCGACAAATCGCAGATTCCGACCGATGCCGCTGCGCGCACCGAGTGGATGAAGTCGATTCCCGGCATCCTGGAACTGACCCACAACCACGGTACCGAAAACGACGCTGATTTCGCCTACCACAACGGCAACACCGACCCGCGCGGTTTCGGCCACATCTGCATTTCGGTGCCGGACATCGTTGCGGCTTGCGCACGCTTTGAAGAGCTGGGCTGCGACTTCCAGAAGCGCCTGACCGACGGCCGCATGAAAAGCCTGGCGTTCATCAAGGACCCGGATGGCTACTGGGTCGAGATCATTCAGCCGGCGCCGCTTTAAACGCTGTAAACGCTGAAAAGAAAAAACCCCATCATCGCTGATGGGGTTTTTCTTTTTTCGGTCCGGGATTTACGCCGGGGCCGAAGTGCGGATCAGGTGATCGAAAGCGCTGAGGGAAGCCTTGGCGCCCTCGCCCACCGCAATCACGATCTGCTTGTACGGCACGGTAGTCACGTCACCGGCAGCAAAGATGCCCGGGATCGAGGTTTCACCCCGGTTGTCGACGATGATCTCGCCGCGCGGCGACAGCTCGATGGTGCCTTTGAGCCAATCGGTGTTGGGCAACAGACCGATCTGCACGAAGATCCCTTCCAGCTCGACCGTGCGCAGTTCGTCAGTCTTGCGATCCTTGTAACGCAGGCCGTTGACCTTCTGGCCATCGCCAGTGACTTCAGTGGTCAACGCACTGGTGATCACGGTGACGTTCGGCAGGCTGTGCAGCTTGCGTTGCAGCACCGCGTCAGCACGCAGTTGTACGTCGAACTCAAGCAAGGTTACGTGGGACACGATACCGGCCAGATCAATCGCTGCCTCGACGCCGGAGTTACCGCCGCCAATCACCGCTACACGCTTGCCTTTGAACAGCGGACCATCGCAGTGCGGGCAGTACGCCACGCCCTTGTTGCGATATTCCTGCTCGCCCGGCACGTTCATTTCACGCCACCGTGCGCCGGTCGCCAGAATCACGCTCTTGGCCTTGAGGGTCGCGCCGCTGGCGAAGTGGACTTCATGCAGCTCGCCGTTCTTGCCAGGGATCAGCTTGTCGGCGCGTTGCAGATTCATGATGTCCACGTCGTACTGCTTGACGTGCTCTTCCAGCGCGGTCGCCAGTTTCGGGCCTTCGGTTTCCTGCACGGAAATGAAGTTCTCGATAGCCATGGTGTCCAGCACCTGACCGCCGAAGCGCTCGGCTGCAACGCCAGTGCGAATGCCTTTACGTGCGGCATAGATTGCCGCCGAAGCACCGGCCGGGCCACCGCCGACTACCAGCACATCGAAAGACTCTTTGGCGCTGATTTTCTCGGCCTGACGCTCGATGGCGCCGGTGTCGAGTTTGGCGAGGATTTCTTCCAGGCCCATGCGGCCCTGGCCGAAGTTTTCGCCGTTCAGGTAAATGCTCGGCACGGCCATGATCTTGCGATCGTTGACTTCGTCCTGGAACAGCGCGCCGTCGATGGCGACGTGGCGGATGTTCGGGTTCAGCACGGCCATCAGGTTCAGCGCCTGGACCACGTCCGGGCAATTCTGGCAGGACAGCGAGAAGTAAGTCTCGAAGTTGAACTCGCCCTTGAGCGAGCGGATCTGTTCGATCACTTCGACACTGGCCTTCGAAGGGTGGCCGCCGACTTGCAGCAGGGCCAGCACCAGCGAAGTGAATTCATGGCCCATCGGGATGCCGGCGAAACGCAGGCTGATATCGGCACCCGGGCGGTTGATCGAGAACGACGGCTTGCGTGCATCGTCGCCACTGTCGATCAAGGTAATCTGGTGCGAAAGACTGGCAACGTCTTTCAGCAGGTCGAGCATTTCACGGGATTTCGCACCGTCGTCGAGAGAAGCAACGATCTCGATCGGCTGGGTGACCCGTTCCAGGTACGATTTCAACTGGGCTTTAAGATTGGCGTCCAACATACGGGCGATCTCCTGACTTTATTTGAGGCGAAAAAAAGCCCGAGCGAATCTCGCCCGGGCTTTTCTATTGGGCGGTGCAGCTTACTGAGGTAGGTGCGGAGTTCCGCCCTGTGTTGCGTGTGTCACAGACTCAGATCTTGCCGACCAGGTCCAGGGACGGAGCCAGAGTGGCCTCGCCTTCTTTCCACTTGGCCGGGCAAACTTCGCCTGGGTGAGCAGCGACGTACTGAGCAGCCTTGATTTTGCGCAGCAGCTCGGAAGCGTCACGGCCAACGCCGCCATCGTTCAGTTCAACGATTTTGATCTGGCCTTCAGGGTTGATCACGAAAGTGCCACGGTCTGCCAGGCCAGCTTCTTCGATCAGTACGTCGAAGTTGCGGGAGATGACGTGGGTCGGGTCGCCGATCATGGTGTATTCGATTTTGCCGATGGCTGGCGAAGTGTTGTGCCAGGCAGCGTGGGCAAAGTGGGTGTCGGTGGAAACGCTGTAGATTTCTACGCCCAGTTTCTGGAAGGCAGCGTAGTTGTCGGCCAGGTCTTCCAGCTCGGTTGGGCAAACGAAGGTGAAGTCGGCCGGGTAGAAGAACACTACGGACCATTTGCCTTTCAGGTCAGCGTCCGAGACTTGTACGAAGTCGCCGTTTTTGAACGCGGTAGCTTTGAACGGTTTTACTTGGCTGTTGATGATAGGCATTGATGACTCTCCGTCAGGGTTGTGAATTCGATGGGTGAATCCTACCCACTCACTCGACGGATGGCTCATTGGCAAACCTGATGCTGCTGATTTGTTTTCGCTATTAGCTGACTGTATTAATAGAAGAAAACGATATCTACGACGACAACGGCTTATCCGTAATCCGGGCCATCCCGTGAAAGGGGCTCGCTTCAACATAGCGCATGGCGGACTTCATATCCTTCCAGCCCACGTAACTCATCAACGACTTGAGATCCCAGCCACTTTGATGGGCCCAGGTGGCAAAGCCACGTCGCAACGAGTGGCTTGTGTAGCGCTCGGCGGCTATCCCGGCGCGTTCGAGGGCCTGGCGCAGCAACGGAATCACACTGTTGGCGTGCAAGCCCTCCTCACTCAGATTGCCCCAGCGGTCGACGGCGCGAAACACCGGGCCACGTACGAGCGCAGCTTCAGTGATCCAGTCGATGTAAGCCTGCACTGGGCAAAGCTTCAACAACGCCGGGGCCTGATAGGTCTGACCGAGGTTCTCCCGGTCGCCCTTGCTGCGCGGCAGGTACAGGGTGATGCCGCTACCGGCGTGGGCCTGGACGTGCTCGATCTGCACCCGACATAACTCGTCACTGCGAAAACCCCGCCAGAACCCGAGAAGAATCAGCGCCCGATCCCGACAGGCTCTGAGCAGCAACGGCCGGTCCTGTTTTTCTCGGGCCTCTTTCATTTCCTGCTCAAGCCAGGCAACGGTCTGCTCAAGATCCTGCAGCTGTAACGGCTCGGCCTGTTTTTCCTGCGCGGGATGCAGCGCACGGATGCCCTTGAACACTTTGCGCACCACTGGCGTCTTGGTCGGATCAGCGAACCCCTGACTGTTATGCCACTGCGCCAGGGCCGACAGGCGCAGCTTCAGCGTATTGACCGACAGCACCCCCGCGTGAGCCACCAGATAGCGCGCGACGCTGTCCGCCGTCGCGGGCAGGAACCCGCCCCATACCGTTTCGAAATGCTCGACGGCCGCACGATAGCTGCGGCGGGTGTTGTCACGGGTGGCGGCTTGCAGATAGCGATCCAGATCGCTCATGGGCTGATTTCTCGCAGGCGTACTGATTTGAAGAATGAAAAGCGGATTTTGACGCTTCACACGGGGTAATACCAGTATATCCCGCCCGTTTATCTCGAAACATTTAACTTTATCTTCAGCATGGTACACTGCGTACTTTGGTGGCATGTACCACAGTACGTAATCGTAGGAGCACATATGGCCCGTGGCGGCGTTAACAAAGCAGTAGTCCAGATCGCGCGCTCAGCGATCCTCGCCCGTGGCGAACACCCCAGCATCGACGCAGTACGCATCGAGCTGGGCAATACGGGTTCAAAAACCACGATTCATCGCTATCTGAAGGAGCTGGATGACGGCAGCGCACCGGCTGATCCTTCGGCAGAACCCATCGATGACGAGCTGCTGGCGCTCGTCACACGCCTGGCACAACGCCTGAAAGAACAGGCGCAGGAACCGATTGATCAAGCTCGTGAACAGTACGAGCAACAACGCCTGGCGCTGGAAGCGGAGCTGATTCAGCTTCGTCAGGACCATGCGCAGTTGGAGAAGAAGCACGACATCCAGGGCGCAGCGCTAGCGAAAGAATCCGAAGCCTTGAGCGACACCCGCTCGATGCTGCAAACCGAACAGACACGCAATGCCGGCCTGAATCAGGCGCTGGCAGATTTCGAATTGCGCTTGCAGGACAAAGACGAGCAGATCCGCTCGCTGGAAGAAAAGCACCTGCATGCCCGAGACGCGCTTGAGCACTACCGCAATGCCGTCAAGGAGCAGCGCGAACAGGAACAGAGCCGTCACGAAAGTCAGGTTCAGCAATTGCAGATGGAGTTGCGTCAGGCGCAGCAAAGTGCGCTGGTTCGCCAGGACGAAATCACTCAATTGCACCGTGACAACGAACGCCTGCTGACCGAGAACCGTGGCACGCTGCGTGAACTGAGCCTGCTGCAGGATCAGCTCAAGCACAGCAATCAGCGTCAGGATCAACTGCTGGAGCAAGCGACGCGTGTCGACAGCGAGCGCACCCTCCTCCAGGAACGCTTGCGCGTGGCGCTGCTGGACAGCCAGACACTCAAGCAGAGCGTCGACGAGCAGACCCAGCTCAACCAGTCACTGGAAAAGCAACTGACCCAGGCTCAGGACAGCTTGCGCCTGGCCACCACCGTTGCGGCAGCGCCAGACGCAGCAGAACCGAAAAAGACTTAAGCGCCGACCGGCGTACGCATGGTGACAAACTCTTCGGCCGCCGTCGGGTGCACCCCGATGGTGTCGTCGAAGTCACGCTTGGTGGCGCCAGCCTTCAGGGCGATTGCCAGCCCCTGCACAATCTCGCCGGCATCCGGCCCGACCATGTGGCAGCCCAGCACCTTGTCGGTTTTGCCATCGACCACCAGCTTCATCAGCGTGCGCTCCTGGCATTCGGTCAGGGTCAGCTTCATCGGGCGGAAGCGGCTTTCGAAAATCACCACATCGTGACCCGCTTCACGCGCTTCTTCTTCAGTCAAACCGACGGTGCCAATGTTCGGCAGACTGAACACCGCCGTCGGGATCATCTTGTAATCCACCGGCCGGTATTGCTCCGGCTTGAACAGGCGTCGCGCCACCGCCATGCCTTCCGCCAGCGCCACCGGCGTCAGTTGAACGCGGCCGATGACATCACCCAGCGCGAGAATTGACGGTTCGGTGGTCTGGTACTGCTCGTCGACCTTGATAAAGCCCTTCTCATCCAACTGCACCTCGGTATTTTCCAGTCCGAGATTGTCCAGCATCGGGCGCCGGCCAGTGGCGTAGAACACGCAATCTGCTTCCAGTACGCGACCATCCTTGAGGGTCGCCTTGAGGCTGCCATCGGCTTGTTTGTCGATCCGCTCGATATCCGCATTGAACTGCAGATCCATGCCGCGCTTGGTCAGTTCTTCCTGCAGATGCTTGCGCACCGAACCGTCGAAGCCGCGCAGGAACAGATCGCCGCGATACAGCAACGTGGTATCCGCACCCAGACCATGGAAGATGCCGGCAAATTCGACGGCGATGTAACCACCACCGACGACCAGAACGCGCTTGGGTAACTCTTTCAGGAAAAACGCCTGATTAGAGCTGATGGCATGCTCATGCCCCGGGATTTCCGGAATCTGCGGCCAGCCGCCCGTGGCGATCAGAATGTTTTTCGCGGTGTAGTGCTCACCGTTGACCTCGACTTCATGCGGGCCAACGATTTTCGCGTGCGCTTCGTGCAGGGTCACGCCACTGTTGACCAGCAGATTGCGATAAATGCCGTTAAGGCGATTGATCTCGCGATCCTTGTTGGCGATCAGGGTCGCCCAATCGAAATCCGCTTCACCCAGGCTCCAGCCGAAACCAGACGACTGCTCAAAGTCTTCGGCGAAATGCGCACCGTACACCAGCAGCTTCTTCGGCACGCAGCCGACATTGACGCAGGTGCCACCCAGATAACGGCTCTCGGCCACCGCCACTTTCGCACCAAAACCGGCAGCAAAACGCGCAGCACGTACACCGCCGGAACCGGCACCAATCACATAAAGGTCAAAATCGTAGGCCATTTCTATCTCCTCGGCAGGGGATCAGCATACCTGCCGTCGTCCTTTGGGCAAGCACTCCTGCCGATATAGGGGCGGAAAATGAAAAAGCCACCCGAAGGTGGCTTTTTCGTACAGGCAGGTCAGGCTTTATCAGTAAGCCTTGCCAGTCTTGTAGAAGTTCTCGAAGCAGAAGTTGGTTGCTTCGATGTAGCCTTCAGCACCACCGCAGTCGAAACGCTTGCCCTTGAACTTGTAGGCCATTACGCAGCCGTTCTGGGCCTGTTTCATCAGGGCGTCGGTGATCTGGATTTCACCACCCTTGCCTGGCTCGGTCTGTTCGATCAGGTCGAAGATGTCCGGGGTCAGGATGTAACGGCCGATGATCGCCAGGTTCGACGGCGCGTCTTCCGGCTTTGGCTTCTCGACCATGCTGTGTACGCGGTAGATGTCGTCGCGGATCATCTCGCCGGCGATAACGCCGTACTTGCTGGTCTCAGCCGGATCGACTTCCTGGATGGCGATGATCGAGCAGCGGAACTGCTTGTACAGCTTGACCATCTGGGTCAGTACGCCGTCGCCTTCGAGGTTGACGCACAGGTCGTCCGCCAGCACCACAGCGAAGGGTTCGTCACCGATCAGCGGACGACCGGTCAGGATCGCGTGACCCAGGCCTTTCATTTCAGTCTGACGGGTGTAGGAGAACGAGCACTCGTCCAACAGCTTGCGGATACCGACCAGGTATTTCTCTTTGTCGGTGCCCTTGATCTGGTTTTCCAGCTCATAGCTGATGTCGAAGTGGTCTTCCAGGGCGCGCTTGCCACGGCCGGTCACGATGGAGATCTCAGTCAGACCAGCATCCAGAGCTTCTTCGACGCCGTACTGGATCAGTGGCTTGTTTACCACCGGCAGCATTTCTTTGGGCATGGCCTTAGTCGCTGGAAGGAAGCGAGTACCGTAACCGGCTGCTGGGAACAAGCATTTCTTGATCATATAAGTCCTTGAAAGGGCTGTGTGTACGAGTTTCGGCGCAGTCTAATCAGGCGGCGTGCACCTTACAATGCCCCGCACTGGCTAACCGATGTCAACATAGAGAAATATTCTGGCGGATAGTTCAATCCGCACGCAGAAGCTGCGCATTCAGCGTAGCCCAAAGATTCAGGAACACCGCATCGACCCGCGCCCGCTTGCCCGTTTCCCGCTATCATGACGCCTTTGAACCAGCCAACGAGGCCGCTAGATGTCCGCAGCAAAAATCATCAACGGGTACACCGTCGCCAAGGCAAAAGATGGCCAGTGGCATATCACCGCCGCCAACGGCGAAGATGTGTCCGGCCCATTGCCCACTGAAGCGATGGCGGTTGAAGTAGCCGCGGTGCTTGATTACACGCCTCCTGCACCGAAGCGTCGCGGCAAGGATCAAGACTGATCGGCGACCACAAATCCCGGCCCTGCCACTGCGCAGGGCTTTTTTTGGCCCGCACACAAAGACGTGGCCAATCGCTATAACCTTTTCGCACCGGCGCTGTCATAGCGTCTAGCCCTCTCCTTCCGAAGACGACATCGCCATGAACACCCGTACCCTGCACCGCATGCTGCCACTGATTGCGCTTCTGGCCCTGGCCGGCTGCGCCACGTCCGAAACGACTTATCTGAACAACGGTGAACAAGGCCTGAGCATTGACTGCTCCGGCGAGGCGAACTCCTGGGCCAGTTGCTATGAAAAGGCCGATGCCTCCTGCGCCGGAACCGGCTATCGCATCGTTGGGACGGAAGGTACGCCTGCGCCGAAGGAAAGCGACAAAACCCTGGGTGTCGACGTCGGTAATTACAAGACTCGCAGCGTCGTAGTGGTCTGCAAGTAGGTTTTACATGTGGATTTCGGCGAACTTGATCCCCAGCCCGCGAACGACCTCAATCAGGTCATCCAGACGGCCAAACGATTCGACTTCGTCGTTTTCATCCACCAGAAAATAACTGCGCCCGGCGCTTTTCTTGAAAAACACGATCCACTCACCCGGATTCGCCGGGTTCTGAATCACATGCGTGGCCGCAATCAGCCCTTCTTTATGGCGCTCGCGCACCTGCTCCCGCTTCATGCACATCTCCAGAAATGACAATGCCGCCCAGGCTTGACCTGGACGGCATCAATACCGATGACTGACAGTTTATCAGCCGGAAATGCACGCCGTGGCGGCATTGCGTACGTCCCGTGGACGTATCGGCACATTGGACATGCGTTCATGCAACTTGATACTGCTGCCGCCGGAGCGATCCTCGATGTCAAACACCGCCGCCGGGCCGGATGACAATTTCCCCGGCACGATCACCCGAACCCCGTCCTTATGCGGCTCCATTTGCAGGGCCCCGCGGCTTTGCGCCAGCTTGTCAGCCAGGCACTGCGCGTATTCGTGGGGCTTCTTGCCGGAAATGACGTTCATGGTCGGCAACGTTTCATTAATCTCTGAAACGCTTGCGCAACCACCCATCGCCAATGCCAACGGCACAATGACCACACCCCACTTCATACAGAATCTCCTATAAAGACCGTCGGACAGCACGAATGCCAATTTTCTCCGAGGCTCATTGCATTTAACGCACATGGAATCGCGAATAACTGTTTTTAATTGTCAAAGCAGCGCCCGACGGCCGGATAATAACCTGTCCGGACTGATAAACTGCCGCCAATCGACCTTGCTATCGTTTTGATTTTGTAGAAAAAGCCCTTCTGGAGGCGCCCATGAAATTTATTCACCAGCGCGAGCACCTCAACGAAGACGACATCGTCGTCATCCAATGCTCGCAAACCTGCAACATCCGTCTGATGAACGACGCCAACTTCCGCAGCTTCAAGAACGGCGGCCGTCACACCTACCACGGTGGCGCATTCGATACCTTCCCGGCCCGCATCACGGCGCCGAGCACCGGTTTCTGGAACATCACCATCGACACCGTCAGCCGCCGCGCAATCAGCGTGACCCGCAAGCCGACCCTGACGCACTCGATCAAGATCATCCGTCGTTCCAGCTCGAAACTCAGCTGATCGGCCCCTCAACGTAAACAGGTAAGCATGACCGTGGCTCAAACGACCAAATACGTCATCAAGTACAAACTCAACGGCGAGCGCCGCTTCGAATTCGCCCAACTGGAAAACGGCACGGCGGAAGAAGCCAAGGCTGCACTGGATGCCCTGCACGGCCAAAGCGGCGATGTGATCAGCGATATCAGCGTCAGCAAGGCCTTGTAAGACACGGGTGACAATTCGACCGCAAGCGCCGGAGTGTTCCGGCCTCGCGGGCTGCCTAGACGGATTGCCTGGACAAGCACCAAGGAATCAGCATGCCGATGTCACCCGACTCTCCCCTCGACAGGTTCGACTGGGTCGCACTGGAACAACAGCTGGATCAGGACGGCTGTGTCGTCATCCGCTCGTTGTTGCGCCCGGAAACCTGCGAGCGCCTGAGCGCGCTTTACCCGCAAGGCGAACCGTTCCGCTCGCACGTCATCATGGCCCGCCACGGCTTCGGTCGCGGTGAATACAAATATCTGCGCTACCCACTGCCTCCGGTGGTTGAGCGCCTGCGAAATGCGCTTTATCCGCGACTCGTTCCCCTGGCCAACCGCTGGCACGAACGAATGGGTTTGCCGCAACGATTTCCACCCCTGCACAGCGAGTTTCTCGCGCGCTGTCACGCCGCCGGTCAACTGCGGCCTACCCCGCTCTTGCTGCAATACGGTCCACAGGACTACAACTGTCTGCATCAGGATTTGTACGGCGAACACGTCTTCCCGCTGCAAGTGGCGATTCTTCTGTCGCAACCGGGAGAAGACTTCAGCGGCGGTGAATTCGTCCTGACCGAGCAACGTCCGAGAATGCAGTCTCGCCCGCTGGTGATGGACCTGAGAAAAGGTGACGCCTTGATCTTTGCCGTCAACCAGCGTCCGGTCAAAGGCGTGCGCGGCGATTATCGGGTCACCATGCGCCACGGCGTGAGTCGCCTGCACAGCGGAAAACGGCATACTCTCGGCATCATCTTCCACGACGCAACCTGACCATCATGCACAGCAATTTCGACCTCTTCGCCGACACCGAGCAGCCACACCGCTCCGAGCAGATTGGAGAGCAATCCTGGGTCTTGCGTGGCTTCGCCCTGTCCCGTATCGAGCAATTGCTGCCGGCGCTGGAATCGGTCATCGAACGCGCCCCGTTGCGGCACATGATGACACCCGGCGGCTTCAGCATGTCGGTGGCCACCAGCAGCTGCGGCGCTTTGGGCTGGATCACCGATCGCAGCGGTTACCGCTACTCGGCCGAAGATCCAATCAGCCACCAGCCCTGGCCGCAAATGCCTGAAGTCTTTCGCGAATTGGCCCAGGCAGCGGCGAAGCAAGGCGGATTTTCCGACTTCATACCGGACTCCTGCCTGATCAACCGCTATGTCCCCGGCGCAAAAATGTCATTGCATCAGGACAAAGACGAACATTCCTACGCCGCACCTATCGTGTCCCTGTCATTGGGCTTGCCCGCCATGTTCCTGTTCGGCGGTTTCGCCCGTAGCGACAAGAGTCAGCGCATTTCGCTGTTGCACGGCGACATGGTGATCTGGGGCGGCGTCGACCGGCTGCGCTACCACGGCATCCTGCCGATCAAATACGGCCGGCATCCGCAACTGGGCGAACAGCGTTTCAACCTGACGTTTCGCACCGCTGGATAACCCAACGGAATTTGACCGCAAGGGCCGGAGTGTTACGGTTGGCGGCACTGGTTAACCTGAAATTCAACAGGTCAACGGACTCTCCATCATGAAAACGCTTTCGACCCCTTTGAACACTCAAGACGATCCACGCTGGGCCGCTGTCGTCGCCCGCGACCCACGTGCGGACGGTCAATTTGTCTATGCCGTGAAGACCACCGGCATCTATTGCCGCCCGAGCAGCCTGGCGCGCCTGCCGAAGCCGCAGAATGTCGAATTCTTCGACACCGCCGAGGAGGCTGAAGCGGCGGGATATCGCCCCAGCAAACGGGCGAGCAAGGACCAGAGCGACGTGGCCGCACAACATGCCGCGACCGTAGCCGCGGCCTGCCGGCAGATCGAAAGCGCCGAAACCCTGCCGGCACTCAACGAACTGGCCGAGGCTGCCGGCCTGAGCTCCTTTCATTTCCATCGAGTGTTCAAGGCTGCCACCGGCCTGACACCCAAAGGTTACGCCGCCGCACACCGCTCCCGCAGAGTGCGGCAACGTCTGGCCGATGGCGATTCGGTGACCGATGCGCTGTACGACGCCGGTTTCAACTCGAACAGCCGCTTCTACGAGTCTGCAGACCAGTTGCTGGGCATGAAACCCGGCGATTTCCGGGCCGCCGGGCAAAACAACGACATTCGTTTTGCGGTCGGCCAATGTTCGCTCGGCGCGATTCTAGTGGCACAGAGTGACCGGGGGATCTGCGCGATTCTGTTGGGGGACGACCCTCATCAGCTTGTCTGTGACCTGCAGGATCAGTTTCGCCGGGCAAACCTGATCGGGGCTGATGCCGAGTTCGAACAACTGATCGCCCATGTCGTCGGCTTCATCGAAGCACCGGCCATCGGCCTCGACCTGCCACTGGATGTGCGGGGCACCGCGTTTCAGGAACGGGTCTGGCAGGCACTGCGCGAAATTCCGGTCGGCAGCACCGCCAGTTACGCCGACATCGCTCAACGCATCGGCTCGCCCAAAGCAGTTCGGGCGGTGGCTCAGGCTTGCGGCGCCAACAGCCTCGCGGTGGCGATTCCTTGCCACCGTGTGGTGCGCAGCGACGGCAATCTCTCGGGCTATCGCTGGGGCGTGGAACGCAAGCGTGAGCTGTTGTCCCGGGAAACCCGGTCTTAACGAATGCCGATGTAGATGGCTACCGACTCGGGGCCCAGGTAGGCCTCGAAGTCGGTGGCGTAGCGGCGCTGGATCTGCGGATTGGCTTCAAAGTGTTTCCAGATCCGGCCCCAGGTGGCGATGACGGCGGCAGGCAACGCGCCCTGCCCCTGAAAAACCAGATACTCGCCGCTCTCGATCCGGATTGTTTCGAAATCGCTTTGCGGATCAACGACAGCAACGCCGGCGGTCACATCGAAGGCACCCGAGGCATCCGACTCGTAGGCGGAATACACCCCGTAAATCGGCGATTCGGGCTGCTTGCCGGGAATGGCCTGCGCCAGATTCCTGCCGAAGAACTCGCCCCACATCGGGCCGATTTTCGCCGACTCGGCCTTGTGTTCTGCGGCGTTGGTGGTTCGAACGCGCAAGCCTGAGACCGTGAACGACTCAACGTGCTGTTGTTGTAAATCCATCGAAGTGCCACTCCTTTTTTTGAAGTGCGGCCCGGCAGGTCCGCGATGGCGCTTAATGTGTCAGCGATTGACATCCACGACAACCCGTCCGCGCAACTGTCCGGCGAGCAATCTGGGGGCCGCCTCAATGGCGTCACTGAGGCCGATTTCGTGGCTGATCAGGGGCAACAGGGCGAAATCCAGATCCTTGGCCAGACGCGTCCAGGCCTCGATTCGGCGGGCCATGGGCTGGGTCACGCTGTTGATGCCGGCCAGCGTCACGCCACGCAAGATGAACGGGGCCACCGATGCCGGAAAGTCCATGCCCTGAGCCAGACCGCATGCCGCAACGGTGCCTTCGGCGCGGGTACTCGCACAGGCATTGGCCAACGTATGACTGCCGACCGAATCGATCACCGCAGCCCAGCGCTCCTTCGCCAAGGGTTTGCCGGGCTCGGACAAGGTCGCACGATCAATGATTTCGCTGGCGCCCAGTCGTTGCAGATATTCATGCTCCGACACCCGCCCGGTGGATGCCACCACGCGATAGCCAAGTTTGTGCAACAAGGCAATGGCAAAGCTGCCGACCCCGCCATTGGCGCCGGTCACCAACACTTCACCCTGTTCTGGCGTCACGCCATTGCGCTCCAGCGCCATGATGCAAAGCATCGCCGTGTAGCCCGCGGTGCCGATTGCCATGGATTGCGCGGCGGAAAATGCCTTGGGCAACGGAATCAGCCAGTCGCCGTTGAGCCGCGCCTTCTGTGCCAGCCCGCCCCAGTGGTTTTCACCCACGCCCCAACCGTTGAGCAGCACCTGATCGCCAGCCTTGTAGTCGGGATGCGAACTGACTTCGACCGTACCCGCCAGATCGATCCCGGGCACCATCGGAAACTTGCGCACCACCGGGCTGCTGCCGGTAATCGCCAGCCCATCCTTGAAGTTGAGCGTGCTGTACGCGACGCGCACCGTCACATTGCCTTCAGGCAACTGCTGCTCGTCGATTGTCTGCAGGCTGGCGCGATAACCGCTGTCGTCTTTGTCGATCAGAATGCCGTTGAACATGACTGCCTCTCAGGGGAAGGATTCAGGGGTCGTGGCATTCAAATAGCACACTGCAACATTTTGCCCCACTCGACTTTCCGCCAATCGCTGAATCCGCCGGGTGATTCCAGATCGGGCGACTATGCTTTTTCGACTGCTTCCAGTTATCCCCGAGAAGCCTTTGTCGATGGAGCTGACAATGTCCCGCGCCCGCCCTTTTCTTGCCTGGCTGATGCTCTGTCTATTGGCATTCAACAGCGCGTGGGCGGCGCCTGCGGCCAAGCAGGCAGACGCCGCTGCCGTTGAGCCGACGTGGCCGCAGGTCATCACCAGCGGCAAGTCAAAACTCACCGTGTACCAGCCCCAGCTCGACAGCTGGGACGGCTACACCTTGCAGGCCCGCGCCGCCGTCGAGGCGACCGATGCCGACGGCAAGGCGACTTACGGGATCGTCCAGTTCAGCGCTCACACACTGGTCGACAAGGCGACCCGCTGGGTCATGCTCGACCAGTACAAGATCATCAAGGCCGATTTCCCTGCCGACGCCAGCCAGGCAGAGACGTGGATCACGACACTGCAAAACGATGCGGCCAAACGCAAGAAAACCATCTCCCAGGATCAATTGGAGGCTGCCGTCGGCGTACTGGCCGCCGAACAGAAAGCCGACACGGCGCCCCTGGAAAACACGCCACCGACCATCATCAGTTCTGATGTGCCGGCCATGCTCGTTTATATCGACGGTGAGGCCGCGTATCGCCCGGTCGACGGCACCGGATTGCAACGGGTCATCAACACTCGTCCTCTGCTGCTCAAGGACGCCCAGGGCAAACACTATCTGCACGTGTTCGACGGCTGGATGGTTGCCGATCAATTGACAGGGCCGTACACCCTGCTGTCCTCGCCCTTGGCGGATCTGGAGAAAGCCAAGAAAGCCGCGATCGAGAGTCGGCAAGTGGATCTGCTCACCGGGCAAAGCGATCCGAAGGACAAAGTACCGAGTCTGGCCAAATCGCCGCAGCCGAAGATCTTCGTGGCCATGACCCCGACCGAGCTGATCGTCACCGACGGTGCGCCGCAGTGGCTGCCGATCCAGGGCACGCAATTGCTGTATGTCAGCAACACCACCGGGCACATCTTCAAGGAAATCGGTGACCAGAACAGTTATGTGCTGATCTCCGGCCGATGGTTCCGTGCCGCTGACATGAACGGACCGTGGACATTTACCCCGGCGGACAAGCTGCCGGCAGATTTCGCCAACATCCCTGACGATAGTCCGAAGGAGAACGTCAAAGCCTCGGTCGCCGGGACACCGCAGGCCAAGGAAGCAGCCATTGCCGCCATGATCCCGCAGACGTCGGCGATCAAGAAAAGCGCGGTCAAAATGACTTCGCCGCAATTCGATGGTGAACCTCAACTCAAAGCCATCAGCGGCACCCCGCTTCAGTATGTGATCAACAGTGCGACGCCGATCATCCGGGTCGACAGCAACAGTTGGTACGCGGTGGAAAACGGCATCTGGTTCGTCGCAACCGCAGTGACCGGGCCGTGGGCCGTCGCCAGTTCGGTGCCAGCGGTGATTTATTCGATTCCGCCGAACTCGCCGATGCATTACCTCACTTACGTCAAAGTCTATGAATCCAGTGGTGACACGGTCGTCGTCGGCTATACCCCGGGCTATCAAGGCTCGACGCTGGATCCAGCGACCGGTGTCGTGGTCTACGGCACGGGCTATCCGTACACACCCTGGGTGGGCACTGTCTGGTACGGGCCGCCGGTGACTTACGGTTTTGGCGTCGCCACTCGCTATACGCCATGGACGGGCTGGTCCTTCGGTTTCGGCTTCGGCTGGAGCTGGGGCGGCAGCACTGTCGCCATGGGTTGGGGCTGGGGCGCCTATCCATGGTGGGGCAATTACGGCTGGGGTTACGCGTGGGGGCCACATCTGTATCCGGCGCCATTGGCCTGGGGAGGCGCAGCCTACGGTTATCACGGCGGCGCCGTGACCTGGGGGCCGGGCGGCTGGGCCGGCACTACCGGCAACATCTATCGGCAATGGGGCGACCGGGCGACGGTCAGCCGCTATGGCGCGGGCTACAACGCCTGGACCGGCAACCGCTGGGCCGGTCAGGTCGGCTCTTCCTATAACTCACGGACCGGGATTGCGACGGCAGGTCAGCGCGGTGCGGTACACAATGTCTACACCGGCAACTATGCAGCCGGCCGCAGTGGTGAAGTGGTCGGGCCCAACGGCGGTGCAATTGCCGGAGGGCGTGTTACGGCCGGCAATGTTCGAAATGGCACTCAGGTCACGGCCAATCGTGGTGCCGTCTACAACCCGAACACCGGCAACACCACGCAGTACGGCGGTATCCATGGGCGCAACAGCGGCGCCGCGCGGGTTGGCGACAACGTTTACGCCGGGCATGACGGTAACGTCTACAAGAAAACCGATGATGGCTGGCAGTCGATGGTCAAGGGAGGCACGACACGAGCGCCGATCAACAACAATACTCAGTTGCAGAACCTCAACCGCGATTCGGCGGCGCGTAACGTTGGCAATCAACGGTTGAACAACTTCCACAACTCCTCGCAGTTCATGAACCATTCATTCGGGGGAGGCGGTGGTGGCGGACTTCATCGACGCTGAGCCGAATCCCGCAAGACTATAAATCTTGGCTGGCCCTGAACCCGGTTTTGCTGGTAAAAAAACCGGCTTCAGCTTCTCTGCCCTGCTTTGTCCTTCGGAGTCCTTTCCATGAACCAATGGCCAGATACGCGCATTCTTGACCTGCTCGGCATCGAACTGCCGATCATCCAGGGCCCTATGGCCGGTGCCACCAACTCGTCGATGGTCATCGCTGTGTGCAACGCGGGCGGCTTGGGTTCGATGCCGGCGGCTATGTTGAGCATCGAGAAATTGCGCGAAGAACTGAAGACTATCCGTCAGGGCACCGACAAACCGTTCAACGTCAATTTCTTCTGCCACCAGCCACCGGCCGCCGATGAACAGCGGGCACGGGACTGGAAGAATCTGCTGGAACCCTACTACCGCGAACTGGGTGCCGATTTCGACGCTCCGACGCCAGTATCCAACCGTGCACCATTTGATGCAGCCGCTTGCGAAGTGCTTGAAGAGTTTCGCCCGGAAGTGGTGAGTTTCCACTTCGGCCTGCCGGAAAAATCCCTGCTGGACCGGGTCAAGGCCACCGGCGCGAAAATCCTGTCATCGGCCACCAACGTCGATGAAGCCATCTGGCTGGAACAGAACGGATGCGACGCAATCATCGCCATGGGCTATGAGGCCGGCGGGCACCGGGGCATGTTCCTCAACGATGACCTGAGCAGCCAGGTCGGAACGTTTGCCCTTGTGCCGCAAATCGTCGACGCGGTCAAAGTGCCGGTGATTGCCGCAGGCGCCATCGCCGATGCACGAGGCGTCGCAGCGGCTTTCATGCTCGGTGCATCGGCCGTGCAGGTCGGCACGGCTTATCTGTTTACCCCGGAAGCCAAAGTCAGCGCCTCTCATCACAAGGCGCTGCGCACGGCAAAAGACAGTGAAACAGCAATCACCAACCTGTTCACCGGGCGCCCGGCACGGGGAATCCTGAATCGAGTGATGCGCGAAGTGGGACCAATGTCGGCCAAGGCACCGGCGTTTCCGCTGGCCGGCGGTGCTCTGATGCCCTTGCGCGCAAAGGACGAGGCCGACTTCAGCAACCTGTGGGCCGGTCAGGCATTCACACTGGGCAAGGAGTTGAGCAGTGCTGAACTGACCCGGCAACTGGCGGAAGGAGCGCTCGCGAAACTCGCTCGGTAAAGGCACGGCAGACCGAGGGATTCCATGCCCTCACCTGCCCACTTGAAACCAGCACTTTCCGTTTGGAAGCATTTCGCTATATATTCAGCTATATAGCGATTCACCCCCTCGCATCGGCGCAGTCTACCCCTCTAACAACAACTGCCCAGTGCACCTGCCAACAACGGAGCTGTTACATGACCATTCGTGCCTCACGTTTTGCCCCTACCTGCCTGGCCTCCCTGCTTGCGGTATTCGCCGTCGGCGCTGTTCAGGCGGATGAAGTGCAAGTTGCCGTCGCGGCCAACTTCACTGCACCGATCCAGGCAATCGCCGCCGATTTCGAAAAAGACACCGGGCACAAACTGGTCGCAGCCTATGGCGCCACCGGGCAGTTCTACACCCAGATCAAGAACGGCGCACCGTTCGAGGTGTTCCTCTCCGCTGACGACACCACGCCTGAAAAACTGGAAAAGGAAGGCGACACCGTCAAAGGTTCGCGCTTCACCTACGCCATCGGCACCCTGGCGCTGTGGTCGGCCAAGGAAGGTTACGTCGATGCCAAAGGCGACGTCCTGAAGAAAAACGAATACCAACACCTGTCCATCGCCAACCCGAAAGCCGCGCCGTATGGCCTGGCGGCCACCCAGGTGCTGGAAAAACTGAAACTGACTGAAGCGACCAAAGCCAAGATCGTCGAAGGCCAGAACATCACTCAGGCCTACCAGTTCGTATCCACCGGCAACGCCGAGCTGGGGTTCGTTGCCCTCTCGCAGATCTACAAGGACGGCAAGGTCAGCAGCGGTTCGGCCTGGATCGTTCCGGCGAGCATGCACGACCCTATCAAGCAGGACGCCGTCATTCTGAACAAAGGCAAGGACAACGCCGCTGCCAAGGCACTGGTTGACTACCTCAAAGGCCCGAAAGCCGCTGCGGTCATCAAGTCCTACGGTTATCAGCTGTAAATGTCGCTGACGAGTGCCGATTTCGCGGCGATCTGGCTGACCCTGAAACTGGCGTCCCTGACCACCGCGATCCTGCTGGTCATCGGCACTCCGATTGCCCTTTGGTTGTCGCGTAGCCGTTCCTGGCTGCGCGGCCCCATCGGGGCCATCGTCGCCCTGCCCCTGGTGTTGCCGCCGACCGTCATTGGTTTCTATCTGTTGCTGGTAATGGGGCCGAATGGCTTTCTTGGGCATTTCACCCAGTGGCTGGGGCTTGGCACGCTCACCTTCAGTTTTACCGGACTGGTCATCGGTTCGGTGCTCTATTCCATGCCTTTTGTGGTGCAGCCGTTGCAAAACGCCTTCTCCGCCATCGGCACTCGCCCACTGGAAGTGGCCGCGACTTTGCGCGCCAATCCCTGGGACACTTTTTTCAGCGTCATCCTGCCGCTCGCGCGCCCTGGCTTCGTTACCGCGGCGATCCTCGGCTTCGCCCATACGGTTGGCGAATTCGGCGTGGTACTGATGATCGGCGGCAATATTCCAGACAAGACCCGGGTGGTCTCGGTGCAAATCTACGACCATGTCGAAGCCATGGAATATTCACAGGCCCATTGGCTCGCCGGAGCAATGCTGGTGTTTTCGTTCCTGGTGTTGCTGGCGCTCTATTCCAGCCGCAAGTCTCGCGCAGGCTGGAGCTGATCGATGATTGAAGCACGCTTGAAACTCGCTTACTCAGGCTTCGGCCTGGATGTTGACTTGCACCTGCCCGGTCGTGGCGTGACCGCATTGTTCGGGCAATCAGGCTCCGGCAAGACCACCTGCCTGCGCTGCATCGCCGGACTTGAAAGGGCCTCGAACGCCTTTGTGCAAATCAATGACGAAGTCTGGCAGGACAGCGAGAAAGGCATTTTCGTCCCGCCGCACAAGCGTGCGCTCGGCTATGTCTTTCAGGAAGCAAGCCTGTTTCCGCATCTCTCGGTGCTGACCAACCTGCAATTCGGCCTTAAACGGATTGCCAGGAATCAACGCCGGGTCGACATGGCGCAAGCCACCGAACTATTGGGAATCGGCCATTTACTGGAGCGTCATCCCCAGCATCTGTCCGGCGGTGAGCGTCAGCGCGTCGGCATCGCCCGAGCATTGCTGACCAGCCCGAAGCTGCTGTTGATGGACGAACCGCTGGCCGCCCTCGACAGTCAGCGCAAAAGCGAAATCCTGCCTTACCTGCAACGGCTGCACGACGAACTCGATATCCCGGTTCTGTATGTCAGTCACGCCCAGGATGAAGTCGCGCGACTGGCCGATCATCTGGTGCTGCTCGACAACGGTAAAGCGCTGGCCAGCGGCCCCATCGGCGAAACCCTGGCGCGCCTCGATTTGCCTCTGGCAATGGGCGATGACGCTGGCGTCGTGATCGAGGGGCAAGTCATTTCCTACGATCACGACTACCAATTGCTCTGCCTGCAATTGCCCGACACGTTGTTGAGCATTCGCGTGACTCACTCCCCCATGGAGATCGGCCAGGCACTGCGCTGCAAAGTGCAGGCTCGCGATATCAGCCTGACCCTGCATAACACCGAGCACAGCAGCATCCTCAATCGGTTGCCGGTCACGGTGGTCAGCGAAATGCCCGCCGACAATGCCGCTCATGTACTGATTCGCCTCGATGCGGGCGGCACGCCGCTGCTGGCCCGTATTACCCGCTACTCACGGGACCAGCTTGGTGTACATGCCGGCCAACAATTATGGGCACAGATCAAGGCTGTCGCGGTTCTGGCATAAATCGGTCGGCACGACTGCCGGGGCCTGCGGTCAATCGCTGTAACAGCCCGATTGCCGCCCAGGAACCCCGCCATGCCCGATATTGCGCTGACCGATGTGTTGCCTTCGGACCTGCATTACGTCGATGACACCCAGCCGGGACTTACCCGCAAGAAGCTGCGCGGCAAGTTCTGCTACTTCGACGCAATTGGCCAGCGCATCCGCGATCCTGATGAAATCAAACGCATCAATGCGCTGGCTGTGCCGCCGGCCTACACCGATGTGTGGATCTGCGCGGACCCTCGCGGCCACCTGCAAGCCACCGGCCGCGATGCTCGCGGGCGCAAACAATACCGCTATCACCCACGCTGGCGCGAAGTGCGCGATGCCGACAAATACTCGCGACTGCGCGAGTTCGGCATGGCGCTGCCGAAGCTGCGCAAACAACTGGAGGTGCTGCTGGACGCGCCGGGGTTCAGCCGCGACAAGGTCATGGCTACGGTAATCACGCTGCTCGATGCCACGCTGATTCGCGTCGGCAATACGCAATACGCACGGGACAATCGATCGTACGGCCTGACCACCTTGCGCAGCCGGCATGTCGAGATCAATGGCAGCGCGATCCTGTTCCAGTTTCGCGGCAAGAGCGGTATCGAGCACCAGATCACCGTGAAAGACCGGCGCCTGGCGCGGATCATCAAGCGCTGCCTGGAAATCCCAGGGCAGAACCTGTTTCAGTATCTCGATGAAAACGGCGAGCGGCACACCGTCAGCTCTTCCGACGTCAACACTTACCTGCAAACCCTGACTGGCGCGGATTTCACCGCCAAGGACTACCGGACCTGGGCCGGCAGCGCCCTCGCCCTGGCGGTGTTGCGGGAGTTGCAATGGGAGTCGGAAGCCGAGGCCAAGCGGCATGTGGTGGAGATGGTCAAAGGTGTGGCGAGGCAATTGGGCAACACGCCGGCGGTGTGCCGCAAATGCTATATCCACCCGGCCGTGGTGGAGCATTTCATGCTGGGCGCACTGGCGGAGCTGCCAAAGCCGAGGATCCGCAAAGGTCTGCGCAAGGAAGAAGTCGCCTTGGCGCTATTTCTTGAGCGCATGTCTGACATGGCTTGAAGCGGTCGAGCGTCTCGACTAGGCTATCGAGCTTCCCCTCCCAAGGACGACCGCAGAAAGTGAACAACTAAGCCTTCAAAAATGTAATCGCGACACGCCTTTCCGGGCGCTTGTCTGTTTTCACGACATTTTTTGGAGGTGCCGATGACTCACGTCTCGCGTACGCCTGCCCTCGTCTCCCTGAATCAGCTAGGTTTCCAGCTCGCCAATGGCGAGACGATTTTCGATGCACTCGATTTGAAATTCGATCACACGCCGACCGCCATCGTCGGGCGCAATGGTGTCGGCAAAAGCGTACTGGCGCGCTTGATCACCGGACAATGGCAGCCCACCACCGGCAGCGTGACGCGCACAGTGGCCACAACCTACGTAGCGCAAACCTGGGTCGCCGCACCTGGCGAGACGGTCGCCGAGACCACCGGCAGCGCCGCCACTCTTCAGGCCCTGGAACGAATGAGCCAGGGCTGCGCATCCCTCGAGGATTTCGACCTCATTGGCGAACAATGGGATCTCGCGGAGCGATTGCGGCGCCTGCTCGATGACGCCGGGCTGGCCGAGGTCGCACTCACTGACTTGACCGAACAACTCAGTGGCGGCCAGCAAGCACGAGTCGCACTGATCGGCGCATTTTTGAGTCAGGCTTCGTTGCTGGTCCTTGATGAACCGACTAACCATCTGGATTCATCGGGACGGCAATGGCTGATGAACTCACTGGCGCGCTGGCACAGCGGGCTGATCATCGTCAGCCATGACCGGCAACTGCTCGATGCCATGCAACGGATTGTCGAATTGAATGGCGTGGAGGCAAATGACTTCCGCGGCAATTATTCGGCGTTCCGTGAGCATCAACGGATTCATCAGGCAGCGGCACAAGCGCGTCTCGATCAAGCCCGAAGCGAACGCCAGCGTGAACACGTACGGTTGCGGCGTGAACACGACACGATACAACGCCATGCAGCCAATTCCCGACGCAAAGCCGAAACCGCCAACATTGCCAGTTTCGAATATGTGGCGATCAAAGGCGCCGCCCGGGAAATCATGGGGCACGTCAGGCAGGGCCATCAGGCACGCAAGTCCGAGCTGGACGCCCAGGTACGGGAGGCATACGCCAAGGTACAACCCGCCGACAGTGTGCTGGTCAACCTGCCCGGAAGCACCGTGCCGAACAATCGTCAGGTTTGCACACTGATTGAAGCCGGATTGCCGTGGCTGCCCCGCGCAGCAGCAACGAGCCGCCTGAGCCTGGTGATCCGTGGTCCGATGCGAATCGCTGTCAGCGGTCCCAACGGGTGCGGCAAATCGACCCTGCTGAAAGTGCTGGCCGGGCAATGGGCACCAATCGGCGGAGTCGCCACGACTCACGTTCCTTTCGCGTTTCTTGATCAGCAACTGGCCCAACTGGACGATCAGCGCTCGATCACCGAACAGTTGATGACGCAGGGCACGGGACTGGACGAAGGTACGCTGCGCAGTAACCTCGCTCACCTGCAACTGGATGCTCGTCGCGCCACGGGGTGTTGCGCTTCATTGAGCGGTGGCGAACGCCTGAAAGCCGCACTGGCGCTGGCATTGTGGAGAACAGACCCCGCGCAATTGCTGTTGCTGGACGAACCGACCAATCATCTGGACCTGCCCTCGGTGGAAGCTTTCGAACGAGCTTTGCAGAGATTTCCGGGAGCGATAGTTGCCGTTTCGCACGACCAGGACTTCCTCAAGGCGCTGGAACCGACACACTTTCTGAACTGGCACCGTTCCGGTTGGTTACTTCAACCGACGAACTGACCTGACTATTTTTTGCACGATTTGTCAGGGCTTCTATAGTAGATCTGATATGAATCAGCTGCGGTGACGCCATGGAAGACATATTCGTCGTGAAGCGTTGCAACAAGATCATCATTCACGGTCGCCGCGCAGGAGAAAGTCTCCACGAACCCGCCGAGGCCACCAGTTGGTATCGCATCAGTGACACGCGTACCGGCGGTTTCATCGGGGATGGTTACGATCTGGAAGAGGACGCCCGGCGAGAATGCCAGCGACTGAATGCCGTCAGCTCACGAGTGACGGACTGTGAGTCTTCGGGCTGATAGCTGTCATTTACGGGTCTATACTCAAACCAGCTGAAGGAGCAGCGCCCCAACGGCAGAGAGCTCGCGCTTCGCGGGCTTTTTGCTGCCTCAGAGCGGTTTCCTGAACGGAGGTGTTCCATGTCCGAAAGAGAGTCCATCACCACTCTCCTCACCTTGCTCGAGGCCCGGGAGGCACGCCTTGCCGCAGCCTGCAAAGAGATCGCCGACTGGGTCGATCATCAAGGCGGACACCCGACCGCCCTGCGCATCCGCGACCGATTGAACGACATCGAAAAGGATACGCCGCTGATTCGCAGCACCCTCTCGTCGCTCAAACCTGTCGATCGGCCGCTGCCACGCTTCAGGTGATCCACCTGATTCGCACAATGCCTGCAAAAAAGAACGTCCTTGGTGGTGAAAGGTCAAACCCTTTACACGTCACCAAGGAGGCGTCTCATGGTCATTCACTTCAAAGTCGACGGGCATCTGGCCTGTGGTCACAAGGGCAACAACCTCAGCTCCAGCCCCGAACTCAATCGCGTCAAGTGCCGCAGCTGCCGCAACACCGACGCTTATAAAAACGCACGCAAGGACCAGCGCAATGCGGCGCGCCGGGCCGCTCGCCATGCCAAGGCAACGAACCATGCATCCAGTTGGCGTTCCGAGTGGATCGAACGCCTGACGGCGATGACTGGCCTCCAGCGTCTGCCAAGGGGTTTTACCGGGCAAGCCTTCGTCTAGACCGGTAACACAATGGGCCGTCTGTTCGGCCCATTTCTGCTGATGTGTTTATTACTGTGTAGCTCTGCCGATGCTATGGTGAGTCCTGTCGGTTCCAGTTTCGGTAACTCAGCGTGCAAACATCCCTTGATCCTGAAGACAACTTCGGAGCGCCCCCCTCACCTCGCCGCAATCCGTCGCAAAAACGCAGCCGTGAACGGCAGGAACGGATTCTCGGCGTGGCTACACGGCTGATCGCCAGCAAGGGCAGCGATCAGTTGAAGATGAGCGAAATCGCTTCACTCTGCGAGATATCAATCGGTTCTCTCTATCAGTATTTTCCAGACAAAAGCTCGATCATCCTCAGCCTCGCGCAGCGTTACAACGCCGAAAGCCGTCGCTGCATTCAGGTTGCTCTGGAGAAGGTCCACGATTCCCAATCGCTGGAAGTCGCTTATTCGGAACTGCTGGATCTGTACTACCAGGTCATCACGGCAGAACCGGTCATGCGCGATATCTGGTCAGGCATGCAGGCCGACAAACAGCTGCTGGATCTGGAACTGCAGGAAAGTCGCATCGCGGCGCAAATGTTGACCCGTGCGGTGCTGCGCGCCTTTCCTGACGCCAATGAACAACAAGTGAGTGATGCGGCATTTCTGGTCTGGCAACTGGGTGAATCAACGATGCGCCTGGCCATTTCCTGCTCCGAGGCAGAAGGTAAGCGACTGGTCGAAACCTTCAAGCGTATGTCGCTTCGGGAAATACTGCATCCAACCCTCGCCGACTCTCTCAATTCTTTTACCTAAATCGGTGACGCTCAACAAATGACCTGTCGTCGGCTGAGGGCGGGCTTTTCTTGACGGCATAACGTGAGCATCTATCGTATTTTTTGTGAGAGATGCTCACGTTAACAGAGAGATGATCATGACAAGCTCAGAAACCCAATCCTTTCTGATACTCGGCGCTACCGGAAAAACCGGAAGCCGCATCAGCAAACGACTGATCGAAGAAGGACATCCGGTTCGACCAGGCTCACGCAATGCACCCATTCCATTCGATTGGGACAATCCTTCAACCTGGAGCGCAGCTCTGACGGGCGCGCGCGCAGTCTATATCTCCTATCAGCCCGATCTCGCCATGCCCGGCGCCTTGGAAACTCTGCAGGCGTTCGTTTCGCTCGCCGTCGAGCACCACGTCAAACACTTGGTACTGCTGTCAGGACGCGGTGAAATTGAAGCGCAAGAAGCTGAACGTATTGTGCAGAACAGCGGTATCGACTGGACAGTCCTGCGTGCCAGTTGGTTTTTCCAGAACTTCAGCGAAGCGCATTTCCTCGAGCCGATCATCGAAGGTCAGCTCGTGTTGCCAGTCGGCAATATCGCTGAACCGTTTGTTGATGCAGAAGATATTGCCGAGGTCGCCGTGCAGGCACTCACAAAACCCGGACATGCTGGAAAACTCTTTGAACTGACCGGGCCAAAAGCATTGACCTTCGCTGAGGCAATTCAGGAGATCGGCTCGGCAACAGGGCGCGATATCCAGTTCATACAAGTGCCGTCGGAGAGTTACCGCAAGGAACTTGAAAATGCGCAACTGCCAGCGCCCTGGGTTGATCTGGTGCTTTATCTCTTCACCACCGTTCTGGACGGGCGTAATACCGCTGTTGCCGATGGGGTAAGGCAAGCCTTGGGACGAACAGCCAATAACTTCAGTGCTTATGCCAGACGCACGGCTTCGACCGGGGTCTGGAATGCTCGGGAATGACAAAAGTGCGGGGATTTTTTGCGGAGCAAAGAAAAAGGGCTTGCATGAGAAATGTCATGCAAGCCTTTGATATTCAAGGTTATCGACTTGGCACTGAATGCATACAGGCGGTTGCTTGGAACCGGATCAACTTTACTTCGAATCCCAGCGTGTAACCCATTTCTTCTCGGCCGGGTGCGGCTGAACGCATGTGCCTGATCTTATCGTAGGAAGCTGGATCGGTGGGAGGTCGTCTAGCCTGTGAGCGACTGTTACGCAAGAGTTGCGCTTCCCGGCCTGATTAATCCATATCAAATGAGCCTCGTAATCTACCCCGGGCTCGGGAATGAATATCTTCGCAGGAGGCATGCAAAGACCGTCACCGACATATTTGATATCCACTACAAAGGGTTTGCCAGCGGGGATCACCATTTCCGAAATTTTTTCATTCGGAACAGTTCCGTTGGTGAGCCTCCATGAGCTGGGCATCCCGATGCTGAGTTTTGAGTTGCTCTGTACACGCTGCAGATGCGCCTCTGAACGAGGTTTATTCTTTGGTCTTACCGGTAACTCGGCACTCAACTCTTCGCAGGAATATCCGACGCTATAACTCGCCTCTAGCAATGAAACTCCGGCGTAAACACGGACTCTCGACATAGTTGCAGGATCGTAATCCACCTTCACAAATTCAACTTTCGGGGATACTGGGGCGGGAACCTGGGAGCTGCAAGATTGAAGCAATAACGCGGCACAGAAGAGAGCTTTTTTCACCGACCTTCCTTGGGTATAAATCAGAAGCCCCAATGATAGCCCCTGGCCACCAACCTTCACAATGAGCCCCGCCTCAGCTGCTGTACAAATTCCCAGTAACGACCCGCCGAACTCCGATTTTTCCTCGATACCAACCGAATGCGATACCCTCACCGCCCCACTGCGGTGAGGGTATCGCATTCGAATTCATTGGGACCTCAGAGAGCAACTCCTCCAACTTGAGAAGGTGTTACCGGCATGGTCAAATAAGCAATGGCCTTTTGCTATGGTGATCTCAGTTGAAACAATATCGCGGATTGATAATCTTTTTTTCGGCAACGGCGTTGCTCTTTATCTTGGCTCAGGTATGGCACACACAATCTGCCCCGGAAGAGAAAAAGGAAGAGCGGGAACGCCAGCTCAAAGGGCTCGCGCTCATCATGGGCGCCCAGTCCGGAAAAGTATCTGACGAGTCAACTCGCGTCGATTCTGTGACCTACAGCGATGAGGTCATGCGTATCTCCTACACGCTCAGAAAATTTACAAAAGACGAAATTGATGTTGATGAGTTCGCCAAGGACGCAAGAGCGCTTGCAGCTTCTGCATTTTGTAATGAAAAAGGCTTGGGGCAATTCGTGAAATCGGGTCTTTCCATTGACCTCCTCTACAAAGATTCAACCAGTTCACCGGTAGTCGAATTTCAGATAGGCAAATCCGACTGCCTCTGACGACTACCCCTTGAAGCCCGCCTTTTTGCGGGCTTTTTTCTGCGTGTCGTACCGCAGTGAGTCTGCGCAGCTAGTCATCAATCTCGCGACCAATCCTGAATTCACTTCCCTTCGCGCCTAACGGCAACCAGCGGAGTAGATGAGTGCATCCGAGTTTTGTTGGATCAACACACCGCCACTCTGGAGACGACCATGTCAGCTCTACGCAAGCTCATCCCGGAAAGAAAGCCCTGCTCAGTGCGATCTGGGAATACGCCCGGGACAAAGGCTACACCTCGCTTGCCAACCCTTGCTCAGGCATCAAGGGCAACAAAGAAACCGGCCGGGACACCTACGTTGAAGACGAGCTGTTCACACGCGTCTACGACAAAGCAGACCCAGGGTTACAGGACGCCATGGACCTGACCTACCTGACCGGTCAAAGGGTCACAGACACCCGCATGATGGACGAGCGGGACATCCGGAATCGCAAGGGCAAGAAAGTGATGCCAACGAAGTGAATTGCGGACCACTGTCAAAATTGCGGACCGGAAACAAACAAGGGCTTGCATCAGCTTTCGCCCGCAAACCCTTGATTTAAGATGGTGCCCGAAGCCGGAATCGAACCGGCACGCCCTTACGAGCGGGGGATTTTAAGTCCCATGCGTCTACCAGTTTCGCCATTCGGGCGGTAGCGCGGTGTTGCGTTGCCCTGATGCCGGTTCACAATCCTGACAGATTGCTGCCCGTGCAGCAGAGGGGGAAATATATACATCACTCCCCGGTGAAGCAAGTTTGCAAAGGCTGTTTTAAAGACTAAATCTTTCAGCGTGATGCAAATAAAAAAGCTCCGTAAATCATGGATCTACGGAGCTTGTTTATAGTGGAGGCCGAGGTCGGAATCGAACCGGCGTAGGCGGATTTGCAATCCGCTGCATAACCATTTTGCTACTCGGCCTCAAAGCTTTTGTTGTCAGTAGCGCAACAACAAACGCTGTACAAACTTGGAGCGGGAAACGAGACTCGAACTCGCGACCCCGACCTTGGCAAGGTCGTGCTCTACCAACTGAGCTATTCCCGCTTGGTGTGGCGCATTCTATAGAAATCAGAAGCGCCGTCAACCCTTTGATTCAAAAAAGTTTTATTTCTTTTCAACATCGGTCTTCAGATGCGGCCAGGCAGCCCGAAGGTATTGAACCATCGACCACAGAGTCAGGCCTGCCGATACCATCAGCAACGCATAACCGATGAAAACCCAAAAGCTGAAAACCTTGGGGTTGGCCAGGAGAATAACCAACGCAAGCATTTGTGCAGCAGTTTTCCATTTGCCCAGGTTCGACACGGCCACATGGGCCCGTGCGCCGAGCTCGGCCATCCACTCACGCAGCGCCGAAACGACGATCTCGCGACCGATGATGACCGCAGCGGGCAGTGTGAGCCACAGATTGCCGTGCTCTTGCACCAACAACACCAGTGCAACAGCAACCATCAACTTGTCAGCGACAGGATCCAGGAACGCACCAAACGGTGTGCTTTGCTCCAGGCGTCGTGCCAGATAACCATCCAGCCAGTCCGTTGCTGCCGCGAAGGCAAAGACCGAACTTGAAGCCAGATAACTCCACTGGTAAGGCAGATAGAACAGCAAAATGAAGATCGGGATGAGCAGGACACGGAGAACGGTAATCAGATTAGGGATATTCATCGGCACAACTGGCTACGAGGTGAATGGGCATTCTACTCACTATGCAGGTTTGCATAAATCGACTCTGCTAGCTTTTTGCTGATCCCCGGTGCTTTGGCGATCTCTTCGATGCTTGCACGAGACAGCTCCTGCAATCCACCAAAATGTTTCAGCAAGTCCCTGCGCCGGGTCGGACCTACGCCCGCCACGCCTTCCAGCGTTGACGTACGACGGGTTTTGCCACGACGCGCACGGTGTCCGGTGATTGCAAAGCGGTGAGCTTCATCACGGATCTGTTGAATCAGATGCAGCGCCGGAGAATCGCCACGCAATGTGAACTCATGCGCGGCATCATTCAGATACAAAGTCTCGAACCCCGCCTTGCGCGTCGCGCCCTTCGCGACACCGAGCAGGATCAGGTCCGGCACGGCCAGTTCGTTGAGCACATCACGCGCCATCGACAACTGCCCTTTGCCACCATCCACCAGCAGAATGTCCGGCAACTTTCCCTCCCCGTCCTTCAGCTTGCTGAAGCGCCGGGTCAATGCCTGATGCATGGCCGCATAATCATCACCGGCCGTCACGCCTTCGATGTTGTATCGACGGTAATCCGACTTGATCGCCCCTTCCGGCCCGAAGACCACACAGGATGCGACGGTTGCCTCGCCACTGGAATGACTGATGTCATAGCACTCCAGCCGTTGCGGCGGTTCATCGAGATTCAGCACCTCGGCCAAGGCCTCGAATCGCGCAGCAACGTGCTGACGGTTGGCCAGTCTCGCGCCCAGCGCCTGTTCGGCGTTGGTCACGGCCAGCTGCTGCCAGCGCGCCCTCGTACCGCGAACCCGATGACTGATCGTCAGTTCGCGCCCGCGAAGTTCCTGAATCGCCTCGATCAGCGTGGGAAAGTCTTCGTGAACGACGTTGACGATCAGCTCGCTTGGCAAATCCCGCTCAGGACTGCTGATGAAATACTGGCCAAGAAACGCCGCCATGACTTCGGCAACGTCTTCCTCGATGCCAACCTGCGGAAAGAAGTTCTTGCTCCCCAGAACCCGCCCACCCCGCACACTGATCAAATGCACGCAGGCGCCACCGGGGTTGACGAAAGCTGCGATCACATCGATGTCGCCAGTCCCGCCTTCCATGCTCTGCTGATCCTGGACGCGACGCAGCAATGCAATCTGGTCGCGCAGCTCTGCAGCGCGTTCGAACTCGAGATTGATTGCTGCCTCTTCCATCGCCGTCGACAGTTCATTGGTCAACGCATGGCTGCGGCCCTCGAGAAACATCACCGAGTGTCGTACGTCTTCGGCGTAGACCTCTGGTTCGACCAGCCCGACACAGGGAGCCTTGCAGCGTTTGATCTGGTATTGCAGGCACGGACGGGTCCGGTTTTTGTAATAGCTGTCTTCGCACTGACGCACGAAAAACGTCTTTTGCAGAAGACTGAGGCTTTCGCGAATGGCCCCGGCACTCGGATAAGGCCCGAAGTACTTGCCCTTGGCCTTCTTCGCGCCGCGATGGATGCTGAGACGAGGGAATTGCCCGTCAGACAGAAACACATACGGATAGGACTTATCATCACGCAACAGAATGTTGTACGGCGGCCGCCACTCCTTGATCAGCGTTTGCTCAAGCAGCAGGGCTTCGGTTTCGTTGGCGGTGATGGTCGTTTCGACCTGGGCGATTCGCCCGACGAGAGCAGCGGTTTTCGGCGCCAGCCCGGTCTTGCGAAAGTAACTGGCCAAGCGCTTCTTCAGATTCTTGGCCTTGCCGACGTACAACAGACGCGCATCGCTGTCGAACATGCGATAAACGCCAGGGCGCCCGCTGACAGTCGACAGGAAGGCGCCGGAATCGAATGTTTCAGTCATGGTCAGAGGCTGGCATCAACCATGCCGTGACGAACTGCCAGAAGCGTCAGCTCGACATCGCTGCTGATCGAAAGCTTCTCGAAAATGCGGTAACGGTAGGTGTTTACGGTTTTTGGCGACAGGCACAATTTGTCGGAAATGATCTGCACCTTCTGACAACCGACAATCATCAGCGCAATCTGGATTTCCCGCTCGGACAAGGCATCGAACGGAGAGTCACTGGTTGGCTGAAACGACTTGATTGCCAATTGCTGGGCAATTTGCGGGCTGATGTAACGCTGACCGGCAAAGACCAGGCGGATGGCCGGTACCATTTCCGGCAAGCCGGCACCTTTGGTCAGGTAGCCCGCGGCACCCGCCTGCAGCAATCGTGTAGGAAACGGATCTTCTTCGCACACGGTGACCGCGACCACCTTGATGTCCGGATGGCTGCGCAATAGTTTGCGCGTGGCTTCCAGGCCGCCGATGCCGGGCATCTTGACGTCCATCAGTACCACGTCGGGCTTCAACTCACGGGCCTTGATAAGGGATTCTTCCCCGGACTCGGCCTGACCGACCACTTGCAGGCCATCGATATCGGCCAGCATTCGTGTAATGCCTGTACGAACGAGATCATGGTCATCGACCACTAGCACCCTAATCAAGCAGACACCTCGCGATATGGTCTTATTGGGATGCCGGACACCTTAGCAAAAACTGCCAGACAGACCTAGCGGCAAGCAACATATAAAAAGTTTCAATTCATCATTCAGGGCTTGCCGGCCGTGCGTTTCAGAGCACAGGTGCACTGAAATCGAGCTGCATCCTCAGGAAACATTCGTCCTCGCCCTGCACAACCATTCCTTTTCTGCGATACAGGCATTGCGCCGGATTATTCTTGAACACGGTCAGTCGCAATGCCGGTCGACGTTCCTGGCGCGCGATTGCAACAACCTGATCGATCGCCCAGGATCCTGCACCTTGTCCCTGAAATCCCTCGCAGACCTGCAATTCGCGAATATACAGCGCGCGAGCATCACGACTGAGGCTGAAATAACCGACGGGCCTGCCATCGCATTCAATCAACCAGCTCTCGCGCCCGGCCCAGGCAAGATCGAATGCTTTGTCCTGCCACAACAGATCGTAGTTGATGTAATAGCGAAGCATATTCCGACGGGTGATTTCTCGCGTAAACGACAGGTCATCCGGCGATGCCGGTCGCAGTTCAAAGCTTGTTTGCACATCCACCACCTGCATGACTCGCCCTCCCCTGATACGACTTCGACGCGACTCAACCCTGAGCCGCTGAAAAGCCACAGTGTGTCACAGCCTGCCGAGGGCTCAACCGATAGAAGCCTTCTTGTACCGGCAATAGCAATTTCTGATTGCTGATGCGTATCGGGCTCTAGTAAGCTCGGCGCATTCATCGGAGACAAACCATGTTCAACGCCCTTGCACAGCTTCATGCCACCAGCGCCCAGCGCTCGGTTGCGGCTGCCTGCGTGAACAGCATCTGCGCTCCAGCCAGCTTTTATTTTGGGTATTGGTTTAGCCACTGGCGCGCCTGATACCCACACGGCGCCCATATAGACGGGTCGCCTACCAGAGAATTCTCAACCCCCGGTCGGCCTCCCGACCGGGGGTTTTGTTTTTTCAGGCCCTGAACTTTCAGCAACACACCAGACACTTGAGGAATAACGACATGAACTACGCCACTTATTACCGCTACGACAGTTTTACCGCCTGGCGATTTAGCAGCCTCCGCTCGGGACAGCCTGCCGCCTCCGATCGGTCACCCACAGGTGGCAAGCCAACACACGTAGCCACTACGGCCAACTGTCGAACACCCCAATAGGGCCGAGTCGGCGGGAAAGACCCGCGACCAGCCCAGGAAGCCCGAAAATGAACTCGTCCGTTTCTGCTCTGCCACTGTCCACCCTGAATCCAGCCAACGAAGCGTTGACCCTGCGTCTGCCCAGCTCGCTGCAACTCAAGCAGCAATTGCCCCTGAGCAATGCCTTGAACCAGCAGGTTGCCGATCACCGTCAGGCAATCCGCGCCATACTCAATGGCGAAGACCACCGTTTGCTGGTCGTCGTCGGCCCTTGCTCCATTCACGACCCTGAATCCGCGCTCGAATACGCAGGCAAACTTGCTCGACTGGCCAATGAAGTCAGCGGCGAAATGCTCCTTGTGATGCGTGCTTACGTCGAAAAACCCCGCACCACCGTCGGCTGGAAAGGCCTGGCCTACGATCCCCGTCTCGATGGCAGCGACGACATGGCCGCCGGCCTGACATTGTCACGTGAACTGATGCTGGAGATGATCCGCCTCGGTCTGCCGGTTGCCACCGAACTGCTGCAGCCCATGGCGGCTGGCTACTTCGACGACCTGCTCAGTTGGGTCGCCATCGGTGCGCGGACAACCGAATCACAGATTCATCGTGAAATGGCCAGCGGGCTGAGCATGCCGGTCGGCTTCAAGAACGGCACTGACGGGGGCGTGGCTATTGCCGTCGACGCAATGCGTTCAGCGGCTCATCCACATCGCCATTTCGGCGTAGACAGCCAGGGCCATCCGGCAATCATTCCGACTTCGGGCAACCCGGATACACACCTGGTCCTGCGCGGTGGCCATCAAGGACCTAACTACGATCGCGCCAGCGTGTCCCGAATCCATACCGAGCTGAGCCGACTGAAGATCCCGAGCCGGATCATGGTCGACTGCAGCCATGCCAACAGCGGCAAGGACCCTCTTCGTCAGCCGGAGGTTTTCAACGATGTGCTGGAACAGCGCCTCCAGGGAGACCGTTCGCTGGTCGGCATGATGATCGAGTCGCATCTGTTCGAAGGATGCCAGCCGTTGAGTGCGTCGTTGCGCTACGGCGTCTCGGTAACGGATGGCTGCCTGGGTTTCACTGCCACGGAACGCCTGCTTCTCGATGCTGCGGAGCGACTTCGGAAACCATCCCTGGCCTGAATATGAAACCGGCCTTCCGGAGCGTGCCTGCCCGGAAGGCTGCTTGATCAAGCCTGCACGTTCAGCAGTGCCACATCGGATACCTGACTGACATCATCCAGCCGCTCAATCGAATAGGACACTCGAACAGCCGTACCGACATGCTCGCGCCAGAAGCGATAGGGAACGATAAACACCAGGGGCTCAATCTCCATTCCACTGGTTATTTCCCGATCATCACGATGAAAGAAGTGCTCGCCATCGCACTTGAGATAAACCAGCTCACCGACCTCCATCTGCGCATTGCTGATCACTATGCTGACGCCATCAATGGTTTCGCGTACGTCCAGCGCCCCTTCCCGTGCCTCAAGCACTTGCGGTGCGGCCAGTTCGCCGCGCACCAACGGCGCAATGGTGATGTTCCTGGAGCCCGATTCGCGCAGTGCTCCAGTTTTTTGTTCGATGACATATCGAACAAGCACCTCGCTGCCAGGATGCGGGATGATGAATCGAGGATCGACACCGAACACCAGCGGCGCTCCAACAGCGAAAGGCCCGACGATCAAGCTGTCGCGGAATGAGGCGCGCTCTGCAGCCCCCTGCCAGAACAACTCCACTCGATCACCCACCGACATCCCGGCATAAGGCTGGAGAGTGACAGTGGTGCCTTCGTTGACACGCGCCGGATCAAGATGCCCGCCAACGGCATCGTCAACCGTGGGCGGCAGCAGACTGTATGAAACGTCCCCTACATTCAACTGGGTCCTGAGGGAGCTGACGGGCAACAACCATTTCATGCTGTTCAACGTCCAGAACACCTCGAGCGTACCGCCATCCAGCGCAGCGATATGAGAACTGCTGATGACAAAAACGATATCCCTCCCCAGCTGAGCCTCGCTGACCGATCGCGCAAACTCCTGTCGATACGGCAAACCCTCGATATCAAGACCATGCCAACTCAGTACCACTCTGTCACCGCATGCCATGTCGGGATATGGTGCGACCCGGATGACAACCCGGCTCAACGAAGGATCAAGGACACCTCCTTCTACCGATTCGAGGGTCACCGCGGCCAATGAACCCGACGGTTCGCCCAGGCATGCGGGCCCCGATGAACCTATCGTTGTTACGGCTAAAACATTGCCCCGTGTCACTTCTTGTACGTTCTGCCCATTCATTCGTAACTCCACTCCCTGGAAACGCCCTGCAGCTCGCTTTCTGTGTCGAAGAGCCTCTATTCCATCAGTCAGGCAAGAAAAATGATGTCGTCCATCCACACCGCGTTCCGGAGGCAATCGCATCGCAACAAGTAGGCAATGACGGAACAAATACATTGGACGAAGCAAAAGATGTCCAGATATTCCGATCCGGATTTCAAATTTTGAAGATATTTCCTGCACGCACCGACCCAGTTTCCGACTCCCGGGTAAGACGCTTCATACATCGAGAGTTCCAAGACTGATTTAGAGTGACACCCGGCAAATATCGATGAACCTCTGCCATCAAGGACGAAAAATGCGACAAGACACCACCACCCTTTATCCCATTCTCCTGGTGCACGGTTTGTTCGGATTCGAGCGTATCGGCCCATTTGAGCTGTTCCACGGCGTCAAGCAGGCGCTGAAGGCCATTGGCGTGCAGGTTTTCGTGCCGCACCTGTCTGCCATTCACGACAATGAATTACGGGGCAAACAACTGCTATGCCAGATCGACGCAGTGCTCAAAGGCACAGGTGCTGTCAAAGTCAACCTGATCGGCCATAGCCAGGGCGCACTGGCTTCTCGCTATGCAGCAGCGCTTGCCCCACACAAGGTTGCATCCGTGACATCGGTCAGCGGGCCGAATCACGGTTCGGAACTGGCGGACTTCCTGCGCAAGGCACTGATCCCCGGGAAGCTGCCGGAAATCGTGGCGCAAAACGTGGCCACACTGTTTTCCGACTTTCTGTGCCTGCTCAGCGGGACCACAGCGCTGCCGCGAAATGCATTGGCCGCATTGAATGCCCTGACGACCGCAGGCGTCGGCGACTTCAATGACAAGTACCCGCAAGGCCTGCCGCAGAGCTGGGGCGGACAAGGCGCCGCACAGGTCAATGATGTGCGCTACTACTCCTGGAGTGGTGTCGTGCCGTCAATGAATCTGCTCCAACCCGACCCGGTGCAAGACCTCTGCCGGGCCCTGTCGCAGTACTTCATGACCGAACCCTTGCAAAACGATGGTTTCGTCGGGCGCTACAGCTCTCATCTGGGCACCGTGATCCGTTCCGACTATCCGATTGATCATCTGCGCAGCCTCGGCCGAACCGCAGACGAGCACCCTGGAGCAGTCGATTCGATTCAGTTGTACGTCGAGCACGCCTTGCGCCTGCAGGCCGCCAACCTCTGAGAGCCGGCATCAGACAAGCGAACGGAACTTTGCCGAGAAATCGGCCACTGAATCCGGTAGGCTCCACCCTTTACTGATTTGATTGGAGATTTCCCCCATGGCCAAAGCCACTGCCCGCCACATCCTGGTTTCCAGCGAAGACAAGTGCAACGAACTCAAGGCCCAGATCGAAGCCGGCGCCGATTTTGCTGAAGTCGCCAAAGCCAACTCCACCTGCCCGTCCAGCCGTCAGGGTGGCGATCTGGGCTCGTTCGGCCCAGGCCAGATGGTCAAGGAATTCGATACCGTAGTGTTCAGCGCACCGATCAACGTCGTGCAAGGCCCGGTCAAGACTCAGTTCGGCTATCACCTGCTGGAAGTCACCAGCCGTCAGGACTGATCCTTCGTCCATTGCGCTGTGTAACGGCCCGCCAGATGGCGGGCCGTTGTGTTTTGGTTACACCACGCGGCTGGCGAACAGCGTCGGGCTCGCGTACAAATTGCGCTTATCGATCATCCGGCTCTAAGGCTGACAATGCGACTGGCTTTTTCCACTTTGATGTTCACTGCCGTGGCTCTGCTGATGGGCGCCGCCGGTGTGAGCGCTGCACCGCAACATGCATTGACCGTTTACGGCGAACCGGCGAAATACCCGGCTAATTTCAGTCACTTCGACTACACCAATCCCCAGGCCCCCAAGGGCGGAACGATGCGCCGATCAGCGATCGAGATCGGTCACTTCGACCATGTCCTGCCCTACATCGACAAAGGCATCGGCGTCACGCAGATCGACGGCCTGCTGTATTCCCCGCTGGCCCAGCGCTCGATGGACGAGCCTTACACCGTCTACGGGCTGGTGGCACAGAAGATGGAGCGCTCCGAGGATGGTCTGTCCCTGCGTTTCTTCATCAACCCCAAGGCTCGCTTCGCCGACGGCAGACCGATCACCGCCGAAGACGTGCGCTACACCTACGATCTGCTGATGACCCAGGGCAGCCTGCGTTATCGCACCCAGTTTGCCGATGTCAAAGGCGTCGAAGTCGAAGCGCCGCTGACCGTGCGTTTCGATTTCAAGAGCAATGAAAACCGCACCCTGCCACTGGACATCGCGACCCTGCCGGTGTTTCCCGAGCACTGGTGGAAGACCCGTGACTTCGCCGGCGGTGGCGGCTATGAACCACCGCTGGGCAGCGGCCCTTACCGGGTCGGCAAGGTCGACTCCGGACGCAGCATCACCTTTGAACGCAACCCCGACTGGTGGGGCAAAGACTTGCCGGTCAGTCGCGGGCTCTACAACTTCGACCATTTCAGCATCGAGTACTTCGGCGACACCGATGTCGCCCGTCAGGTATTGCGCGGCGGCGCCTATGACTACAACCGCGAGTTTTCCGCTACCGGATACTCGATCGGCTACGACAGCCCGGCCCTGAGCGACGGGCGCCTGCAGAAAGCTCACCTGGCAACCGAAGCACCGCAATCGGCGCAAGGCTTCGTGTTCAACCTGCAAAAACCGATGTTCCAGGATCGCCGCGTACGTCAGGCCCTGGCCATGCTCTGGGATTTCGAATGGAGCAACCGGCAGATGATGCGCAACATGTACATCCGCCAACAGAGTTACTTTTCCAACAGCGCCCTCGCCGCCCGTGAACTGCCGGACGCTGCCGAACTGAAGATTCTTGAACCGTTGCGCGGGCAGATTCCCGACGAGGTATTCACCCAGGTCTTCGAGGCACCGAAAACCGATGGCAGCGGACTGATACGTGACAAACAGTTGCAAGCGCTGGAACTGCTGGAACAGGCCGGCTGGAAACCCGATGGCGACCAATTGGTCAACGCACAGGGCGAACCGTTGAGCTTCACCTTCCTGGTCAGCCAGAACGGCATGGACCGGCTGTTGCTGCCCTACAAGCGCACGCTGAAACAGATCGGCATCAACCTCGACATCCGCCGCATCGACTCTTCGCAGTACGTCAATCGCCTGATGAGCCGCGACTACGACATGATTGTCACCGGTTACCCGGTCACCACCTCACCCGGGGGTGAACTGCTCAACTACTTCGGTTCTGCATCGGCCAACGATCCGGGTGCCAACAACTACATGGTCCTGAAGAATCCGGCGGTCGACACCTTGATTAACGGCCTCATCCGCGCATCGACCCAAGCCGACATGCTGCATTACGCCCATGCGCTGGATCGGGTGCTGCAATGGAACTACTACTGGATTCCCAACTATTACCCGCCGGGCACATCGACCGTGTGGTGGAACCGCTTCGGCATCCCCACCGTGCAGGCGAGCAATGACGAAGCGATCGAAAGCTGGTGGGAGATCAGCAGCACACCGCTGACCAACCAGCAGATGACGGCCGAGAAGATCAGCCGTGGCAGACCCGGAGGGCCGCACTGATGTGGGCTTACATACTGCGGCGCCTGCTGCTGATCATCCCGACGCTGGTGATCATTCTGCTGGTCAACTTCGTGATCATCCAGGCCGCCCCGGGTGGTCCGGTGGAACAGGCCATCGCCCATCTGCAAGGGATCGGCGGCGCCAGTGTCGGTGGCGGCGCGAGCGAGACCATGAGCAGCACCTCCCGCGCCAGCCGAGGTCTCGACCCGCAACTGATCAAGGACATCGAAAAACAGTACGGTTTCGACATGCCGGCCCATGAACGCCTGTGGCTGATGCTCAAGAACTATGCGCAGCTGGATTTCGGCAAGAGCTTCTTCCGCGGCGCCACGGTCACTGACCTGATCCTGCAAAAGATGCCGGTGACCATTTCCCTCGGGTTGTGGGCGACGTTGATCACCTATCTGGTGTCGATCCCGCTGGGCATCCGCAAGGCCGTGCACCACGGCAGTCATTTCGATATCTGGAGCAGTACGGCAATCATCATCGGTTACGCGATGCCCGCGTTCCTGTTCGCGATGTTCCTGATCGTGGTGTTTGCCGGCGGCACGTCGCTGAACTGGTTTCCGGTGCGCGGGCTGGTCTCGGACAACTTCGAGTCGCTGTCGACACTGGGCAAGATTGCCGACTACTTCTGGCACCTTGTTCTGCCGGTGACTGCGTTGGTGATCGGCGGCTTCGCGACCCTGACCATCCTCACCAAGAACTCGTTCCTCAATGAAATCACCCGTCAATACGTGGTCACCGCTCGCGCCAAAGGCCTGAGCGAACGCCGGGTGCTGTATGGCCACGTGTTCCGCAACGCGATGTTGCTGGTGGTGTCGGGCATTCCACAGGCGTTCATCAGCGTGTTCTTCGCCGGCTCGCTGCTGATCGAGGTGATTTTTTCCCTCGACGGCCTCGGGCGCATGAGCTACGAGGCGGCCGTGTCCCGCGACTACCCGGTGGTATTCGGCTCGCTGTTCATCTTCACCCTGTTCGGTCTCCTGATAAAACTGATCGGCGACCTGTGCTACACACTGGTCGACCCGCGCATCGACTTCGCCGCGAGGAACGCCTGATGTTCAAGCTCTCGCCTCTGGGCCGTCGCCGTTTCGAACGGTTCAAGAAAAACCGCCGGGGCTGGTGGTCGTTGTGGTTGTTCATTGGCCTGTTCGTGATCAGCCTCGGTGGCGAGCTGATCGCCAACGACAAACCGCTGGTGGTCAGCTATCAGGGCCAGTGGTACTTCCCGGTATTCAAGCGCCATACCGAACAGGAGTTCGGCGGTCAGTTGCCGTTCCAGGCCGATTACCGCAGCGACTATGTGCAGAACCTGATCCGCAAGGACGGTGGCTGGCTGCTGTTTCCACCGATCCCGTTCAGTGACGACACACCGAACTACGACCTCAACAAACCGGCGCCAAGTCCACCGACTTCGGTCAACTGGCTGGGCACCGACGATCAGGCACGGGACGTGCTGGCCCGGGTGATCTTCGGTGCGCGGGTATCGATCCTGTTCGCCCTGATGCTGACCTTCGTCAGCGCCCTGATCGGCATTGCGGCCGGTGCCCTGCAAGGCTACTACGGCGGCTGGATCGACCTGATGGGGCAGCGCCTGCTCGAGGTCTGGTCGGGGCTGCCGGTGCTGTACCTGCTGATCATTCTTTCGGGGTTCGTCGAGCCGAACTTCTGGTGGCTGCTGGGGATCATGGCGCTGTTTTCCTGGCTGGCGCTGGTGGACGTGGTACGGGCCGAGTTCCTGCGCGGGCGCAACCTGGAATACGTCAAGGCTGCGCGGGCCCTGGGCCTGACCGACCGCAAGGTGATCTTCCGGCACATCCTGCCCAATGCGATGAATGCCACGTTGAGCTACCTGCCCTTCATTCTGACCGGGGCGATTTCCACCCTCACCGCGCTGGATTTCCTCGGCTTCGGCATGCCGGCGGGCAGCGCTTCCCTGGGCGAATTGATCGGCCAGGGCAAGCAGAACCTGCAGGCACCGTGGCTGGGATTGACGGCGTTCTTCACCCTCGCGCTGATTCTGTCCCTGCTGGTGTTCATTGGCGAAGCATTGCGCGATGCCTTTGACCCGCGCTCATGAACGGATCCTTGATATGACTGACAACCTGATCGAAATCCGTGACCTCAGCGTCGCCTTCCATAACCAGACCGTGGTGCGCAATCTGTGCCTGGACATCCGCCCCGGCGAGTGTCTGGCGCTGGTGGGCGAATCGGGCTCGGGCAAATCGGTGACGGCCCACTCGATCCTGCAACTGCTCCCGGATAGCGAAGCCCAAACCACCGGCAGCATTCGCTATCGCGGCCAGGAGCTGGTCGGCGCCGATCCCAAGACCTTGCGCGACCTGCGGGGCAACCGCATCGCCATGATCTTCCAGGAGCCGATGACCTCGCTCAACCCGCTGCACACAATCGAAAAGCAGATCGGCGAGACCCTGCTCCTGCATCGAGGCATGGGCGGCAAAGAAGCACAGAAACGCATTCTTGAACTGCTTGAACTGGTGGGCATCCAGAAACCGAAAGAACGACTGAAGGCTTACCCCCATCAGTTGTCCGGCGGCCAGCGACAGCGGGTCATGATCGCCATGGCCCTGGCCTGCGAACCGGAACTGTTGATCGCCGACGAGCCGACCACAGCCCTCGACGTCACCGTGCAGCGCAAGATCCTGGTGCTGCTCAAATCCCTGCAACAACGTCTCGGCATGTCGCTGCTGCTGATCAGCCACGACCTCAATCTGGTGCGCAGCATCGCCCAACGGGTGTGCGTGATGAAGGCCGGAGAAATCGTTGAGCAGGCACCATGCGAGACCTTGTTCACTGAGCCGAAACACCCGTATAGCTGCGTGTTGCTCAATGCAGAGCCTGAGGGGGAAGCACTTCCCCGCGACGAGCGGGAGAACGTGCTGGAAGTCGAAGACCTGCGGGTGGATTTCGTCGTAGGCGGCGGGCTGTTCCAGCGCAAGCAATACCTGCGCGCGGTGGACGGTATCAGCCTGAACATCCAGCGCGGCAAGACCCTGGGAATCGTCGGCGAGTCCGGTTCGGGCAAGTCAACGCTGGGTCAGGCGATCCTGCGTCTGCTCGACTCCGAGGGCAGCATTCGCTTTCAGGGCGAGTCCCTCGACGGCCTCAACCAGAAACAGCTACGGCCGTGGCGCCGGCAGATGCAAGTGGTGTTTCAGGACCCGTTCGGCAGCCTCAGCCCGCGCATGTCGGTGGCGCAGATCATCAGTGAGGGGCTGGAGGTGCATTGCCAGTCGACCGCTGACGAGTGCGACGACCAGGTAATCCGGGCACTCAAGGAAGTCGGCCTCGATCCCGAAAGCCGTCACCGCTACCCCCACGAATTTTCCGGCGGGCAGCGTCAGCGCATCGCCATTGCCCGGGCACTGGTACTGAAACCGGCGCTGATCCTGCTCGACGAGCCGACTTCGGCGCTGGACCGCACCGTGCAGAAGCAGGTCGTCGCCCTGCTCCGCCAGCTTCAGGAAAAACACGGCCTGACGTATCTGTTCATCAGTCACGATCTGGCGGTGGTGCGGGCATTGGCCCACGACATGATCGTGATCAAGGACGGCAAAGTGGTCGAACGCGGTGCCAGCCATGACGTGTTCGACTCACCGCAGCACCCCTATACCAAAGAGCTGTTGGCCGCGGCTCATCCGGGATAGGCATAATCGCGCCACCTGACTTCCGCCAATGGATGCCGCCATGAACACCACCGAAAGCCTCAAGGATTACCAACGGGTTCGCACCCTGGCGATCCGTTCGTTGTTCGAGATCATCGAGCAATCCAGTGAAGGCACGGTGATTGTCGACCGCGATGCGAACATCGTCTGGATGAACGAACGTTACGCCCGGCGCTTCGGGCTAGACTCCGCCGCCGGGGCCATCGGCAAGCCCTGCGAAAGCGTGATTCCGGGCAGCCTGTTGCGTGAAGTGGTGCGCACCGGGCGACCGATTCTGCTGGACATGCAGGACACCCCGAAAGAACCGCTGGTGGTGATGCGCCTGCCGATCCATGACGACGCCGGATCGGTAATCGGCGCCATCGGGTTCGCCCTGTTCGACGAGTTGCGCACGCTGTCGCCGATGCTCAAGCGCTACCTGAGCATGCAGGAAGAACTGGCCTCGACCCGTTCGCTGCTGCGCGCCCGGCAGACCAAATACAACTTTGCCCACTTCATCGGCACCAGTGCTGCGAGCCTTGAGGTCAAACGCCGCGCCCGGCGCAGCGCCAGCGCCGAATCACCAGTCCTGCTGCTGGGCGAAACCGGCAGCGGCAAGGAGTTGCTGGCGCAAGCCATTCACGGCGCTTCGCCCCGGGCGCACAAGGCGTTCGTCAGTATCAACAGTGCCGCGATTCCTGAAGCGCTGCTCGAAGCGGAGTTCTTTGGCACCGCCCCCGGTGCCTTCACCGGGGCCGACCGCAAGGGCCGCACCGGCAAGTTGCAGATCGCTCAGGGCGGGACACTGTTTCTCGATGAGATCGGCGACATGCCGTTGCCATTGCAAAGCAAATTGCTGCGGGTATTGCAGGAAAAGGAATTCGAACCCGTAGGCTCCAACGACGTAATCCAGAGTGATGTGCGGGTGATTGCCGCGACTTCGACGGATCTGGAGGCAGCGATCAAGCGTGGTGAGTTCCGCGCGGATTTGTACTACCGGCTTAACGTGCTGCCGATTCAGGTACCGCCGCTGCGTGAACGGCTGGACGATCTACCGGCCCTCAGTGAAGCGATTCTTGAGGAGTTGCGCAGTCAGCATGAGCTCAATCGCGAAGCGCTGGAATTACTGGGGCAGCATGCCTGGCCGGGGAATATCCGCGAGTTGCGCAATGTGCTGGAGCGCGCCGCGCTGCTCAGTGATGACTTGATGCTGACGGCGAACGACATTCGCTCTGCGATCGGTACGTTTACACCCGTTGAGCGCGCACTGCCGCCCCCGTCACAGCCTGTAACCCATGAGACCTTCAGTCAGGCGCGGGAGCGTTTTGACCGGCAGTTGATTCAATCGACCCTCGCGCAATGCGGGGGCAGAGTCATCGAAGCAGCTGAACGATTGGGGCTTGGGCGTTCGACGCTGTACAAGAAAATGATTGCGCTGGGAATCGCAGAGTCTCAATAAAGAGACACCATTCTCTAGATCCGGACTACATCAAAAGCTTCGCGGGCAAGCCCGCTCCCACAGGGGAAAGCGTTCAACTGTGGGAGCGGGCTTGCCCGCGAAAGCGCCATCACAGCCATAAAAGTCTCAAAACAGAGACAAAACCTCGAAAGCCGCCTTCAAAAATCAAACTAATTCCTTTTATTTCAATAAGTTAACCATCTGGCACAGTTCTCGCTAAAGCCCCTCTCACACCCGTTCCACCCACAAAAATAACAATCGAAGGAGCACACCATGAGTGTGATCATCGCCTTGGCAGCCCTCGCGCTGCTGATGCTCGCGGCCTACCGTGGCTACAGCGTTATCCTTTTTGCCCCGATTGCCGCCCTCGGCGCCGTCCTGCTCACCGACCCGTCCGCTGTCGCCCCCGCCTTCACCGGGGTGTTCATGGAGAAGATGGTCGGCTTCATCAAACTCTACTTTCCCGTGTTCCTGCTCGGCGCCGTGTTCGGCAAACTGATCGAGCTGTCGGGATTCTCGCGGTCGATTGTCGCGGCAGCGATTCGCTTGCTCGGCACGCGCCAGGCAATGCTGGTGATCGTGCTGGTCTGCGCCCTGCTCACCTACGGCGGCGTTTCGCTGTTCGTGGTGGTGTTTGCGGTCTACCCGTTCGCAGCGGAAATGTTCCGCCAGAGCAACATCCCCAAGCGCCTGATCCCGGCGACCATCGCCCTCGGCGCGTTCTCGTTCACCATGGACGCCCTGCCCGGCACGCCACAGATCCAGAACATCATCCCCAGCGCCTTCTTCAACACCACCGCATGGGCAGCACCCTGGTTGGGTGTGATCGGGACGATTTTCGTGTTCTGCGCCGGCATGCTGTTCTTGCAGCGTCAGCGCAACAAGGCTCAGCGTGCCGGTGAAGGCTACGGCACCGAACTGCGCAACGAACCGGAAACTGCCGAAGACCTGAAATTGCCCAACCCGTGGATCGCCCTGTCGCCGTTGCTGGCAGTGGGCATCATGAACCTGCTGTTCACCCAATGGATTCCGCAGTGGTACGGCAAGACCCACAGCCTCGCGCTGCCAGGCATGGCCGCACCGGTTACCACTGAAATTGCCAAGCTCACCGCGATCTGGGCGGTGCAGGCTGCTTTGCTGGTGGGCATCCTGATGGTGCTGGCATTCGGTTTTAAAGCGATCAAAAGCAAGCTCGCCGAGGGCAGCAAAAGCGCGGTCAGCGGCGCACTGCTGGCGGCGATGAACACCGCGTCGGAATACGGTTTCGGCGCGGTCATCGCCTCGTTGCCGGGTTTTCTGGTGCTGGCCGACTGGCTCAAGAGCATTCCCAATCCGCTGGTCAACGAAGCGATCACCGTGACCCTGCTGGCCGGCATCACCGGCTCCGCGTCGGGCGGTATGAGCATCGCCCTGGCGGCGATGTCTGAACAATTCATCAGCGCCGCCCACGCCGCCAACATTCCGCTGGAAGTGCTGCACCGGGTGGCCGCGATGGCCAGCGGCGGCATGGACACCTTGCCGCACAACGGCGCGGTCATCACGTTGCTGGCGGTCACCGGTCTGACTCACCGTGAGGCCTACAAGGACATTTTCTGTATTACGCTGATCAAGACCCTGGCGGTTTTCGTGGTAATCGGCACTTTCTACGCCACTGGCATTGTGTGAGGTATTCATGACGACTCTTTCTGGCAAGACCGCACTGGTCACCGGCTCCACCAGCGGCATCGGGCTGGGCATTGCGCTCACGCTGGCCAAGGCCGGCGCCAACCTGATCCTCAACGGCTTTGGCGATGCTTCGAAGGTGATTGCCGAAGTCGAGCAGTTCGGCGGCAAGGTCGGCCATCACCCGGCGGACGTCAGCAGCCCCGAGCAGATCGCCGACATGATCGCCTACGCCGAGCGCGAGTTCGGCGGCGTGGACATTCTGGTCAACAACGCCGGTATCCAGCATGTCGCGGCGGTTGAGGAATTTCCGGTTGAGCGTTGGGATTCGATCATCGCCATCAACCTGTCGTCGGTGTTTCACAGCACCCGCCTGAGCCTGCCGGGCATGCGCGCCAAGGGCTGGGGGCGAATCGTCAACATCGCCTCGGTCCACGGCCTGGTCGGTTCCACCGGCAAGGCGGCGTATGTGGCGGCCAAACATGGCGTGATCGGCCTGACCAAGGTCGTCGGCCTGGAAACCGCCGCCAGCAACGTCACTTGCAACGCCATCTGCCCGGGCTGGGTGCTGACGCCGCTGGTGCAGAAGCAGATCGATGATCGCGCGGCCAAGGGTGTCGACCCGCAGCAGGCGCAACACGATCTGCTGGCCGAGAAACAGCCGTCGCTGGAGTTCGTCACCCCGGCGCATTTGGGTGAACTGGTGCTGTTCCTGTGCAGCGAGGCCGGCAGCCAGGTGCGCGGCGCCGCGTGGAATATCGATGGCGGGTGGCTCGCGCAGTAAGCTTGCAACTGATCGCTCCCACGCCGTCGTGGGAGCCTTCTGACAAACAATAAGAGGCAAACCATGTCCGACATCCTCTGGCAGCCCGATGCCAAACGCATTGCCCGGTCCCGCATGGACGGTTTTCGGCGCTTCATCATCCAGCGCCATCACGTGCACCTCGATGACTACCCGGCCCTGCACAAATGGTCCATCGACCAGCGCGAGGCGTTCTGGCAGGCGATCGTGGATTTCTTCGGTATCAGCTTTCACACCCAGCCCGACGCGGTCCTGCGCGAAGGCCTGAAGATGCCCGGTGCCGAATGGTTTCCCGGCGCTACGTTGAACTTCGCCGAACACCTGCTGAGCCGACGGGACGATGCCATCGCGGTAATCGCCATCGGCGAAAACGGCCAGCGTGAATTGTTGACCTGGGCCGAACTGGCCCAGCAAGTCGCCGGGTTCCAGGCCAGCCTGCAAGCGGCCGGCGTCGTTGTTGGCGACCGGGTCGCAGCCTGCATGCCCAACACCTGGCAAACCCTGGTGGCGATGCTCGCGACCACCAGTCTCGGGGCGATCTGGTCCTGTTCCTCGCCGGACTTCGGCACCCACGGCGTGATCGACCGTTTTGGCCAGATCGAACCCAAAGTGCTGATCACCTGCGCCGGTTACCGTTACGCCGGCAAAGAGATCGACCAGACCGTCAAGATCAACGAAATCCTCGAACAGCTGCCGACCTTGCAACAGCTGATCATCGTGCCTTACGCACGCCCTCACGCCCATGCCAAGGATTACCGGACACCCGCCAACGTCACATTGTGGGACGACTTCTATGAACCGGGCGATGAGCCGCAATTTGTGCCGGTGCCGTTCGACCATCCGCTGTACGTGCTGTATTCCAGCGGCACCACCGGCGTGCCGAAGTGCATCGTTCACAGCACCGGTGGCGTGTTGCTGCAACACGTCAAGGAGCACGGATTGCATGTCGATCTGGGCCCCGGCGACCGCTTGTTCTATTACACGACTTGCGGCTGGATGATGTGGAACTGGCTGGTGTCGGCACTGGCGGTCGGCAGCGCGGTGGTGCTCTATGACGGTTCACCGTTTTATCCGGACAACCAGCGAATGCTGGAGCTGCTCGACGACGAGCAAGTCAGCGTGTTCGGCACCAGCCCGAAATTCCTCGCGACTCTGGAAAGCAGCGGCATCAAGCCCCGTGAAAGCCATGACCTGAGCCAGCTGAAAACCCTGCTCTGTACTGGTTCTGCGCTTTCGCCGCAGAGTTATGACTTCGTCTATCGCGACTTCAAACCGGACGTCTGCCTTTCCTCGATGTCCGGCGGTACGGACATCGTGTCCTGCTTCGTCAACGGCAACCCGATGTCGGCCGTACGCCGGGGCGAGATCATGGGCAAAAGCCTGGCCATGGCGGTCGAAGTTTGGAACGACGCCGGGCAGCCGGTGATCGGCAAAAAAGGCGAGCTGGTGTGTACCCGGCCATTCCCGGCCATGCCCATCGGACTCTGGAACGACCCCGATGGCGAAAAGCTGTGCAAATCCTATTTCAGCCTGTTTCCTGGCGTCTGGGCCCAGGGCGATTACGCCGAAGAGTTGCCCCACGGCGGGATGCTGATTCACGGGCGCTCCGACGCCGTGCTCAACCCCGGTGGCGTTCGCATCGGTACGGCGGAAATCTACCGTCAGGTGGAGAAAGTCCCGCAAGTGCTGGACAGCATCGCCATCGGCCAACAATGGCAGGACGACGTGCGCGTCGTACTGTTCGTGCGCCTCAAGGAAGGCGTAACGCTGGATGACGCGCTGCAACAGCAGATCCGCCAGGTGATCCGTGTCAACACCACACCGCGCCATGTACCGGCGAAAATCGTCGCGGTCACCGATATTCCGCGCACCATCAGCGGCAAAGTGGTGGAGCTGGCCGTGCGCAATGTGGTGCATGGCCAGCCAGTCAAAAACACTGATGCATTGGCCAATCCAGAAGCGCTTGAGCAGTTCCGCAATCGGGTCGAACTTCGCGATTGACGCCTGTCAGTCCACCAGTCCCCACTCGCCGGTCGATGGTGGTGGGGACGGGACGGTATCGGCATGCAGCTTCAGACGCAGGCGCAGGTTGTTCACCGAGTCTGCGTTTTTCAGAGCCTCGTCTTCATCGATCACCCCTTCCGCCACCAGCGCGAACAGTGCAGCGTCAAAGGTCTGCATGCCCAGTTCCGCCGATTTTTCCATGATGGTTTTCAGTTCGCCGAAGTCATTGCGCCGGATCAGGTCGGCAATCGTCGGCGTACCGAGCATGACTTCTGCTGCCGCCCGTCGCTGGCCGTCCCGAGTTCGTACCAGACGCTGGGATACAAACACCTTCAGGTGATTGCCCAAGGCATGCAGCAATTGCGACCGGCGCTCTTCGGGGAAGAAGTTGATGATCCGGTCCAGCGCCTGATTGGCGTTATTGGCATGCAAGGTCGACAACACCAGATGCCCGGTTTCGGCGAATGCCAGTGCATGCTCCATGGTCTCGCGATCGCGTATCTCGCCAATCAGCACTACGTCCGGGGCCTGGCGCAGGGTGTTTTTCAACGCCGCATGAAAACTTCGGGTATCGACGCCGACTTCCCGCTGGTTGATGATCGAGCGCTTGTGCCGATGAATGTATTCCACCGGATCTTCTATGGTGATGATATGTCCGCTGCTGTGGCGGTTGCGATGATCGATCAGCGCGGCCAGGGAGGTGGACTTGCCCGAGTCGGTGGCGCCGACGAACAGGATCAGCCCTTGCTTGAGCATCACCGTTTCCAGCAGTACAGACGGCAGTTTGAGGTCTTCGAACCGGGGGATATCGAGCTTGACGTTGCGGATCACGATCGACACATCATTACGCTGCTTGAAGATGTTGACCCGAAATCGCCCGATGCCCGTGCGGGAGATTGCCAGGTTCATTTCCAGCTCCCGGTCGAACTCCCGACGCTGCTCGGCGTCCATCAGGGACGCGGCGACAGTTGCCACCTCACCGGGCTTGAACGGTTGTTCACCCAGAGGCGTCAGTACCCCGTCAAACCGCGCGCTCGGCGGTGCGCCCGTGGACAGGAACAGATCCGAGCCGTGACGGCTCGCCAGTTGTTTGAGCAGTGCGTCGATTTCCATGGCCAGTAACACCCGCGAAGCTTTCAATGAACACAAGACCGTGCGTCGTGACGCGACGGGCCTTTCAGCGTCTACCGCACTAGGATAGTAGACGCCGCCTCACCGACCGACGCTCAGGACTGATGTGATGAACGCTGTACCGAACACCAACGACGCCCAGGCATTGATCGCCCGCACCGACTGGAGCCGCAGCCCGCTCGGCAGCGCCGGTACCTGGCCGCAGAGCCTGCGCACCGCGGTGGACATCGTGATTCACTCGCCGATGCCGATGCTGCTGTTGTGGGGTCCGCAGCTCACCCAGATCTACAACAACGGCTTCGCGGTACTGGCCGGCAACAAGCATCCACACGCTTTCGGACAGCCGGCGCACCAGATATGGCCTGAACTTCGAGACTTTACCGACCCGATTTACAGCGCCGTCCTACAAGGCCAGGTGCGAACCTACAGCGAACGTCGCTTCACCCTGCAACGGGACGGCAAGGAATCCGACTTCTGGCTGGACCTGACTTACAGCCCGATTCGCGACGAAAGCGCGCAAGTGGCCGGCATTCTGGTCACCGCCATCGAGACCAACGAACGCCGACGCATCGCCCTGGAACTCAAGCAGCGTTCCGAAGAAAGCCTCAAGGCGCAAAAACAGACCGAGGAGCGCCTGCAACTGGCGCTGGCAGCCACCGACGCGGTCGGCACCTGGGACTGGGACATCGGTCAGGACCGTTTCATCGCCGATGCGCACTTCGCCCAGTTGCACGGGGTCGACCCGGCACTGGCCAGTCAGCTGCCGATCAGTGAATACCTGCACGGCGTGCATCCCGAGGACCGCGCGCTGATCGCCCGCAGCATCAAACATTGCATCACCCATGGCACCGAATACGCTGAGGAATATCGCCTGTTGCAGGCCAATGGCGACGTACGCTGGGTATTTGCGCGCGGGCGTTGCTACAAGGATCATCACGGGCGGCCAATGCGCTTTCTCGGCGCGGCGCTGGACCTGACCGAACGCAAGCACACCGAGCAGGCCCTGCGCCAAAGCCAGACCGAGTTGCAACTGATCATTAACGCGATGCCGATCCTGATCAGCTACGTTGACCGCGAAGAGCGTTTTCGCCTGAACAACGCCGCGTACCTGGACTGGTACGGGCTGACTCCGCAGGAGCTGTACGGTCGCACGATCCGCGAAGTGATCGGCGAAGAGTCCTACTTTCTGCGCGCCCCGTACATCGCCGAAGCCCTGGCCGGCCGCCCTTGCTCGTTCAGTCTTTACACCCCCCATCGCGATGGCACTCAACGCCACGCCTTGATGAACTACCTGCCACGCCACGGCCCGGACGGCGCGGTGAACGGTTTCTACATCTTCGTGATCGACGAGACCGAACGCAAAAAAACCGAAGAAGCCCTGCGCAACCTCAATGAAACCCTTGAGGAACGCGTCAGCGCGCGTACCGAGCAACTGGCCCAGGCCAACCAGCGCCTGCAGAACGAAATGTTCGAACGCGAACGCGCCGAAGATGCCCTGCGCCACGCGCAGAAAATGGAAGCGGTCGGTCAGCTCACCGGCGGCATTGCCCATGACTTCAACAACATGCTGACCGGAATCATCGGCAGCCTCGACCTGATGCAGCGCTACATCGCCAGTGGCCGCGCCGATGAGATCGGCCGGTTCACCGACGCGGCCGTGTCATCGGCCAATCGCGCCGCGGCGTTGACCCACCGCTTGCTGGCGTTTTCCCGGCGCCAGTCACTGGACCGCAAGACGATCAATGTCAACGAACTGATCCATTCCCTGGAAGACCTGATCCGCCGTACCAAAGGCGACCCGATCGAACTGACCTTGCGCCTGGCCGACAACGTCTGGCCCGTCAGCACCGATGTAAGCCAATTGGAAAACGCCCTGCTCAACCTGGTGATCAACGCCCGCGACGCCATGCCGGATGGCGGCGAGCTGCTGATCGAAACGGCTAACGTGTACCTCGACGGCAACGACATCACCACCCTCGAACCGGTCAAGGCCGGTGATTACCTGATGCTCGCGGTAAGCGACAACGGTACCGGCATGACGCCGTCGGTGCGATCCAAGGCCTTCGACCCGTTCTTCACCACCAAACCGATTGGCCAGGGCACCGGGCTCGGGTTGTCGATGATTTATGGCTTTGCCCAGCAATCCGGCGGGCACGTCAGCCTCGACAGCCTGCCGGGCCAGGGCACCTGCGTACGCCTGTACCTGCCTCGCCTGCATTCTCTGGTGGCGGAACCGGTAGTGACGGAAGAAACAACGCAGACACCCGCCGTCGCGACCGGGGAAACCGTGGTAGTGGTCGAGGACGATCCGGCGGTGCGCATGCTGGTCATGGACTTGCTTAAGGAGCTGGGTTATCGCGCCCACGAGGCCGAAGACGCCAAGGGTGCCCTGCCGTTGCTGGAGTCCGACCTGCGCGTCGACCTGCTGGTGACCGATGTCGGCCTGCCGGGCATGAACGGCCGGCAACTGGCGGAAATCGCCCGTCAGCACCGTCCGGGGCTCAAAGTGCTGTTCATGACCGGCTATGCGCAGAAAGCCGCCGAACGCCAGGGTTTCCTGGAAGACGGCATGGACATGGTAGCCAAGCCGTTCTCCATTGATCTTCTGGCTGGCAAGATCCGTACGATGATCAGCCAAAACCCGTGACTTGAGGCATAATCCGCGCCCCGCCGTCACCCCGCTACAGGTATTGCACGATGAAAGCCCAAGCCCGCCACATTCTGGTCAAGACTGCCGATGAGGCTGAAAAACTCAAACAACGCATCGCCAACGGTGAAGCGTTCGATGTGCTGGCGAAGAAGTTTTCGACCTGCCCATCCGGCAAGCGCGGCGGCGATCTGGGTGAAGTGCGGCCGGGGCAGATGGTCGGCGCCATCGACGCAGTGATCTTCAAGAAACCGCTGCGCACCGTGCACGGGCCGATCAAGAGCAAGTTCGGCTATCACCTGGTACAGGTGTTTTTCCGCGACTGATCCAGTGCCCTTAAGGCGCAGCTTCGGCAGCGCCTTAAGGGATCGGATTCACGCCCTGGGGATCAATGCTCCAGGCACTTGAATCACCCGACTGGCCAACCGATGCCCCGCCTCCGCCGCCTGCGCAGGACTGGCGCCTGACAAGCGACTGGCCAGATACGCCGCACTGAACGAATCCCCTGCCGCTGTGGTGTCCACCACCTTCTCGACCTTCTGTGCCGGCACTTCGAACGCTTCCCCGTCGCAACGGATCAGACAGGCTTCGGCACCGCGCTTGAGCACTACTTCCGGTGTACCGATCTGCGCATACGCTTCAAACACTGCATCACAGTCTTCGAAATGGAACAGCGCCTGCTCGTCGTCCACCGTCAGCAACGCCAGATCGACATGGGGCAACACGCTGCGATACGCCGCCCGCGCCTCTTCTACCGAGGCCCACAGCCGTGGCCGGTAATTGTTGTCGAAGACGATTCGCGCATCGCGCTGGCGGGCTTCGATCAAGGTCTCGATCAGTTTCTCCCGACCCTTCACGCCGAGCACCGCCAGCGTGATACCACTGAAATACAGCACGTCGTAATCCGGCAGCGCTGCCAGAATCGGCGCAGCCGCCGGGGTCGTGAAACAATCGCGAACGGCCGCCTCGTTGCGCCAGTACAGAAAGCGCCGCTCCCCGGCAGCGTCGGTCTGGATGCAATACAGACCCGGCAAACGACCGGGCAAGCGTTGAACCAGATCCAGGCCAATGTTTTCAGCGGCCCAACTGCGGCACATGGCGTCACTGAAGCTGTCATCGCCCAGCGCAGTAACGTAATCGACCTGCGCCTTGTCACCCATGGCGCGGGACAGATAGACCGCCGTGTTCAGCGTATCGCCGCCGAAACTCTGTTGCAGGCTGCCGTCGGCACGCTGCTGAAGCTCGATCATGCATTCGCCGATCAAGGCGATGCGCGGGGTGTTCGGACCCAATGGACTGAGCGTGTTCATCAGAAACAGGTTTCCATGGTTTCGATCACCGACAGCTGCTCGTCCACCAGCAGCCCTACGCGCCACTTATCGAAGGTCAGGCATGGGTGCGAAGTACCGAAGGAAATGATGTCACCCACGCGCAATTCCACACCCGGTGCCACGGTCATGAACGCGTGCTGATCCATCACCGCCGTCACCTTGCAGGCGCCGACATCGTCCCCCACCGCTGGCACCACGCCGGCCTTGTAACGCAGCAACGGCACCGGCATCCCGGCATCGAACGCCACATCACGCTTGCCCAGGGCAATCACGGCAAAGCCCGGCTCCGGCATCGATTGCACATGAGCCCAGACTTCCAGCGCCGGACGCAGGCCTTCATGCAGATCGCTGCGACGGTCGAGTACACAGCACTGCGCCTCTTTGTAGATGCCATGGTCATGGGCCACATAACTGCCGGGGCGCAACACGCTGAGGAAACGCCCGCCTGCGTTCTGCGCTTCGAACGACTCGGCAATCAGGTCGTACCAGGCCGAACCCGACGCAGTGATGATCGGCTTGGCGATGGCGAACGCGCCGCTGTCCTGCAACTGCACCGCCAGTCGCACCAGCGAGGCGGCGAATTCACGGATGCCGGTGACAGCGTGATCGCCATGAATCACGCCTTCGTAACCTTCGATACCGGTCAGGGCCAGCGCTGGTTGCGCGCCGATGGCCTTGGCCAGTTCGATGACTTCCTGCTCGCTGCGGCAGCCGCAACGGCCGCCAACCACGCCGTATTCGATCATGACGTTCAGGCGCACACCGCGTGACGCGAAGTAAGCGCCCAGATCGGCGACGTTGTCCGGATGATCGACCATGCAATAGAAATCGAAACCCGAATCGGCCGCCAACAGATCGGCAATCAACGCCATGTTCGGCGTGCCGACCAGTTGGTTGGCCATCAACACCCGACGCACGCCATGGGCGTAAGCGGCACGGGTCTGGGTGGCGCTGGCCAGGGTGATGCCCCAGGCGCCGGCGTCGAGCTGACGACGAAACAGCGCTGGGGTCATGCTGGTCTTGCCGTGGGGCGCGAGTTCGGCGCCACTGTCGCTGACAAACTTTTGCATCCAGCGAATGTTGTGCTCCAGCGCTTCGCGGTGCAGCACCAGCGCCGGCAGGCTGATGTCACGTACCAGTTGCGCGCCAATGGCGGCATCACCCTTTTCCACGGCAGCAGTGTTGTTGGCAGTCGTCATGGTCGAACTCCTCACAGTCGCGTCCGCTGGCGGGCGCAGTTATTCGTTGATACGCCGGGCGAGGCTGTTGGCGCTCTCGATCAGAACCCGGCGATAGTCGCTGTAGTTGGTCTTGGCATCGGCGCGCGGGGCGACGATGCACAGGGTGCAGATGGCCACGCCGCTCGGGTCTTTGACCGGGGCGGCGAAGCAATGGGTAAAGGTGTCGGCGACACTGTCGAACGAGAAGAAACCGTCGATGCCGGCCTGACGGATTTCCTTGAGAAACGTCTCCATCGGCAGGCGTTCGCCATCCGGCAGGATGAAATCGTCGGGATCGATCAGGTCGTTGATCTGCTGGTCACTCAAGTGCGCCAGCAGCAGGCGTCCGGATGCGGTCCACGGGATTGGAGCGTTTTCACCGATATCGGAAGAAATGCGGAAATGCCGCTCGCCCTCTTTCATCAGCGCCACCGTGTATTTGCGCCCGTTGAGCAGGCACATCTGCGCGGTTTCCCGGGTCTGGCTGACGATCTCCTGCAAGGCGTGATCGGCCTCGCGACTGAGGTCGAAATGCCGCAAATGCGCCTGGCCGAGAAAGTACAACTGACGACCGAGGTAGACGTGACCGTCCTTCCCCACCGGTTCCAGAATCCGTCGTTCGAGCAACGACGCCACCAGTTCGTAGACCGTGGATTTCGGGCTGCCGATGCCGTTGGCGATGTCGTTCGGGCGCAGTGGCTGGCCGATCTCCTTGAGGAAATCGAGGATATCGAACGCCCGGTCCAAACCGCGTGCCCGGCGCTTGATGGTGTCTTCGGTCATTTCAGTGGTTCCCATTCAAAGTGCCGGGAGTTTATCGCGAAAGATCGCTCCCACGCTCTGCGCGAGAGCGGTCAACACTCAGGCCTTTTTCTTGTAAGCAATGCAATCGATCTCGACCTTGCAGTCAACCATCATGCTCGCCTGCACACAGGCCCGGGCCGGTGCGTGTTCAGGCTTGAAGTACTCGCCGAAGACCTTGTTGAAACTGCTGAAATCCCGCGGATCGTCCAGCCACACCCCGGCACGGACCACGTCTTCCAAGCCATAACCGGCCTCTTCAAGAATCGCGATCAGGTTCTTCATGGTCTGGTGCGTCTGCTCGACGATGCCGCCCACGATGATCTCGCCATCCACCGCCGGCACCTGGCCGGAAACGTGCAGCCAGCCATCGGCTTCGACCGCGCGGGCGAATGGACGTGGCTGGCCGCCAGCGGCGGTGCTGCCGGTGCCGTAACGCGTAATGCTCATGGATGTGTCTCCTGATTGAAAAAGTGAAAAGTCAGAACCGCGTGCTTTTGAGAAATTCCGCAAGCCGCGGCGATTGCGGACGCTCGAACAGTTCCTTGGGAGGCCCCTGCTCTTCGATGCGTCCCTGATTCATGAAAACGATCTTGTCCGAAACTTCGAACGCAAAACGCATTTCGTGGGTCACCAGCAACATGGTCATGCCGTCCTCGGCCAGGCCCTTGATCACGTTCAGCACTTCGCCGACCAGTTCCGGGTCGAGGGCCGAGGTGACTTCGTCGAACAGCATCAGGCTCGGGTTCATCGCAATCGCCCGGGCAATCGCCACGCGCTGTTGCTGACCGCCGGACAACTGGCCGGGAAAGTGATTTCGCCGCTCCAGCAGGCCGACCCGCTCCAGCCATTTCTCGGCCAGGACCACGGCTTCGTCCTTGTGCATTTTTTTCACCTTGAGCAAACCCAGGGTGACGTTCTGCAACGCGGTGAGGTGCGGAAACAGATTGAATTGCTGGAACGCCATGCCGGTCATCGCCCGATGGCGTGCGATGACTTTTTCCGGGTGGCGCACGCGTTTGCCATTGAGTTCGTCATAGCCGATGGATTCGCCGTCGAGCAGGATCTGCCCGCCCTGGAATTCTTCCAGCATGTTCACGCAGCGCAGCAGCGTGGTCTTGCCCGAACCACTGGAGCCGATCAGCGTCACCACGTTGCCGCGCTGCATGCTCAGGTCGACACCCTTGAGCACCTCGACCGCACCGTACTGTTTGTGCAGGCCACGGATGTCCAGCAGGGGCTGGCCGTTCTGGACGTTGGAAACTTGAGCTTGAGTCATGGCAGGGCCACCCGCTTTTCAATGTGCCGGCCGAGTAATTCGATGCCGTAGTTGATGACGAAGAACAGAAAACCGGCGAACAGATAAAACTCCAGGGTCATGAACGTCCGGGCGATGATCTGCTGGGTGCTGAGCAACAGCTCCGCCACGCCGATCACCGACAGCAAGGTCGACGCCTTGACGATTTCCGTGGACGAGTTGACCCAGGTCGGCAGGATCTGCCGCAGCGCCTGAGGCAACAGCACGTAACCGAGGGACTGATAGAACGTCAGGCCGATGGCCTTGCTGGCTTCCATCTGTCCGCGCGGCAAGGCTTGCAACGCACCGCGCACGATTTCGGCCACGTGGGAGCCGCAAAACAGCGTCAGCCCCAGGGCACCGGCCTGAAACGCGCTGATCTGCCAGCCGAGCGCCGGCGCCATGTAGAAGCAGGCCAGCACCAGCACGAACACCGGGGTGCCGCGAATCAGATCGACATAAAAGCGGAACGGCGCGCGCATCCAGAACTTGCCGTAGGTCAGAATCAGCCCGGCAAATACGCCGATAACCGTGCCGAACAGAATCGCCAGCGCCGACACCTGCACACTGGTCAGAAAGCCTTGCCACAAGGCTTCGCGGGCAATCCACAACTCATGCAACCAACTGGGAGATTCGTACATTGCAGCCTCCTATCGGCGGATCGCCAGACGCTGCTCCAGGTAACGCAGCAGCATGGCAATGAGGTAACAGGCCGCGACATACAACGCCGTGGTCACCAGCCAGGTTTCGATCACCCGGTAGCTCTCGACGTTGATCTTGCGCGCGTAATAGGTCAGCTCCGGAACCGCGATCGCGGCGGCCAGCGAGGTGTCCTTGAACAGCGAAATGAAGTTGTTCGACAGCGCCGGCAGCACGTTGCGCAACATCACCGGCACGGTGACGTAGGCTTTCACCTGCCACTCGCCGAGACCGATGGCCAGCCCCGCTTCGCGCTGGCCCTTGGGGATGCTCAACAAACCGCCGCGGAACACTTCGGTCAGGTACGCCCCGGCATACAGCGACAGGGTGATGATGAACGACGGGATCTTGTCCAGCCGGATCCCCAGGCTCGGCAACGCAAAGTAGATCAACAGAATCAACACCAGAATCGGCGTGTTACGGATCACCGTCACATACACCGATGCCAGCACCCGCAAGGCGCGATGCTTCGACAGCAAGGCAAACGCCATCAGCAGGCCGATCACGCAGCCGATGGCGATCGACACCAGCGCCAGCTCAAGGCCCAGACCGAGCCCCGCCAGCAAGGTGTCGAAATCGCGCCACACGGCGGCAAAGTTCAACTGATAGTTCATGGTTGGCAGTACCTTGAGCGGGGCGCATCAGGGCGCCCCACTCTCACGGGATCATTTGAATTCGACAGGGAAACCGATGGCGGGCGATGGCAGATCAACGCCGAACCACTGCTTGAACGATGCGGCGTAAGTCGGGAATTCGACGCCGGTCATGGCTTCATGCAGGGTGGTGTTGACGAAGTTCAGCCAGTCCTGATCGCCACGTTTGACGGCGCAGGCGTAGGTTTGCGGGCTCCAGGCGTAAGTCGGGCTGCGGTAGCGGCCTGGGTTCTGCACCATCAGGTATTTGACCGAAGACTGGTCGGTGGCGGCGGCATCGGCACGGCCCGAGTTCACGGCCTGATACATCAGATCGACGCTGTCGTATTGATCGACCTTGGCCTTGGGCAGCGCCTGGTGCACCAGCTCTTCGGCGTACACGTTCTGCAGCACCGCCACAGTCACGCTGTCGCCAGCGGCTTGCAGGTCTTCGATTTCCTTGTACTTGCTGTTGTTCGGCAGCAGCAGGCCGACGCCTTCGCGGTAGTACGGCAGGGTGAACGCCACTTGCTGCGCGCGACTGGCGGTGACGGTGATGAACTGACAGCTCATGTCGACCTTGTCGGTCAGCAGGTTGGGAATCCGCGCATCGGACGACTGCACCACAAACTCGACCTTGTTCGGGTCATTGAACAGCCCCTTGGCCACCATCCTGGCGATGTCGATATCAAAACCCTGCAACTTGCCGTCCGCACCCTGGAAGTGCCACGGCGCATTGGTGCTGCCGGTGCCCACGATCAGTTTTCCACGGGCCAGGACGCTGTCGAGCTTGCTGTCGGCCGCCTGGGCCATGCCCATGACAGCGGACGAAGCCGCGAGAACAAAAACACACGCTTTGAACAAGGATGGTCGGCGATGCATGGCAAGCACTCCAGAGGATTGTTTATTCCGTTATACCGGAACTCGGTTTGTTACTACGGAATAGACAGCAGAAAGTGTGCCACGGGTTTTGAGGGGAATCAGCAATGGAACGAAATTTGTTTTGAATCAAAGGGATAAAAAGAAGGGTGAAGCCTGTGTTACGCGAGGTGTCATTACACCGCGCTACCGTTGGCTACACACGACGAGTATTCGGGCCACATATCGGTGCGCGGTGCACAAAAAAATGTGCTCGGCACCTGTCAACTCTGACAGTTGCGACAGCGACCGCTGCCCCTTTAACGTCGTGACGTCTTGTACATCGAATAAAGGAGGCTCCAATGACGAAGCCGACTCGATATTCAGCGTTGCCCCCGACGTACCGGAAGGTCTTGAAAGCCAGGCGCCTCGTCGTCCTGTACTTCTTCAACGAGCATTGCGGTGCCTGTGTGTTTTCCGGTCCCGTTTTTCTTGAGATCGCCAAGCCCTTCCGGCCCTGGATGGATATCTTCATGCTCGATACCGCACAGTTGTGTCGACATCCGGATGTCACGGGCACTCCGACGGTGTTGTTTTACAAGGAAGGCGTACTGGTCAAAAAACTTAAAGGCATCGGTACGGATGAATCCCTCCTGCAAGACTTCACCCAATTCCTCGGCAAAACCCGGTATCCCGCCCCGCCACGCAAACCAGCCCATGACCTGAGCTGGCTTCGTCACACCCTGCGTACCCTCTGCACCGTCCCTCGCGCAAAACGATGGAACTTTTCCTGAAAGTGCCACCTAAGAGCCATCAGGTAATGGCACTTTCGTTCCAATTGATCTGTAACAACTAGCCTCGAGGCCGGATTGGACAAGCTCCCATCCGGCTGCTTTTCTTTATTTCTCAGAAAGAGATAGGTGCTGTTGGCCAATCGGCAACGGCCTTGCTTCGTCCCAGGAGGGGTCTAATGTCCTTTAACGTCATGATGGTTTTCGGTACTCGCCCGGAGGCCATCAAAATGGCCCCGTTGGCCCGGGTTCTGCGTCAGTGGCCCGACATCAAACTCAACATCTGCTCGACCGGCCAGCATCGCGAGATGCTCAAGCAAGTGCTCGACGCGTTCGAACTGACGGTCGATGAAGACCTGCAAGTCATGACACAGGGCCAGACCCTCAACGGTCTCTCGCAACATCTGCTTGCACAACTCGATCAGGCCTACGAACGGGTCAAGCCGGACATCGTGCTGGTACACGGCGATACCACCACCAGCTTCATCGCCGCCCTCGCCGCCTTCAATCGCCAGTTGCCGATCGGCCACGTCGAGGCCGGTTTGCGCACCGGCAACCTGCGCGCGCCCTGGCCGGAAGAAGCCAACCGGCGCCTGACCGGCGTCATTGCCGACCTGCACTTTCCGCCGACCGGCAAGGCCGAAGCCAATCTGCTGCGCGAAGGCGTGCCTCAAGACAACATCGAAATCACCGGCAACACCGTGATCGATGCGCTGCTGTGGATGCGCACGCACCAGCAGCAAAGCCAGTGGCGTCCGGCGGCGGATTCCCCGTTGTCGGTGCTCGACGATAGCCGTCGCATGGTATTGATCACGGGGCATCGCCGGGAGAATCTCGGCGACGGTTTCCAGAACATCTGCCAGGCCCTTGCCGACCTCGCCCTGCGCTATCCGGATGTGCAATTCGTCTACCCGGTACACCTCAACCCACAGGTGCAAAGCGCGGTGTACGGCATGCTTGCCGACAAACCCAACATCTATCTGGTCGCCCCACAGGATTACCCGAACTTCGTCTGGCTGATGGGCCGTGCGCACTTCATCCTGACCGACTCCGGCGGTGTCCAGGAGGAGGCGCCGGCCATCGGCAAACCGCTGCTGGTATTGCGTGATGTTACCGAACGCCCTTCCGTACTAGAGGGCGGCACCGTGTTGCTGGTAGGCACCGACACCGCGAAGATCGTCAAGGAAGCCAGCCAGTTGCTCGATGACGAAGCAACCTACCAACGCATGAGCCGAGTCCACAGTCCGTACGGTGACGGCCACGCCAGTGAACGCATCGCCAAACGCCTCCACGCCTGGCTGAGCGCACGCTCGGCGGCGGGTAACGGCGTATGAGTCTGGGTTGGGTCGACTTCTTTGCGTATGTGCTGTTTGGTCTGAAGTATGTGGCGATCATCCTCGCCCTGCTGATGTTCATCCTCGGCCTCGATGACCTGTTCATCGACCTCGTGTACTGGAGCCGCAAGTTCATCCGGCGCTGGCGGATCTACGAAAAATTCAAGCGCGCCGACGAGGAACGCCTGTATTCGATTCCCGAGAAGCCGCTGGCGATCATGGTGCCGGCGTGGAACGAAGTCGGCGTGGTCGGCGAAATGGCGCGCCTTGCCGCCTCGACCATCGACTATGAGAACTATCAGATTTTCGTCGGCACCTACCCCAACGACGCCGAGACCCAGGCCGATGTCGATGCGGTCTGCCAGCACTACCCCAACGTGCACAAAGTGGTGTGCGCCCGACCTGGCCCGACCAGCAAGGCCGACTGCCTGAACAACATCATCGACGCGATCCTGCGCTTCGAGAGCGAGGCGAAAATCCAGTTCGCCGGGTTCATCCTGCACGATGCCGAAGACGTGATTTCGCCGATGGAATTGCGCCTCTACAACTACCTGCTGCCGAACAAGGACCTGATCCAGATTCCGGTCTATCCCTACGCACCGGAATGGAAGGGTTTCACTGCCGGCCACTACGTCGATGAGTTCGCCGAAAACCACGGCAAGGACGTCATCGTGCGCGAGGCCCTCACCGGCCAGGTGCCGAGTGCCGGTGTCGGCACGTGCTTCAGCCGTAAAGCCATCAGCGCCCTGCTGGAAGATGGCGACGGCATTGCCTTCGATGTGCAGAGCCTCACCGAAGACTACGACATCGGTTTCCGTCTGAAGCAGAAAGGCATGAAATGCATCTTCGCCCGCTACTCGGTCAGCGATCCGAAACTGGCGCTGGAGCAACCCTGGGTGTTCGGGATGAACCGCGAGTTCTCTCAGGTGATCTGTGTGCGGGAACATTTCCCACGGGACCTGCAGCACGCGATCCGGCAGAAATCACGCTGGATCGTCGGCATCGTGTTCCAGGGCACCAAGAACCTCGGCTGGAGCCGCAAGGGTCTGCTCAATTACTTCCTGTGGCGTGACCGTCGCGGATTGATCGCTTATTTGCTGAGCTTTCTGGTCAACCTGCTGTTCCTGGTGCTGCTGGCGATGTGGGCGGTCACGGTGATTTCCCCTGACTCGTGGCGCTATCCGTCGATCCTCGCCGACAGCTCGTTGCTCTCGGTGCTGCTGTGGCTTAACGGGCTGATGCTTTTCAACCGCCTGTTCCAGCGTGGCTGGTTCGTCACCCGCTACTACGGGCTGGTCGAAGGGCTATTGTCGGCACCGCGCATGATGTGGAGCAACTTCGTCAACTTCTTCGCCAACCTGCGCGCCCTGCGCCAGGTGATGGAGATGGGCGACTCGCGGCGCGTAGCCTGGGACAAGACCACCCACGAATTCCCGGCGCTGACCAAGGCGCAACGTACCCCGCTTGGCCATCGACTGGTGGAGAAAGGCCTGCTGACCGAAGAGCAACTGGAAGCGGCGATCACCAGCCCGGTGCGCCGGCGTCTGGGGCGCGAATTGCTGTTGCGCGAATACATCGACAGCACACAGCTTGTACAAACCCTGGCCGAACAGCTGGATCTGGAGTGGGCGCCGCTCAACCCGTTCAAGCTCGACAAGCGCCTGATCGATGCCGTGCCACGCCGGGTCGCGTCGCACTACGGCGTGCTGCCGGTGGCCGAAGAAGGCGACACGCTGATTCTGGCCTCCGAAGGCCCGGTCAGCCAGGTCTCGCTCGGCGCCATCAGCCGTCAATTGAAACGCCCGGTGCGTAGCCGTCTGGCACCCCAGGGCCGCGTCACTTTGGGGATTCGCTACTGGTACGCCAGTCCCCGCCAGAATGAGGAAGTGCGTCATATGCTCGAAGTGCTTGAGCGCCATCAGGACGATGAAGCCTTGCTGGAGCGGGTCAGCCGCCATCAGGTGCTGCTGGGCAATCTGTTGCAGGTACGCGGCATGGTGCCGCCGACTCTTTTCAATCAGGCACTGATCGACTTTGACGCCGAACAGATGTCGCTCGGCGAACACCTGATTTCCCGGGGCATGATCACCCAGGAAGTCCTGGAACAGGCCCTGGCCGATCAGGCCAGCGAACAGCAAGCCGCCTACCGCATTGTCCGGGAGGTCGCATGAAGCCTGTGCATCGTCACACCTTGCTGATGGGCAGCCTGCTGCTGGGCCTGAGTACCGCGTATCCGCTACAGGCTGCGCCGCTGAGCGACTTCGAGCAGTTCCGCAGCTATCCCTACATGGACCGCAGTTACCGCGAAGCGAAAAAGGGCAACTGGAAAGAAGTCGAGCGTCTGATGCGCCACTTGCTGGAAAAGGTCCCGAAAAACGACGAGGCCCGGGCACTGCTGGTTGAATCGCTGGCCAAACAACGCCGTTACAAAGACGCGATGCAAGCGTTGCCGGCAAACAGCGACGCCCTTCTCGACCTGCGCCTGACCTGGATCGAACAGGATCCGCCGACCAGCACTCAGGTTGAAAGCTGGATGGCCACTAGCAGCCTGAATGACCGCGTACGCCTGTGGCAGGCCTACAGTCTCAGCCTCGCCAAGTTCGGCGGCGCGGCCAAGGCTCACGACTGGCTGGCACAACTGTCGCCCAAGGGCGATGACAATATCCTGCGTCTGGCGCGGGCCAACTGGTCGGAGCAACTGCGCGACTGGAGCGGCACCATCGATCAGCTCGCACCGCTCGCCGCCCGCAAACAACTGGATGCCGAAGGCTGGCAACGATTGGCCAATGCCTACGTCCAGCGCCTAGACGAAAAACCGCTGCAACAGCTGCTGCAACAGGCCCCGAGCCTCGAGGCCGCACGCAAAGTCCGCCTCGCAATGGTCGACCGCGCCATTGCCATGGGCCACGAGCAACAGGCACAACGCTGGATTCAGTCGTTGCCGGACTCCGATCTGGCCGACCCGGCACAACGCCAGCGCCTGTGGGAACTGGCGCGCAAGACCGAAGACGTGCCGACCGTGCAGCGCTTGAGCAACGACCTGCAGCGGCCTTGCCTGGAGACCGCCGAATGGTTGTCGCGCCAGGACCCGGAAGCAGCGCTCAAGCAATTTCGCGGCTGCACGCCAGACGACGACCCGCAAACCTGGCTGATACTCGCACAACGCCTGCAAGCCACCGACCTGTTGCAAACCACCCGACTGCCGCAGCCGTGGGACAGTCGCCGTCAGGAGCAAATCTTGAATGTCTGGCAGGATCAGGGACGCAGCGACAAGGTCGATGCGTGGCTGGCCGGCCAGACGCAAACGCCTGAAATCGTCAAACGTCGGGCGGAACTGTCGCAACGCATGGGACGCATGACCGAAGCGCAGACCTTGTGGGAGCTTCACTACCGGCAGACCGGCAATCCGGCCTCGCTGAATCAGGCCACTTATCTGGCAGTCAACAACGGTGATCGCGACCACGCGCAGCAATTGCTGGAAACTGCGTATGACCGTCATCAGGGTCGTTTGCCGGCCACAGCGCTGCAGCGTCTGGCCGGTCTGTATGCAGCTTCGAAAACCACAACACCGGAACAACAACGACGCATGGCTTCGTTGCTCACCCATGTCGATGGTGCCACCCGTGGCCAGTTACTCGCGCAACTCGCAGAAAACGGCCAGTGCGATGCCGTTCAGCAAGCCATAGGCAACCACCCTCAGGTCGCCGGCGATTATCGCGCTTTGGGTCGTTGTGCGATGCCGGATCGACCGGGCGAAGCTGTCGTGTATTACCAGCAAGCGGAAAAACTCGGTGACCGCAGCGGCCGGCTGCCCCTGGCCTACGCCCTCGAAGCCGCTGGCGATTCCGCTGGTGCGCTGGCCATCTGGCGCAGCATTCCCGCTACAGAACTGAGCGACAACGCGCGCCTCACCGCCAGCCGCAGTGCGCTGAATGCAGGTGACAGCCAGGCCGCTGAAGGTTACTGGCAGCAAAGCACGACGCGGGGCGCCAATGAATGGGCCCTCGGTGCGGCCATCGCCGACGCCCGCGGCGATCATGTCCAGGCACTTGAACGTCAGCGCAAAGCCTTGCAACAAGCACCGGACGCCGGGCATTTCTACGCAGCGTCGGTCACCGCGCAAAAGGCGGGGGACTTGCCACAAAGCACCGCATGGCTGGCCGAGGCCGTACGTCGCGACCCGAACAACCCGCGTTACCGCGCCGACTACGGCATGCGCTTGGCCGGCGCTGAAACCCGCGAGGAACGCGCCACCGCAATCCCCTATCTGCAACAGGCCACCCGTGACTTCCCCGAGGATTACCGACTCGGCGAAACCCTGGCCTGGCGCTACGACGAAGTGGAAGACAGCGCCTCGGCCCGCAAGGAACTGCGCCGGGTGATCGATCTGGAACAAAACCCGGTGGCCGCCGACGACGAGGATGGCAGCATGGAAGCGCGCCGCTACCGTCAGCGCCGTGCCCATGAAACCCTCTCCCGCCGCGACAGCCGGACGATTGCCAGCACCTGGTCGCCAGCCGGAGTGTCGACCAATGACTTCGTGCGGCCGGACGAGAGCAAAGGTTCGAACCGTCGCGCCGACTCGCAAAACGTACAACTGGCGATGTGGGATCACGCCCTCGGCGATGAACCGAGCCGCGCCGGCAGTACGCTGTCGGTGTATGGCCGGGTCCTGCTCGGTGGACAGGGTCGCTCCAGTTACGCCGAATCCCTCGCCGCCGGTGTCGGCCTGCGCTACAAGCCGTGGGGCACGCAGAACATCAACTTCTACGGTGAGATCTACAAACAGAGCCAGTTCAACGATGACGACAACCACAGCCTGAGCCTCGGCCAGATGCTTGTGCCGGAAAAACTGCTGGATCAGATCAACGATCACCGCCAGGACGGCCACACCACCACCGACTACCTGTTGCGCGCTACGGCCTCGTTCCTCGATCAGGGCAAGTACCGCAATGACTGGCGCGTCGACGAAAACGACTGGGGCGAGCGCTTCCTCTACCTTGATGCCGCCTGGTGGACCAAGGCCGGCGATCACCAGTGGCTGTCGCGGTTCCAGCAGGGGCATGCCTGGAAGCTGCCGAACAGCGGCGCTCAGACGATCATGCCTTATGGCTTCCTCGAATTCGCCAGCCAGGATCCGAGCAACGATTGGCGCCAGGACCTGCGTACCGGTGTCGGTCTGCGCTGGCAATGGTGGTACGACGAGGATCGCTACAACGCCTACCGCTCGAAACTGACGGTACGCACCGAATATCAACAGTCGCTGGGCGGCAATCTGTATGAAGGCGGCAACGGTGTGCTGCTGGGCGTGGAGTGGAATTTCTAATGGCTCGATGGATGTTGTTTTTCTACCTGTTGCTGGGTGCCACTCTCGCACGGGCCGATGAGCGGGTGTTCTATCAGCCCCTGAATGTCGACGCCGGCCTGACCCAGGCGCAGTGGCAGAAAGTCTGGCAGGACATAGCCCGGCAAGGCACGCGAACCGTGATTGTGCAGTGGACCGCGTACGGTGACTCGGACTTTGGCGGTGCCAATGGCTGGCTCGCCAACAGCCTGAAACTCGCCCGACAGCAAGGCCTGCAACTGGTGCTCGGGCTGTCGATGGACCCGGCGTATTACAAGCGCATCGACGAACTGGACAGCGCCGGCCTCGGCGCCTATTGGCAGGCGCAATTGGGGCAATCGCTCGCACAGCAACAGAAGTTGCGCCAGGAATGGAAACTGCCGGTCAGCGGTTGGTATCTGCCGCTGGAACTGGACGACTTGCACTTTCTGGCGGCCGACCGGCGGGCAACGCTCCAGCGTCAGTTGAAGGATTTCGCCGCAAAACTGGACGCACCGCTGCATGTCAGTGCCTTCAGTGCCGGCAAGTTGGCCCCGACAGTCAACGCCCAATGGCTGGGGGATCTGACAGCCGCCGGCGCGCAGGTCTGGTGGCAGGACGGCGCGGGTACCGGACGCCTGCCAGTGCTGGTGCGCAACGGCTATGCCAGCGCACTGCCCTGCTCCGTCGGCATCGTGCGTGAAGCGTTCCGCCAGGTCAGCCGTGAAGGCGAGGCTTTCCGCGCCGAGCCGGCAACCCCGGATGCCACTTCCACCGGCTGTCATCAAAGTGCCGTGTTTTCCCTGCGATACCGGCCGTGGGGACAGGTGATTCTCGACAACCAGCGCAAGCATCCGGGCAGCAATGTACAAAACCATTGAAGACGAAGTCCTGAAGCGAACCGCACCCGCCGAGTTGTGGGACGAGTTCATCCAGCATGAGTTCGAACGGCTGCATTCGTTCTGCCTGCTGATCTATCTGGCCAGCATGGGCATCTGGCTGGCCTTCGACCTGATCGTCAGTTTCCTCGGCGATCAGGGCTTCACCTGGCGCTCTATGGTGTTCATCGCCGCGTTCGCCGTACTCGCCGTGGTGTTGATGTTCACGCGCAAGGCTCGCCACTTCGACTGGCTTAACCTGACCTTCGTGTTCCTCATCACCCTGGGCATACGGCTGGTGATCGACGGCCTGCCGCCGACGTTTCATGGCATCTGGCTGGTGCTCGCTGCCGCCACCACGCTTTACAGCGCCTCCGTGCTGCCACTCAGTCGCTGGTCGTTCTTCGCTGCGCAGGTCGTCACCTGGCTGATACTCAACCCGTTCATGGGGACCGGTATCGGCCTGCTGGAACTCAAAGGCGTCATGACCATCGCCTACAGCGTGTTTCTCTGTGCGCTGACGATCTACACGTTTTTGAAGCTGCGCGAGACCAAGCTCTACAACTACATCATGTCCAAGCTGTTGCTGGATCAGGCCTACAACGACACGCTGACTGAAATCCCCAACCGCCGCTCGTTCATGACCCGCGCCGAAAAGAGCCTGCAAGCAGCGCCCCGCGAGCACGACCATTACCTGGCGATGATCGACATCGACAACTTCAAGAAAGTGAATGATGTGTACGGCCACGACATCGGCGATGAAGTGCTCAAGCGGATCGCAGCAGACATCAAAGCGGTGATGGCACCGTTCGAATACGCGCGACTGGGTGGCGAGGAGTTTGCGATTTATCTGGCGGGCGTGCGCCGCGAGGACGTCGAGGCCTTGGCCGGTGAGTTGTGCCGGGTGGTGCGTGAGCAAACCACCCGGCATCCGGTGACCATCAGCATCGGTGTGGCCCGGGTCGAAGATGGCGATACCCTCAACCAGGCCCTGATCAAGGCTGACGAAGCGTTGTATGAGTCAAAGCACACCGGGAAAGACCGGTACACCTTTCATCAGTGAGGCCGTCAGGCCTCACGCTTGAGCAACACTCGCGTTACCCGTCGCTCTTCGACCGCCATCACGGTCATGCCCCAGCCGGCATGCTCCAGGCGATCGCCCTTCATCGGCAGCCGATCCAGAAGACTCATCACCAACCCGGCGAGGGTCTGGTAATCCTCGGTCGGTTCGGCCGTGAAACCGGTGCGCTGGCGAATCCGCGTCAGGTTCAACGCGCCATTCACCACAAACCCGCCCTGCTCCTCGACCACGTCCGGGCCAGCGATTTCGCTGGCGTCCGGCAACTCACCGGCGATCGATTCGAGGATGTCGGTCATGGTCAACACGCCGACAAAATCACCGAATTCGTTTACAACAAACGCAATGTGGGTCGACGCCGCACGCATTTGCTCGAGAGCGTTGAGGATCGAATAGCTGTCGAGCAGATTCAGCGTTTTGCGCGCCAGGTGCTCGAGGTTTGGCTCATTGCCGGCCAGGTATTCCTTGAGCAGCTCCTTTTTGTGAACGAAGCCCAACGGTTCGTCCACCGCACCGTTGCGAATCAGTGGCAGGCGCGAGTAGGAGGAATGCATCAGTCGCGTACGAATCGCCGCTGCATCGTCTGCCAGATCAATGTGATCGACATCCGCACGCACGGTCATCAGTGTGCGAATCGGCCGCTCGGCCAGTTGCAGTACGCCGCTGATCATCACCCGTTCGCGACGGTCGAACAGCTCCGCGCTTGGCGCCTCGCCATCGTCCAGCAAGTCGGAAATCTCTTCGCCGACCTCTTCCACCGCCAGTTTACGGCCACCCAAAAGGCGCATCACCGCGTGGGCCGTACGCTCACGCATCGGGCGCAAGCCCTGCATCGAACGCTTGCGACGAGCACGGGCGATCTGGTTGAACACCTCGATCAGGATCGAGAAACCAATCGCGGCATACAGATAACCTTTCGGGATGTGGAAACCCAAACCTTCGGCGGTCAGGGCAAAACCGATCATCATCAGGAAGCCCAGACACAGCATGATCACCGTCGGGTGCGCGTTCACGAAACGGGTCAGCGGCTTGCTGGCAACGATCATCACACCAATGGACACGACCACCGCGATCATCATCACCGCCAGTTCATCGACCATGCCCACGGCAGTAATCACCGCATCGAGGGAGAACACTGCATCAAGTACGACAATCTGCGCCACGATCGGCCAGAACAACGCATAAGCGGTGTTGGTCGAACGTTCGCCGACGTGGCCCTCAAGCCGTTCGTGCAATTCCATGGTCGCCTTGAACAACAGGAACACACCACCGAACAGCATGATCAGGTCACGGCCGGAGAAGCTCTTGCCGAAGACTTCGAACAGCGGTGCCGTGAGGGTGACCAGCCAGGAAATACTCGCCAACAGGCCAAGACGCATGATCAGCGCCAGGCTCAAGCCGATGATTCGTGCGCGGTCGCGCTGATGCGGCGGCAACTTGTCCGCCAGGATCGCGATAAACACCAGGTTGTCGATACCCAGCACCAGTTCCAGCACGATCAGTGTCAACAAGCCCAGCCATGCCGTGGGATCCGCTAACCATTCCATATTCTGTCTCTATCTCTCTTCAGTGATTTCAGGCTGCCGGGCACGGCAAAGTGCGGCGCGAAAGCTCGAAGGCTGCGCCATCAACGATAGTCGGGAGTCGGAAAACCGGATGCTGCGAGTGCGTCAAGACCGCGCCGTGGCGCGAGGGGAACGTGGTTCTTTGAATAGAACTGGGAGGCTCCGAGAGGGTGTTCATGCAAATCCTGAATGAAAAAAGGCCTTGAAGCGTACAGGCTCAGATGACTTTTCCTACAGCTGGAAATCATTTCAAAATCTGTACGCCTTCGCCGTCGCGTCAGGATTCCGGGTAGATCGAGGCAAGGACCCGTTCGGCATTGGCACCGCAGCTCATGCCTTCGGGCTTGGATTGAATGCTGTCGATCACCTCCAGCAACCGCGCCTTGCTTTGAGCCAGATGCTGTTGCATGACTTCGATCTGCTCGACCTTGCGCGTCAGGCCCTCCACCAGTTCCTCATGCTTGAATTCGCCGGTTCCGGCAGCTGGCAGCAACTGTTTGAGTTCTTCCAGGGAAAACCCGGCCTGCTGGGCACTGCGGATGATGTTCAGGGTTTGCAGCACTTGCGGCGGGTAGCGCCGATAACCATTACCCAAGCGCTCCACTTTCGGAATCAGGCCCTGAGCCTCGTAGAAGCGAATGCTCGAAGCGCTCAGCCCGCTCTGTTGCGCCAGTTCACCAATTTTCATTTCAGCCTCGAATTGCCTGCTTGACATTAAAGTTAACTTTAAGCTTAGCCTCTCTCCATCACTGATGAGGAGTCAAGCAATGTCGCCCTTCCAGATTTTGAAACTGCCCAACGGTCAGACCGTCGGCAACCGTATCGCCAAAGCCGCCATGGAAGAAAACCTCGCGGATCGTGACCAGGCACCGTCCCGCGAATTGTTCCGCTTGTATCAGGCCTGGGCCGACGGCGGCGCCGGGTTGCTGCTGACCGGTAACGTCATGATCGACCGCCGCGCCATGACCGGCCCTGGTGGCGTGGTGCTGGAAGACGAGCGGCATCTGGAGCGTTTCCGCCAATGGGCCGAAATTGCCCGCAGTGGCGGCGCGCAAGTCTGGGTGCAGCTCAACCACCCCGGCCGCCAGACTTTCGCCAACATGGGCCAGCAATCACTGGCGCCGTCAGCAGTGGCACTGGAAATGGGTTCGTTCTCGAAACTGTTCGCCGAGCCCAAGCCGATGACCGAGGACGACATCGAAGATGTCATTCAACGTTTCGCCAGGAGTGCCGCGCTTGCCGAGAAAGCCGGATTCACCGGCATCCAGATCCACGCGGCTCACGGCTATCTGCTCAGCCAGTTCCTTTCGCCGCTGACCAATCGCCGTACCGATCGCTGGGGCGGCTCACTGGAAAATCGTGCACGCCTGCTGCTTTCGGTGATCGAGGCTGTGCGTCAGGCCGTTTCACCACAATTCTGCGTGGCGGTGAAACTCAATTCCGCGGACTTCCAGCGCGGCGGTTTCGACACGGACGACGCTCGTCAGGTAATCGAATGGCTCAACGAGCAGCCGATCGACCTGCTGGAACTGTCCGGCGGCAGCTACGAAGCCCCTGCCATGCAGGGCGAAGCCCGTGACGGACGCACCCTGGCCCGTGAGGCATTTTTTCTGGAAATGGCCAGCGAACTGGCCAGCGTGGCCCGCATGCCGGTGATGGTCACCGGCGGTATCCGGCGCCTGCCCATCGTCGAACAGGTACTCGACAGCGGCATCGACATGGCCGGCATCGCCACCGCGCTGGCCATCGAACCGAGCCTGGTCAGACACTGGCGCGAAGGCCGCCACAGCGAGCCGCAATTGCCGCCGATCCGCTGGAAACGCAAACCGCTGGCCGCGCTGGCGAACATGGCCGTGGTGCGTTTCCAGATGGCGCGCCTGAGCCGCGGCCGCAAGCCACATCCCGAAGTGTCGGCACTCTGGGCGCTGATCCGCGACCGCTTGTACCTCAGTCGCCGCACCCGGCAGTACCGTCAGGCGATGGATGTATAAGCGCTAGCGCCCGGCAAACCGCAGGCGAGACAGCTGACGCAAATCCCCTTCGACGTAATAGTCGTTAGTCCAGCTGTCATCCGCCGCCAGCGGTTGCACCTGCTTCAGCGCCAGTTTTTTCGCGAAATAGCGGAAGCGGTAATGCTCGTAGAACCGCAGCAGTTCCAGGCCATAACGGTCCGCCAGTTCGGTGTCGCCGCGAATGATCAGGAAGTTCTCGTCGTTGCCGTTGCTGGCCGCGGCGCTGAGGTTGTGGCTGCCGCTGATAATCGTCGGGCTGTCAGTGGTGAAGTCGGTGACGATGGCTTTGGTGTGCACCAGCAGGTTGCCCTTCTGGCCTTTCATGTTCTCTTTCAGCCAGCCTTCCAGCCCGGTGTTGAGCAGCGCAGTGGCAGCGAACTCGGCCGTGCGGTCGGCGTGGAATCCGGTGATGCGACTGGCGGTGTTCTGCAGGCCGTAACGCAGGATGTCGTCATGGGGCTGGCCGAGCAGCGCGTTGAGAATGGCATCGGGCAAAGTGAACGCGGTGACGAACAGCACATCCTTCTTCGCCGCATTGATGATGTCGACGAACTCGCGCAGATCGGCACCACCACTGCGCGGCGAGAACCCGGCAAACAGCGGTTGCGTCGGGTTCATCGGGTTGTGCTGGGTGATCCAGTCCCGGGTGGCGCCGACGTCTGCCGGCGTCGCCCAGACCTGCTCGAACGTCTGCAGATAGCTGGCCGCGATAGCGGTGTCATCCAGAACGTGCACGACGTTGGCCTGACGATACACACCGTTGGCGGTGAAATTGGTACTGCCGCACAGCACGGCCTGGGGCTGCCGCTCACCGCCAGCGATACGGCTGAGGACGATGAACTTGTCATGGAAAATATCGTGGGTCACACGCCCGCGCTTGTTGGCTTCCGGCAATTTGGCGAGGCTGGCCTCGTTCATCGTGGTGTCTTCGTCACCGGGCCTGGCGTGATACAAAACCCGGACCTGCACACCGCGATCAAAGGCCGCGTTCACCGTGTCGATAATGGCTTGCAACTGATACTCGTAGATCGCGATGTCCAGCGCCCACTCGCCATCGGGCGCACGTTCGATGAACCCCTGCAAGCGTCCGAGCAGACCGTTCTCCAGCCACTGCCGTGCCGCATCGGGCCAGGCTTCGATGGGCATGTTCTTGTTGGCGCTGATCTGCGCGTCGAGATCCGGAAACTTGCGCTGGAACGCCTGACTGGCGGCCACGGCGCGGTTGAAGATCACGCGTTGATTGGCCGGGTGACCATCGTCTGAAGTAATGCTCAACTCCAGCGACTCCCCCAGCACCGGCGCGTCGGCCGTGCCATAGGCAAGATGTACGCGGTAATGCATGGTCGTCCCTGGATTGACCGCGTAATCGGCCCAGCGAAATTTCTGCAGCGGTGCGATATCACTCGGCGTGGCGTGAAACTGCGGGAAGGTGTGAGCCTTGCCGGGAAAGGTCAGGCTGTTGAACAGGAACTGCCACGGCTTGTCGCCCTGCTGCTTCTCGATGGCAAACCCCAGCAGGCCTTTGCGGCGGGGTTCGGCGAGGTCCATCGCCAGCAGCACGCCGTTGGTGCCGGCGTAAGCCTTTACACGAAAATCGTCCTGAGGATTGGCAACCAGTACGCGCATGATTCACTCCTTGTGATGTGGGCTGGATGCAGCATAGTCCTCAGACAGACAACAGGTCGTCGATATGCCGGTAATCCGCGTCCAGGGCAGTCGCCAACTGTCTGGCCCGGCCCAACCGGATCGGCCCGCGCTCGATATCGATCAACAGGCCCGGACAGGCCAGTGCCGGCAATCCCGAGCATTCTTTCAAACGCCCATCGGTGAGCACCAGCAGGCGCTGTTGTTCGGCGGGGAATCGTTTGCGGCGCACCGTCAGCCAGTGCTCGGCCTCGTTCAATGCCGCAAGCAATGGCGTGCCGCCGCCCGCGCCCAACTCATCGAGCCATGCTCGCAATCCGCTGGAAGCTTTCAAACCCTGCACCTGCCATTTCGGCGCTGCGCCACTGGCAGTCAGCAATGCGAGTCGCGCCCGTTGCCGGTAAGCGTCGTCGAACAGTTGCGCGAGTACTCCCTTGGCATCGCTCAATGCTCGATGACGACGGGTTGAGGCCGAAGCGTCGACAATCACCAGCCACAGTTCATGAGGTGTGCGGGTGCGCAGTTGAAACAGCAAGTCAGCACGCACTTTCGGGCGACCGTTGAGCAATGTTCCCGGCCAGTTCACCGAGCCACTGCGAGCCGCGTGACGCTTGCCCTGCCGGCCATTGTTCAGGCGTCCGGCGCGGGGTCTGGCATTCGCCCCCACGTCGGATCGGGGGCGAATGCCTAAGGCTTTTTTGGCCAGACCGGCACTTCGCGGCGCGCGCCGGTGACGAGGGACGGTGCCGGCATTTCACCCCATTGCCCCTGTCCTTGCGCCGGATCAGCCTGGGAGCCTGACGGCGATTGCGCGGGAGTCTGCGCATTGGACGGGGACTGCTCGCGACGGCGATGACGCAGTGCAAATTCAGCGACCGCATCGATGTCCTGCTCGGCAATGGCTTCTGCACCGCGCCAAGCCGCATGAGCCCGCGCAGCACGCAACCAGACCAGATCAGCACGCAAACCATCGACGCCAGCGGCAAAGCAACGCTCAGTGATCTGCGCCAGTGCTTCATCGTCGAGAGGAATGTTCGCCAAGGCATTGCGGGCGTTTTCACAGCGCTCGCGCAGGGCTTGCTGCTCGGCTTCCCACTTTGCGCAGAAGGTCTGCGGATCACTGTCGAAATCCAGTCGCCGACGAATGATCTGCCCACGCTCGACCGGCGCCGTGTGACCGCTCAAGGCGACGTTCAGACCAAAGCGATCGAGCAGTTGCGGACGCAACTCGCCCTCTTCCGGGTTCATCGTGCCGATCAGTACGAACTTTGCCGAATGCCGATGGGAAATGCCGTCGCGCTCAATCAGGTTGGTGCCGCTGGCGGCCACATCAAGCAGCAGATCCACCAGATGATCCGGCAACAGATTCACTTCATCGACATACAGCACGCCGCCGTCAGCCTTGGCCAGTACGCCGGGAGAAAATTGTGCGCGGCCGTCGCTGAGTGCCGCATCCAGATCGAGAGTGCCGACCAGCCGCTCTTCGGTGGCGCCCAACGGCAAGGTGACGAACTGACCGCTGGCCAGCAGATCCGCCAGGCCCCGGGCCAGCGTTGACTTGGCCATGCCACGCGGACCTTCGATCAGCACACCGCCGATCTTCGGGTCGATGGCGGTCAGGTACAGCGCCAGTTTCAGATCATCGGCGCCGACCACGGCGGAGAGCGGGAAATGTGGGATGTCGGTCATGTTCAGCTCTCTTCTTCTATATCCAGCAGCAAGTTTTCGAGTGCTTCTTTGTAAGCACCCGGTTCCTGCCACATCCCGCGCTGCTGCGCTTCGAGCATGCGCTCGGTCATGTCGCGCAGTGCGTGGGGATTATGCTCGCGCACAAAGTCGCGGGTTGCCGGGTCCAGCAGATAGGCGTCGGCCAGCAACGCGTACTGGTGATCGTCGATCAGCTGCGTGGTCGCGTCGAAGGCAAACAGGTTATCGACCGTGGCCGCCAGTTCGAACGCGCCTTTATAGCCGTGGCGTTTGACGCCGTCGATCCATTTCGGATTCGCCGCCCGGGAACGGATCACCCGGTTCAACTCTTCTTTCAGGGTGCGGATCTTCGGCAAATCCGGCTGGCTGTGATCGCCGTGATAACTGGCCGCCGCCTCGCCGCGCAGGCTTTCCACGGCGGCGAGCATGCCGCCCTGGAACTGGTAATAGTCGTTGGAATCGAGCAAGTCATGCTCGCGGTTGTCCTGGTTTTGCAGCACGGCCTGCACCTGGCTCAGGCGCTGGACGAATTGCTCGCGGGCGGCGGTGCCTTCGTCGGAACCGCCATAGGCATAGGCGCCCCAGTTCAGGTAGACCTCGGCCAGATCCTCACGGGTTTGCCACAGGCGACCGTCAATGGCGCCCTGCACGCCCGCGCCATAAGCGCCGGGCTTGGCACCGAAGATCCGCCAGCCGGCCTGACGCCGCGCGGCCTCTTCGTCCAGCCCCGACTGGCGCAAGGCCTCGCGTTCGGCACGTACTTTGGCGGCCAGTGGATTGAGATCGTCCGGCTCGTCCAGTTCGGCCACGGCTTGTACGGCGGCGTCGAACAGGCGGATCAGGTTGGCGAACGCATCACGGAAAAATCCGGAGACTCGCAGCGTGACATCCACCCGAGGCCGGTCGAGCAGGCTCAGCGGCAGAATCTCGAAATCGTCGACCCGCTGACTGCCCGTCGCCCACACCGGGCGCACACCCATCAGCGCCATGGCTTGGGCGATGTCGTCACCGCCGGTGCGCATGGTCGCCGTGCCCCAGACCGACAGGCCGAGCTGGCGCAAGTGATCGCCGTGATCCTGGAGGTGTCGCTCGAGAATCAGGGTTGCCGACTGGAAGCCGATACGCCAGGCCGTGGTGGTCGGCAGGTTGCGCACGTCCACCGAATAAAAATTGCGCCCGGTGGGCAACACGTCGAGGCGACCGCGACTCGGTGCGCCGCTCGGGCCGGCCGGGACGAAGCGGCCGTTCAACGCGTCGAGCAGACCGCGCATTTCGGCCGGGCCGCAGGCATCGAGGCGTGGGGCAACGACTTCACGAAGATGGTCGATGATTACGCCGACTTCAGACCAGTGAGGATCCTGTGGGAGCGAGCTTGCTCGCGATTGCGGAGTGTCAGTCCCAGAAGTGTTGGCAGACAAGACGCCTTCGCGAGCAAGCTCGCTCCCACAGGAATCGCTCACAGCGTGCGTGATCAACTGCGTTGCGAACAGCTCAAGGCGTTCGCGGGTATCCCCGGCCGTGCGCCAGACCTCATCGCTCAGCGATTGCAGCTCCATCGGACGCGGGCCAGTCCAGGGCTCGGCCAAAGTGCAATCCAGCGGATCGAACCCCAACTGAAACGCCTTGGCCAGCGCCCGCAACAGGCTCGATTGCGCACCTTTGCCATCGCCACGCGGAATCCGCAGCAACGCCAGCAAGGTGTCGATGCGCAAATGCCCGGTCGGCGACTCACCGAAGATGTGCAGACCATCGCGAATCTGCGATTCCTTCAGATCACACAGATAGGTGTCCAGACGCGGCAACCAGATCGCCGCATCGGCATCGCTGTCGAGGCCTTCGTCGAGTTGCAGTTCGCGATCGATCTGCGTGTCACGCACCAGTTGCAGAATGTCGCGCTGCAATTCACGGGCGCGGCGCGGGTCGAGCAATTGCGCTTCGTAATATTCGTCGGCCAACAGTTCCAGATTGCGCAGCGGACCATAGGTTTCGGCGCGGGTCAGCGGCGGCATCAAGTGGTCAATGATCACCGCCTGAGTGCGACGCTTGGCCTGGGCGCCCTCGCCCGGGTCGTTGACGATAAACGGATAAATGTTCGGCAGCGGCCCGAGCAATGCATCCGGCCAGCAATTCTCCGACAGGCCCACCCCTTTGCCTGGCAGCCATTCGAGGTTGCCGTGCTTGCCGACATGAATCACGCCTTGGGCGCCGTAGGTCTGGCGCAGCCAGAAATAGAACGCGAGATACGCGTGCGGCGGCACCAGATCGGGGTCGTGATACACCGCGCTCGGATCGACCTGATACCCCCGCGCCGGTTGAATACCGACGAAGGTCAGGCCAAACCGCAGACCGGCGATCATCATTCGCCCGTCACGGCACATCGGATCGTTGTGCGGCGAACCCCAACGCTCCAGCACCGCCGTGCGATTGGCTTCGGGCAGTGCGTTGAACATCGTCAGGTAATCGTTCATCGCCAGGCTTTGCTGGCACGGGCGCTGGTCGAGGGTGTCGAGGTCGTTGCTGACGCCGCCGAGCAGTTGCCGGATCAGTTCGGTGCCGCTGTCAGGCAATTCAGCAGGTAGCGGATAACCCTCAGCCTGCAACGCCCGCAGGATGTTCAGCGCAGCGGTCGGCGTGTCGAGGCCTACGCCGTTACCGATGCGCCCGTCGCGGGTCGGGTAGTTGGCGAGAATCAGCGCGATACGTTTTTCAGCGTTCGGCACCCGCGCCAGATCGACCCAGCGTCGCGCCAGTTCGGCCACAAAATCCATGCGCTCCGGCTGCGCTCGATAACACACCACGTCGGACTGACTGCGCTCGCTGCGCCAGGCCAGATCCTTGAAGCTGATCGGCCGACTGATGATCCGACCGTCCAGCTCCGGCAAGGCAATGTGCATCGCCAGATCCCGAGGGCCGAGGCCCTGCTCGCTGTCGCGCCATCCGGGCTCGTTGTCCTGGGCGCAGATCGCCTGGATCACCGGAATGTTGCGACGGAACGGCCGCAGATGCGGCGCTTCCGGGCTGGACTGGGCGAAACCGGTGGTGTTCACAATCACCGACGCTTCGACTTCATCCAGCCAGTCCTCGACCACCGACAGGCAGCCGGGCTCTTTCAGACTGGCCACGGCCATCGGCAGCGGATTGAGTCCGGCAGCCTGCAACCGTTGGCAGAACACGTCGATAAACGCCGTGTTGGCCGCTTGCAAATGCGAGCGATAAAACAACACCGCCGCCACCGGTTGACCGGGCAGCCAATCGGCTTGCCAGTCGCTCAGTGCGGCGGTGTTTTTGTTCGGGTGGTAAATCGCCGTGCGCGGCAGCGTTTGCGGCTCGCCCCACACGTAATCCCGCGCCAGCCAGCGGTTGGCCAGACAGCGGAAGAAATCCAGCGCATTGCCCATGCCGCCCTGACGCAGAAACTGCCAGAGCCGGTCGCGATCTTCGGCGCCTACGGTGCTCAAGTCGCTGAGCTCCGGGTCGGGCCGATCATCGCCCGGCACCAGAATCACCTGTACGCCACGCTCGGACAATTCGACCAACCGCTCGACACCATAGCGCCAATAAGCGATGCCGCCATGCAACGAAATCAGAATGACCTTGGCATGACGCAGCACTTCATCAACGTACAGGTCGACCGACGCATGGTTCTGCACCTGCATCGGGTTGGCCAGCCGCACGCTCGGGTAATCGTCGGGCAGTTGCTGCGCCGCTTCGGCGAGCAGTGCAAGGCTGGAGTCGCCGCTGCACAGAATCACCAGCTCGGCGGGGGTTTGTCCAAGGTCGGCAATGTTGTCATCCGACACGAAACCGCCGGGCTGGGTCCTGAGCAGGTGCATGGCTTAAACGCTGAGCGCGGCGCGCAGTTGCGCTTCGAGCTTGGCCGCGTCCAGTTCCTGGCCGATCAATACCAGACGGGTGATACGCGCTTCATCGGCGCCCCACTGACGGTCGAAGTGCTTGTCGAAACGCGTGCCCACGCCCTGGATCAGCAGACGCATCGGCTTGTTCGGGATCGCCGCGAAGCCTTTGACCCGCAGAATGCCGTGCTGAACCACCAGTTGCGTCAGTGCATCGAGCAGCAGGCTTTCGTCGGCTTGCGGCAGTTCGATGGAGATCGAGTCGAAGGCGTCGTGATCGTGGTCGTCGTGATCGTCATCGCCTTCACCGTGGTGGTGATCGTGATGGCTGTGGCGGCTGTCGATGTGTTCTTCGGAACCGGCACCGAGGCCGATCAGCACGTCCAGCGGCAGGCGGCCGTTGCTGGCTTCGATGATTTTTACTGCTGGCGGCAGCTCTTCGGCGACTTCCAGGCGTACGCGAGCGAGGTCTTCAGGGCTGGTCTGGTCGGCCTTGTTGAGGATCACCAGATCGGCGCTGGCCAGTTGGTCGGCGAACAGTTCGTGCAGCGGCGATTCGTGGTCCAGGTTCGGGTCGAGTTTGCGCTGGGCGTCGACCTGATCCGGGAACGCGGCGAAGGTGCCGGCAGCCACGGCCGGGCTGTCGACCACGGTGATCACGGCGTCCACGGTGCAGGCGCTGCGGATTTCCGGCCACTGGAAGGCTTGCACCAGTGGTTTCGGCAGGGCCAGGCCCGAGGTTTCGATCAGGATGTGGTCGAGGTCGCCGCGACGGGCCACCAGTTCGCGCATCACCGGGAAGAACTCTTCCTGAACGGTGCAGCACAGGCAGCCGTTGGCCAGTTCGTAGACGCGGCCGGTGGCTTCTTCTTCGGTGCAGCCGATGGTGCACTGCTTGAGGATTTCACCGTCGATGCCCAGTTCGCCAAACTCATTGACGATCACCGCGATGCGGCGGCCCTGGGCATTGTCGAGCATGTGCCGCAGCAAGGTGGTTTTGCCCGAGCCGAGGAAGCCGGTGACGATGGTGACGGGGAGTTTGGCCAGTGTTTTCATCGGATGCCCTTTGGCAAGGTGGCGGGCATACGGGACGAGACCGGCAACGCGGGTGCGTGCCTGGAGAGTTCGCCACCGGATCACCCCGCCCGGTTGAAAGTGAGAATCTGTGACGAGGCAGGTCTCCTGGCTGACGGTGTTCGGGCCTTGGCCCGGTATTCGCTGCGCCTTCCCGCTGGCTCTGGATTGAGCTGGCAGTGGCGTGGCAGCGAACAGCACCGTTCACAGTTGCGGGGGCAGCCGCGGCTTGGACCGCGTTCCCTTCTTAGCTTCGGCGTGGGCCGAAGAACCTCGAAAGCGCAAGGCTACGCAGGGTGTGGGGATGGGTCAATGGTTCGTGGAGTTTGGGAACGAGAGCATATCCGTTGCTTCGGGTGCTGCCGCTGGCGGTTTCGCTCTTACAGCGAGTCCCTTTTTCAAACGCCAAAAAGGAACCAAAAGGCTTTTGCCCCGGCGTACGGCACTTCGCTTAGGCTCAGTGTTCCCTCGCTACGGTGTCCATCAGGGGGCATCGCCTACGGTTTGCTTCGCTGCACCTCCTCTCGATGTATGCGGCTTCGCCGCACGGCGCCGCGCGCCTACCCCCTGATGGACACCTCCGCTCGGCCTGCCGAAGGGGCAAAAAATCAAAAGCCAAAGCCAAAGCCAAAGCCAGCCCCCCCTCACCACGATGAGCGTTAGCTCGAGTACCGCTTTTGATCGCAGGGCCCGTCGGCAGGCTGAGTGGAGGGATTGATTCGGGGTGGGAGCGCAGCGACCGTTTGGCGAAGCCAAACACATCGAGAGGAGGTGCAGCGAAGCAAACCGTAGGCGATGCCCCCCGGATCGATCCCGGAGCGAAGGAACCCCGAGCCTCAGCGAGGGGCCGTACGTCGGGGTAGAGACCTTTTGGTTACTTTTGGGGCGTTTGCCAAAAGTGACCCGCCGTAAGGGCGGAACCCTAAGCAGCCATAACCGCAGCAACGGATCTGCCCCCAATCCCAATTGACTCAAATCCCCCGCCCATGGTCTCCTACACAACTTGTTACGGGTGCCCTGCAAAGGGTGAAACGGGAAACCGGTGAATCATGTGCTTTACTCTAAAGCCATGTCAGTCCGGTGCTGCCCCCGCAACGGTAAGCGAGAGAGCGTCAGATCCACTGTGCCCACGGGCATGGGAAGGTGACGCTTGCAGGTCGGCAGACAGCCACCCCTCGTGAGCCCGGAGACCGGCCCGCAACACACAGTACGCATCTTGCGTCACTGAACATAACAAACCCGCGGTGGGCGGGCGCTGTTCGAACCTCTGCGTGCCCGCTCGCAGGGGTTTTCATGCGCTCCATTCACCCGCTGACACTCCAGAGGGAAGCGCCATGTCGATCATCAGCAGCACCGGCAGCAACACGGACAAAATCTCCAGCACCACCACCCTGAGCCAACGCCTGACCGCTGCGATCTTCGCGTCGATCCTGGGCGCCAGCCTGGTCTACTTCGCCGGTTTCTCGCACATCGAAGCGGTGCACAACGCCGCGCACGATACCCGCCACAGCGCCGCGTTCCCGTGCCATTGAGATCTGACGACATGATCAAGCGTATTGCGCAGACTGCAGGTTTCACCGGCCTTCTGGCCGCCCTGCTGCTGACCTTGCTGCAAAGCTTCTGGGTTTCGCCGCTGATTCTCCAGGCAGAAACCTACGAGAAGGCCGAGCCGGTGGCCGAAGTTCACGAACACGCCGCCGGCACGGCCGCCCACACCCACGATGCCGAAGCCTGGGAGCCGGAAAACGGCTGGCAGCGCGTGGTCTCCACCACGGGCGGCAACCTGGTGGTAGCCGTAGGTTTCGCCCTGATGCTGGCGGGTCTTTACACCCTGCGTGCGCCGACCAAAACCTCGCAAGGCCTGCTCTGGGGTCTGGCGGGTTACGCGACGTTCGTGCTTGCACCGACCATGGGCTTGCCGCCCGAGCTGCCGGGCACTGCCGCCGCTGATCTGGCGTCGCGACAGATGTGGTGGATCGGCACTGCTGCTTCGACCGCTGTCGGCCTGGCGCTGATCGCGTTTGGTGGCAACTGGCTGCTGAAGATCCTTGGTGTGGCGATTCTTGCCGTGCCGCACGTGATCGGCGCCCCGCAGCCGGAAGTGCACTCGATGCTCGCCCCGGAAGCACTGGAAGCTCAATTCAAAATCGCTTCGCAGCTGACCAACGTGGCGTTCTGGCTGGCCCTGGGCCTGATCAGCGCCTGGTTGTTCCGCCGCAAAGGCGATGGTCAATACCACGCATGACCGATGACAGCGCAGCGCCGACCTTCGTGGTCGGCCTGGGCTGCCAGCGCGGCTGCCCGGCCAGTACGCTGCGCGCCTTGCTCGACCAGGCCTTGCAAGCCCACCGTATCGAACTCGAAGCGGTCAAGGCTTTGGCCAGCATCGACCTGAAACGCGACGAACCCGGCCTGCAGGAACTGGCGGCACAACTGGCGTTGCCGTTGCTGTACTTCAGCAGCGAGGAATTGGCCAGTTATCAGCAACGACTGAGTCACCATTCACAAATCGCCTTCGAACGCACCGGTTGCTACGGCGTGGCGGAAAGCGCTGCTTTGGCGCTGGCCGAACAGCTGATTCGGGCCCCGGCAAAACTGCTGATTTCCCGGCAGAAGTACGCTCAGGCAACCCTGGCATTGGCCGGCGCGGCGTAAATTCCCGATAATCCCCGCTTTCGATCATGAGCATTGTTCATCTGAAGTGCTCTTGAAGCCTCGATCCGCCCTACTTTCACAGGATCCAACGATGACCGTTTACTTCATCGGCGCCGGCCCCGGCGACCCGGAATTGATCACTGTCAAAGGCCAGCGGCTGATCCGCAGTTGCCCTGTGATCATCTATGCAGGTTCGCTGGTACCGGCGGCGGTACTGGAAGGTCATGCGGCAGAAACCGTGGTCAACAGCGCCGAATTGCATCTGGAACAGATCATCGACCTGATCAAGACCGCCCACGCCAAGGGCCAGGATGTGGCACGAGTGCATTCGGGCGATCCGAGCCTGTATGGCGCCATCGGCGAGCAGATTCGTTATCTGCGCGAGCTGCAAATCCCGTTCGAAATCATCCCCGGTGTCACCGCCACCGCCGCCTGCGCGGCGCTATTGGGCGCCGAACTCACGTTGCCGGACATCTCGCAAAGCGTGATCCTGACTCGTTATGCAGACAAGACGGCGATGCCTGTCGGGGAAGAACTGGGCAACCTGGCGCAGCACGGGGCGACCATGGCGATTCATCTGGGGGTCAATCATCTGGAGAAGATCCTCGCCGAGTTGCTGCCACACTACGGTGCGGATTGCCCGATTGCAGTGATTCACCGGGCGACGTGGCCGGATCAGGACTGGGTCGTCGGAACGCTGGAGGATATTGCCGAGAAGGTGGCGGCCAAAGGCTTTCGGCGTACGGCGTTGATTCTGGTCGGGCGGGTGTTGGGCAGCGATCATTTCAGTGAGTCGTCGCTGTATCGCGCGGGGCACGCACATTTGTATCGACCATAAAAAAACGGCGCTCACGGGGCGCCGTTTTTCATGCCGCAGCGAACGCCTTAGTAGTAGGCGTTTTCTTTCTGCGTGTGGTCGGTCACGTCGCGAACGCCCTTGAGCTCCGGAATGCGTTCGAGCAAGGTGCGCTCGATGCCTTCCTTCAAGGTTACGTCCGCCTGGCCGCAGCCCTGGCAACCGCCGCCGAACTGCAGCACGGCAATGCCGTCTTCAACCACATCGATCAGGCTGACCTGACCGCCGTGGCTGGCCAGCCCCGGGTTGATTTCGGTTTGCAGGTAATAGTTGATGCGCTCGTTGATCGGGCTGTCGGCGTTGACCATCGGAACCTTGGCGTTTGGTGCCTTGATGGTCAGCTGGCCGCCCATGCGGTCGGTGGCGTAGTCGACGACGGCATCGTCGAGGAACGCTTCACTGAACGAGTCGATATAGGCAGTGAAGCTTTTCAGCCCCAGCGCGGTATCTTCAGGTTTCTCTTCGCCCGGCTTGCAGTAGGCAATGCAGGTTTCGGCGTACTGGGTGCCAGGCTGGGTGATGAAGACGCGGATGCCGATACCCGGGGTGTTCTGCTTGGACAGCAGATCGGCCAGGTAATCATGGGCGGCGTCGGTAATGGTAATAGCGGTCATGGAAACTCCTCGCAGGCTTGGGCGGAGTTTACGCCAATCGGCGCGCGGCACAAAGTCCTAGTATTTACGTAGGAATAGTTCGCAAATCGGCTAAGCGCCAGGTTCTCCGTCAATCCGCGCTTTAAGCCACTGATAGCTGCGCTTTTCTATCCATTCGTAGCTCAGCCACGAACCGATACCGATGGCTAGCGCACAGGCAAAAAACATCAAATACGGGTTGATCCCGTAGCGTCGGGCCAGAAAAGCGCCGGCCGACAGCACCAGCACATGCATCAGATACACCGAGTACGAACAGTCGCCCAGCAGCTTGAGCAGCCTGTTGCGTTCGACATAACGCTCCAGCGCCATGCATCCCATGACCAGCACCGCGCCGGGCACGCCCCAATTCATCAATCGGGGTTGCGGCGGCAGGTGATAGATCGCCAGCAACGCCGCACCGATCCCCAGCAGCGGCAACCAAAGCGCCGGGGCGATCCATCCGCGACGATAGAGCATGCCAATGCCGATCCCCAGCAGGAATTCGTAAACGATGTCCGAGCGATAAAACTCGCTGACCCAGCCAAACCCGGTCCAGGCCTGGCACACCGCAAACAGCAGCGCCGCGACCACCAGCAAGCGCACTTGCAGCCGAAACAGCAGCGCCCAGGCGAACAACACGTAGAACAGCATTTCGTAATTCAGCGTCCAGCCGACATTCAGGGTCGGATAGATCCCGTAACCGCCGGGGTTTTCGCTCGGGATAAACAGCAACGACAGCAACAAATGACGCCAGTCCACCGTCTGATCCGGCAGCAGCGGCCGGGCAAACACCACCAGCAACGCCATCAGCACGGTGTAGAGCCAATACGCCGGAACAATCCGAAACAGCCGATACAGCAGAAACCGCGCCGGCGGCAGCGCCTTGCCTTCGGTGGACAGGAAAATCACCAGCCCGCTGATCACGAAAAAGATATCGACGCCCACCGCGCCCTTGTCGATGAACAGCTGCCCTATCGGCCCGCGCGCCTCGAAGTCGAAGAAAATCTGCATGAAGTGATGGCAGACCACTGCCCACGCGGCGAGCGCTCGCAGGGCCTGCACTGAAATCAACATCGATGGCGCTCCCGATCCCGTACTCCACAGGATTGGGACAGCGGCCATCGTTCAAACGATCAAAGATTCTCGTACCGGTTCATGTCCAGCACGCCCTCTTCCACCGGATCGGTTTCGTGGATGTACTGGCTCAGATCGTGGAAATAGAACCAGAACTGCGGATGGCTGCGGCGGATGCCCCAACGTTCGACGATCTTCTCGAACTGCGGCGCATCCTTGGCGCTTTCCATGGCATCGACAAACGCCGGCACCTGATCCGCCGGGATGTTGAACATGAAATTCGGATAACTGCTGAGCACGCCCGGATAAATGGTCAGGGTGTCGAGCCCCGGCTGGTAGCGCAACGATTCACCGAGCAGGAACGCCACGTTGCTGTGGGCGCGGTTGCGCAGCAGGCTGTAGACCTCGCGTTTGCCGCTGCGGGTTTCGATGCGCAGCATGGTCGCTTCCGGCAACTGATCGATGACCTTCAGACCGGCTGCAGGACGCGCCGTCAGGCGGCTCAGGGCCTGTTCGGCATTTTGCAGCGCCGGGTCGATGTTCGGCCGCGAGCAGTAGGCATCCACGCAGCGGTTGATCGGATCGGGCCGTGCGTTGAGGTCGCCGTAACGGGCTAGCAACTGCATGGCGAAGTCGTGTTTCGGGTCTTTTTCGTCGAGTTTCAGCGCGGTCGGCTTGTCGTCGTCGATGGATTCGTAATCCAGCCACATCTTGAACTGGCCGCTGCTCTGGTACCAATCGTCGAGGTAATCCTCACGGGAGTCGGCCGGCATCAGACGCAGGAAGTTCTGTTCGGCGCCGTTGCGGATCAGGTCGAAGTACAGGCGGGTCTGCGCCTGATGGGAGACGTTGCCGAACACGTCGAAGTTGACCGCCAACTGGTAATAGGTGCGTTCCAGCAGCGGATAGTCGAACAGCCACATGGTCTGCGGCACTTCACCTATCAGGCCTTTGGTCACCGAGGCGCTGTCGAAGTGACGGAAGATGCTCAACAGCGCATTGTCGTTGCCCGCCCACAGGGTCGACCAGCTCGGTGCCGGTTGGTCGGCGTAGCTATCCCGGCGCAGGGCTTCGTACTTGTTGCGCTTGTTGCGGTAGTCGTGCCACAGGCTCAGGACACTGCCGACATCGTCGTTCTGCCCCGGCATGGCCAGCAACGGCGTGGCCTGGCCGCGATAGTTCGGGTCGGTGATGTACAGGTCATGTTCAGGCGCCTGGAACAGCGCCCAGAAGTTGTCACGGATCACGTCGGTCGCGATCTGCCCACGGCACACCGGGCCGCGAATGAAGGTACGCACGAAGTATTCGGCGTTATCGAGCATGAACTGATACCGCGCCTGCGCCGGAATCGCCTCGAAGGTGGCGAACGGATTGGCCCGGCTCTGCGGCCCGTAGCCCGGCAATGCATGCACCTGCCAGTTGCCGTTGTAGAACAGGCTCTTGACCCGCGCCATCTTCGCGGCGCTCAGCGGATAGGTGATGTGGGTCTTGTGCACGATCACGCCCTGCACCGGCCACAGACGGTAATAGACCTGGGTGCCCGGATCATCATTGGGACGGCGGGTCGCGATCAGATCGATCGGCTGGCCGGTCGGCGTGCGCGAACGCACCCACTGGAAGAAATGCCCCGGCTCGCCGTCCTTGAAGTAGATGTGCGCCAGGAACCAGTGCTCGAACAGCCAGCGCCCGACCAGGCTTTCCCGCGCACCCGGCTGGTTGAGCAGGTTTTCCCACTGCACGATCTGCAGCGCTTCCTTGGCACTCGGCGCCAGGCCTTGCTCATCGATCGGCGCGCCGGACGCCAGCCAGCGCTGCAATGTCTGGTATTGCTGATCGGTCAGGCCGGTGACCGCCAGCGGCATGCCCTCTTTCGGGTGGGCGCCGGCATAGCCGTCGAACTCGGCGGGCATCGCGCACATGTTTTCCCGCTGCAGGCCCAACACGATGTCTTCCGGCAGTTTGGCGTTGGGTGTCAGCGGCGTTTTGTGCCCCAGCTCCAGCATGCGCGCCATCAGTGCGGCCTGGCTGCCCTGGGAGTCGAGTACCGAATAGAAGTCTTTCTGCTGCCAGGCACGTTTGCCAAAAGCGTCGTAGAACAGCCGCGTGGTCGGCGCCGCCTGGGTGCGCTCGCCATCGTAGACCGGCATCTTGCTCGCGCCACGGGCCGCGCCTTCACCGCTGCCCAGGTTCAGCTGACAGGCAGAGTCGTAACACGCATGGCAGGCCACGCACTTCTCGGTGAAGATCGGCTGGATGTCGCGGGTGTAAGAAATCGAAGGCGAGATCGCAGGACTTTGCGCCGCCGCGCCAAAGCTCAAAAACAGCAACACCATGCTGACGACGCGGTACGACATATCCCTGATCCTGATCCTGAATAAAAACGCCGCGATTCTACCGTTATGACGCCCATGCCAACATGAGCGATATTCATGCAAAAGTGCCACATGCTCTAAATCCGCACAGGTTTGTTATGATCCCGCTCCTTCGTCATGGTCTTTTCGAGTAGTCCCAATGTCCGATCGCAGCGTCCGCCTTCAAGCTCTCAAGCAAGCCCTCAAAGAGCGCATCCTGATACTCGATGGCGGTATGGGCACGATGATCCAGAGCTACAAGCTCGAAGAGCAGGATTATCGCGGCAAGCGTTTCGCCGACTGGCCGACCGACGTCAAGGGCAACAACGACCTGCTGGTCATTACCCGTCCCGACGTGATCGGCGGCATCGAAAAAGCCTACCTGGATGCCGGCGCCGACATCCTGGAAACCAACACCTTCAACGCCACCCGCATTTCCATGGCTGATTACGGCATGGAAGAGCTGGCCTACGAACTCAACGTAGAAGGCGCACGACTGGCGCGCAAGGTCGCCGACGCCAAGACGGCCGAGAACCCGGACAAGCCGCGTTTCGTCGCCGGCGTCCTCGGCCCTACAAGTCGCACCTGCTCGCTGTCGCCGGACGTCAACAACCCGGGCTATCGCAACGTCACCTTCGATGAGCTGGTGGAGAACTACACCGAGGCCACCAAAGGCCTGATCGAGGGCGGCGCCGACCTGATCCTGATCGAAACCATCTTCGACACCCTCAACGCCAAGGCTGCGATCTTCGCCGTGCAAGGCGTGTTCGAAGAACTGCACATCGAATTGCCGATCATGATTTCCGGCACCATCACCGACGCTTCCGGCCGGACCCTGTCGGGCCAGACCACCGAAGCGTTCTGGAACTCCGTGGCCCACGCCAAGCCGATTTCGGTCGGTCTGAACTGCGCACTCGGCGCCCGTGAACTGCGTCCGTACCTGGAAGAGCTGTCGGACAAGGCCAGCACCCACGTCTCGGCGCACCCGAACGCCGGCCTGCCGAACGAATTCGGCGAGTACGACGAGCTGCCGGTGGACACCGCCAAGGTCATCGAAGAATTCGCCCAGAGCGGTTTCCTCAACATCGTCGGCGGCTGCTGCGGCACCACCCCTGGCCACATCGAAGCCATCGCCAAAGCCGTCGCCGGTTACGCGCCACGGCAGATTCCGGACATTCCCAAGGCCTGCCGCCTGTCGGGTCTGGAGCCGTTCACCATCGATCGCAGTTCGCTGTTCGTCAACGTCGGCGAGCGGACCAACATCACCGGTTCCGCAAAATTCGCCCGTCTGATCCGCGAAGACAACTACACCGAAGCCCTGGAAGTCGCCCTGCAGCAGGTCGAGGCCGGCGCCCAGGTGATCGACATCAACATGGACGAAGGGATGCTCGATTCGAAGAAGGCCATGGTGACCTTCCTCAATCTGATCGCCGGCGAGCCGGACATCTCCCGCGTACCGATCATGATCGACTCCTCGAAATGGGACGTGATCGAAGCCGGCCTCAAGTGCATTCAGGGCAAGGGCATCGTCAACTCGATCAGCATGAAAGAAGGCGTCGAGCAGTTCATCCACCACGCCAAACTGTGCAAACGCTACGGCGCCGCCGTGGTGGTGATGGCGTTCGACGAAGCCGGCCAGGCCGACACCGAAGCGCGCAAGAAAGAAATCTGCAAACGCTCCTACGACATTCTGGTCAACGAAGTCGGCTTCCCGCCGGAAGACATCATCTTCGACCCGAACATCTTCGCCGTGGCCACCGGTATCGAAGAACACAACAACTACGCTGTGGACTTCATCAACGCCTGTGCCTACATCCGTGACGAACTGCCGTATGCCCTGAGCTCCGGCGGCGTGTCCAACGTGTCGTTCTCGTTCCGCGGCAACAACCCGGTGCGCGAGGCGATCCACTCGGTGTTCCTGCTGTACGCGATCCGCGCCGGCCTGACCATGGGCATCGTCAACGCCGGTCAGCTGGAGATCTACGACCAGATCCCGCAGGAACTGCGCGACGCCGTTGAAGACGTGATCCTCAACCGCACCCCGGAAGGCACCGATGCCCTCCTCGCCATCGCCGACAAGTACAAGGGCGACGGCAGCGTCAAGGAAGCCGAGACCGAAGAATGGCGCAGCTGGGACGTCAACAAGCGTCTGGAGCATGCACTGGTCAAAGGCATCACCACCCACATCGTCGAGGACACCGAAGAGTCCCGTCAGTCCTTCGCTCGCCCGATCGAGGTGATCGAAGGCCCGCTGATGTCCGGCATGAACATCGTCGGTGACCTGTTCGGCGCCGGCAAAATGTTCCTGCCACAGGTGGTGAAATCCGCCCGCGTGATGAAACAGGCCGTGGCTCACCTGATTCCGTTCATCGAACTGGAAAAAGGCGACAAGCCGGAAGCCAAGGGCAAGATCCTGATGGCCACCGTGAAAGGCGACGTGCACGACATCGGCAAGAACATCGTCGGCGTGGTGCTGGGTTGCAACGGCTACGACATCGTCGACCTCGGCGTGATGGTGCCGGCAGAGAAGATCCTGCAGGTGGCCCGCGAAGAGAAATGCGACATCATCGGCCTGTCCGGTCTGATCACGCCGTCGCTGGATGAAATGGTCCACGTGGCCCGCGAAATGCAACGCCAGGACTTCCACCTGCCGCTGATGATCGGCGGCGCGACCACCTCCAAGGCGCACACGGCGGTGAAGATCGAGCCGAAGTACAGCAACGACGCGGTGGTGTATGTCACCGACGCTTCCCGCGCCGTGGGCGTGGCGACGCAGTTGCTGTCCAAGGAGCTGAAAGCAGGTTTCGTCGAGAAGACCCGCGAAGAGTACATCGACGTCCGCGAGCGCACGTCCAATCGCAGCGCCCGTACCGAACGCCTGAGCTACGCCGCCTCGATCGCGAAAAAGCCGCAGTTCGACTGGGCTTCCTATACACCGGTCAAACCGACCTTCACCGGCACCCGTGTGCTGGACAACATCGACCTCAACGTCCTGGCCGAGTACATCGACTGGACGCCGTTCTTCATCTCCTGGGACCTGGCCGGCAAATTCCCGCGCATCCTTGAAGACGAAGTGGTCGGTGAAGCCGCGACTTCGCTGTACAAGGACGCCCGCGAGATGCTGACCAAGCTGATCGACGAGAAGCTGATCAGCGCCCGTGCGGTGTTCGGTTTCTGGCCGGCCAATCAGGTACACGACGACGATATCGAACTGTACGGCGATGACGGCAAGCCAATGGCGCGCCTGCATCACCTGCGCCAGCAGATCATCAAGACTGACGGCAAGCCAAACTTCTCCCTGGCCGACTTCGTTGCACCGAAGGACAGCGAAGTGACCGACTACGTCGGTGGTTTCATCACCACCGCCGGCATCGGTGCCGAAGAAGTGGCCAAGGCCTATCAGGACGCTGGCGACGACTACAACTCGATCATGGTCAAGGCCCTGGCCGACCGTCTGGCCGAGGCCTGCGCCGAATGGTTACACCAGCAGGTACGTAAAGAGCACTGGGGTTATGCCAAGGACGAAGCCCTCGACAACGAGGCGCTGATCAAAGAGCAGTATTCCGGCATTCGCCCTGCCCCGGGCTACCCGGCGTGCCCGGATCACACCGAGAAGGCTACGCTGTTCGCCCTGCTTGACCCGGAAGCCCAGGAAATGCGCGCCGGCCGCAGCGGTGTGTTCCTCACCGAACACTACGCGATGTTCCCGGCGGCAGCGGTCAGCGGCTGGTACTTCGCCCATCCGCAGGCGCAATACTTCGCCGTGGGCAAGATCGACAAGGATCAGGTGCAGAGCTACACCTCGCGCAAAGGCCAGGAACTGAGCCTGACCGAGCGCTGGCTGGCGCCGAACCTGGGTTACGACAACTAAGCAGAAGCCCGAACAAAAGACCGCAGCCTGCCCCGCAGGCTGCGGTCTTTTTTCATGGGTTGGCTATGCTTGTCTGACACACACGGCAGACGAGGGATTTATGGACGATCCAGTCGACAACAAGCCACCGACCTTCTGGCAGATGCTGCACAGCGTCATGGCGGCGGCGTTCGGCGTGCAAAGCGGCAAAAACCGGGCAAGGGACTTCACCCATGGCAAGCCCAGCCATTTCATCTTCCTGGGCATTGCGTTCACGGCGGTGTTCGCCCTGACGCTGTTTGGCATCGTGCAACTGGTGGTGCATCTGGCGGGCGCCTGAACAGCCTCAGTGCATCAGGGTCTGCAGGTTGAACGGATAGCGGTACGAAGCCGGGCGGCCCTTCGCCGACATCTTGTGAAAGTGCACGCCGTAATCCGGCGACGTGCCCATGGCCAGCATTCGGCGGGCATGATCCTTGTCGATCAGTTGCAGCAAGGGAATCTGCCGGTCGCGGCCACCGTACTGGTTCAGGTCGACGCCCTGCGCATAATCGTGCACTTCCACCAGCGCCCAGCCCCCCAGGGTGAAATGACCACCGAGCAATGCACTCAAGCGTCCGTCGATCATGGCCTGCAGCGCCGCAGGCGAGGTATTGACCGCGCTGAACAGCACGTCTTTGCCCGGCACTTTCCCGATCTCGGAAACCGCTCGCATAGCGCCGAAGGCCATTTCGTCGTTGGCCGCCCATACCAATGACACCTTGGGGTAACGAACCAGCAACTGCCGGGCCTGCTCGTAGGCACGCTGCTGTGTCCAGCCGCCGTAGACCAGTTGCCGCAAACGGACTTCAGGATGTTCGGCCAGCGCCCTTTGCATGCCTTGCTCGCGCAACTGCGACGACGGCGTGATCTTCAGGCCGGAGAACGCCAGCAGTTCAATGCTGGCGCCGGGGGCCACTGGTGGATGCAGGCGGATCAATTCCTTCATCAACAGGTAACCGCCCTCCTCGTCATTGGGCACGAGGCTGCCGATCCGATCGGCCCGGTCCCCGACCAGCGCTTGCTGATTGGGGGTCAGCGCGGCATTGACGATAAACAGCTTCACCCCGCTCTGATTGGCCATGCGCAGGATCTGCGGCGCGATGTATTGCTCGTTGGCGAACATCAGATAGTCGGGGCGATCAGGGCCCTGCAGGGCTACCCGGGCCTGGGCCAGGGTCATTTCGGGCTGGCGCTGGGAATAGAGGATGCGCAGATCGACGCCCAGGTCTCGCGCGGCAGCCTGCATGAATTGCGAGTAGCTGACCCAGAACGCTTCGTCAGTGGCGCCCGGATTCAGAAACAACACAGACTCTGCCCGCGCGCCGGCTCCAAAGGCCAGGCCCAGCACAAGCAGACTGATGTGGAGAAACTTGAACATGAAACATCCGGGCCCGGGGAAAAATGGCCGCGCATTATAGCCATTCAATCGCCGGCCATTAGCGCCTGATCCCGCTTTTTGTCCGACAATCGTCGGAAGCGGGCCCGGAGGGGTCGTTTTACTGATGACTGACCCAGAACACCGCTGTGCCCACGACCAGAATGATCAGGAACAGAATGGCCCACGCATCGACACTGCTATCGCTTTTCCTTGCCTTGGTTGGATTGCTCATTGCATCGCCTCTTGTCGGTTTTATCGGTGATTGCAGAAAGACTCGACCACAGTTAAGACGATGATTGTCCGCACGACAAATGTGGGTTAGTTGACACCCGTTCTCGTTAGGCGATTTGGTTCTTTACATATACTCAAACATCACTTTTGCGCATAACTGCAAACGGGTATATTGCCCCGGCTCCATTAGGGAGTGCGCGGCCGTGCGCGCGTAATTGCCGAGGCACCATCGGACTCCAGCAAGCGAAAACGCAGCGTTTTCCGAGTAGCCCAAAGCCTGAGAACAGGACTTATATGTACGTATACGACGAGTACGATCAGCGGATCATCGAGGACCGCGTCAAGCAGTTCCGTGATCAGACCCGACGCTATCTGGCAGGTGAGCTGAGCGAAGAAGAATTCCGCCCCCTGCGCCTGCAAAATGGCCTGTACATCCAGCGCTTCGCGCCGATGTTGCGGGTGGCGGTGCCTTACGGCCAGCTGACCTCGCGTCAGATGCGCATGATGGCCAAGATTGCCCGCGACTACGACAAGGGCTACGCCCACATCAGTACTCGCCAGAACGTGCAGTTCAACTGGCCGGCGGTCGAAGACATCCCGGACATCCTCGCCGAGCTGGCCACCGTGCAGATGCACGCGATCCAGACCAGCGGCAACTGCCTGCGCAACGTCACCACCGACCAGTTCGCCGGTGTCGCGTTCGATGAGCTAATTGACCCGCGTCCTTGGTGCGAAATCGTCCGTCAGTGGACGACCTTCCACCCGGAATTCGCTTACTTGCCGCGTAAATTCAAGATTGCCGTCAACGGTTCGACCTCCGACCGTGCGGCCATCGAAGTCCACGACATCGGTCTCGAGCCGGTGCACAACGCCGCTGGCGAACTCGGTTTCCGCGTACTGGTCGGTGGCGGCCTGGGCCGTACTCCGGTGGTTGGCGCGTTCATCAACGAGTTCCTGCCGTGGCAGGACCTGTTGAGCTACCTCGACGCGATCCTGCGGGTCTACAACCGCTACGGCCGTCGTGACAACAAATACAAGGCGCGGATCAAGATCCTCGTCAAGGCGCTGACTCCAGAAGTCTTCGCCCAGAAAGTCGATGCCGAGATGGAACACCTGCGCGGCGGCCAGACCACGTTGACCGAAGCCGAAGTGCATCGCGTCGCCAAACACTTCGTCGACCCGGACTACAAGGCGCTGGAAAACCAGACCGCCGAACTGGCCGCCCTCGACAAGGAACACCCGGGCTTCGCCCGCTGGCGCACCCGCAACACCCTGGCGCACAAGAAGCCGGGCTATGTGGCCGTGACCCTGTCTCTGAAGCCGACCGGTGTTGCACCGGGTGACATCACCGATAAGCAGCTCGACGCCGTCGCCGACCTGGCGGACCGTTACAGCTACGGTCAACTGCGCACCTCCCACGAGCAGAACATCATTCTCGCCGACGTCGAGCAGAGCCAGTTGTTCACCCTGTGGGGCGAGTTGCGTGAAGGCGGTTTCGCCACGCCGAACATCGGCCTGCTGACCGACATCATCTGCTGCCCTGGCGGTGATTTCTGCTCTCTGGCCAACGCCAAGTCGATCCCGATCGCCGAATCGATCCAGCGCCGCTTCGACGACCTGGACTACCTGTTCGACATCGGTGAACTGGACCTGAACATCTCCGGCTGCATGAACGCCTGCGGTCACCACCACGTCGGCCACATCGGTATCCTCGGGGTGGACAAGAAAGGTGAAGAGTTCTACCAGGTCTCCCTCGGTGGCAGCGCCAGCCGTGATGCCAGCCTGGGCAAGATCCTCGGCCCGTCGTTCGCTCAGGACGACATGCCGGATGTGATCTCCAAGCTGATCGACGTGTACGTGGAACAGCGCACCGAAGACGAGCGCTTCATCGACACCTACCAGCGTATTGGCATCGACCTCTTCAAGGAACGCGTCTATGCAGCGAATCATTAAGAACAACGAGGTCGTCGACGAAACCTGGCACCTGCTGCCCAAGGATTTCAACATCGACGAGATCAGCAACTGCGACGACCTGATCGTCCCGTTGCAGCTGTGGCGTGAACACGCCCGCATGCTCAAGGCCCGCGATGGCGGCCTGGGTGTGTGGCTGGACGCCGACGAAGAAGCCGAGGAAATCGGCGACGACGTGGATCAGTTCCAGGTCATCGCCCTGAACTTCCCGGCGTTCACCGATGGCCGCAACTACTCCAACGCCCGCCTGCTGCGTGACCGTTACGGGTTCAAAGGTGAGCTGCGGGCGATTGGCGACGTGCTGCGCGATCAATTGTTCTACATGCGCCGCTGCGGTTTCGATGCCTTCGCCCTGCGCGCAGACAAAGATCCGTACGACGCCCTTGAAAGCCTCAAGGACTTCTCGGTGACCTATCAGGCCGCCACTGACGAACCGCTGCCGCTGTTCCGTCGCCGGTAAATCCCGGGTCGTAGTTAAAAAAACGCCGGTCATTCGACCGGCGTTTTTTGTGTCCGTGTTACCAGAAACGTTGCTGTGTGAGGCGGCTCCACCAGTTCAGCAACAGACGGTCCACCGAACCGCTGGCCGCCATGCCGATGCGTTCCTGCAGGCTTTTGCGCTCGGCGTAGTGCAGGTGATAGACCTCGGATTTTTTCGCACGGTCCGCCAGGTATTCGTCGCTGGTCTTGAGTTCGTCCACCAGCTGTTTTTCCAGCGCCGCAAGGCCAAGCCAGACTTCACCGGTGGCGACTTCGTCGATCGCCAGTTGCGGGCGATAACGGGCGACGAAGTTCTTGAACAGCTGATGAGTGATGTCCAGGTCTTCCTGAAATTTCTCCCGGCCCTTCTCGGTATTTTCGCCGAACACGGTCAGGGTGCGTTTGTATTCGCCGGCGGTCAGCACTTCGAAGTCGATGTCATGCTTTTTCAGCAGGCGATTGACGTTGGGCAACTGCGCGACTACGCCGATGGAGCCGAGAATCGCGAACGGCGCGCTGATGATCTTCTCGCCGATGCACGCCATCATGTAGCCGCCGCTGGCTGCCACCTTGTCGATGCACACGGTCAATGGCACGCCGGCTTCACGGATACGCGCCAGTTGCGACGACGCCAGTCCGTAGCTATGCACCATGCCGCCACCGCTTTCGAGACGCAGGACGACTTCGTCCTTCGGTGTGGCCAGGGTCAGCAAGGCAGTGATTTCATGGCGCAGGCTCTCGGTAGCGGAGGCCTTGATGTCGCCATCGAAATCCAGCACGAACACCCGGGGTTTGCTTTCGGGATGTTTCTTCTGTTTTTTCTCGGATTTGGCCTCGCCCTTGCGCAGGGCCTTGAGCTGATCCTTGTCGAGCAGGCTTTGCTCCAGGCGTTCACGCAAGCCTTTATAGAAATCGTTGAGCTTGCTGACCTGCAGCTGGCCCGCGGCTTTGCGCCGGCCCTTGCTGCGCAACGCAGCGAAACTGGCCAGCACCACCAGAATGGCGATGACCAGTGTGACGGTTTTGGCCAGGAAGCTGGCGTATTCGGTCAAAAACTCCACAGTGACTCCTTCAAACGATGCGCCGTTGAAAAACGCGCGCTGGGATGACTCCAGCATACCCATGCACCGCCTCGTCGGCCAGCCGTGAAACCTCTGGAAACAGCCCTGTAACGGGCATTTCAAACAAGCGTATGTTTTTTCATTGACAGCTCTCCATCATCCCCATAACCTCGCGACAACCTTCAACGTACCGGGATGACGCGGACGTGGGCAGCATCTACTTGATTCGACATGGCCAGGCCTCCTTCGGTGCAGACGACTATGACGTCCTGTCGCCAACGGGTGTGCGCCAGGCAGAGATCCTCGGCCGCCACCTCGCCGAACTCGGCGTCAGCTTCGACCGTTGCCTGTCAGGCGATCTGCGCCGCCAGCAGCACACGGCCAACAGCGCACTGGAACAGTTCGCCGCTGCCGGTCTGCCGGTGCCTGCCCTGGAAATCGATTCGGCCTTCAACGAGTTCGACGCCGACGCCGTGATCCGCGCTCTGCTGCCGGCCATGCTGCCCGAAGAACCCGAAGCACTGGACATCCTGCGCAACGCCGCACAGAACCGTGGCGAGTTCCAGCGCATCTTTGCCCTGATCATCGAACGCTGGCTGGCCGGCACCTACGACACGCCCGGCCTGGAAAGCTGGCTGGGGTTCGTCGAACGGGTGCAGGCCGGTCTGAACCGTATTCTCGATCAGGCCGACAACACCCAGAAAATCGCGGTGTTCACCTCCGGTGGCACCATCACCGCCCTGCTCCACCTGATCACGCAAATGCCTGCCCGACAGGCCTTTGAACTGAACTGGCAAATCGTCAACACCTCGCTCAACCAGCTGAAATTCCGCGGTCGCGAGGTGGCTCTGGCTTCCTTCAACAGTCATGCACACCTGCAGCTGCTGAAGGCCCCGGAACTCATCACTTTCCGCTGAGTCCGGATTACTGTGACCCTGCTGCAATCAACCAAAAAGGATCGAACCATGACCTCCGTAGCTGATGCCGTAAAAGCAATGCAAGCCAAGTTCAACCCAGCCGCTGCTGCCGGTCTGGATCTGGTCTTCGGTTTCAACATCACTGACGAAGACAAGCAATACGCCCTGATCGTCAAAGACGGCACTTGCGACATCCAGGAAGGCGAAAACGCCGACGCCAACTGCACGCTGGTGCTGGACAGCGAAACCCTGAAAGGCATCGTCAGCGGCGAAACCGACGGCATGCAGGCCTTCATGGGCGGTAAGCTGCGCGTTGAAGGCGACATGATGCTGTCGATGAAACTGTCCGAGCTGTTCCCGGCGTAAGTCGCAGACCAGCCCAAAAAAATCCCGCCCCGATGGCGGGATTTTTCGTTTCGGCGTCATGGGATGCCAGCGGCGTCCAGCTCCTTGAAGACCTCACGATCGGCGATCTGGGTATCACTGTCGGGATACATCAACTGGACGTTGCCCTCGGGGATGATTTCACCTGTTTGCCCATCACGGGCGAAGGTGATGACATACCGCTCTCCCTGATACTTCAAGTAAATATTGTAATAATCCTGCGGTTTATCCGGCGCTGCGAAAGCGCTGTAGCGATAACGAATCCGCGGAATCAGCATCGGCCAAGTGTTGCCGAGCGAGTCGCCATTGACCGCCGCATCAGCCGCTTCGAGCGCCACAATGGCAGCCGCTACCACTTCATCGTTGTCGCTCGACTTGAAAGGCAATGGGCGGTTACGCAACATGGTTACGGCGCTTGCCTTGCCCTCGGCCACATCACGACGGTACAGGTCGTTACGAAACCATTTTGTTGCATCAAAACGGTTTTCTTCCGGACTCCAGTCGCCGTAATACATCATTACTTTCTCGCTCATCGCATCCTGCCTGGTGTGCAGATACAAACCCACTGCACTAAAAACCAGCAAAAAGGCCGCTATGACGCCCACGCGCTTGTAAAGATTGACGGTCATGGTTGCGCCGGTTGCCTTTGTTGAATTTCAGTTGCTGATCCGGCGACTGGACCGGGGCTGACAAGAAGGGGGGACGCGGAATCTACCGGTTCCGCGCCGACGATTAAAGCCTGATCACCTGCCTCCCCGACGCTGTCGTGACTGCATTCACAAAAGATGCCGCCAGCAACTCGCGCGTGTACGGATGCTGCGCAGCGTGAAACAACTCGTTCGTTTCGCCACGCTCCACCACTTCGCCATCCTTCATCACGATCAGATCATGGGCCAGTGCCCGCACCACCGCCAGATCATGGCTGATGAACAGATACGTCAGCCCGTGCTCTTCCTGCAATCGACGCAACAGCGCAACGATCTGTTTCTGCACCGTGCGATCCAGTGCCGAAGTGGGCTCGTCCAGCAGGATCAGATCCGGCTTGAGCACCAGCGCCCGGGCGATGGCGATGCGTTGCCGCTGCCCGCCGGAAAACTCGTGGGGATAGCGATGACGTGTCGCCGGGTCGAGTCCCACTTCCCGCAGGACATCGATCACGGTCTGCTCGCGCTCCTGCGCGTTCAAGTCACTGTGAACCTGCAAACCCTCGACGATGATCTGCTCCACGCACAAGCGCGGACTGAGGCTGCCGAACGGGTCCTGAAACACCACTTGCAGGCGCTTGCGCAATGGTCGCAGTTGTTTGCCGCTCAGATGTTCCAGCGCTTCACCCTCGAAGCGGATACTGCCCTCGGCTTCGATCAGGCGCAGGATCGCCTGCCCGAGGGTGGATTTTCCCGATCCGGATTCACCGACGATTCCCAGGGTCCGGCCACGTTGCAGGCTCAGATCAATGCCATTGACCGCGTGCAGCCAGGACTTGCGGCGCAGCCAGCCACCACCGAGCTGGAAGCGCACGTTGAGATCGCGCACTTGCAGCAGATCCTCCGCACTGCCCCTGTGCAGCGCCACGCCGCCGGGTTCGGCATTGAGCAGTTCGATGCTGTAGGGATGCTGCGGCGCCCGGAATAACTGCTCGCAAGTCGCTTGCTCGACGATCTCGCCAGCGCGCATCACCGCCACCCGCTGGGCGATGGTGCGCACCAGATTCAAGTCATGGCTGATGATCAGCAGCGCCATGCCCAGTCGTTGTTGCAGGTCCTTGAGTAACAGCAGGATCTTGCGTTGCACGGTAACGTCGAGGGCAGTGGTCGGCTCATCAGCGATCAATAACTGAGGCTCACACGCCAGCGCCATGGCGATCATCACTCGCTGTCGTTGCCCGCCGGAGAGCTGATGCGGATAAGCCTTCAAGCGTTCATGGGGGCGTTGTATGCCCACCAGCTCCAGCAACTCCAGAATCCGTTCCCGCGCCGCAGCCCCGGCCAGGCCCTTGTGCAGCGCCAGACTTTCGCCCAGTTGCCGCTCGATGCTGTGCAACGGGTTCAGCGAACTCATCGGCTCCTGAAAGATCATCGCGATCCGGTTGCCGCGCAATTGCCGCAGATAACGCTCATGCACGCCGAGCAACTCTTCGCCCTCATAGCGGATGCTGCCATCGATCTGTGTGATGTTCGGGTCGAGCAGTTGCAGGATGCTGTGTGCCGTCACCGACTTGCCGGAACCGGACTCGCCCACCAGCGCCAGGCATTCGCCCGGGCGGATATCGAGATCGATGCCGTGGACCACTTCCTGGTCTTTGAAGGCAACCCGAAGGTCGCGTATTTCGATCAAATGTTCACGCATATCAAGTCCTCGGGTCGAAGGCATCACGGCAGGCTTCGCCGATGAAGACGAGCAATGAAAGAATCAGCGCGAGCGCAAAGAACGCCGTCAGGCCCAGCCATGGCGCTTGCAGATTGGTCTTGCCCTGACCGATCAACTCCCCCAGCGAAGCGCTGCCCGCCGGCATGCCGAAGCCGAGAAAGTCCAGTGCCGACAAGGTCGCAATCGCCCCGGTAAGAATGAACGGCAGGTACGTCAGCGTCGCACTCATGGCGTTGGGCAGGATGTGCCGCACGATCACCTGCGCATCGCCGACACCCAGCGCCCGCGCAGCTTTCACGTATTCCAGCCCCCGGCTACGCAGGAACTCGGCGCGCACCACGTCCACCAGGCTCAGCCAGGAAAACAGCGCCATGATCCCCAGCAGCCACCAGAAATTCGGCTCGACGAATCCGGACAGAATGATCAGCAGATACAGCACCGGCAACCCCGACCAGACCTCCAGCAAACGCTGCCCGAGCAGATCGACCCAACCGCCGTAATAGCCTTGCAACGCGCCGGCGGCGATGCCGATAAGCGCACTGACGGTGGTCAGTGCCAAGGCAAACAGCAGCGACACCCGGGTGCCGAAGATCACCCGCGCCAGCACATCCCGCGCCTGATCATCGGTACCCAGCCAGTTTTCGCCGGAGGGCGGGCTCGGTGCCGGTTCCGTGAGGTCGTAATTGACCGTGTCGAAACCGAACGGGATAGGCGCAAACCACATTCGCCCGCCCTGCCCCTCGATCAGTTCACGCACTTGGGCGCTGCGATAGTCAGGCTGGAACGGCAGCTCGCCGCCGAAATCCTGTTCGGTGTAGCGCTTGAAGGCCGGGAAGTACCATTCACCTTGAAACGTCACCAGCAACGGTTTGTCGTTGGCGACCAGTTCACCTCCAAGGCTCAATCCGAAGAGTGCGAGAAACAGCCACAATGACCACCAGCCGCGACGATGAGCCTTGAAGCGCGCCCAGCGGCGCTGCCCGATGGGAGAAAGTGTCAGCATCAGGCAGCCCTCGCCGTAAAGTCGATACGCGGATCGACCAGCGTGTAGCACAGGTCGCCCAGCAGTTTTATCAAGAGCCCGAACAGGGTGAAGATGAACAGCGAACCGAACACCACGGGGTAATCCCGCGACACCGCCGCTTCGTAGCTCAGGCGTCCGAGGCCGTCGAGGGAGAAGATCACCTCGATCAGCAACGAACCGCCGAAGAACACCGTCACCAGAGCCTGGGGCAACCCAGCGACCACCAACAGCATCGCGTTGCGAAACACATGCCCGTACAACACCTGCCGCTCGCTCAGTCCCTTGGCCCGGGCCGTGACCACATACAGCCGCGAGATCTCGTTGAGAAAACTGTTCTTGGTCAGGATCGTCAGCGTCGCGAAACCGCCGATCACCAGCGCGCTGACCGGCAATACCAGATGCCAGAAGTAATCCACCACCTTGCCCCACAGCGTCAGCTCGGCGAAGTTGTCCGAGACCAGACCCCGCACCGGAAACCAGTCCAGCGCCGTGCCGCCGGCAAACACCACGATCAACAGCAGCGCAAACAGAAACCCCGGCATCGCATAACCGATGATGATCGCTGCACTGCTCCAGACATCGAATGCCGAACCGTTGCGCACGGCTTTGCGGATGCCCAGCGGGATCGACACCAGATAGGTGATCAACGTCGCCCACAACCCCAGCGACAAGGTCACCGGGAGTTTCTGCCAGATCAGTTCAGTGACCGTCGCACCTCGGAAAAAACTCTTGCCGAAATCCAGTTGTGCGTAGCTCTTGAGCATCAGCCACAAGCGCTCGCTGGCGGGTTTGTCGAAGCCGTACTGACGCTCGATATCGGCCACCAGTTTCGGGTCCAGGCCACGGGTCGCACGGGACTCGCCGCCAATGGTTTCGACATGGCTGGCGCCCACCGCCCCGCCGACACCGATGCCTTGCAAACGGGCGATGGCCTGCTCCACCGGTCCACCGGGCGCGGCCTGCACGATCACGAAGTTCACCAGCAGAATCGCCAGCAGGGTCGGCACGATCAGCAGCAGACGCCGCAGGCTATAACCCCACATGGGCGAACTCCTTTTGCTGTTTTTGCGCCTGATTGGCGGTCAACGCCGTAGGGCTGATTTCCCACCAGGTGTCGAGACCGGCGTCATACAGCGGAGCAATCGCCGGCCGGCCAAAACGGTTCCACCACACCGTGGAAATGCCCGGCGGGTAATAGTTGGGAATCCAGTAGTAGCCCCACTGCAGCACCCGATCCAGCGCCCGGGCATGGCGCAAGAGGCTTTCACGGCTGTCGGCCTGCACCACGCCTTCGAGCAACGCATCCACCGCCGGATCGCGCAGCACCATGTAGTTGTTGGAACCCGGATCATCGGCACCGTCGGAGCCGAAGTAATTGAACATCTCGCGCCCCGGCGCCTGACTCACCGGGTAACCGACAACGATCATGTCGTAGTCGCGACTGCGCACCCGATTGGTGTATTGCGCGGTGTCGACCTGACGGATATCGAAGCCGATGCCGATCTGCGCCAGGTTGCGTTTGAACGGCAGGAGCAGGCGCTCGAAGCCTTTCTGGCCGTTGAGAAAAGTGAATTGCAGCGGCTCGCCTTGAGCATTCACTAGTTGATCGCCGCTAGGTTTCCATCCTGCGGCCTCCAACAGTTTCAACGCCTGCAACTGTTGCGCGCGAATGTTGCCGCTACCGTCGGTGCACGGCGCCTCGAACACTTGGCTGAACACCTCATCGGGGATCTTGCCGCGCCAAGGTTCGAGGATCTTCAACTCTTCGGCGTCCGGCAATTCAGTGGCCGACAGCGCGCTATGGGAAAAGTAACTGCGTTGGCGCAAGTACATGCTGCGCATCATCTGTCGGTTGCTCCACTCGAAATCCCAGAGCATGGCAATCGCCTGCCGCACACGCCGATCCTGAAACATCGGTTTCTGCAGGTTGAACACGAATCCCTGAGCCCCTTGAGCCGCGCCGGGTGCGAGGTGTTCACGCAACAACTTGCCCTGCTCCAGCGCCGCGCCGGCATAACCGATGGTGTAACTGGTGGCGGAGAATTCGCGGTTGTAATCGAAGCCGCCGGCCTTGAGCACTTGTCGCGACACGTCGGTGTCGGCAAAGAATTCCACACTCAACTGATCGAAGTTGTAGAGCCCGCGGCTGATTGGCAGATCCTTGCCCCACCAGTCCTGAACCCGCTGGAATTTCACACTGCGACCGGCATCCACCGCACTGACCCGATAGGGGCCGCTGCCGGGCGGAATCTCGAAACCGGCGCCTTCGGCAAAGTCCCGCGTGCGCCACCAGTGCTCGGGCAGCACGGGCAGCACGGCCAGGTCCAGCGGCAAGGTTCGGCTGTCGTTATTCTTGAAGACGAAGCGCACCTGGGTTGGCGACTCGACCTGCACCTCGGAGACATCGCGAAACTGCTGCCGATACTTCAGGCTGCCCTGTGTGGTGAACAGCTCGAAGGTGTAGCGCACGTCCTCGGCGGTGATCGGCGTGCCGTCATCGAAACGCGCCGCTGGATTGAGATAGAAACGTACCCAGCGTCGATCCGCATCCAGCTCCATCCGTTGCGCCACCAGACCGTAGACGCTGTAAGGCTCGTCCTTGCTGCGATAAGCCAGCGGCGCATAAAGCCAGCCGTCGATTTCGGCGACCCCGGTGCCTTTGTCGATGTAGGGAATCAGGTGATCGAACGGACCGCTTTCCAGCGAAGAACGCCGCAAGCTGCCGCCCTTGGGCGCATCGGGATTGGCGTAGGCCAGGTGCTGGAAGTCCGGGGCGTACTTCGGGGCTTCGCCGTAGACCGTGAGGGCATGCTGAGGCTGCGCAAATATCGCCGGGCTCAGCAGAAGACATACGCCCAGCAAAGTGAGTCTGGAAAACATGGGCAGATCCTTTAACCGCGTGCCTGCCTGATTGTGCTGTGCAACAGGCGCGCACTTTTTATAGGGCCGGTTTTAGAACGATGGGTTACTAAAACCGGCCATGTCTGGTCATTTTCAGAACTTGTAGTTGAGCCGCGTGTACAGCGTTCGCCCGAACGGGTCGCCGTATTTCGGGTCGTAGCCGCTCTGAAAGGTGTAGGTCTGGTTACTGAATGGCGGCTCGCGATCGAACAGGTTTTTTACCCCCAGCGTCACCGCCAGGGTCTTGCGCCAGGTGTAGGTGCCGGCCACGTCCCAGGCGTTGTAGGAGCCAACGTAGTCGTGGGTCTCGCGGTCCGAGTCGTGATAACCGCTGGTGTAGCGGTTGGTCAGGCTCGCGCCGAACGGGCCGTAGTTCCAGCTGCCGGTCAGGCTGTGGCGCCAGCGGGCCACCGCACCGGCCGACGCGAAGTCACCCCCGCGAAAATCTCCGAGCTTGTCGATGAAATCGCCCTTGAGCTGCTGCTGATACTCGTAACGGCTGACGTAGGTGCCTTGCAGGCCGATGCCGAAATCACCGTAGGACGTGCTCGGCAGGCGATAGTCGAAGCTCACATCGACGCCGTTGGTCTTGATCTTGCCGAGGTTGGCCAGGCCGGTGACGACGTGATCGATGGAGCCGTCAGGCTTGCGGATCAAGCGTTCCGGATACAGTTCCGGGTTCTCGAACACCGCCGACTCGGGGAACTCGGCGATCTGGTTGGCGATGCTGATCCACCAGAAATCCAGCCCGGTGGTCAGGCGATCGAACGGCTGATAAACGAAACCGACGGTGACGTTGCGCGCGGTTTCCGGGCTAAGGTCCGTGTTGCCGCCCGTGGTCCGGTTGAACTGCTGGGCGCAGTCGCGGTTGGCGATCCCGCCATTGCTCGGATTGCCACCGGCACACAGGCGCGGGTCGTTGTAGTTGGCATTGGTGAAGGTGGTGAAATTCGGGTTATAGAGTTCATACAGCGACGGCGCGCGGAAACCTTCGCTGTAAGCGCCGCGAACCACCAGTTCTTTGAACGGCTGGAAACGGAACGAGTATTTCGGATTCGTCGTGCTGCCGAAATCGCTGTACTTGTCATGCCGCACGGCAGCGGACAACTCCAGGCTGTCGAGCACCGGCACATTGACTTCGGCATATTGTGCCGAGACGCTGCGATCCCCTGACACGCTGCCGTTGGGGTCCACGCCGAGGCTCTGCACATCACCGGCAAACGCGGCGAAGTCCTGATGGAAGTCTTCCTTGCGGTACTCGCCGCCCAGTGCCAATGCCGATGGACCGGCGCCGAACCAGTCGCCGATCTCGCGGCTGACACGGCCGTCAATCGCCTTCACCCGACCCACGGCAGTTGCGTAATCACCGTCCACCGCGTTGGCCGCCAGCAATGCCGAACCGGCAGCCGTCTGCGACCCGAACGGGTTGATCACGCCATTGGCGATCCCCTGGCTGACGGCGCGGTCGTTCACGTAACCACTGCGGATCGTGTTGACCACTTTGTTCTGGTTGTACGAAGCGCCAAGGTTGTAATCCCACCCCACCAGCGTGCCGTCGAAATTCAGCAGCAGGCGCTGACCGGTGTTGTCGTCTTCGTGGCGGCGGGCGCCGACCGCCGTTTCACGCCAGTTCACGTCCACCGGCTGCATTGAATCAAGGGCAAAACCGCTAGGTCCGGGGGTGATGCCGTTGCCCGGATAAAACGCCGTGCCGGGATTGACCTGATTACCCATCAGGGTGCCGGGACCGATCTGGGTGCGGTTTTCATTGCGTGCCCAGAAGTATTCGAGGCTGACGTTGTGATCGTCCGACAGCTTGCCGGTGGCTTTGGCGAAAGCCGAGGTCTTTTCGGTTTCCGGCACCAGATCCAGGTAATTCCACAGACTCTGGCGGCAGATGCCGTTACGCGACAGCAGGCCCGGTGCATTGCAACCGGATCCCGCCAACGGGTTGGTAGCGTTGCTGCCCTGGCTCCAGTTGGCCGGTGATGCCGTGCCAGAGGTGTAATCGAGCCCTCGCCCCGGCTGGTAGTTGTAGGTGTAACCACGATCTTCAGCGGCCAGCCGTTGCTGCTTGTCGTAACTCACGACGCCGAAGACGTTGAAGCGATCGTCCTGCAAATCACCGAATCCCCAGCTGCCGCTGAAGTTACGGCTTTCACCACCGCCGGAGTGCGTCGGCGTGTCGTAACTCGTACTGATCTGACCTTCGGTGAGGCTGGTCTTGGTGATGAAGTTGATCACCCCGCCAATCGCATCGGTGCCATATAGCGCCGAAGCCCCATCACGCAGCACTTCCACCCGGTCGATGGCGGCGAACGGAATGGTATTGAGGTCCACACCGGAGCCATTGATGGCGTTGGTTGCGTTGTTGCTCAAGCGGCGGCCGTTGAGCAGCACCAGCGTCTTGTTCGGGCCGATACCGCGCAGGTCGGCATAAGACGCCCCGCCGCTGCTCGAACCCACCGAACGTCCGGAACCTACGGAGGACTGGTTGGCAGAGATGCGGTTGACCAGTTCTTCAGTCGTCGTCACACCCTGCTTCTGCAATTCTTCCACCCGAAGGATGGTGACCGGTACCGCCGTTTCGGCATCGACCCGACGGATCGCGGTGCCGGTGACTTCAACCCGTTGCAATTGAGTGGTCGGTTCTATGGCACTGCTGTCGGCGGCAAGCGCCGGAAATGTGTTGATCGCCAGCAGCAAGGCCAGGCTCAACGGGGATCTAACGGGTGAAAATCGAATCATGAACAGCCATCCCTGCGTTTTGGTTTATGCAGGGATGTGCGATGGCAGATGGGGATTTATAGGGCGCGATTTAGACCGTTGGGTGCTGAGGTTATGCAAATCGATAAGCCCACTCATCAACTCAAAACCATCTCCTTGAGCAAACGGGTATCCAGCCCGAACCGCTCCTGCGAGACCATCCTGAACTGCCCCTCTGCCAAATCGCAGCTCACCAGCAAGTTCCACGAATGCCGGGTTGCCGCCGAAGGAATCAGTACAAACGGGTGTTCGGCCAGCAACGCGTCGGCAAACAATTGCTGATTGGGTGAAGGCTGCGCAGGACTCAGCCAGTAAGGGTTCGGCACCTCTTCGGGCTGCACGATTTTTACCTTCGCATTGTTGATGACTTCGAAACACGTCAAAACATAAGGTTCGCGGTCCAGGGCATCAAAACTGCGGTTGGCTGCCACCTCCAGAATGGCCGACGACGGATCGACTGACGCGTAGACAACGCGTCGTCCGGGAATATTCCATCGACCGCCTTTCAGCTTCGATCCGATCCCGCTGTCCCACGTGCCTCCGTAAACCTCGGGATCCAGCCGCCAGGCATACCAATGTTTGTCCCACGGCAAGGGGTTCATGGGTAAACCCCGTAGATCAGCTGCACCAGATACTGCTCCACCATCTGAAAACCCAATGGATGCAGGGTCAATTCCAGCGGCACTTGGCCGTGAAAATAGGTAGAGGGTTTCTGCATCCAGTCCTCCGCCCGTGGTTGCCCCCCGAAGGCCCGAATGGCCAGCTCCAGCACCAATGCATATTGGTAGGCGATGACGCTCTGCTGTGGGTCAAGCCGTATCGGTTCATCCTCCTTCAGCAGTCGCCGGATCGTTCTGACCGACTTGCCAGTGATGAGTTTGACCACGTCGCCTTGCTGGTAAAGCTCGGAGGTTGAAAGCATGTCGACGACGTCTTTCAACTCAAAGCCTTCATTCGTAAGGTGAACGATCAGCATGGCGTCATCACCGATGTTCCGGCCATGCACGAGCAATTCGACAGGCTTGCCCTCAACCTTCTTCAAACCCGTCAACCGGGGTACCTTTGCACTGGGCAACGCGACGTCCTCCATGGGGCATCTGGCACGATCAGCGCGCCATTGATGGCAGGTGGAATAAGCAGGCGTTTCGTATTCGAGGTGTGCAGTACGCATGATCCATCCATTATCAGATGGCCTGAACGTCCAGGCCGTTTACGACTTCAATGTCACAGCCGATGCTATAGATCACGCTTCCGACGACCAACCTGAAAAAGTCGTCGGAAATATCCCCGTTTTCACGCAAAACCCGCTTGTTTCCGTAGGACGTTCCGGGCGAAAAGTCTTATCCCCCGAAGTGATAACTCACATCCAGCCACCACTGACGCCCGTAAGGGTCGTAGTTGCCGGTCGGGTAATACGGCCAGCCTGCCGAGTCGTCATGTTTGACCTGATTGAGCAGGTTGTTGACGGTCAGCCCGACACTCGCCCGGTCGTTCAAGCGATAGCGCGCACTGGCGTTGAACACCGTCCACGGTGACAGGCGGCCATCGCCCGCGCCGTTGGTGACGGAGCCATATCGGATGCCCATCAGGGTCGCCGTGGCCTTCTGATAATCCCAGGTCAGGCTGGCGTTGACCTTGCTGCGCCAGTCGTAGTTGCTGCGCGAAGTGCGCAAGTCCTGGGTCGGGGCTTCGTCCGATTCCTTGTAGAAATGCGACAGCACCAAGGTGTAGCCAAGCGCCGAACTGAACGCGCCGTACTGGCCCGCACCCCAGCGAATGTTGCTCTTGAAATCGAGACCGCTGACCCGCTCGCTGGCGGCGTTGATCGCATTGACCCGCACCCGCTGCAACTGATTGGGATCGATGGCGGCATTGCCGGGATTACGATCGACGCGTGCCAGGGTGGACTGGCAGTTGGCCGAGTTGATGTCCTGAGTGCCGTTGCGGCATTCGTTCTCTTCCTGCAACAGGCGGTTTTCGTCGACGGTGGTCAGCAGGTCGTCGATTTCCACCCGCCAGAAGTCAGTGGAGAAATCAAAGTTGCGCGACGGCGACCAGACAAACCCGTAGGTCCACGATTTGCCGCGTTCGGATTGCAGATCCGCCGTGCCGCTCTGGGTGTAGTCGACCCGCCCGCGATCACAGGCGCCTTCCACGCCCTGGCTGCAGCCGTAGTAGTCGATCTGCGCCGGGTAGTAGCCGTTGCTGTCGGACTGGTAGATGTAATTCAGGTCCGGCGCACGAAAACTGGTGCCGTAACTGCCGCGCAGCAACAGGCTGGTGATCGGCCGCCACTCCAGGCCGAGGTTGTAGGTTTTCTGCTGCTCGGTGCGGCCGCTGAATTTGTATTGGTCCCAACGCCCCGCCGCTGTCGCCAGCACAGTGTCAGTGACCGGAATGCTGAATTCGCCGCCCGCCGCATAGCGCTTGCGCGAACCGCCAGAGCTTTGCGCCGGGGTCACGCCATAAAAACTGCCATCATTGAGGTGGTCGTCCGGGTCGATGCGGTATTCCTGTTTGCCCGCTTCCAGTACGCCGGCAAATCCGACCGGCCCGGCTGGCAGGTCAAACAGATCGCCATTGACCGAGGCGTTGTAACTGGTGGACACCGACTTGCTACTCTGGGTCAGGTCACCGCGAAACTGCTGCCATTCCTGCGGCGTCAACGGCCGGTCGAGACGCGAAGCATCAGGGGAGAACACCGGGTAACCGCCGCGTGTGCCGAGCTGAGGGCCGAGGTAAAAATCCTGAATCGACGACAGCGGCGTGTAGCGTGTGGTGCGCACGCTTTTGTATTCCGAGCGGTTGGCCGCCAGATCATAGTGCCAGCCGGTGTCGGCGATCTTGTCCGACAGCCCGAGGGTTCCTGTCCATGACGTATCGCGCCACTTGCTGTTGTTACTGGTGCGCCCGCCGATTTCCTCTTCACCGAAACGCCGATACCAACGCTCCAGATTGCCGCTGTTCTGGTTGATGAAGTCTGGCGAAGTAAAGGTCGGGCCGCGGGTGTTGTTCTGGATGTGGTCGAGCCCGTACATCAGGTCAGCGAACACCTGACCGCTGTCGCTGAAATGCCAGGTGCCGCGGGTGTAGCCGTCGTAGTTTTCCTTTTGCGTCTGGATCGTCCAGTAATCGTTGTACATCTGGTCGGTGCGGCAGCGCCCGCCGCTGTTGAACAGCTTGTTGTCGAACGTGTCTTGATAAGCACCGCAGCCTGGTCCCAGGTACCGGTTATTGCTCAGGTCGCGACGGTAACCGACATCCGCCAGCGGCCCGCTCTGCATGAAGCCCCGGTCATCGGCCCAGATCGGATCGCGGTTGGTCAGCTCAAGTCCGAACAAGCCATCGAAGTCCCCCCAACTGCCGCCGCCACTGATCTGCAACCGCTGATTGTCACCGCCACCGCGTTCGCTGGTGCCGCCCTTGAGGTTCACGTCGACGCCATTCATCTTGTCCTTGAGGATGATGTTCACCACCCCGGCAATCGCATCCGAACCGTAGATCGCCGAGGCGCCGCTGCTGAGGATTTCGATGCGGTCGATGATCGCCGAAGGAATGTTCGCCAGGTTGGTGAAGTTGACCTTGCCGTCGTACGGTGTCGGGTAATCGGCGACCCGCCGGCCGTTGATCAGCACCAGCGTGTGGTTGGGGCCAAGCCCGCGCAGGTTGAGTGCGCTGGCGGCCGGTTGCCAGGTGTTGCCGTAGTCTTCGCCCTGGGTCATGCCGGTGTTCTGGGTTTGCGTGGCGAGGGCGTCGTAGACGTTCTTGTAGCCCCGCGCTTCCATTTCTTCGTGGGTGATGACGTTGACCGGGGTCGCACCATCGCTCTGCGCCCGGGCGATACGCGAGCCGGTGACCGTGACCTTTTCCATACGGTAATCGGCGCTGCTGGTGGGCACCACGGCAGCAGCTTTCACGGGCACCGCGCTCGGCGCGTCAGCCTGGCGAATGCTCAAACCCTGAGTACCCTGCTCGACTTGCAGACCGCTGCCGAGCAACGCCTTCTCCACCGCCTGCCGGCCACCCAACGCACCGCGCACTGCATTGCTGCGCTTGCCCTGCACCAGATTCTGGCTGAAGGAAATCGGCACGCCGGTCTGGCGCGAGATGTCCAGCAACACCTCGTCGAGCGCTCCCGGGGCGATGTCGAAAGTGAACACCTGAGTGGCGGCATCTTGCGCCAGAACGGCCGAAGGAACGATGCCCATCGCCAGCGCGGCGGCCAGCGTCAGACGGGTTGATTGTTGTTTGAATGAGAACATCGAGGGGCTTCCCTGTTGAAGGCGTCTGCAGGGAATGAGCAGCGGGCCGGCGCTTTTTATAGGGGGGCGGATAGACCGGGAAGTTATGGTTTTATAACCGCGCTTCGATGCTCACCCAGTACGGGTTGTGCCAGGTCACGCGGATCGGCAGCGAGCGTTCGAGCAACTGCAAGGTGCGGTCGCTGTCGTCCAGCGGATAGAGGCCGCTGAGGCGCAGACCGGCGACTTCGGGGCTGAGGTGCAGAATCCCGCGCCGATAGCTGCGCAGGCTGTCGATGACTTCGCTCAAGGGGCGGTCGCGCACTTCGAGGCGTCCCTGAACCCAGGCGCTTTCCTGTCCCTTGCTGCGTTCCAGAGCGAGGATCTCCCGTTCGTTGAACAACAGGCTTTCGCCGGCCTCCACCACTTGCCGCGCGCCGCCGGCAGTGACCACTTCGACCTGCGAATGCAGCATCACCAGCCGCGTCGAATCCTCTGCGCGCTGCACCAAGAATTTCGTACCGAGGGCGCGCATCCGCCCGTGTTCGGTTTCGACCACAAACGGCCGGGCCGGATTTTTCGCCACATCAACCAGCAACTCACCGCTGCGCAGGGCCAGCAGACGCTCTGCGCTGTCGAATCGCGGCACCACGCGGCTGCGGGCGTTCAGCATCAAGGTGCTGCCATCTTCCAGCGTGAATTCACGTCGCTCGCCTGTTCCGGTCGACAACTCGCCGGCCTCGGGCAACCAGCCATAACGTCGCCCGAGCAGCCCGGCCAGCACCGCGAGGCCGAGCACGCTCAGGCTGCCGCTGATGAATCGACGACGGCTGCTGGAGGGCGCATTCAGGCTGTGCAGCACACTCTCGCGGGGCAACCCGCGCAGGTTCGCATGGCGCAACAGATTCAGTCCGCCGCCCATTTGCTCGATGATCTGCTGATGCCGTGGGTCCGCAGCACGCCAGGCGTCGAACGCTGCGCGCTCTTGCAGGCTGACATCCCCCGACTGCAACAACGCCATCCATTGCGCCGCTTCGTCGATCAGCGTTTCGTCCGGTCTCATGCCTGCATCGCCTGATAGCAACGTTTGAAGGCTTCGACCATGTACTGCTGCACCCGACTGGTGGAGACGCCGAGGCGTTCGCCGATTTCGCTGTAGGTCAGGCCGTCGAGCTGATGGTAGAGAAACGCAGCCTTGGCCTTCGCTGACAAGCCGTTGAGCAAGCGATCCACCGCCAGCAGCGCTTCGATCACCAGTTCCCGTTCCTCCGGCGACGGATGCACTGGCTCCGGCGCCAGCGCCAGGCTTTGCAGATAGGCGCGTTCCAGATCCTGACGGCGCCAGCCTTCGTAGACCAGACGCCGGGCAATTGTGGTCAGCAGTGCGCGAGGTTCGCGAATGGCCAGCGGGTCAGGCAATGCCAGCACCCGCAGAAAGGTTTCCGAAGCAATGTCCTGTGCGCTGTGCGGGCAGCCGAGGGTACGGCTGACTGCGGCGCATAACCATCGGTAGTCCTTTTGGAACATTTGCCCGATGAGTTGGTAATGCGGGTTGTGACTCCCCATGCCTTACTCCCTGAAAACGGGCTCCACCCGCTGCGAAAATCCATGGATACGCCGGGATCGTCCGGCGTTGATCAGGGCTGCGACTGTGCAATAGCGTCGCGGACATTTGAAGTAATAAAAAATCAGGATATGCAAACCATTGAGCATAAGACGCTTTGTCGCCACGGCAACATTGGCTGACACAACGTTGATCTCGATCAGTGGCGCCCGCCACGCCACTCTCTAACCTTGCGCCTCCATCGATAGCCACGGACGGCTCACCGGAGCCTGCGGCTGACCTTTCAAGGAAGAGCAATCATGCGATCACTCAACATCATTCTTCTGTCTTCGGCGTTCAACGGTCTGACCCAACGTGCCTGGCTGGACCTGCGTCAGGCGGGCCATTCACCGAGCGTGGTGCTGTTCACCGATGAAGCCGCCGTGTGCGAACAGATCGAAAACAGCGGCGCCGATCTGGTGATCTGCCCGTTCCTCAAGGACCGCGTTCCCCATGCGCTGTGGAGCAATCCGCAACGTCCGGTGGTGATCATTCACCCCGGCATCGTCGGTGATCGCGGCGCCAGCGCGCTGGACTGGGCGATCATGCGCGAGCTGCCGTCCTGGGGCGTGACCGCCCTGCAAGCGGTGGAAGAAATGGACGCCGGCCCGGTCTGGGCCACCTGCGAATTCAACCTGCCGGCGGGCCTGCGCAAATCCGAGCTGTACAACGGCCGGGTCAGCGACGCGGCGATCCGTTGCATCCGCGAAGTGGTGGAGAAATTCATCGACGGTTTCGTCCCGGTGCCCCTGGATTACACCGATCCCAAAGTTCGCGGCTGCCTGCAACCGAACATGAAACAGGACGACCGCACCTTCAGCTGGCACGACTGCTCGCGTTTCATCAAGCGCTGCATCGATGCAGCGGACGGCCAGCCCGGCGTACTCGCCAGCCTCGCCGGTGGCCAGTATTACGTGTATGACGCGCACCTCGATCAGCGCACCGGCATCCCCGGCGAGATCCTTGCGGTACACGACGATGCGGTGCTGGTGGCCACCGGTGATCACAGTCTGTGGATCGGCTCGCTGCGACGCAAACCGCAACCAGGTGAAGAGACCTTCAAGCGTCCGGCGCGGCATGTGCTGGCCGGGCAATTGGCCGATGTACCGGTGCTGGACTGGTCGATTGCCAACGCACCGTTCAACGACGAGGCCTATCAGCCGATCCGCTATCGGGAATCCGGGCGGGTCGGCGAGCTGACGCTGGAGTTCTACAACGGCGCCATGAGCACCGAGCAGTGCCAACGAATGGTCGAGGCGCTGCGTTGGGCCAAGTCCCGCGACACGCAGGTGCTGCTGGTCAAGGGCGGGCGCGGGAGTTTTTCCAACGGTGTGCATTTGAATGTGATTCAGGCTGCCGAAGATCCGGGCGCAGAAGCGTGGGCCAATATCCAGGCCATCGACGATGTCTGCGCAGAATTGCTCAGTGCACGGCAACTGGTGGTCAGCGGGGTCACCGGCAATGCCGGCGCCGGTGGTGTGATGCTCGCTCTGGCGGCTGACATCGTGTTCGCCCGCGCCGACATCGTGCTCAACCCGCATTACAAAAGCATGGGCCTGTACGGCTCGGAATACTGGACCTACAGCCTGCCCCGCGCCGTCGGCCCGGCCATGGCCGAGCAACTGACCCAAGCCTGCCTGCCGGTCAGCGCTGCTCAGGCGTTGCAACTGGGGATGGTCCAGGAAATCGGTCCGCGTTGCCCGGACGAGTTCTCGCTGTGGCTGCTGCAACGGGCCAATTCGGTGCTGACCGATCCGACGTATGCGGCGGTGCGTGAACGCAAGCTGCGGGTCGATCATGAGTTGATCCGCCAATGCCGCGAAAGCGAGCTGCAAGAGATGCAGGAAGACATGCTCTACAACCGCAATCAGTTTGCCGAGAAGTGCCGCAATTTTGTCTACAAGCGCAAGACTTGCTGCACGCCGGCGCGGTTGGTGGAGGATTGGGCGCGGGTTCGGGAGGCTGAGTTGGCCGGTTGAATCCCGATGCAGGTTCGCGATTGCACGATGACGTGATCGCGAACCTGCACCTACAATGCCGGCACCTCAATCTCCGGCCCGCCCATGGACATCGACCTCGCCCGCACCTTTCTGGAAATCGTCCGCCACGGCAGCCTCGCGGCGGCGGCGGAAAAGCTGTTCGTCACCCAGACCGCCATCACCGCCCGCGTACAAAAACTCGAAAGCCAGCTGGGCAGCACGCTGTTCGTGCGCAACCGCGCCGGTGCGCGGCTGACTGCCAATGGCGAGGCGTTCGTGGTCTACGCCAATCAGCTGGTGCAGACCTGGGAAGCCGCGCGCCGTGACCTGCCGCTGCCCGAAGGCTACGACAACGTGCTGCACATCGGTGGCGAGGTCAGCCTGTGCAACCCGCTGATGCTCAGCTGGGCTGCCGAACTGCGCGAGAAGATCCCCAGCCATGCCCTGCGCATGGACATCCGCGACGGCGAGAACCTGCTGCGTCAACTGGAGCTCGGCGTGCTCGACGCCGCGCTGGTCTATCAGCCGGAATACTGGCCGGGCTTGCAGGTCGAGCAAGTGCTGGAAGAGAAACTGATTCTGGTCCGGACACCCAACCGCCCCGCTCCCTACGTGTACATCGACTGGGGCACCGACTTCCGCCGCCAGCACGATGCCGCATTGCCGGAAAAAGCCAAGGCCGCCCTGAGCTTCAACCTCGGCCCGCTGGCCCTGCAATACATTCTGGAGAACGGCGGCAGCGGCTACTTCCGCACCCGTGTCGTTCGCACCTACCTGGAAAGCGGCGCCCTGGAAGTCGTGACCAAGGCTCCGGAGTTCGGCTATCCGACCTACCTCGTCTATTCCCGCGACCGTGATTCGGCGACCCTGCAACAGGCGTTCGATCTGCTGCGTGAAGTGATCAAGGCCGATGACGACTGGTCGCAGCGCTGGAACCCGTTGAGCTGACGACCGCTATGCACCGGAGCATGGCAGTTGTGACCTCAAGGTAGACCCTGCACAAACGGCGGGATCGGCTAATCTGCCGGGATAACGACAATATCCGCAGGTGACCGCAGTGAGGCAGACCACCGAGGCATTTCGCAGCCGCTACCGCGCGGCGATTCATCCGCTGTACAACCCGTGGCTGCACGGTGCCTTCGTGCTGCTGTTCGGCGTGCTGGCCATCGGCGCTTTCTGGAGCAGCGTGCAGCAGGTGCGTCCGCTGGAATGGCTGGCGGTGCCGCTGACCTTGCTGTTCTTCAACTTCGGTGTGTACGTGGTGCACCGCCACCTCGGGCATCACAAAAAAGCCTTCGCCAAGATGTTCTACGCCCGCCATGCCGGCGACCATCACAGCTTCTTCACTCCCGGCCACATGACTTGGGACAGCGCCCGCGACTGGCGGGTGATCCTTTTTCCAGCGTGGCTGATCGTGGTGCACACGCTGGTGATCACCCTGCCCCTGTGGTGGCTGTTCTCACGGGTCAACGCCAACGTCGCCGGGCTGTTCGGCGGCTGCATGGTGCTGGGTTATTTGACCTATGAGGTCTTTCACGCCTGCGAGCACCTGCCGGAAAAGCATCCGCTGAGCCGTCTGCCGTGGATTCGCCAGATGCGCCGTCTGCACGAGTTGCATCACCGTCGTGAACGCATGCAGGAGCGCAATTTCAACATCGTCCTGCCGTTGATGGATTACCTGTTCGGCACCCTCTACTGGGAGCCGGAGCCCGTCCCCCTCACCGATTCGAGAACGCCCATGACCCGCATGCAGCATCCGATCGACATCGCCGGCGACCCGATTGCCGTACTCGCCTACGCCGCCACCGTCAGCCGCTGGCCGGAATGGCATCCGTCCTCGTTGAAAATCGACGGCCCTGCCGGTCCGTTGCATGCCGGCGCGCGTTTCGAGGAAGACATTCATGCCGGTGGCCGCGAAGGACATTTGAGCTGGGAAGTCACCGAGTATCTGCCGGGGCGGCGTTGGTGCGCCCGGGCACAGGGCGATCACGGACTCTCCCTGCTGCTGACCTATGAATGTTCGGCCCAAAGCGATGGCACGCGTTTCGTTCGCACCCTGGATTACCGCTTCGAGAGCGTGGGCATGCGCATCGCCAATCAGCTGTTGCTCAAACGTCGTATCGAACGTGAATCGGCCGCCTCGATGCTGGCCTTGCGCGATATGGCGACCCGTCATCTGGCACTCGCAGGAGCTCACGTGTGAAGCTGCGCCATCTGATCCTGCTGCTGGTGATTTTGATTCTGGCCTTCCTGTTGCTGATGCCGACCAAAGTCGAGCCCGTGGCGTGGAAGCCGCAAACAGCGCCGTCGCTGACCGAAGGGGTCTACGCGGACAATCAACGCCTCAAAAGCGCGAAACAGGTCGGCCCGGGCGATATCGAAGGCCCTGAAGCGCTGCTGCTGGAAGAGGACTTTCTGATCACCGGCCTGCACGACGGGCGCCTGCTGCGGACCAGCCTCGACGGCCAGCAGCGTCAGGTACTTGCCGATACCGGCGGGCGCCCGCTGGGCCTGGCGCGGCACCCGAACGGTTTGCTGGTGATTGCCGACGGAGTCAAGGGCTTGCTGTCCCTGGATGCTCAAGGGCGACTGACCGCGCTGACCACTGAAGCCAATGGCCTGAAGTTCGGTTTCACCGACGATGTGGCCATCGACAAGTCAGGGCATTACGCCTACTTCAGCGATGCCAGCAGTCGCTGGGGCTACGGCCATGACGGCGAGGCGATCATCGAGCACGGCGGTGACGGGCGTCTGCTGCGCTATGACTTCCAGACCGGCAAGACCAGCGTCCTGCTCGACAAGCTGGAGTTCGCCAACGGCGTCACCCTCGGCCCGGAAGACGCCTATGTGCTGGTCAACGAAACCGGCGCCTACCGCATCAGCCGCTACTGGCTGACCGGACCGAAGGCCGGCACCCACGACCTGTTCATCGACAACCTGCCGGGACTCCCGGACAACCTTGCTTTCAATGGCCGGGACCGGTTCTGGGTGGCGCTGTACACGCCGCGCAATCCCCTGCTCGATGGCACCGCCGGGCATCCGTTCGTGCGCAAGATGATCGTCCGGGCAATGACCGTCGTGCCCAAACCGGTGGAGAAACGCGGGTTTGTACTGGGGCTGGATCTGGACGGCAAGGTGATCGCGAACTTGCAGGATGCGAGCGACGGCAATTACTCGCCGATCACCACCGCGCGCGAGTACGGCGACTGGTTGTATTTCGGCTCGCTGAAAGCCACGCACATGGCGCGGATGCCGCTGGATGCAGCCTTGAAGTGAATACCGTATCGACTTGCCAGCGATGGCGGACGGTCAATTGCTGGACCGATCGAACTTGTCCGGGTCTTCATCCTCCGGCACCTCGTCGTCCTTCCGCTTTTCTTCCGGATGGCGGACGGTATGCGCCGGGCTGTTGGGCTCGGGATGTGTGGGAACCGGGTCAAATGCGCCCTGCTCTTCACTAGGAAATTTAGGATCTTTCATAAGGCACCTCGCAAAGAGTCGCTGATTGAAGACTCTGTACATTCGAGGTGCCCGTCGTGGCTGTCGTTCCAGTCGTGCCACCCCCGAAGGTCGATGGCGCGACTGACGGTCAGGTTCGAGCCTGCAATTGCTCGACGATCTTGTCTTTGACCTGCAAGCGTTTCTCTTTGAGTTTTTTCAGTGCGTCATCACTGGGCGCATCCGAGGCTGCCGTCTCGGCCTTGACGACCTCGGCGTCCGCCTGGGAATACTTGTTGATCAGTGCGTCCAGATGTGGATCCTCGGTGCGTCGTTGCTGGATCTCTTCCTTCGTAAGCTTCAAGTCCTGATACAGGTCATGGGTCACCGGCATGGAACACCTCCGTCAATTGATCGGCAGCCGACGCGACCGATTGCGTCAGCCATTACCAGAATGGCCTTGGTTGTACCCTTCTGTCGACCACCTGTCAGACCAGCGGTGGCCGTTCGTCGCCCTGAGGCAAATACGATAAAACCTTACGCCGCAGCCTTCCCTCCATTGAGTAACACCCCCAAAACATTTGCGTGGAGAAACACCAATGGACGGATTCAACCTGCGTCATCTCGCCCTGGCGATCGCCTTGAGTACCGGCATGGGCAGCGCCTTCGCCGCCACCTCCAACAGTTTTGTCGATAACGCGGCGGCCGGCGGCATCGCCGAGATCGAAACCAGCCGCCTGGCCCTGGAAAAGAGCCAGTCGGCAGACATCAAGGACTTCGCCAACATGATGATCACCGACCACGGCAAGGCCAACGATGAACTGGCCAGCATTGCCCAGGCCCACGACATCAAGGTTCCGGACTCCACCACGCTGGTGAAACAGGCCAAGGAGAAGATCCTCGACATGCGCGATGAGTCCTTCGACGCTGCCTACGCCAATAACCAGGTGAAGGCCCACGAAGAAGCCATCGAGCTGTTCAAGAAAGAAGCCAACACCGTGACCGACGACCAGGTCAAAGGCGCCACCGAACTCAAGGGCTTCGCGCAGAAAATGCTGCCCGGCCTGGAAAAACACCTGGCAGCCGCCAAGGAGCTGCAGGCCAAACACCCCTCCAAATAACCGCAAAGCAAGCCAAGAGGCCGCCTCCACTGGACGCGGCCTCTTTTTATTGGGCATTCAAAGGTGCGAAAGATCGGCGTCACCGGCCACGCCAACTAGAGTTAACGGGGCATTCCTTGCGCCGGATCAAAAATATCCTCACGGGAACGAACAACTATTTCGAACGGCCAGGGTCATTCACTTCGCGCCGGTCATTTTCCGAAGAGCCGGCCCCCAATTCGCAATGGAGCACGACGCACATGGCAGCACTGCAGAACAGCACACTCGATGCGATGAAAAACAAACAGGCACAACTGCTGGGCGAATGGATCAACGGACTGCAGGCCAGCGGCGCCACCCGCAACCTCAAGGAACACGACATACAGCAACAGACCAGCGAATTCCTGCAACTGGTGATCACTGGCCTGGAAAACGACAACGGCACCAACATCGCAGCACCGGGCTGGGAAAACACCCGCCAGTTCCTCGAAAAGCTCTCCCACAGCCGCGCGCTGCTTGGTCAGGACTCGCAACAGACCGCCAGTTTCATTTTCTCGCTCAAGGGCCCGTTGTTCGCCCTGCTGCAAAACCATTACCAGGATCAACCGGCCCTGCTCGCCGAACAGCTCTGGGAAATCTCCGAACTGCTCGACGCTTTCGGCCTGCACACCATCCGTACCTTCCAGAAATCCCGTGAAGCGGTGATCAAACGTCAACAGGAAGAACTGCTTGAGCTGTCCACTCCGGTGGTCAAGCTCTGGGACGGCGTACTGGCGCTGCCGATGATCGGCACCCTCGATTCGCAACGCACTCAGGTCGTCATGGAGTCGCTGCTGCAACGCATTGTCGACACCGGTTCGGAAATCGCCATCATCGACATCACCGGCGTGCCGACCGTCGACACCCTCGTCGCCCAGCACCTGCTCAAGACCGTCACCGCGATCCGCCTGATGGGCGCCGATTGCATCATCAGCGGCGTGCGTCCGCAAATTGCCCAGACCATCGTGCACCTGGGCCTCGACCTGCAAGGCGTGGTGACCAAGGCCAACCTGGCCGACGCCTTGAAGCTGGCCCTGACCCGCCTGGGCATCACTCTCGCCAAGACGGTTTAAGCGATGGAACGTATCCCGATTCTCCAGATGGGCGACTTCCTGCTGGTGACCATCCAGGTCGACATGCATGACCAGCTCGCCCTCACCCTGCAGGACGATCTGTCCGAGCGCATCAGCAAGACCTCCGCCCGTGGGGTGTTGATCGACATCTCGGCGCTGGACATGGTCGATTCGTTCATCGGCCGGATGATCGGCACCATCTCCGGCCTGTCGAAAATCATGGATGCCGAAACCATGCTGGTGGGCATGCAACCGGCGGTGGCGATCACCCTGGTCGAGCTCGGCCTGAACCTGCCCGGCGTCAGCACCGCGCTGAATGTCGAGCGCGGCATGAAACTGCTTCAGGAACGAGTACGCCAGCAATGACGGTGCGCAGCAGCGGTACGCAACCGATCAACATCGAGCAGGATGTGGTGCTCGCCCGGCAACTGGCGCGCAAACTGGCCACCGAGTGCGGCATGCGCCTGATCGACCTGACCAAACTGGTGACCGCCGTCAGCGAGCTGGCGCGCAACACCATGGTGTATGGCGGGGGTGGCGACATGGACTGGCAGATCCTCGATGACAACCACAAGGTCGGCCTGCGCCTGACCTTCCGCGATGAAGGCCCGGGCATTCCCGACATCAAACTGGCGATGACCGATGGCTGGACCTCCGGCAGCGGTCTGGGCCTGGGCCTGACCGGCGCCAAGCGGCTGGTGGACGAATTCGAACTGGACACCGCACCCGGCAAAGGCACTCGCATAACGATCACCCGATGGACATGAACATCAGCGGGTCGTTGACCCAGGTCTTGCTGATCGAAGACAGCAGTCAGATCGGTCATGCACGGCGCACCGCCCAGCAACTCGCCGAATATCACGGCTTCGATGAACGCGATGCCGGGCGGGTGGCGCTGGTGGCCACGGAACTGGCGAGCAACGTGCTCAAGCACGCCGGTGTCGGCGAGCTGCACCTGCGCGCCCTGCCCCGTGCCAACGGATTCGGCATCGAGATGCTGGCGGTGGACCGGGCCAAGGGCTTCGATCTGGAGGCCTGCATGATGGACGGCTTTTCCACCGGCGGCACCCAGGGCATCGGACTGGGCGCGGTGGCCCGGCAAACTGAAGTCTTCGACGTGCACGCCGATGCCCGGGGTGCGGTGCTGCTCGCACGCCTTTATCCACGCAATGACCAGACGCCGGACCTGCGCTACGGCGTCAGCCAGCACTCATTGCACAACGACCCGGCATGCGGTGATGTCTGGCATCTGGCGGTTGATCGCAACAGTATCAGCGCGCTGATCGTTGACGGTCTGGGCCACGGCGAGGACGCCGAACGCGCGGCCCGAGCCGGAGAGAAAGCCTTCGCCCTGGATCCCTTCGCCGCTCCGGAGATGCTGATGGAAGACCTGCACCGGGAAATGATCGGCACTCGGGGCGGTGCCGTCGCGTTTGCCCAGTTCCATGGCGAACGCGATAGCCTGAGCTTCACCGGTATCGGCAACATCGGCGCCAGCCTCGTCACCGCCGACAAATCCCGTGGACTGGCCTCGCACCCGGGGATCGTCGGCGCCCAATTCCGAAAAGCCCAGCCCTTTGACTATGCTCACGTGAATGGACATCTATTGATCATGTACAGCGACGGCCTGCAGTCCCGTTGGAACCTTCAAGACTACCCCGGCCTGGTGCATCGCCATCCCGCCGTGATAGCCACCGTCCTGCACCGCGACTTCTGTCGCGGCCGCGACGATGTAACGGTGCTGGTCGTTGCCCTGGAGGCCGCCCATGGCTGAGTCCCCGACCTTGAGCAACGCAGAACAGAGCGCGTTGATCGCCCAGTTGCAGAGCGAAACCGCCGCACTGCGCGAAGAACTCGACGAAACCAATCAGGGCGTGCTGGCCCTGTACGCCGAACTCGACACCCAGGCCGAACAACTGCGCCAGGCCTCGGACCTGAAAAGCCGCTTCCTGTCGTACATGAGCCACGAATTCCGCACCCCGCTGGGTTCGATCCTGAGCATCAACAGCCTGCTGGCCGATGAACTCGACGGCCCGCTCAGCCCCGAACAACACAAGCAGGTGGCGTTCGTCAGCAGCGCCGCCCGGGAACTCAGCGACATGGTCGACGACCTGCTGGATCTGGCGAAGATCGAGGCCGGGCGCATCACCATTTCCCCGGCGTGGTTCGACATGTTCGACCTGTTCGCGGCGTTGCGCGGGATGTTCCGGCCGATTGTCGACGCCACGGCGGTGGACCTGATTTTCGAAGAACCGGTTGGCCTGCCGCGCCTGTACACCGACGACAAGAAGCTCGCGCAGATCCTGCGCAATTTCATTTCCAACTCGCTGAAGTTCACCACTCGCGGCGAAGTCCGGGTCTCGGCACGGCTTGAAGGTCAGGACAAGGTGCGTTTCGCCGTCAGCGATACCGGCATCGGCATCGCCGCCGAGCTGCACGGCACCCTGTTCGAAGACTTTTCTCAAGTCGATTCGCCGCTGCAAAAACGCCTGCGCGGCACCGGGCTCGGATTATCCCTGTGCAAGCGTTTTGCGGAGCTGCTGGGCGGCGAAGTCGGCGTGGAAAGCGCACCGGGAGTCGGTTCGACCTTTTTTGTGATCATCCCGTTGGCGATCGCTCTGGAGAACGTCGATGAAACATGACATCCGCCTGTTGATCGTCGACGACAACGTCGCCACCCGCTACGCCCTGCGTCGGCGCCTGGAGCGCCACGGCTACGAAGTGCTGGAGGCCGGCACCGGCGGCGAAGGCCTGGCGCTGATCGCCGGCGAGGCACTGGATGCGCTGATTCTCGACGTCAACCTGCCGGACATGAGCGGCTTCGATATTGTCCGTGAACTGCGCGCCGATCCCGGCACCGCCCTGCTCCCGGTGATCCATGTATCGGCGGCGTCGATCCAGACCGGCGACATCATCACCGGCCTCGACGCCGGGGCCGACGCCTACCTGATTCACCCGGTGGACCCGGACGTACTGCTGGCAACCCTGCGCACCCTGCTGCGGGTGCGCGACACGGAAAATGCCCTGCGCGAAAGCGAGGCACGCTTCCGGGAAATCTTCGTCAATGTCTCGGCGCCGATTGCGGTCATCGATGCAACCCTGAAAGTCCACGAGTGCAACCACGCTTTTGCCCAACTGATCCAGGACAACCGTGACGCGCAGATCCTCGACGAGTGCTTTGCCGAAGATCAGGGCGCCATCCTCAAGGAATTGCGCCTGCGACTGGTGGACGGCGAACGCTGGAAAGGCACGCTGAACATGCGCGTGCAGGGCGAAATCCGCGAAACCCAGTGGCAGATTTCCCCGTACCGCACGCCGGAACTGAGCCTGGTGTTCGTCGAAGACGTCACCGAACACCGTCATCGTGAACGCTCGCACCTGGCTCGACTGGACGACACCACCACGCAACTGGCCAAGGAAGTCGCCGACCGGGTACGCGCCGAAGCGCAACTGCTGCAAGTGCAGAAAATGGATGCGCTGGGCAAACTCACCGGCGGCATCGCCCATGACTTCAACAACCTCCTGACCGGGATCATCACCAGCCTGGAACTGATCCAGAAACGCGTCGCCGACGCCCGTCTCGACAAGGTGCAGTTCTACGCCGATGCCGCGCTGAATTCGGCGATGAGCGCCGCATCGCTGACCCATCGCCTGTTGGCCTTCGCCCGGCAACAACCGTTGGACACCCGGCCGGTGGACATCAACGATCACGTGCGTTCGCTCGAAGAATTGCTGGTGCGCACCATCGGCGAACGCATCGCCCTCAAGCTTGAGCTGACCACCAAACCGGCCATTGCTCTGGTCGATCCGATTCAACTGGAAAGCGCCGTGCTCAACCTGGTCATCAATGCCCGGGACGCGTTGCCCCAGGGCGGCAATATCTGGGTCAGCACTTACGCCGCGTACTCCCACGGCGATCCGAACCTCACCGATGGTTCCTACGTGGCGCTATCAGTGCGCGATGACGGCACCGGCATCGAACACAGCTTGATCGACAAGGTGTTTGACCCGTTTTTCACCACCAAGCCATTGGGCCAGGGCACCGGTCTGGGGTTGTCGACGATTTACGGCTTCGCCCGTCAGTCCGGCGGCGATGCGCACATCCGCAGCGTTGCCCGGCGCGGTACCGAGGTGACCATCATGCTGCCGGCCACCAGCGACCCGACGGCCGCCGATCTGGTGCCGCCAGCGGTCGATCCGCAAGGTTCCGGCGAGCATGTGCTGATCGTCGAGGACATGCCGTCGGTGCGGTTGTTCGTAACCGAAGTACTGGAGGACGCCGGTTATCGCTGCACCCAGGCCGGCGATATTGAAACCGCCCTGGAGCGCCTGCAGAACGATCCGTCGATCAATCTGCTGCTGACCGACGTCGGCCTGCCGCGCATGAGCGGCCGCGAACTGGCGGACGTGGCTCGGGGCTGGCGCGAGGGGTTGCCGATCCTGTTCATGACCGGTTACGCGGAAACCGCAATCAACCGCCAGGTGTTCCTCGGCGCGGGCATGGACATGCTGATCAAACCGTTCCAGATCAGCGAACTGCTGGACAAGGTGCGCCGCACGCTGGACGGCGCCTGACTGACCGGTTGCTCAGGCGCTCAACACCGCACGGATCATCTGCAACAACGCCTCGGGCCCGTAAGGCTTGCCGAGCAAATGGGTGTCGGGGCTGAGCTGATGATTGCGCGAGATGATGTCGCGGGTGTGGCCTGAGGTGAACAGCACCGCCACCGGCGGCATTTGCACCTTGGCCCACGCCGCCAGATCGGAGCTTTTGATCAGCCCGGGCATGACCACGTCGGTGAAGATCAGGTCGACCCGGGCGCCCTCCAGCAGCATCTGCATGGCCGCGTCGCCGTTCGCGGCGATCAGCACGCGGTAGCCTTCTTCGCGCAACAGCTCCACCGCCGAAGTGCGCACGGCTTCGTTGTCCTCGACCACCAGAATCGTTTCATTGCCGCCGGCCTGCTGACGGCGCACGCCCGGAGTCTCATCGATCAGCGGCCGCAGGCTGCGCGGGAAATACAGCCGCACCCGCGTGCCCTCACCGATCTGGCTGTCGATCTCGACATGCCCGCCGCTCTGTTTGACGAAGCCGAACACCATGCTCAAGCCCAGGCCCGTGCCCTGGCCATCGGCCTTGGTGGTGAAGAACGGTTCGAACACCTGCTCCAGCATATGCGGCGCAATACCGACACCGCTGTCACTGACCGAGACCCGCACGAAATCCCCCGGCACGATGCCCTTGCCGGCGCAGAACGCCCGGTCCAGCGACGTGTTGGCGGCGCCGAGGACAATGGTGCCCTCGCCTTTCATGGCATCCCGGGCGTTGATCGCCAGATTGAGAATCGCGTTTTCCAGTTGATTGCGATCGACGTTGATGTGCCACGGTTCTTCGGGCAACTGCACATCGATCTGAATGGTTTCCCCCAGTGCCCGTTGCAGCAACTCGCCGACGCCTTCGAAGATTTTCCGTGGGTCGCACACCGCCGGGGACAGCGGCTGACGGCGGGCAAACGCCAGCAGTTGCGAAGACAGCTTGGCACCGCGCTCCACCGCCGCCAGCGAGGCGCTGACCCGGCGTTGCACGTTGGCATTGTTCGGCTCGTGCCGCGCCAGCAGGTGCAGGTTGCCGGCAATCACTTGCAGCAGATTGTTGAAGTCGTGAGCCACGCCGCCGGTGAGACCGCCGATGGCTTCGAGTTTCTGCGACTGGCGCAATTGCTCTTCGGCGTTGAGGCGTGCTTCCACTTCATCAGCCACGCGCTGCTCGAGATTGCGGGTGAACTTGAGCAGGGACTCTTCAGCGGTCTTGCGTTCATGGATGTCGATCAGTACGCCGGGGAAACGGTACGGCTGGCCTCGTTCATCGAACTCGCAACAGCCGCTGGCCAGTACCCACAGATGGCTGCCGTCGGCGCGGATCACCCGGTACTCGGCGTTGTAGGGCTCGCCGGTGCGCACCGAATTTTCGACGCACTCCTGCACCCAGGGGCGGTCATCGGGATGAATGTGCGCTTCGGCAATGTGCTGCGGCAGGTTGGTCAGGTCTTGATCCGGGGAGAAGGAAAAGGTTCGGGCGAATCGCTCGTCCGCCGACAGCACGTTGTTTCTCACGTCCCAGACAAACGAACCGAGCAATGCCCCGGCGTTCAGCGCCAGACGCACTCGCTCGTTGTCGGCGCGATAGGCGTCTTCCGCAGCCTGGCGCAGGCGTTCGGACAGCACCAGTTCGGTGGTTTCCACCACCATCGCCATGACGCCTGCCGGAACCCCGGCATCGTTGGCCACCGGGCTGTAATAAAGGTCGAGCCAGACATCTTCGGGCACGCCGTCGCGCAGCAGTACCAGATCCTTGTTGCGATATTCCAGGGTGCCGCCCGCCAGACAGGTGTCGACCACATGCCGGTTGAAGTCGGCGACTTCCGGCCAGCCCAGTTCCACCGGCACACCGAGCAGGTACGGGTGACGCCCGCCGGCAAAGCGCGAATAGGCATCGTTGTAGATCATGTAACCGGCGTGGCCCCAGAGCATGACCATCGGCAACGGCGAGGCGAGCATCAGTTGCACCGTGTTGCACAGGCTGGCCGGCCAGGTTTCGAGGGGGCCCAGGTCCGTGCCGCTCCAGTCGAACGCACGGATTCGCCCGGCCATCTCGCCTTGCCAGCCGTCACACCCATGACTATCGGATAAAAACTGCATTGGCTGCTTCAACGCCTTGTGGTTGATCCGGTTCAATCGCTGCGCGGTCAAGCGTCGCGCCCGTTTGTTTCGAGCGCACCGGGCAACGATGGTTTCATTAGAGGTATAGCCGATTTCACCCTTGCCCGACGCTCAGACTTCGATCAGGTGTTTGAGCGGGTGGTAGCCGGTCTTGAGCTTCGCAGCGACGTCGAGAATCGCCTTCTGAATACCGTCCAGATGCATGCAGGTCAGTTCGATCGCCGCGCTCTGGTTACCGGCCTCGATGTACTCGATCAGCCGCAGGTGTTCGTCGTCGCGACAGGCTTCGTGGCTGTCGTCATCCAGTGCGGCAGCATACAGCGAAGCGCGGGAAATCAGCTTCTGGAACCAGTCGAGCAGCACCGGGTTGTTCAGGCTGCGGGCCAGTTTGAGGTGGAACTCACCCAGCAGGTGAATCAGCCGCTCGTGGTCGCCGGCCGCATGGGCTTCATCTTCCAGCAACAAATGCTCGCGCAGGTCCTGCATCGCGGCAGAGTCCTTGCGCCGGCACAGCTCGGTGACGATGCCGATCTCGATCAGGCGCCGTGTTTCGAACAGCGAACGGATTTCTTCATCGCTGGGCAGCGACACCGACGCACCTTTATTGGGCTCGGTGGTGACCAGACCGTCGGCCTCCAATTGCTTGAGCGCGGCGCGAACCGACGTGCGGCTGACATTGAACAATTCCGCCAGCGACGCCTCGCCCAGTTTCATTCCCGGACGCAGCGAACGCTTGCTGATCGCCTCGTAAACCCCTTGGTAGACGCGGTCGACCGTGGTTTCCGTTTTCTTTTCGGTCATTTGAAAGCTCCTTCGATGCTGGCAACGCGACCCGGCGAAAGACTCAGCCAGGGAAATGGGGGTTGCACAAGCAGATTAATCCGGGTATTTCTAAATTGCATTCAGATATTGCATACAATAATTAGAGGATTGCACCATTATGGGTCAACCAATAGCAATTGAAGTGCGTAATGTCTCCAAACGGTACTCCGACGATCCCGGCCTCGCGCCAGCCCTCGACAATGTCTCGGTGAACATCGCCGACAATGAGTTCTTCACCCTGCTCGGCCCCTCGGGCTGCGGCAAAACCACCTTGCTGCGCACCATCGCCGGTTTCGAACACGTCAGCGACGGCGAGATCCGTCTGGCGGGCGAAACCGTGAATCACCTGCCGCCGTTCAAGCGCCGGGTCAATACAGTGTTCCAGAGTTACGCGCTGTTTCCGCACATGAGTGTCGCGCAGAATATCGCCTTCGGCCTCGAGATGCAGGGTCTTGATCGCAAGACGATCCCCGGACGGGTCGAGGAGATGCTCGCGCTGGTGCAAATGGAGCACCTGGCCGGGCGCAAACCGGCGGAATTGTCCGGCGGCCAGCAGCAGCGCGTGGCTCTGGCCCGGGCCCTGGCGCCGAAACCGAAAGTGCTGCTGCTGGATGAGCCGCTGTCGGCGCTTGACCTGAAGCTGCGCAAGGAAATGCAGGTCGAACTCAAGCGTGTGCAGCAGGAAGCCGGGATCACCTTCATTTTCGTCACCCACGATCAGGAAGAAGCCCTGACCCTGTCCGACCGGATTGCGGTGATGTCCGCCGGCAAGATCCTGCAGATCGGCACACCCACCGACATCTATGAACGCCCGCAGCACCGTTTCGTCGCCCAGTTCATCGGCGACATCAACTTCCTCCCCGGCCAGCTCAAGCGTGGCGACCACAACCAGAATCTCTTCGTGCCCAACGGCATGCCGGTGGAAATCCCCTGCCCGCCCCAAGGCGTCAATGGCAGCAGCGTGCAACTGGCGTTTCGTCCCGAGCGATCGCAACTGGTCACGGTGGATCAGCCCCATCATCTGCGCGGCGTGATCGAGGCCGTGCTGTATGTCGGCACCGCGACCCTGTACCAGTGCCGCTTGAACAACGACATCAAAGTCATGCTGCGGGAAAACAACGAAGGCCTGAGCGCGTGTCGGGCGGTCGGTGAACCCGTGGCGGTGCACCTGCCGCCCCAGGCCTGCCTGTTGATGGAGGCCTGAGATGAGCGTCAGCAGCACTTCCCCCTCCCTCAACCGTGCGCTGTTGCTCAGCCCGGTGGTGTTGACCCTGCTTGCCCTGATCGCCATTCCGCTGGGGATCATGGGTTACATCAGCCTGCTGCCGCGCAACACCTATGGCGGTGTGGACTGGCAGGCCCAATGGCAACTGCAGAGTTACGTGCAGCTGTTTTTCCAGGAAGGCTTCGACGGCGAGCTGGAGCTGAACTGGGTCTACGCCCAGGCGTTGTTGCGCTCGGTGTTCCAGGCCGGCGGCACCACGCTGTTGTGCTTCCTGTTCGGCTTTCCGGTTGCCTTGTGGATGTCGAGCCTGACCCCGCGCCGGCGCAACCTGATGGTGTTGCTCATCACCATTCCGTTCTGGACCAACCTGCTGATTCGCAACTACGCGTGGCTGATCATCCTGCGCGAACAGGGCTGGGTCGCCCAGAGCCTCAACGCGCTGTTCCCAAGCGCCGGCGGCATCACCCTGCTCTACAACGACTTCGCCGTCAGCGTCGGTCTGGTCTACAGCTTCCTGCCGTTCATGATCCTGCCGATCTACTCGACCCTGGAAAAACTCGACTGGCGTCTGGTGGAGGCCGCCTATGACCTGGGCGCCAACCGCTGGCACGCGCTGCGCCGGATCATCCTGCCGCTGTCGATGCCCGGGGTGATTGCCGGTGCGTTGCTGGTGTTCGTGCCGAGCCTCGGTGCCTTCATCACTCCGGCGATTCTCGGCGGCGGCAAGACCCTGATGATCGGCAACCTGATCCAGCAGCAATTCGGCACCGCACGCAACTGGCCGCTGGGCAGTTCGCTGTCGTTCCTGCTGCTGGGGATTCTGCTGTTGTCCCTGGTGCTGTACGCCCTCTACAGCCGCAGCGCGGCGAAAACCCTGAACCGGGGAGCGAAAGCATGATCTCTCTGCACCTGAAAAAACTCCCGGCGACCCGGGAGATCAGCTTGCTGATCCTCGCCTATCTGTACGTGCCGATCCTGGTGTTGATCGTCTACAGCTTCAACGCCAACCGCTCGGCGACGGTGTGGACCGAGTTCTCGCTCGCCTGGTACGGGCGGATCCTGGCCAACCCGTCGATCCAGACGGCGGCGCTGAACTCGATCATCGTCGCGACCATCGCCACCGTGTGCGCCACGGCGATTGCGCTGCTCGCAGCGTTGGCGACGTACCGGCCGTTCTACGGGCAGAAAATGGTCGAAGGCGGGATCAACCTGCCGCTGATCCTGCCGGAGATCGTCACCGCCGTGGCCACCCTGCTGCTGTTCATGGCGCTGGGGATCAAGCTCGGGCTGATAACGGTGATCGTCGCGCACATCGGCTTCTGCATTCCGTTCGCCTACCTGCCGATCCGCGCACGGCTCAACGATCTGGACAAGAGCCTGCTGGAGGCCGCCAACGACCTGTACGCCAACCCGTGGCAGGTGTTTCGCCGCGTGACCTTGCCGCTGTTGTGGCCGGCGGTGTTGTCCGGTTCGGTGCTGGCGTTCGTGGTCAGCCTCGACGATTTCATCATGACCTTCTTCGTCGCCGGCCCCGGTTCGACCACGTTGCCGGTGTACATCTTCTCGGCAATCAAGGCCGGCGTGACACCGGAGATCAACGCGATCTCGACCCTGATGTTGGTGATTTCCATCGTTCTCGTGGTGCTGGCCTTCTGGCTCGGCCAACGCGGCAAACAACAATAAACCTGGAGCGCGCTCATGAAAGTCAAAAACATGCGTCTGGCAGTATCCGGTCTGGCCCTGAGTTGTTTCACCGCGTTCGGCGCCCACGCCGCCGAGCCCAAGGAATTGTTCTTCTACAACTGGACCGATTACTACCCGGTCGATCTCCTGGCCAAGTTCGAAAAGGAGACCGGAATCAAGGTCACCATGGACGGCTACGACAGCAACGAAACCCTGCTCGCCAAGTTGCAGGCCGGCGGCGCGGCGTATGACGTGATCGTGCCGTCGCAGTCGATCATGCAGACGCTGATCAAGCAGGATCTGCTGCTGGAAATCGACACCCCGACCCTGAGCAATTTCCAGTACGTCAAAGGCCCGTTCCGCGACCCGAGCTTCGATCCGGGGCGCAAATATTCGGCGCCGTACCTGTGGGGCACCACCGGGTTTTCCTATGACAGCGCGCGGGTGCCGGGCGGCAAGCTCGATGACTCGTGGAAAGAGTTCTTCGAGCCACGCAAGGAACTGCAAGGCCAGCTCGCCGCCCTCGACACCTCCAGCAGCGTGATCAACGCCGCCAGCCATTACCTGAACGTCGACGAATGCACGGAAAACCCGCAGGACGCCAAGCGCATCCTGGAGCTGCTGCAAAAGCAGAAACCGTTTTTGAAGATGTACAGCTCCGACAACACCGTCGACCGAATGGCCTCGGGCGAAGTGATCATGATGCAGAACTGGAACGGCTCGACGGCCCGCGCCACCTTGCAGAAGAACACCATCAAGTACGTGTACCCGCGTGAAGGCGTGGCGATGTTCCAGGACAACTTCGCCGTACCGAAAAGCGCACCGCATCCGGGCAACGCGAAGATCTTCATCGACTGGATGATGAAGCCCGAAAACGCCGCTGCCGTGTCCAACGCGATTGCCTATGCCAACGGCATTCAGAGCGATCAGTTGCTGGATGCGAAATGGAAGGTCATGGACGCGATCAACATGCCCGAGGAATACGCCTCGCGGCTGCGGCCGGAGAAGGAATGCAGCAACAAGGCAAGGGAGCTGCAGGATCGGATCTGGTCGAAGCTCAAAGGCTGATTGCCTGACTCAAGACCGCGTCGCGGCCATCGCGAGCAGGCTCGCTCCCACAGGTTTCGTGGAATGTCCGGAGTTTGCAGACAACACAAATTCCTGTGGGAGCTGGCTTGCCAGCGATGAGGCCCGCCCAGACAACATAGAAACAGAGGTATGAAATGTCCCACCCCCGCTGGCTCAGAAACATCCGCCCCTACGGCGCCCCCGCCGAAGACCTGCTGATCGAAAACGGCAAGTTCACCCAACGCCGCCCGGCCTCGAACACGCCATTGGCCGCCACCGACATCGACGGCCAGAACCAGCTGTTCACCGCCCCGTTGGTGGAAAGCCACGTCCACCTCGACAAGACCCTGTACGGCCAACCCTGGCGTCCGAACAGCGCCGGCCCGACGCTCAAGGACTACATCAGCAACGAGCGCCGCGTCCTTCGCGAAGTGAAAGCGCCGATTGCCGAGCGCGCCGGCGCGCTGCTGGAAAACTGCATCGCCCGGGGTTCGCTGACCATGCGCTGCCACGTCGACATCGACCCGGAATTCGGCCTGCGTCACGTCGAAGCCATGCAGCAACTGCGCGAACGCTACAACGACCTGATCGACCTGCAACTGGTGGTGTTCCCGCAAACCGGCCTGATCAGCCGCCCCGGCACCGCCGAGCTGATGCGCGAAGCCATGGCCTTGGGCGTGGAGAACGTCGGCGGGCTCGACCCGTGCGGCATCGACAACGACCCGATTGCGCAACTGGATTTCGTATTCAAACTGGCCAGTGAATTCCAGCGTGGCGTCGACATTCACCTGCACGACAAGGGTGAACTGGGTCTGTGGCAGATTGCGCGGATCGCCGATTACACCGAGCGCTTCAACCTGCAGAACCGGGTGATGATCAGCCACGCCTATTGCCTCGGCATGCTGCCGTGGAGCCAGGTCAAACCCGTCGCCGAACGCCTTGCGGCGCTGGGTATTTCGCTGATGAGTTCGGCGCCGGCCGACTGCGCGGTGCCGCCGTTTCTGTCGCTGCGTGGGACCGGGGTCAACGTGTGCCTGGGCTCCGACGGCATCCGTGATGCGTGGTCGCCGATGGGCAACGGCGACATGCTGGAACGGGCGATGTTGCTGGCGTTCCGTTTCGACTTGGGCAAGGACGATGAATTGGCGGCGGCATTCGAAGCGGCGACGGTCAATGGTGCCCGCGCGTTGGGGGTCGAAGGTTACGGCTTCGACATTGGCAAGCCTGCGGACTTTCTGTTGATGCCGGTCGAAACCCTCGGTGAAGCCGTGGTCGCGCGGCCAGTGCGTCAGGTCTATCGCGGCGGCGAACTGATCGCCAGCGGCGGTCGCTTGCTGGGCAGCCGTCTGTGAAACGGATCGGCCTGAAGGCCGGTTGCGTGGTCGGCTTCGACGGCAGGCAGCATGTGCTGTGGCGCGACGGTGAAGTGGTGTTTGCCGGCTCGCGGATCGAGTTTGTCGGGCGCGGTTACCAAGGGCCGGTGGATCAGTGGATCGACTACGGCAATGCGCTGATCGGCCCCGGCTTCATCGACCTCGACGCCCTCGGCGATCTAGATTCCACGGTGCTGACCCTGGACAACGGCGATGAACGCGCCATGGGCCGGATGTGGTCGGCAGAGTATCTGGCGGCCGGCCCGCGTGAGTCGTTCAGCCCCGAGGAAGAGGTTTTCAAATACCGCTACGCCTTCACCCAGTTGATCCGCAACGGCATCACCACGGCGATGCCGATCACTTCGATGTATTACCGCGAATGGGCGGAGACCTATGACGAGTTCGCCGCCGTCGCCGACGTGGCGGGTGAACTGGGGCTGCGCACCTATCTCGGCCCCTGCTACATGAGCGGCATGAGTTACTGGCACGCCGACGGCAGCCTCGCCCATCACTGGGATGAGGCTCGGGGCCTGGCCGGGCTCGACGCGGCCGAACGGTTTTTCAAGGATTTCGATGGTGCTCATGGCGGGCGGATTCGCGGTGCACTATTGCCGGATCGAATCCAGACCTGCACCCCGGCGCTGTTGCAACGTACCTCCGCCCTGAGCCGTGAACTGAACGCACCGATGCGTCTGCATTGCTGTCAGGCCACCAGTGAAGTGGCGATGGTCGAGCAATTGCGCGGCACCTCGCCGCTGGGCTGGTTGCAGCAACTCGACCTGCTCAGCCCACGCAGCCTGTTGCCCCACGGCATCTACACCTCGGGCGATGACGATCTGCAACGGGTCATCGACGGCGGTGCCAGTCTGGTGCACTGCCCGCTGGTGTTCGCCCGCGATGGCGAGGCGCTGAATTCATTCGGCCGCTATCGCGCCAAAGGCATCAACTTCGCCCTCGGCACCGACACCTGGCCGGCGGACTTGCTGGCCAACATGCGCCACGGTTTGAACATCGCCCGATTGATGGAGGGCGGCCCATCGCTGACCAGCAGCCTCGACCTGTACAACGCCGCAACCCTCGGCGGGGCCAAGGCGCTGGGCCGTGACGACCTTGGGCGTCTTGCACCGGGGGCCAAAGCCGACATCACCGTATTCAGCCTGCGCGGCCTGCACCTGGGCCCGTTGTTCGACCCACTGAAAAACCTGCTGCTGGCCGGGCGCGGCGACGATTGCATCGCCAGTTACATCGACGGTCGCTGCGTAATGCACGACGGTCAGGTCAACGGCGTCGACTACCCGGCCCTGCAACGCCAGGCCCAACGCCAATACGAAAAACTGATGCGCAGCCACAGCGACCGGGCTTTTGGCCGACCGGACTGGAAAACCCTGTTCCAGCCGGCCATTCCGTTCGCCGACGACTACAGCGCCGAGGCGCCATTGAGCGCCATCGATCCACTTCTTTAGAGAACACTGCCATGCACAGCTTCGATTTCAGCCAACTGAGCCCGCGGGAAAAATACAAGATTCTGATCGGCAGCGTGGTGCCGCGCCCGATTGCCCTGGTCACCACCATCGACGGCGAAGGCCGGGTCAACGCGGCGCCGTTCAGCTTCTTCAATGCGCTGTCAGCTGATCCGCCCATTCTTGCGCTCGGCGTCGAAAACTACGGCGACCAGAGCCCCAAGGACACCACGCGCAATATCCAGATGAATCAGGAATTCACCGTCAACATCGTCAACGATGCACTGGTGGAAGCCATGAACGTTTGCGCCGTGCCGTTCGCGCCGGGCTTCGATGAGTTGACGGCTGCCGGCCTGACGGCAATCCCCGGCACCTCCGTCAAATGCCCGCGGATCGGCGAAGCACCGGTGGCGCTGGAGTGCCGGCGGATGATGGCGCTGAACATCGGCCAGTCGCGGGAGATCATTTTTGGCGAGGTGTTGATGGCGCATGTGCGCGACGAGTTGATCGACCCGAAAACCCTGTACATCGATCAACTGGGGCTGGATGCGATCGGGCGCATGGGCGGGCATGGTTATGCGCGGACCCGGGATTACTTCGATCTGCCGACCCGCTCGTTGCAAGCGTGGACGGAAGCGCCGGGGGGTGGCGAACGGTTCTGGCCTGGCAAATAAAAAAGCGGCCCACCGAGGTGGGCCGCCGTGACAGGTCGATCAGTCAGTGCCGTACTTCGGCGACCGTGGCCCGTACAGCAGGCCTGCCGGATGTCCGGCCGACAGCAGACGATTGCTGGCCACACCGGCAATCGGGTAGCCGGCATCGGTGGAGCTGTTGACGATCTGTTTAACCGCAGCGGTGATCAGCGCGCCGATCAGGCCGCCGCCACTGTTGTTGCCACCCTCTTCGCTCGACGCCCGGGCTGCACCGGTCCACAGGGTGGCACCGGTTTTCAGGTCCACCAGTTTGGCGCTGGCGGTGACGGCGGTTTCGCTGCTGATCACCATGTAGCGCGTGCCGTACTCGCTGACGGTGATGTACAGCGCCGCGTCGGCACCGAAGATTTCGTGCAGTTTGTTGACCGGCGCCTGATGAATGTCATCCGGCGTGGTCAGGCCGTTCTGGCGGAACGTCTCGTCGACCAGGGTAATCGGCAGCACGTAGTAACCGGCCTCGGCCAGCGGGAACGTCACTTGCGACAACAGACTGTAGGACGCCTTGACGTCCGGCGAGGTGTTCAGCGGCGGCAGCACCAGAATGGACTTCGGACGCGCTTGCTTGTACGCCGAATAGTCCACGGTCTTCGGTGCGACGCAGCCACCGAGAATGGTCAGCGCCAGGCCGGCGGCCAGCAGTTTCAAGGCACGGGAGATCATTTGGCGTCTCCGGTCTTGGCGTTCTTGAGCAAGAAGTCCATGTAGGTGCCGGACTCGGGGAACAGGGTCTTCTCAGTGCGCAATTGCTGCACCATCTGATCGTCCTTGCCCATGCTCAGGTACAGCAGACCGAGGTGTGCGTGGTAACCCGGCGGTACAGGCTTGCCACTGGCGCGGATCTTTTGCAGATCGGCTTCCAGCGCTTCGGCCTGGGCCTCTTTCGGCGTTTCGCTTTTGAAGTATTCGTAGACTTGTGGCTGGTAGCCTTCCCACTGGTACAAGGTTTGCGGGCTGCTGCAACCGGCCAGCAAGGCGCTGGCGGTCAGGGCCATCAGCGACCGGGACAGGGACAGATTCATGGTGTGTTGCTCCTTGCGATGGGCGTCTATCAGTTGCCCGGTTTCCAGGCGCCGGCGTTCATGCCATCGACCAGACGATTGATCGCCTCGCGCATGGCCAGATCGAGGACTTTGCCGTTGAGGGTGGAGTCGTAGGCAGCGGTGCCGCCGAAGCCGATGATTTCGCGGTTGGACAAGGCGTATTCGCCGGCGCCCTGGGTCGAATACACCACTTCGGAAGTGCTGATGTTGACGATGTTCAGGTTGACCTTGGCGTAAGCGACCTGGGTCTTGCCACGGCCGAGAATGCCGAACAGTTGATGATCGCCGGTCTCTTTGCGGCCGAACTCGGTGACGTCACCGGTGACCACGTAATCGGCGCCTTTCAGACGCTGGGCCTGGCCCTTGATCGCCGCTTCTTGCTGGATCTCGCCCATGTTGTCGCGGTCGAGCACGGAGAAACGGTTGGTCTGCTGCAAGTGAGTGATCAGGATGGTCTTGGCCTGGCCACCGAGACGGTCGACGCCGTCGGAGAAGATCCCGCGCATGTAGCTCGAGCGGTTGTCGAACTTGCCCACGGCCATCGGGATACGGACACCGGTCCAGGCCTGAGTGGCGCTTTCCACCTTGGCCACCGGCAATGCGCGGGAGCTTTCGGTGGCACAACCGGAAAGCGAGCTGGCCAGAGTGCCGAGGACGGCAATCGCAACGCCCGAGACCAACATCCGGGAGATCATTCTCACTGTGCATTCCTTCTGAAAAATGATGTGTCCCGGCACGGCAAAAATCGTGGGGGATCGGGAAAGGGCCGGCATTATGCCAAAGTGCCATCAGTGATGACAGGTTTTTTTGACGCCAGTGAATTGGCTAAATGTCAGGCACAAAACCCCGTGGGAGCGAGCCTGCTCGCGATAGCGGATTGGCATTCAATATTGATGTTGGCTGAACCACCGCAATCGCGAGCAGGCTCGCTCCCACATTATTGTGGGTATCAGTGGAAATCGCGGCTTTGCACCCGAATCCCGTTGAGCAACGGGCTGAGGTCACTCAAGCGTCCGGCAATCAGATGCCGGACTTCGCCTTCACGCTCCCAGCGTCCATCGACCTTGAGCAATTGCGAACCGACCAGCACCTGACGCTGACGCTCGGCCAGATCGCGCCAGACCACCACGTTGACGTTGCCGAACTCGTCTTCCAGGGTCACGAAGGTCACGCCGCTGGCGGTGGCCGGGCGCTGGCGGCCGGTCACCAGCCCCGCCACGCTGACCGGTCGGCCATGCTCGACTTCCAGCAACTCCCGGGAACTGCGACAGCGCCGCGCCCGCAACTCGTCGCGCAACAACGTCAGCGGGTGCGGCCCCAACGTGGTGCCGAGGGTGGCGTAGTCGGTGAACAGATCTTCGCTGACGCTCGGTGTGGGCAGCCGCACATCGGGCTCCTCCTGACTCGGCAACCCGGCAAACAGTCCGAGCTGCTTCTGCACCCCGGCCACCTCCCAGCGTGCCCGATGGCGATGCCCGGCCAGGCCCCGCAGCGCTCCTGAGTCCGCCAGCAACGCCTGGGCCCGACTGTCGAGCCCGGCCCGGTCACCCAGATCGGCGACATCGGCAAACGCGCCCCTCGCCCGAGCGCTTTCAATGCTCCGCGCATCCTCTTCGCGAAAGCCCTTGATCATGCGCAGGCCCATGCGAATCGCCGGTTGCGCGCCGGTGATCGGCTCCAGGCTGCAATCCCAGTCGCTGGCGCGTACGTCCACCGGGCGGATCTGCAAATGATGCCGGCGCGCGTCCTGAAGAATCTGATCCGGGCTGTAGAAACCCATCGGCCAGCTGTTGATCAGCGCACAGGCGAACGCCGCCGGTTCGTGGCACTTGAGCCAGCAACTGGCATAGGTCAGCAAGGCAAAACTGGCGGCGTGGGACTCGGGAAAACCGTAACTGCCGAAGCCCTTGATCTGTTCGAAGATCTGCGCGGCGAATTCCGGGGTGTAGCCGTTTTTCTTCATGCCGGCCGCCAGCCGTTCCTTGTGCGGTTCCAGCCCGCCGTGGCGTTTCCAGGCCGCCATGGAACGCCGCAACTGATCGGCCTCGCCGGGGCTGTAGTCGGCAGCGACAATGGCGATCTGCATCACCTGCTCCTGAAACAGCGGCACGCCGAGGGTGCGTTTGAGCACCACTTCCAGCTCCGGCGACGGATAGGTTTCCTTTTCTTCCTTGTTCCGCCGGCGCAGGTACGGATGGACCATCCCGCCCTGGATCGGCCCCGGCCGGACAATGGCCACTTCGATCACCAGATCGTAGAAGTTTTGCGGGCGCAGGCGCGGCAGCATCGACATCTGCGCCCGGGACTCGATCTGGAACACGCCGATGGTGTCTGCGCGACTGATCATGTCGTAGGTCGGGCGATCGTCAGCCGGGATGGTGGCCAGGCTCAGATCCTGGTTGCGATGACGACGCAGCAGGTCGAAACAGCGACGAATCGCACTGAGCATGCCGAGGGCGAGGATATCCACCTTGAGCAGCCCGACCGCATCGAGGTCGTCCTTGTCCCACTGGATGATCGTGCGGTCGGCCATGGCGGCGTTTTCCACCGGCACCAGGGTGTCCAGCGGCTGCTCGGAAATCACGAAACCGCCGGGGTGCTGCGACAGGTGCCGAGGGAAGCCGATCAGTTGCCCGGTCAGGCTCAGCACCCGGTGCAGGATCGGGCTGTCCGGGTCGAAGCCGCTTTCGCGCAGGCGCTCCACGGGCGGTGTTTCATCGCTCCAGTGACCACAGCAATCGGCCAGCGCATTGATCTGGTCCGGCGGCAGACCCAGGGCCTTGGCCACGTCGCGCACCGCGCCGGCAGCGTGATAGGTGCTGACCACCGCCGTCAGCGCCGCACGACGGCGGCCATAACGACGAAACACGTATTGCAGCACTTCTTCCCGGCGCTCGTGCTCGAAATCCACATCGATGTCCGGCGGCTCGTTGCGTTCTCTCGACATGAAACGCTCGAACAGCAACGTGGTGCGATCCGGGTCGATCTCGGTGATGCCCAAGGCAAAACACACCGCCGAGTTGGCCGCCGAACCCCGGCCCTGACAGAGAATTTTCTGCTCCCGGGCGTAGCGCACCACGTCGTGCACGGTGAGGAAGTAGCTTTCGTAGCCGAGTTCGGCAATCAGCTCCAGCTCATCGTCGATCTGTTTGAGCACCTTGGGCTGTGCGCCTTTCGGCCAGCGCCAGGCGATGCCTTGTTCAGTCAGATGCCGCAGCCAGGAACTGGCGTCATGTTCCTCGGGCACCAGCTCTTTCGGATATTGATAACGCAACTGGCCGAGGTCGAACGTGCAGCGGCGGGCCAGCGTCACCGATTCGTCGAGCAGAGTCTGCGGATACAACTCGCGCAACACATCGAGGCTGCGCAGATGCCGTTCGCCATTGGGGTGCAGGCGCAACCCGGCTTCGGCTACCGGGACGTGATGACGGATCGCAGTCATGGTGTCCTGCAAGGCCCGGCGGCCACGGGCGTGCATGTGCACATCGCCGCTGGCCACGGCCGCAATCTGCAGCTCATCTGCCAGACTCAGGAGGGCGGCCAGTCGTTGCTGATCGTTCTGCCCTCGATGCAACTGCACCGCCAGCCACAACCGTTCGCCGAAGGTCTGTTTCAGCCAACGCCCCTCTTCCACGTCATCGACCGTATCCGGCACCCACAGCACCAGCAACCCCGGCAGCGGTTCACTGAAATCTTCGCGCAGTATTTGATACTGACCTTTCTGCGTACGCCGTCGAGCCTGGGTGATCAAGCCGCACAGGGCCTGATAACCCTCAATGTTTTCTACCAGCAACACCAGTTTCGGACCGTTCTCGATGCGGATTTCGCTGCCGATGATCAGCGGCAACTCCACGGACTTCGCCGCCTGCCAGGCACGGACGATTCCGGCCAAGGTGCATTCATCGGTGATCGCCAGCGCCTGATAGCCGTGCTTCTTCGCCCGCTGGAACAGCTCCAGCGCACTGGACGCACCGCGCTGAAAACTGAAATTCGACAGGCAGTGCAGCTCGGCATAACCCTGATTCACGCGAACCAGCCCTGCAGCCACAACGGGCCGCCCTCACCCACTGCCCGGTACGCCCAGCCTTGCTGGCCGGCGCGGTTCTGGATCAGGTAATAATCGCGGCGCACGTCGTCACCGTCCCACCAGCCGGACTCGATGCGCTCCGGGCCCATGAGGATGCGCGCAGAGCCTTCGGGCACGGACTGCGGCTCGCCCAACAGCCAGCCCGGACGCTGCACGCCCGGCAACGCAGCACAAGGCTGTTTGTCATCGGCGTTCTGCCACGCGCACTCCGGGCGATGATCGGCCTGAAAGCGCAGGCCCTGCACCGCGTCATCCCCCAGCCGCGCGCGCAGGCGTTCGCGCAGCTGCTCCCAGGGCAAGGTCTGCTGCGGGCGGTCGTCGAACAGTTCCTGAAACTGCGGCACGAAACTCGGCAGATCCTCGGCCCGCAGACGAAAACCGCGCACCGGGGCTTCGACCTGCACCTGCTCCAATCGACCACGGGCCAGCTCGAAGAGCATCGCCGGGTCGCGCTCGGCGCTGAGCAGGCCGACCTTGATCAATGTATCCGGCAATCCTGCATGTTCCAGATGCAGGTCGAAGCGCTGCACGCCGCTGTCGCGCCCGCACAAGAACGCCGCCAGATCGGACGTCAGGCGGCGCAACGGGAACAGCAGCGCCTGATGGGACTGCACGTCGAAGTTGAGTTCGATGCGCACATCGAAGCGATCCGGCGGCAGGTAGAACGCCAGCGCCAGCGGTCGTGCGCCAAACAGCGTGTCCAGATGCTTGAGCATCGGTGCCTCGAAACGCCGGGCCAGGGCCTGACGCGGCAGACTCTGCAACTGATGGAGGTGGCGCAGGCCCATGCGCGACAACGCCGTGGCCACGCTCGGTTCAAGTCCGACACGGTCGACCGGCAGTTGCCCGAGGTGATGACGCAGGGCTTCACCATCCGGCACCACCAATCCGTCATAGGCATTGGCCAACACCCGCGCCGCCACCGGGTTGGGCGCGGCGACGATGCGGTGACGAAAGCCCAGCTCCGTCAGCTCAGTACGTAATCGCGCTTCGAACTGCGCCCAGGAACCGAACAGCCCGAGGCTCGATTCGATCTCGAACACCACGGTGCGCGGGTAATGCACGCTGACCTGCGCGCTGAAGCGATAGGCCCAGGCAGCGAGAAACTGCTGCCAGTGTTCGACCTCGGCGGCGTCGTAATCGACGGTGGCGAACCCTTTGCTCATCGCCTGCGCAGCAGTCATCGACTGCCCCGGTCGCAAGCCCAGTGCCCGCGCCGCCGGGTTGACCGCTTGCAGCACCCGGCGCTGGGCCGGGCCGCTGAGCAGAGCCAAGGGTTGCTCGGAATCGGGCCGTTGACGCAGCACGGCGTCGAGGGCCAATTGCGGGAACAGAATGCAGACCCAGCGCATGACGACCTCAATGCCCCACAGCAAAGGCAATCGGTGCAGTGCGCGCCAGTCCGCCCCGGCATTTGAGTACGCGCAACTGCGCCGGGCGGGCATCGATGGCAATGCGCAGCGCCGCTGGCGACGGGTTGACCGCCTCGCTCAATGGCCGCCACGCGAACGCCAGGGTCTGGCCGGTTTCCGCCGCCACCTGCAAACGGCGCAAGGCACGGTCGTCGGCCTTGTGCGGCCAACACAGCACCGCGCCGCAACTGCCCGAGCGCAGGCATTGCTCCGCCGCCCACAAGGCATCGCGCTCACTGGCCTGGATCACCGACAACTGCCGCAGATCGACCCCGGCATTGGCCCACGCCTGCGGGTATGGCACGAACGGCGGCGCCACCAGCACGATGCGCTCCCCCGCCGCCGACAGCCGCGCCAACGTCGGCCACACCAGTTGCAGTTCGCCGACACCAGGACCGGCCAGAAGGATTTCGCTCAGCGCCGCTTCCGGCCAGCCACCGCTGGGCAAGGCTGCGTCCAGCGCCGCGTGCCCGGTGGGTTGCGGGCTCGCGGTGGGTGGCGCAGGCCGGCCCTTCCAGACCTGGCCGCCATTGAACAGCGTATCCAGCGCAACGACGGCACCCATCAGCCTTGCCTCACCAGACCGCAGAACACGCCTTCGATGGCCAGGTCCTGATCGTCACGCACCACAATCGGCTGGTATGCCGGGTTACGCGGCAACAGGCGAACCTCATCGCCGACCCGCTCGAAGCGTTTAATGGTGACTTCACCGTCGAGCCGCGCCACCACGATCTGGCCGTTGAGCGCCTCGGGGTTGCGCCGCACGCCGACCAGATCGCCGTCGAGAATGCCGTCCTCGATCATCGAGTCGCCCTGCACCCGCAGCATGTAGTCGGGCGTGCGGGAGAACAGTGCCGGGTCGAGCATCAGGCGATTGTGGATGTCGGCATCGGCGCCGATGGGCGCACCGGCAGCCACCCGGCCGAGCACCGGCACTTCAAGCAGTTCCGGTCGCGCCGGCTGCCCGAGCAGGCGAATGCCCCGGGCCTGATGCGGATTGACCTCGATGAACCCGGCTTCGGTGAGCGCCAGCACATGCTTGCGCGCCACGCTGCGGGAGGCAAAACCAAAAGCCTCGCTGATTTCAGCGAGGCTTGGGGGCTGACCATGTTCGGCGATGCGTTCGCGGATAAAGGTCAGGATGGCGGTACGGCGGGGAGTCAGATTTGTCATGGAGTACATTTGTACTCTTGTGGGAATTTCCTGACAAGCACCGCCAGTCAGCTCAAACCGCGCTCCGCCAGAAACCCCGCGATGTAATCGATGAACGCCACAACCTTGGCCGTCGCCCGCCGATGGCTCGGGTACACCGCCAGAATGTGCGGGCCGAAGCTGTCCGGATCGATCTCGTAATCAGCCATGACCCGCACCAGTCGCCCATCGGCGATGTACGGCGCGGCGCTCCACAGCGGCGTGTGCAGCAAGCCGCGCCCGGCCAAAGCGCTGGCCAGCAGCAAATCGTAATTGTCGCTGCGCAACAGCGGCGCCGCCGGTTGCGCCAGGCTCAGGCGCTGGCCGTCGCGCTCGGCCCACCAGAATTCGCGACTGAGCAACGGATGCCGGTACAGCAGCCATTCATGCTGATCGAGGGTTTGCGGCGTCACCGGTAAGCCCTTGCGCGCCAAGTATCCGGGGCTGCCGCACAGCGCCAGGCGATTGCTGCCGACCACCCGGGCAATCAGCCCCGGCAAATCGTCATGGCCCTCGCGCAGCGCCAGGTCGTAGCCGCTTTCCAGCAGATTGACGAACTCGTCGCACAAATCCACTTGTAGGCTGATCTGCGGGTATTGCTGCAAAAAACCGTCACACACCTGATCGAGAAACGCCCGCCCGTAAGCCAGCGGCGCGGTGATTTTCAGGCTGCCGCGCAGGCCGTGCTGCAACTGCTCGATTTCCTCGCCGGCCTCGTCCAGCCGTTGCAGCACCTGACGTGCGGTTTCCAGATAGAGCCGGCCGATTTCCGTCAGCAGTATTCGCCGCGTGCTGCGTTCGAACAGCCTCGCGCCGAGTTCGGATTCCAGATGATTGACCGCTTTGGTCAGGGCCGACGGGGTCTTGCCCAGTTGCTCGGCAGCGCGGCTGAAACTGCCGAGCTGCGCGGTGACCACGAACATTTTCAGTGCACCCAGCTTGTCCATGCTTTTTCCATTCAGGCAAAAACGTTTTTCGTGAGGGAGGCGTTCTGTCGGGCGTTGGCAGCCACTAATCTGGCCATCAGACGCAATAACAAGGAAATGTTCAATGAAAAGATTCATCCCGCATTTCACAAAAAATGTGCTGATCGCCGCTATGAGTTTTGCCTCGATGGAAGCCATGGCCGCCACCGATCTGGTGCTGCTCAACGGCAAGATTTTCACCGCCGACCGCGCTCAACCGCAGGTTCAGGCGCTGGCCGTGGAGAACGGCAAGGTGCTGAAAGTCGGCACCGATGCGCAGATCAAGACCTTGATCGAACCCGTCACCCAAGTGATCGACCTTCAAGGCAAGGCCATGATGCCCGGCTTGATCGACAGCCATTCCCACGCGATTTTCGGCGGACTGGAAATGGTCTCGGCGAACATGGAAGACGAGGTGGTCGAACTCGACGAACTGGAAAAACGCCTGCGCGCCTGGCGTGACGACGGCAAGGCCCGGCATGGCGATGTGTTGAGCGTGGCCGGCATGAGTTCGGCGTACTGGGCCAAGGCTGAAGCCCTGGGCAAGATCTTCAACCACGGCGAATGGGCCGACGTGCCGGTGGTGTTCACCGGCAGCGATCACCACACGGCGTGGGCCAACAATGTGATGCTCAAGCGTGCGGGCATCGACGCCGCGCTGCTGAAAACCCTGCCGGACGCGGAAAAGGACACCCTCGGCAAACTGGCCAGCGGTGAGCCGAACGGCTTTGTGGTCGATGCCGGTTGGGATCGGGTCGCCTCGAAAATACCAGTGCCGAGCCCTGCCGACCTGCTCAAGGCTGCACAATCAGCGGTGCGTTTCAACAACAGCCTTGGCATCACTGCGTGGATGGACCCGGCTGCCAACGCCGCGCCGGGCGAGCCGGTATTCGCCCTCAAGCCCACCGAGAGAACCGTCGGCGTGCTGCCGGCCTACAAGGCCCTGTCGGACAGCGGCGGCATGACCGCCCACGTTGCCGCGCTGCTGGTGGCCAACCCGAAAAGCGCCCCGGCCGATCTCGACACCCTCGACAAGGTTCGCCGGCAGTTTCAGGGCATCCCCAACCTCACGCTGCCGGGGATCAAGATCTTCGCCGACGGCGTGATCGAATACCCGGCCCAGAGCGCGGCGATGATCGATCCCTACAGCAACTCGCACAAACAGGGCGAACTGCTGATCGATCCGCAGCACTTCGGCGAACTGGTCAGCGCCATCGATCAGCGCGACTGGCTGGTGCACATCCACGCCATCGGCGACCGCGCGGTGCGCGAGTCACTGAACGGCATCGCCCAGGCACGCAAGGACCGACAGAGCGGCGTGACGCACTCGATCACCCACCTGCAAATGGTCAACCCGAAGGAGTTCGCCCGCTTCAAGCCGCTGAACGTGATTGCCTCGATGCAACTGCTGTGGGCCAGCGCCGACGACTACACCACCGACATGATCAAGCCTTACGTCAGCGCCCTCGCCTTTCGTTATCAATACCCGGCGCACTCGCTGCTCAAGCAGGGCGCGACGATTGCCGGCGCCAGCGACTGGCCGGTGTCTTCGCCGAACCCGTTCAACGCCATCGCCCAGGCCATCACCCGCACCGGTCCGCTGGGGGTGCTCAACGCCGACGAACGCCTGGACCGCGAAACCATGTTCTACGCCTACACCGCCAACGCCGCGCGGACCATCGGCCTGGAGCAACAGATCGGCTCGCTGAGCCCCGGCAAACAGGCCGATTTCATCGTGCTCGATCGCGACGTGTTCAGCGTCGATGACAAGGCTCTGCATGACACGAAGGTTCTGCAGACCTGGTTCGGTGGTCGTCAGGTTTACGCCCCTACCCTCTAGAAACACACTTCCCCTGTGGGAGCCAGCCTGCTGGCGATTACGGTCTGACATTCAACTCATATGTCACCTGACTCACCGCAATCGCTAGCAGGCTAGCTCCCACAGGCTTCCGCGCGCCCCATAACAATCACAACATCGGGACTTCACATGAAAGCCATGCCTCTGCTCGCCCTGACTTCCTTGAGCCTGCTGCCCTTGAGCAGCCACGCTATTCCCCTGAACGATGATTTCGCCGTGCTGGTCGACCTGACGCTGGCCAGCGACTACCGCACTCGCGGTATCTCCCAGACCCAGAACGATCCGGCGGTACAGGCCGGTTTGACCCTGGCCCACAGCAGCGGTCTGTACCTCGGCGCGTGGAGTTCGAACGTCGACTTCGGCGGCGGTCTGAAAACCCGTCAGGAAGTCGATTACTACGCCGGCTGGCTGTGGCAGGCCACCGAAAACGTGAGCCTTGATCTCGGCACCATCCACTACGCCTACCCCAAGGAAAGCCAGTTCAACCAGACCGAGGTCTACGGGATTCTCGGCGTCTACGGGGTGAAGCTTGCAGCGTATTACTCCAGTGACGCGCCGGGCATCGACAGCAAACAGAGCTCGCTCTACAGCTACATCGGCTATGAAACCGAATTGCCGTTCGATTCCGGGCTGAAGCTGCGCTACGGCAACATGGACTTCAAGGACCCGCATCTGTACTCGGCATCCGGGCATGGCGAAGAATCCTACCGGGAGTGGGAAGTCAAACTGACCCACAACCTGGCCGGCGAGGTGCTGGGCCTGAGCTACATCGACACTGACCTCTCGCAAAGCCAGTGCCTGAGCAATTGGGGCTTCAAGGATGTGTGCACGGCGACGGTCGTGGCCAGTGTCAGCAAATCCTTCTGAGCCCAGGTTGATTGCGGTGAACCTAAGGTGTGAGTTGCGCCAGGTACTGCCACGGGTAGATCCCGCGTTGATGGCCATCGCTGAACACCAGTTGCAGTCCGTAACCCTGCTGGTTTAGTTCGATCACACGAACCCGATCATCCACCAGCGGCGCCGAGCCCCGCAGGCGAAACGCCCGGCACTGCGAGCACGGGCACTGGCGGCGCAGTTCGGCGTGGTCGAGCAACTGCTCGCGGCCATCCGGCCAGCTCAGCCGCAAGCGGTGTTCACTTTGGGAATTGCCGATCGCCAGCGGATTCATTGCAGCTGACTCAAGGCAATCCGCACGGCTTTGCGCACTTCCGGGTCGCCGTCGTCCTGCGCGGCCTGTAACGCCGCCACGGCGCCGCGATCATTCAATTCGCCAAGGGCAAGCGCGGCTTCCTTGCGCAGGTTGCTGATGCGATGACCGAGGGTGTCGATCAGAGCGTCGAGGGCCGGCACGTAACGCAAACGGCCGAGGCTGCGAGTGGCGCGCAGGCGAACCTGCCAGTAGTTGTCGGCCAAGGCTTCGATCAGCGCCGGGCCCGCGTCGGTGTGGCCGACCTTGCCCAGTGTCGTGGCCGCTTCTTCGCGCACTTGCCAGGCGTCATCCTGCAAGGCCTGACGCAAGGCCGGAAGCACATCTGCGCCACTTGCCAGGCCCAGGGCGCCGGTAGCGGCGCGGCGTACTTCGGTGTCAGGATCGGCGCTTGCCAATCGGGCCAAGGCTGACAGTGCGTCGAGTTGTTTGAGCCAGCCGAGCACACCAACGGCTTCGCGACGCACACTCGCATCAGCATCGTTCAACGCCTGAAACGCGGCAGGCGCGGCGCCGGGAAAACGCAACTCGCGCAAGGCCCGGAACGCGGCAATCCGCACGCTGGTTTCGGCGTGGCCGGTCCACGGCAGAATCACCCTGCCCGCCGCTTCGGTCTTGAGCAGACTCAGGCTCTGCGCAGCGGCGGCCTGCACCGCCGGCGACGGATCCGTCAGCGCCTGGCACAGTGCTTCAACCACCGGTTCGTCTTCCCAGGCTTCCAATAGACGCGCCGCTTCGGCACGCACCTCTTCGGCCGGGTCTTCGGCCAGGCGCTCGACCAGCCAGAGCAAGCCGTCCGGCTCTTCGAGGTCGGCCAGATCGATCAGGGCAATCCGCCGTACACCGGCGTCATCGGCGGTCAGGCGCGGTTGCAGGGCGAGAATGTCTTCGTTATCGGTCACAGCAAAAAATGAGGTCATAAGGCAAATCTCGGCAAGGCGTTTTCAGGAGGCAAACCGAGCGGATTGAGGCGCGGCAGCGGTCGATGGTTGTCGTGGCGCAGCAGGTCAAGGCAATGGCGTTTGAGGCGCGAGAACTCGTGGCTGGTCACCAGTCCGGTGGTGCGTGGGCGTGGGAAGTCGAGGCGCAGGTCTTCGATGATCCGCCCCGGCCGTGCGCTCATCACCAGCAAACGGTCGGCGAGGAACAGCGCTTCATCGATGTCATGGGTGACGAACACCACGGTGGTGCGAATCCGCGTCCAGATGTCCAGCAGCAGTTCCTGCATGTTCAGTCGGGTCAGCGCATCCAGCGCGCCGAAGGGTTCGTCCATCAGCAACAGCCGTGGCCGGTTGACCAGCACCCGGGCGATCTCCACCCGTTGCTGCATGCCGCCGGAGAGCTGATCCGGCCAGCGCTCGGCGAAACCTTCGAGACCAACCAGTTTGAGGATTTCATCAGCGGCGCGATGACGTTCGGCCTTGCCGATGCCGCGCATCTTCAGGCCGAAGGCAACGTTGTCGCGCACCGTGCGCCATGGGAACAAGGTGTGATGCTGGAACACCATGCCGCGCTGCGGTGACGGGCCGGACACTTCGGCGCCGTCGACTTTCAACTGTCCGCCGTGAGGTTGCAGATGCCCGGCCAATGCGCCGAGCAAGGTCGACTTGCCGCAACCGGACGGGCCGAGAATGCACACGAACTGGCCCGGCTCGATCTGGCAATCCAGCCCCTGCACCGCTTCGAACGCGTGCCGGCCTTCGCCGAGGACGATGGATAACTGGCGGATGTCGATCCGCCCTTCCGGGGTTTGCATCACGCTCATCAGGCTTTTCCTCGTGGTCGGTGCCAGGGCGTGAACAGCCCGCCCAGGCGTTTGATCAGCAGGCTGCTGCCCATGCCCAACACGCCGATCAGCAACATGCCGACCACGATGTCGGCGTAGTTCTGGATGGTGTAGGACTCCCACGTGTAGTAACCGATGCCGAACTGGCCGGAGATCATTTCGGCGGTCACCAGACAGAACCACGACGTGCCCATGCCGATGGCGAGCCCGGTGATGATGCTCGGCGCAGCGCCCGGCAGGATCACTTCCAGCAGGATCGCCCGGCGCCCGGCCCCGAGGCTTTTCGCCGAGGCGATCAGGCGCGGGTCGACGCCTTCGACACCGTGCACGGTGTTGAGCAGGATCGGGAACAGCGCGCCGGTGAAGGTGATGAAGACCATCGACAACTCCGACGACGGGAACATCAGGATCGCCAGTGGAATCCACGCCACAGCGGGGATCGGGCGCAGCACTTCCAGTGGTGGCAGCAGCAGGTCTTCGGCCCACTTCGAGCGGCCGATGGCCAGGCCCAGGGCGATGCCAATGATCAGCGCAGCGAGGTAGCCGGCGAAGACCCGGCCGAGACTGGCGCTCAGGTGCTGGATGAGCTTGCCGGAGTCGCCGAGGTCGAGGGCGGCTTCGATCACGGCTAGCGGGGTTGGGACGTTGGCGAAGGTGACGAGGCCGAGGTTCCAGTGGTGGCTGGCGGCGAGTTGCCAGAAGAGCAGGCAGAGCAGCAGTGAAGCTGCTCTTGATATCCAGCGTCCTTTTGAGATTTTCATGATTAGCGACTGACCACAGCCTGCGCGGTGGCATCGGTGAAATCAAACACCTTGCCTCCCTGCGCCGAAGCAAATTGCTGCGCCTGCCCCTTCAACAAAAACGCACTCAACCGCCCCTTCCCATCACTGGCAAACCACGCCTGCTCCGCCAGCAACTTGATCCCGCTGTCACTCGCCTGGGCATACACCGCCCGGATGTTCTTGCCTTCCGACTTCAAGCCGGCCAACGCCGTGAACGCCTCTTCAGCCGAGGCATACCGCCGAACCTTGTCCTCCCCCCGCACCCAGATTTCCGCAACATGGCTGAAATCAGAAATGGCTTTTCCAGTCACCGCATCGACAGACTTCAACGGCGTCTGCGCGTAGTTGGCCAGTTGCGCGGCGTAATCCAGGTTCGAGGCCTTGAACGCCGCGCGGATGTACTGATCGTCGATAAAGGTATTCAGGTCGAGTCCGCGATCGGCCTTCTTCAGCAGCTTCAGCGTGTCGATGGCGGTGCCCACGGCCTGTCGATATTCCGGTTTCCAGCTCAGGTCACGGGTCTGCACGCCCAGCGGGCCGTGGAACAGGTAATTGACCTCGGCATCGACGCCAGTGACCTTGGCGATCAGCTCGCTGTATTTCTCCGGTTCGGCGGCCAGCAGTTGATTGGCCTCGATGGTTGCGCGCAGGTAGGCGACGACGATTTCCGGGTACTTTTTCGCGTAGGCCTGATCCACCAGCGCACCGTGGAAGGTCGGTGCATTGGCCTGGGCGCCGTCGTAGATCTTGCGGGCGAAGCCGCGGCTCGGGAACAGTTCGGCGAACGGCACGAAGTCGGCGTGGGCGTCGATCTTGCCGGCCTGCAACGCCGAGCCTGCGACCTCCGGTGGCTGGGCGATGATGTTCACATCCTTCAGCGGATCCCATCCTTGCTCGGCCACCGCGCGCAGCAACATGCCGTGGGCCGTGGAAGCGAACGGCACGGAGATGGTCTTGCCCTTGAGCTCGCTCAACGACTGCACGCCGGACGCGCTCGGCACCACGATGCCGTTGCCGCTGCCCTTGATGCTGCCCGACAGCACGCTGATGAACAGGCTGTGCTTGCCGGCGGTTTCGAACGCCACGCCGTTAAACGCACCGGGGAAATCGGCCATGGCGCCGAAGTCGAGTTTGCCGGCGACCATCTCGTTGGTCAGCGGTGCGCCGCTGGTGAAGTTCTTCCACTGCACATCATATTTGGCGTCCTTGTAGGCGCCGTCGTGGGGCAGGTATTTGTCGAGCAGGCCGAGCTCACGGATCAACAGCCCGCCGGCGGCGCAGTTGATGGTGGTGTCCTGGGTGCCGATGGCGATGCGGATGGTTTCGGCCGAGGCCGACAGGGTGAACGAAGCCAGTACCAGACCGGCGATTGCTGCACGCAACATGGTTGAATCCCCTCGAATCATTTTTAGGATGTTCGTCTCCGCCGCGATCAGGGCGCGGTGGGAAACGAGGGGTGTCTTGAATCAGGCGTCCGGTGTTGCCGGATAGCGTTTTAGCGAAGCAGATACGGGATTTCGACTTTCACCGCACCGGTCGGGCAATCCTTTTCGCAAGGCATGCAGTACCAGCATTCATCGAAGGCCATGTAGGCCTTTTGCGTGGCCGGGTTGATCGCCAGCAGGTCCATCGGACAGACGTCGACACACACGGTGCAGCCCTTTTCGGCGATGCATATGTCCTCGTCCACAGTGACGGGGGCGTTGGAGCGGAAGAAGATTTCCTGGGCTTGATAGGCCATGGTCCGGACTCTCTCTAGTGATGGCTCAAGCGGCAAAAGCGCCGACCCGAAGGCGGTCGTAAGCCTGCATTTCCTCGGCATCGAGGGGGATGATGTAAGGCTCGACGGCTTTCTTGAAACTGGTCATGCGCCCGTCCTCGCCCTTCTTCAGGTGGCAGTGGCAGAACCATTCGCGGTCGTCCCGCTGCGGGTGATCGACGCGATAGTGGTACAAGCCCCAACGGCTTTCGGCGCGGAACAGCGAGGCGCGGGCGGCCATTTCGGCGCAGTCGCGGATCACACTGGTTTCCATGGCACGCATCAGTTCGTGGGCGTTGTTGGCCTTCATCTCGTTGAGATCACGTTCGATGTCGCTGAAGCGTTGCAGGCCGATTTCCATCTTCTTCGTCACTTTCGGCGGTTGCAGGTAGTCGTTGACGAAGCGTCGCAGCTTGTACTCGACCTGGGCCGGCGGCAGGCCGTGTTCGCGATCCAGCGGTGCGTAGACCCGGGCCTTTTCCTTCGCGATCTGCTCGGCATCCAGCGCGGAGAACTCGCGCCTGGCGACAAACTCCGCCGCGTTGTGACCCGCAAACCAGCCGTAGGTGAACGCGCCGAGCATGTAGTTGTGCGGTACGGCGGCCATGTCGCCGGCCGAATACAAACCTTTCACCGAGGTTTCGGCACGCTCGTTGACCCACACCCCGGACGCCGAGTGACCGCTGCAGAAACCGATTTCCGAGATGTGCATCTCGACCATCTGCGTGCGGTAATCGGTGCCGCGATTGGCGTGGAACTGGCCACGGCTCGGGCGCTCGTTGCTGTGCAGGATTTCCTCGATGTTCTGGATGGTTTCCTCGGCCAGGTGGTCAAGTTTGAGGAATACCGGGCCATTGCCGCTTTCCAGTTCCTGGTGGAACTCCCACATCATCTGCCCGCTCCAGTAGTCGCACTCGATGAAGCGCTCGCCCTTGTTGTTGGCGGTGTAGCCACCCAGCGGGCCAGTGACGTAGGCGCAGGCCGGGCCGTTGTAATCCTTGATCAGCGGGTTGATCTGGAAGCACTCGAGGTTCGCCAGTTCGGCCCCGGCGTGATACGCCATCGCATAGCCGTCGCCGGCATTGGTCGGGTTTTCGTAGGTGCCCATCAGGTAACCCGAGGACGGCAAACCCAGTCGCCCGGCAGCGCCGCAGGCGAGGATTACGGCTTTGGCCTTGATCACGTGGAAGTCGGCGGTGCGGCAGTCAAATCCCATCACGCCGTTGACGGCGCCCTCCTCGTCGGTCAGCAAACGGGTGCAGACCAGGCGATTGGTGATGCTGACCCGCGCCCGTTTCAACTGGCGATACAGGACCTTCTTGATGTCGTGCCCTTCCGGCATCGGCAGCACATAGGCGCCCATGTGGTGGACTTTTTTCACCGCGTAATCGCCGGTTTCGTCCTTCTCGAACTTCACGCCCCAGCGGTCGAGCTGCTCGATGGTTTCAAAGCTGTGCGTCGCGTAGGCGTAGACCGCCGCCTGATTGACGATGCCGTCGTTGGCGATGGTGATTTCCTTGGTGTACTGCTCGGGCGTCGAGTGGCCGGGAATGATCGCGTTGTTCAGGCCGTCCATGCCCATGCTGATCGCGCCGCTGCGCTTGACGTTGGCCTTGTCCACCAGCAGCACGCGCAGCTCCTTGTTCTTTTCCTTGGCCTTGATCGCCGCCATCGGGCCGGCCGTGCCGCCGCCGATCACGACGATGTCGTATTCCTGCTCTAAGGTATTGCGGGTCATGTCACGCCCCTTTTTGCCGGTCGATCCGCAGGCGGTACTGGAACGCATCGCCACGGTAGTAAAGGTGTTCGAAGTCCAGCGGCTGGCCGTGGCCATCGTGGGTCAGACGCTCGATGCGCATGATCGGCGAGCCGGCCTCGACGTTCAGGGCCTGGGTCAGGTCGCTGTCCGCCAGCACCGCGTCGATGGCCAGGTCGGCGTGGCCGAGGGCGATACCGCAGTCGTTTTCGAGGATCAGGAAGATGTCGCGGGTGACCAGATCAGCCTTCTCCAGCCGCTCGCCGACGGCTTTTGGCAAGTAGGTGATTTCCAGCGAGATCGGCTCGCGGTTGATCAGCCGTACGCGTTTGATCTGCGCAACGATTTCGCCTTCGGCGACCTGCAAACGCTCGGCGACCAGTTTGTCGGCGGCGATGAATTTGAAACTGCGCAGGCGGTTGATCACCTCGTAGCCACGGCCGGTCATGGACTCGGCGAGGCCTTGCAGGGTGCTGACGTTCTGGAAGGTCTTGGGCTTGGCGACGAAGGTACCTTTGCCGTGGATCTTGAAGATCAGCCCTTCTTTCTGCAGATCGCCCAGCGCCTGGCGCACGGTGATGCGGCTGACTTTGAACAGCGTGCCGAGCTCGCTTTCGGACGGCATCTGGCTGTCTTGCGGGTATTCGCCGTCGAGAATGCGAGCGCGCAGCACGTCGCGCAGTTGGGTGTGCAGCGGAACGCTACTTAAGGAGAGAACGTTATCGGTCATCACGGGATCACTTGTTATAACGAGTTATGACGTGATCTTAGAGACGTTATGACAAGCTTGAGAAATACCGAATGGGCATAAGGTTAGATGCGCCTTCAGTGGCGCTTGAGGATCTGATCCATGACCCAATCGGTCTTCAGCGCTTCGGCGGCTACTGCCGGATGCCTAGACTCACCGCGAATCTGCGCGTTCATGCCCAGCACGTGATGCCACTGGATGTGATCGTGATGGGGGATTTCCAGGCTGATGTCCTCATCGGCGTGCAGTTCGACCGGATGCTCGTCGAACACCGAAAAGCCAATCCGCCCTTGGCTGCCGATGATCTCGACCCGATCCTCGCGCCGATCCGCGACAAAGCTCCAGCAGCCCATGCCCAACGCGCCCGAGGCGAATCGCCAACTGGCGCTGACCGCATCTTCCGCCGCATACAACCCGGCCTGACGCGCCGTGAAGCCGGCGACTTCAACGATGTCGCCCAGCAGGTACTGGAACAGATCGAAACCATGGCTGGCCAGATCCGCAAAATACCCGCCACCAGCCACCGCCGGATCGGTGCGCCAGTTGGCGCTGCCGTCCAGATCCTTCGGCGACGGCGCCTTGGTCAGCGTCCAGCTCAGATGCCGCACTTCGCCGATACGCCCCTGCTGCAACCATTGCCGAACCTGCTGGAAACGCGGCAGCGAACGGCGGTAATAGGACACGAATAAGTGCAGACCTGCATCGGCAAACACCCGCTGCATTTCGCGGCTTTGCCCGGCGTTGAGGGCCATGGGTTTTTCCACGCAGCAATGCTTGCCGGCGGCGGCGACTTTCAGGCTGTAGGCATGGTGGCTGTCGGGGGGCGTGGCGATGTACACCGCGTCCACCTCGGGGTCGTTGATCAGCGCATCGACGTCGGTGTAAGTCCGGGCGATGCCGTGGCGCGCGGCGTAATCGGTCACGGCTTCGAGGCGTCGCCCCATCACCGCCACCAACGCCGAGCCGGGGGCCTTGTAGAAGGCCGGCCCGCTCTTGCGTTCGGCAACACTCCCGCAACCGATCATGCCCCAGCGCACCACGTTCATCGTCACGCCTTAGCCGATGCGCAGTGCGCGCAGGTCGAGGTGGCCGTCCTTGAGCGGCGGGCACCAGTAGTAGCCGCCGGTGATCGGCCGGCTGATGCGGTACAGGCCGTCGGTGATGCCATCTTCCAGACCACTCATGCGGCGCAGCTGTGCTTCGAAGGCATCGAGGGAGAAACCGAACGCCAGGAACATCAGGCCGGCGCGGTCACCTTCGATCCACGGCATTGAACGGCGCACGACGAAGGCTTCCGGAGCGAAGCTTTCCTGGGCGGTGCGCTTGACGTGGGCGGACACCGGGGCGTCGTCGATCTCTTCGTTGTCGCTCAGGCGACGGCCCATGATGTTGTCTTTGTCCTCGGCGGACAACGCATGGAACCCCTTGAGGTCGTGCTGCCATTGCTGGATCGCGGCGAAGCTGCCACCGACCAGACCGTCGGCGCCTTCACTTTGCAGTGCGGCGGCGATGGCGGCTTCGTCATGAGGGTTTTCGGTGCCGTCTTCATAACCGGTCAGGTCATGGCCGTCCTTGTGGCGGAAGGCTTCCTGCATCTGCACCAGACGCAGCGCCGGGGCCAGTGCGGCCTCAAGTGCAGTGCTGCGGTTGAGCAGCTCGCCACGGTCGACGCCGTGCAGCCAGACCCACAGGGCGTGCTGGGTCGACGGGTTTTCCACGCCAACGCCGGTCAGCGCCGGGAAGCTGCGCAGGCCGTCGATGTTCACATTCAGGGCCTTGGCCAGGGATTCACCGAAACCGACCACCGCCGACTTGCCGTCCACCAGGTTCAGCAGGTTGTCGATCGCCTGCGGCAGCGCTTCAACCGACTCGAGGGCGAAAAACAGGTGACGTGCTTGCGGCGGAACTGGGGTGGCGAGGATGCCCGGCTGGTAGTAACTCATGTGAACTCCTTGGGAAAGAGCGCGGAGTTTAACTGTAGCCGGAGGGTTTGTGTGGGATCAGATGACGCACTCGTTGCGCCACGCGCTCGGGCTTTTGCCGGTCCAGCGCTTGAACGCCCGACGAAAGCTGCGCACGTCGCTATAGCCGACCTCCTCGGTAATACGCTCGATCGGCATATCAGGATTGGCCAGCAAACTCATGGTGCGCGCCTGCCGCACCTGCTCCAGCAGCGCCTCGAATGTCAATGAGTGCTCAGTCAGACGCCGGCGCAAAGTGCGGCTGCTCATGTTCAAGTCGCCGGCAATCTTTTCAATGTGGCTGCCCCGGCTCAGGTCCCGGGCAATGGCGCGCTCCACAGCCTGGATCAGATCGAGCTTCTGATGCACCTGCGCGGCTTCCAGCTCCAGCAGTTTGACTGCCTGACGCAACGCCAGTGAATGGTGGTTGGGCAGGTTCACATCCAGCCATTGCACGTCGATCAGCATGCGATTGTGCAGGCAACCGAAGCGTACGTCCGGCCCCAACAGCCGTCGGTATTCATCGACGTAATCCGGCGCCGCGTGGACGAACTCCACGGCAATCGGCTTGAACGTCTCGCCCACCAGCGCCCGGCCGTAGACCAGCAGGCTGGCGTAAAACTCTTCGACGGCGAATATCTGCACCTCAGCGAACGGCAAGCGGCACTCCACGTCGACGTGCACCTGCTCGCCCACCACATCCACGCTGATCACCACGATGCCGCCGGACGTGTGCTGATGGCGAATGCCCAGCTCGAACGCATCGCGCAGGTTCTTGCACAGCGACAGCACATGCCCGAGCAAACCCAGGGTGCCGAGCACGTTCTGCGCGCCGACCCACAGGCCCAGCCCCTGATTGGGCAAGGCCTTGAGCGCCCGCTGGATCATGGCCACGGCCTGGCGATAGGAAATCCGCTGCGACGGATCCTGCAGATCCTCGACGTCAAAGCCCAGGCCACGGCACAGGCTTTGCGGCTCGATGCCCTTGTTGGCGGCGACTTCGGCCAGGGTCTGCAGCAGAAATGGCGACACCAGCGCCAGATCGAAGGTGGGGTCTTGGAGTTTTGCGTTCATGGGGGCTGACATTCCGGATCACGCTGAATTGTTATTTTTGTTACCGGTTATGTCGAAGGAAGTTAGCACAGGGTTGGTGGACTGTCCGCAGAAGCCCCCTTCCGTGTCCGCCAATACCCTGCCCCGGCGTGCGCCAAGGGCTTATTTCTATAGTGGCCGGGCGTCCTGCGCGCCGGCGGTGCGCCCAAACACAATAATAATGAGGACGGACATGACCCCGAACCGCGCGACATTCCCTGTGCGACTGGCGCTGAGCCTGCTCGGCTGCGCCACCACCCTGCCGGCGCTGGCCACCGAAGCCGGCGTCGACAATATCGGCCCCGGCACCGACGGCTTCTTCATGCTGCCGCTGGAGGTCGACAGCCTTCCCGAGAACATGGTCGCCTTCAACCTCTACTACAACCATTACAAGGCGACCAAGCTCAATATCAGCTCGTTCGGCGGCAAGGTGCCGAATGTCGAGATCGAATCCACGGCGGTCATCCCGCGCATCGATTACCTGAGCCCGGTGCGGGTGTTCGGCGGACGCCTGGCCGGCTACATCGCCCAGCCATGGCTGAAGCAGGAAGTCTCGGTGTTCGGCCAGAGCGACACCCGCGAAGGCATGGGCGATACCACCATCGCCCCGATCATCCTGTGGGACATGGGCAAGAACCTGACCCTCGGCGCTGCGGTGGAAATCACCGTCCCCACCGGCGAATACAGCGTCGATCGGCTGGCCAACACCAGCAACAATTTCTACACCTACAAGCCGCTGTTCTCCTTCACCTGGCTGCCGACGGACAACACCGAAGTCTCGATGAAGACCACCTACAGCTTCAACGAGAAGAACAAGGACACCGACTACAAGTCCGGGCAGATCTTCCACTTCGATTACTCGGCCAGCTACAAGATCACCGACGACCTGATGCTCGGCGTCAATGGCTATTACCTCAAGCAGACCACCGACGACAAACAGTTCGGCCACACCGTGCAGTTCGCCGGCCAGGACGTTGACGACGGCGTGCGCGGCCAGGTGTTCGCCATCGGCCCGGCGCTGCACTTCACCTTCCTCAAGTACGCCAGTGCGGAAATCCGCTGGGCCAGGGAGTTCGACGTGGAGAACCGGCCGGAGGGCGATATGTTGTGGGCGAAGGTGAGTATTCCGTACGCGTTCTGAGCGTATTTGTAGGAAAGCACGTGCGGATTTGTAGGCTGAAAACCTGAAAAACGCTGGGGTGGAATAGGCCTACAGCGGCGGTCGAGATTGCCGGACAACGGAGGGAAACGTCCGGCAGATTTGAAAGGGGGGCTTGCAGATACTGGGTCCCGCTACCTCATGGTTCCTTAAGGGCTCATGGGGTGCATCGTCTGCCAGTGACGACAATGGGCCATTCCCCCCCTTAGACTGCTGAAATTGATCACGGAGATCACTATGAGCATATTGCATTCCCCGTTTTACTCTGACTTCGAATCCGAAGAAGAGGCAGAGAGCTACGATCGCTGGTTTCGTGCCAAGGTGCAGGCTGTACTGGATGATCCTCGCCCGGGTATTCCCCATGAGGAAGCCATGGTGCGGCTCGACCAACTATTAGAAGAGAGACGCAAGAATCGACGCGCTGCCGCTTGAATGGAGCAATCAAGCTCTGGACGATCTGGCTGACATTATCGATTACGTTGAACAATACAACTCAAACGCTTCAACGGCTCTGCAACACAAGGTTGGTGCAGCAACGCAAAGGCTTTCATCAATCCCCTATGGTTACCGGTCCGGTCGAGTGCCAGGCACTCGGGAAATGGTGGTCAATCCAAACTATCTGCTGGTCTATCGAGTGAACGGCCGCATCAAAATACTGACGTTAGTCCACACCCGACGACAATACCCACGAACCTCATCAACCTAAAAAAAAGGGCGGCCAAATGGCCGCCCGAAGCGTACTACACGAGAGTCCTTTACAACGTCAGCTGCCCCCGCTCCTCCTCGGTCAGCTGCTGTTTCGCCTGTTCATCCAGCACCCCGGCGCCCAGCACCTGCACCGGGCTGTTGGGGTTGTAGCCCTGCGTCGGTGCACGGCTGGCGCCATCGCGGGTCGGGGCCAGTTGCTCGTTGCCGAAACTCAGCACCTGCACGGTGAACACCGAGGCCTGGTTCTGGCGCGACGCGGCTTGTTGCTGACGGGCGACGTCTTCCGCTGCCTGGGTCGCCGATGACGCGGCGGAACTGGCCGAGGTAATCGCCCCGGTATTGACCGCCGAAACCACCGGCACACCGGTCGCCTTGCCCTGCACCGAGATGTTGGCGGCGTTGACCACCGTCAGCGCGGCGATGTTGACGTTGCCCGAGACGCGAATCCCCGCCTCGCCCGCATCGATGGTGCCCAGCGGCGCGATCAGATCGATGTCGCCCGGAGCCACTTCGGCAATCGGGTTGAGCGTGGCAATACCGGCGCCAGTGCTCGGCACCGATGGCGACAGGGTCGCGTTGCCCCATGTGTCGTACACGCGTTTCGGCGGCGTGTAGACCACGGTGGTTTTCGAGCCGCGACCGGCGTTGATGTCGCCCGAGGCGGACCAGCCCAGAATCGAGCCACCGAATGTGGTCATGATCCGGCTCTGTCCCAGCAGAATGCTGCCCTCGGAGTAGAGCTGAATGTTGCCCGAGCCCTGGGTGATGATCCCCGCCGTGGATGGCGGCGCCGCGCCTTCGATGCCGAACACCTGACCGCCGCCCGGAGTGAGCATCTGGATGTCACCACCGAACAGCGTCTTGACCCCGGCGCCGCCGTAAAGCGTGATATCGCCGTCATAACGGATCGGGTTGCCGGCCACATCGGTGGTCGGGAACAGCGAAGCAATGGCGTTGCGTCCGCGCAGGTAACTGCCTTTGCGCGGGCCATCGGCGTCGTTGTATTCCAGGCCACCGGCACGCAATTCGGCGAAGTACACCTGACGGGCGAAGATCGCCTGCTCGGCACTTGGCAACGCAGCGAAGAAGGCTTGCGCCTGTTCGGCGTTGCCGCTGAAGCCGTAGCCGAGGGTCAGCCAGCTCTGCAATTCGTCGAGGTAAGTCTTGACCACTTTGCCTGGCTGCCCGTTGAGCGACGCATTCGGGTCGGCGAGGTTCTGCGGGTTCAGATAACGGGCGATAAACCGCGAGTAGTCCGGCCCCTGCTGGCCCACACCGGCCTGCAATACCACGCTGGCCCCCGGTTGTTTATCGCTTGCCACCAGCGAGCCGAGGCTGGTGATGCTGGCGCGGTTCTCCATCAGGATGTTGCGCCCGGCATTGATATCGAGCACGCCGGGGCCGGCGATATCGAAGCTGCTGTAGAGAATATCGCGCCCGGCAGAAACGCGAGAGATGTCTCGTGGATCGTTATGGACAAACAGGTTGCCGGTGGAAGAAATATCATCCTTGCCGTTGCTTATTTCCGAACTCGGTACTGCCGTAGGCTGCCCCAGGGTGGTGCCGGAGGCGACGATGTCACGACCGGCGATCATCCACACGGGCCCGGCGGCTTCGTACCAGGTGCGTCTGGAAGTGGAAAAACTCAACGTTTCGCCACTGCGAATACCTACCAGGTCCCCCGTCAGTGCGTAGAACCGCGCCGGCCCCTGTACGTCGTTCAAACCCGAATAGCTGTTGGGACCAAAGGCAAATAGCGGATATCGCATGTTGCCCTGGGGTGCCACGCCATCCTCGCTGTAGTTGGTGCGTAGCGGTTTACTGGCGTTGCTGTTGGCATACGTGTTGAACGCCGGGTTGAACGGTGTGGTAATGGCCGTCGGGCTGGCACCCGACTGGTTGATCGCATAGCCACCCGCGTAGATGGAGTCACCTGCCAACAGTTCAAGCTGTCCCGACTTCGACGGTGCCAGGAGCAGCGAGTAACCTTGCAGCGGGTAGTTGTCTACGCCAGTGAACGTCGCGGACGGCCCTGCATAGATGGACCCCTGCCCCGCCACCGCGCGTAGTATCGATGGATAGACAAACCGACCATCGGTAGGCGAGGTATTGCGTCCCGTGATCAAGCCGTTGGAGGTATTGAACTCGGATATCTGTGTGCCCGGCGTTAGGTTCCCGCCAGCCGAGAACAGATCGATTGCGGTGTGGTCAGTCCACAATGAGAAGCCGCTCAGAGTACCGCCCTGCTGAACGCTACCGTTGGCGGCCATGATCGGGCTGGCGTTCATCAGACTCACTCGCCCAGGATCCCCTGCACCGCCCAACACCAGATCACCTCGGCTGCTCAGGCTCATGCCCGAGTCTCCCGGAATCAGCACCACGCCTCCGGAAGCGCTACCAGTGGTCGAGGTAAATGGATCAAGTGCCCGGGTTTCCCGAAGATCATTGACCACGGCGCTGGCGCCGTACTGCAGGTTGATGCCACCCAGTGCCCCACCCGTCATCCGTGCCGCACCGCGCAGGTTGATCAGCGCACCTTGCAGATCATGGACCGGTTTGCCGATACCGGTTTCTCCTGCCCGCGCTTGCAGCGACGGGTTGAACGTACCGCCGATTCGAATATCCATGTCGCCACCACCGGTCATCTGCACGCTGCCATCGCTGGCGACTCGACCGGTGCTGCCGACTGCGACGATCAGACCTTGGCTTCGAGGATTGTTCACGGCATCCCCCAACGGCTTGAGCATGCCGGCATCACCACCGGCCCGCAGGCTGATATTACCGCCGCCCAAAGTGCCAAAACCGGTGAACCCGACCAGGTACGGTTCGGTATTGGTGTTCGTGTCTGGCATCAATTGGGTGGCATAGCTGCCGAAGTTGATCCACCAGGCCGTGGGCATATCCGGGTTGCCCGTGCCTTGGCGCCACAGCCAGTTGCCCACCGCGACACTTGCGATCTGCTCCCGGGTTCCACCTGAAGTCGATCGAATTTTCTGACCTACCGAATCGCCCGAAACAGACCCGCCCGCGTTGATCGTCAGATTGCCGCCCATCTGCGGATACCAGGCCTGATAAAGACTGTCGGTGCCGCCGTTGACCCATTTTTCATAATCGGCACCGGCAGTGCCCAGCACCGAATTACTGTCCGAGAGATGTCCGCGTTTCTGGTTATACCGCGGGTCGACATTCGCTGACTGTGTACCGGCGGTATACACGCCAAACGGTGAATCCATGCTCAGGTTGCCGGCAGCCATCAGATCGAGGTCGCCAGTACCGGTGCGCAAGACGCTGAACATCTGGCTGTGGGCCTTGGCGGTTGTGCCGGGATTATTGCCGATGCAGAACTCCGGATAGATCTCGCAAAGGATCTGATACTCCTCGGGAACGGGTTCGTAGTCAGGTCCTTGACCACTGCCCGGCGCCCAGACCCAGCGTGCCATCGGCACACAGAGCCCTTCTATCTGCGCACAGATCTCCAATTGGTCATCGGGCACAGGGTAATACCCCGGAAGGTCATACGGATTGTCCGGTGCCCACACGAGTATCCCCGTTGCCTGGATAAGTGTGACACCGTAATGAGTGTCCGCCAGCCGCAGATTGCCATCGGTGGTGACAGGCTTCACGGCACGGCTGTCTGCCGCCTCAAGATCGGCACCGGCCACCGCACGCATCGACCATGACGCACTGCCCGAAGGCAACATACTGGCCAACGCCCAGTTCTTGCCTTGCTGCGTGCCGCTGAACGGACGCAGTTCAATCAGCGAAGTGCCATCGGCAAGCTTTACATCAGTCATCGAAGGAATCAGCGAGCCGCGCAGCAAGGCCAGCGCGCTACTCAGTTTCACGCCGGAAACCGTTAAAAGATCGAGGTCGAAAACCCCTGGCAGCGGCACGCCCTTGGGCCAGGTCATGGCCTGCAGACTCGTCGCCTTGTTCAGGCGGATACCGGCCCCCAGGCGAGTGTTCGCCGGCAACGTCACACTTTCGCCGAGCAACGTTCCCGCCGCGTACAGCAGATTTCCGCTGGCATCATGGATAGCCCCCGCCAGCACAGTGCCGGCGCTGAACGTGTACGCCTCGCCCAGTACCGCCTGGGTCGGCAGCAACGTGCCACTGGCCAGTCGCGCGCCTTGGATCGTCACGTCGTAATTGAGCGTCGCGCCCACCGGAAACTGCGTGCCCTCGGCCAGCGTCACCCCACTGCCCGGCACGATCAGATCGCCACCGAACGGCTGCACACCGGCAATCAGTTTCCAGCCAGCGTCATCCTTGGTTTCCGATGGCGGCGCGAAGCCGTCGTTGATGCTGCCGTAAATGTCGAGGTTGCCACCGGCACGAATCACCAGGCTGCCGGCTTCCCCTGACCCGTACACCAACGGGTTCAGTCGCGTGTGCGGATTGAGACTGGCGTAGCGATAGCCGGACAAATCCAGATCGCCCTCCACCACCAGATCACCGTCGGCAGTCTTGCTGGCGATCTCCACGCCCGGCCGCAGATGGAATGCATCGGCGTAGGTGGCGTTATTCAGTCCGGCGAGTTTGCGTTGCAACAGATCACCGTTACCCAAAGCAGCGTTGATAAAGTCTTTGCTGTCACCGTGAATGCGATCGAGCATGGCCTGATCAATCACTTGATACGGCCGACCACTGACCGCCTGATCGACACCATCGCGGGCATCGGTGTAGCGGCGCATGCCATTGAGCCCGATAGAGCGTGCGCCCTGAATGGTCAACACACCGCTGGCGTCGATGGCGATGTCATTGCTGCCCAGACGTGGCGCGTTCAGTTCCAGCGTGCCGCGCAGCATTCCATCGTGTTGCCCGGCGAGGAAACCGGGCACGGCATCGGTGCCGTGGCGCAGGTCGATGCGCGCACCGCTGCCCAGCGTGAGCAAACCATTACCGGAGCTGAGTTCGACCGTGGCACGGTTCGGCGCATCGATGATCTTGCCGTAGCTGTCGACCCGCAGTACGCGGCCATGGGCATCGAGCACGCTGTTGCCCGCCAGGGTCAGACCGTTTTTCGCCGACAGACGAATGCTGCCGACACGCTCGCCACTGGCGTCGATCAGACCGGCCACCGTCAGGCTGCCGTTATCCACCGACACATTGACCTCACCGGCCTTGAGGCCGTCGCCGATCACCAGATTGCCTTGTTTGAGTTGCAGGCTGCGGCTGCCGTAAACCTGCCCGGCATTCAAACGCTGATTGAGCGCGGCAAACTGCTCGGTGGCGTCACCACCCAGGCGCTGCGCACGAATGTCCACGCCTGCGGCCTTGTACGGCACCAGCGTGCCACCGGCGTCGTAGTAACCGCTGCTGCCGCCGACAATCTCGCCTTGCAGATCAACCATCCCGGCCGCATCGGCCAATGCGACGACGCTGAGATTACCCGCCTGATTATTCCTCGCCGACAGATCGATCCGCGAGCCCGCGGCCTGACGAATGTTGCCGTTGGCGCTGTACAGCGATATGTCGCCACCCCAGCTGTACTTGCTGACATCGTTGAACGGCAAGGTGCGTCCGGACAGCTCCAGCACGGAATTGCCGCCGAGGGTCAAATCGCCTTCGGACTTCACCGTCAGCTTGCCGCTGGCCAGTGCGATTCGGCTGTCGAGCACGACATCGCGGGCTTCAAGGTTCAACTCTGCACCCAGGGCATTGGCCACGCCGGCAGCCCCGGCGCCGCTTAATGTCAGACTATTGCCGGCCTTGAGCAGGCTGACTGATGCCGCCTCGCCAGTGAGCAACGGCGTACGCAGATTCAGATTGCCGCCGCTGTAGCTGTAACCCTTGACCGGATCGTAAGCGCCCTGCTCCTGATAAACCGCCAGGCTGCCCTTGTGATTGGCGGTGATGCGGTCGCTGGCGCTCAGGTTGACGTTGGCGAAACCCAGCGCCAAGCGATTGTTCTGATCCAGTCCGCTGGCCTGAGGCATCGGGCCATAACCCAGCTCGATACGCTGGGCCTGAATGTCCAGCGTGCCACTGCCGGTGCCCGCGCCGCCCGTGATGACTGCGCCCGGGCTCTGGGTCGCACCGTTCCAGATCAGGTTGGCGGTACGGATACTCGCCACGTCGCCGGCGTTGCCCAGACCGTAGATCGCCGGAGTGACCAGCACCAGATTCTGCAGTTTGCTCTGGCCGGTCTGCGGATCGATCGTGTCGAGGCTGACGCTGCCGAAGAAATTGAAGGCGTCGCGAGTGGTCAGGCTCAGGGTTTCCAGAGCCGGCGCGCCAAACTGCGTATCACCGCGCAGCAAGCGATCGAGTACGTTCTGGTTCAGCGTTAGACCGGCGGGCACGCGGCTGCCTGCCGCTGCAAGTGCCTCGGCACTGCCGGCATTGACCGAGCCGACCGACAATGCCAGATGACGGGTGCCGAAACGCACCGCTTCACCGAGTTCGAACTGGTTATCCGTGGCAGCAGTGATACTGCCGTTCGAATACAGCAGGGCCGGATTACTGCACACACTCGTTGCGCAAGTGCCGATCCGGATACTGCCCGCTCCGGCGATACCACTGGCCAGCTCCGGCGCGAGTACCTGGGTCCAACCGTTGGAAACGAGCAACACGCTGGAGGCTTTCGGCTCATAAACAAAACCGGCCATCGAGTCGTAGGCCACGTTGCCACGCCCCAGCGTATTGATCCCGCCCCCCGCCTCGACCGTGATGCCGCCAAGCGTTGACGTGGTGCGCAGCAAGACTTCCGGTGCAGACAGAATCGCCCCTTCACGCAAGACAATGTTTGCGCTGGTGCCCAGGAAACCGATGATGTTGGCGGCTTTGTTGTACAGGACATTCGGCATCGCACCGATAGTCAGACGCCCGGCATTGAGGTTGTTGAGCGTGTCAGCATACAACGACACACCGTTGAAGCCGGAGGTCGGTGCATGGCCCGCCCCCAGGATCTCGAAGCTGCTCCCGGCGTAGCCGCCGCGTACCACCGCCGTGCCGGTCATGCCGCCCGGGGCAGCGTCGAACAGCGCACGCCCGTTGAATTGCAAAGCGATGTCTTGCTTGCCGCCGGGGGCCAGGCGCAGGTCCAGTATCTTGCCGTCCATCGGTGCCAGCGCGCGTGGCACACCGCGCCGGGCGGCGTCGCTCTGGATGAACTGGGTAAAACCGGTTTCGTTGTACTGCGAGTAACGACGCAACACATCGGCAGACGTGAGAATGACCTGACTGGCAAGGCTGTCACGCAGGCCGGTATTGGCAATCGACATCTGCCCGCTGCTGGTCCATGAACCATTGCGCAGTGGCAGCGCCCCCGTTGTCACGCCGGGCGTCGCCTGACCGTTTACCTCAACGCGGAACGCACCGGGCATCAAGGCGAACGTTGACGGCAACAGTGTGTAAGTACCCGCCGCCAACCCCGGAACGCCGCCACCAATGGTGATCTGCTGCCCGATGCGCGGATCGACCGCACCGGCTTCGGCCAGCATCGGCGCATAGCTGCTCTGGTTGCCAGGCACGATGGCATAGACCGGGTTGCTCGCCAGCCCCGGCAGGCTGAAGGTGCCGTCAGGCGCATTGCGCACCAGCGGGTTGAAGCGCGCATCGGTGGAGCCACCACGACCGGACACGAAGCCGGCGCCGCGCAGTTCCCCGCCGCCGGACAGGTCGATGACCGCGCCGCCCTGCACGTCTGCGTACTGCGTGCCGATCGACACACCTGAGGTTTCGCCAGTGATGCCGTCGAGCACCACGGATTTGCCGTTGTAGCGATAGTCGATACCGTCCGTGGTGCCGCCATACGGCATGACCAGACCGGCGCCGCTGACCGAGGTCAGACTGCCCGGCAAGAGATGAACCTCGCGAGTCGTGCTGAGCAGATCGTCACCCAATACGATCTTGCCCAGCGGTGCACGCAAGACGCCGCCCTGCTCGATGTAGGCGGCAGAAAAAATCAGCTTTCCGAATGCCGAGTACGGCACTGCAGCCGGTGCAGCTCCGTGGCCGCTGATCCGCAAGGTGTGCTGAGAAACCGGAACCTCGCCCTGATAACCGACGCGCACCTCGGCCTGAATACCGGTGGCGGGATAGATCTGCGCCGCCCCTAGATTCAAGTCGCCTGGCGTCCACAAACGGGTGCCCACAGCGCCATCGTTCGGCGCGAGGAAACGCAGGTCGCCGCTGCTGTCGAGGCTCACCACACCAAAAGCCCGACGGCTGTATTCAACGGCCGGCGCCTGCCGTTGCAGGATCGAACCCTGAGTCCCGAAGGACAGGCCATTGCTTACATCCACAAGATTCGCGGAGGCATTGAACGTCGCGTCGGACAACCGAGTCGTCGGGCCCGGGAGCAGTCGCGGGCGCATCATGCTGAAGCCGGCAAAGTAGGTGCCCACACCCGACAGACGCAGGTACGGCGCACTCAAATCAACCCGCGCCGTGCCTTTGGAATTCTCGGCGAGCGACAGCGCTCCGGCGTACAGACTGAGGCTCTGATTCATGCGCAGATTGACGTCACCGTCAAAGGACAACAGGCCGTTGCTCAGCAGGCTGAGATTGTCGAACCCGCCCGTCATCAAGCTATCGGCACTCAAACGGGCTTGACCGTAGCGCAAACCATCGGCGCCTTCGCCGGGGCGCAGATTCGCGGGCAGCAGCCCGTTCCCTGCCGCCTGGCCAATGATCATTTCCCTCGGAGCCCGCACCGCGTTGCTCGCCGAGTCGGAATACAGCGGCGTTTCCAGCGCCAGGTCCAGACGACCACCGGCCGCCCCGATGCCACCCGCCGCCGCACGCAAGTTGCCTTCAACGAACAGGCCTGTGTAGGAACTCAAACCGATGCGCCCGCCATCCGTTGCGACGCGGGTCGGGCCCTGGCCGGCAATATCCAGAACGGCCTCGGTGCCTGAAGCATCCAGCCGCGCGCCCGGACGCACAATCACGTAGGCATCGGCGGCCGTGGCGGTTGCCAGTTTCGAATCGATCTCGCCGCCGATGATGATGCTGCCGCCCTTGCCGACCTGCCCGTAAGTGCGGCCCAGGGTGTCGGTCGCCGTATTGGCACGCCCGGCGACATCCAGCACCGCCTGCTCGCCGATCCAGATCGAGCGGTTATGCGCGTTCGGATCCGCCGTTTGAATGGAGGTGGCCGGCTGGATCAAGCCGAATTGTTGCTGACGAATATCGATCGTACCGCCCCAGGCATTCAGTTCACCGTCGACGGTGATCTGCCCGGCACCGCGCAGCTTGATGCTCTGCCCCGGGTCGACGCTGATGCGCGAGCCACGGCCCAGGGTCAAGGTGCTGTTGGCGGCGTCGATCAGCTCGACCAGCGTCGCGCCGCCTTGCAGTGTCAGGCTGGCACCGGCGCGCTGGGTCAGCACGCCCTTGGTCGGGTTTTCCTGGAACAGCGTCGGAGTCCACAGCTCCAGCGCCGTTCGCGGATCAACGCCGCTGACCTCGTTCGGTGCCGCGTCACCGAAACGGTAGACCGGCATGTTCACGTCAATTGCGGTGCCTTCGGCAACTTCAAGTCCGCTCAGGCCGATCAGGTTGTAGGCGGAGAACCCTTTACTGAACAGGTCGGTGGACAGTTGCAGGGTGTTGTCTGCCAGGGTTTTATCCGTTTGCCCGACAAGAATTTTGTTGGCCTGCACCGTCAGTGTGCCGCCGCCCGTGACGCCGTAACCGCGCAGTTCGCCATCGAGGTTCAGACGGGTTTTGCCAGGCGCGGAAATGGCACTGGATTCCACCGTCAGATCACCGCCCTTGCCGCCCCGGGTCTTGCCATTGGCGAGCACGGCGCCACCGGAAGAAACGTCGAGCAGGCTGCCGGCAGCGACGCCGATATCGCCGCTGCTGCGGATCGATATCAGGCCACCGTTCAGATACGCCAGGCTGGCGTTATCGTCCGGATTGGTGCGCAGGTTGCTCCACAAGCCTCGGGTATCGAGAAGCACGCCCTCGGCGATGCGGGTTTGCGTCGCCTTGCCGGCTTTGGCCGCCAGGCGAGTGTCGGTATTTGTACCGCCGTTGAACTGATTGAGTACGTTGCCCAGACGCAGACTGCCACCGCGAGCGGTCAGATCGGCGCCGACCTGCACATCCGGTGCGTACAGGGTGATGTCGCCACCGCTGTCGACCGTAAGCGCACCGTCAACGGCGATCTGATCCTTGGCCGAAACCTTGAGCGCACCGAGGCGGAATCCGTTGAGCTGATCGTTATCGAGATACAGCTTGCCCTTGCGGGTATCGGACACCGCGCCGGTCAAATCAAGATCATTGCCGGCGACCGGGCGCGTGCCACCGATCTGCACCTGATCGAGCAATGGATTGAGGGTATAAAGCAGGCCGTTCGACGCCGCGACAAAGGTCGGGTCATAACTGCCGACAATCAGTTGCGCACGCCGGGCCAGTGCGGTCTGGCTCTGCTGATAGCCGTCGAGCACCGGTTTCGGCGCCTGATTCTGCCGCCCGCCCTGGTACACATCGCCGATCATCTGCCCGTCGAGCACGGCGTTGGCTGTGGAAATCACCAGTTGCCCGGCATCGCGGCCCACGGTGTAACCCGACTCGAAACGTGAACGCGGGGCAATCAGCGGGTTGTAGAAATAACTGGTCTGGCCCCAGCGTTCGCTGTTGTCTTCATAACCTTTGTACAGCCCGGTGTAGAGCAGATCCCCCGGTGCACGAGAGACTTCATACAAGCGTCCATCGGCGCCGCGCAGCCAGCTCTGGCGGATCTGCCCGCTCTGCACATCCAGGGTGCCACCGGACAGGTTGATCAGCGAACCCTTTTCGGTGACCACGTCGTTGCCGGCGAAACTCACCGTGCCGCCCTGGGCCATCCATTCGCCGACGCTGTGGCCCTGGGTGCCGAGATAACCACCGACTTCCAGCAAGCCACCGGCGGTGTACCAGCGATCCGTGGCGTAGCCGTTGGTGCCGGCCGGCACGTACACCAGCTCGCGCACATCGACCCAGATGTCGTTGCTGTTGAGCGCGCCTTTCTCGCGGTTGACCGACGCATCACGCTGCTCGTTGCCCTGCACGTTGATCTTGATGCTGTTGTTTTCCATCGCCACTTTGACGCCGATGGCACCGGACACATCAATCATCGCGCCGTCACGCACCAGACTGCGGCGCTGTGCGCTGACCGCGACCTGGCCGCCGGTGGCCAGGGTGATCGAACCGCTCTGGAACTCGACACTGCCGCCGCTCTGGATCTCGATCCGTGACTGGTCGCCACGGATCCGGTTATTGGCGGTGACACCTGTCAGCGCGGCCTGATGCTGGCTGTCGAGGGCGGTCATGTCGCTGCTGTCGAGCATGATCGCCGTGGCACTGCCCTGCCCCAGCGTCACGCTGCCGTTGGTATCGGTGATCGGGTTGGAGAGGTGAATCGTGCCCCTCGTCGCCACTGACGTGCTGGCGAGCAATACGCCGTTTTGCACGACCTCGTGCCCCGCCATTGTGATGTCGCCGGTAGACGACTGGACCAGTCCGTTGTTAGTGACTTTGCCCGCCACGGCACCGGCCTTGAAGCCCGGAATGACTTCACTGCCAAAGGTGGTCGACAGCGCATTGCCTTCAGTGCCCGAGCCCTTGCGGATGTAGAAACGGTCACCGGCGGCCAGCACGGTCTGGCCCTTGGCGGTGTTGATGCTGCCGTCGTTCTGCACTTCGTTGCCGAGCAGCAGCGCATAGCCGCCGGCATCGGTAGAGGCCGCCGGTTTGTGGGTTTCAATCGACGCACCGCGCTCCACCAACACTTTGCCAGCGGCATCGGTGAAGGTCGGCTGAGTGCCGGTGCTGTCGAAGTACAAGCCACGATCACGGAACTGGATGTCGGTGATATTGGCGGCAGCGGCCACCAGGTTGCGCACGTTGACCTGACTGCTGCCGCTGAACACGATGCCGTTGCGGTTGATCAGCATCACCGTGCCGTTGCCCTTGATCTGGCCTTGAATCTGGCTGGCCCGGGCGTTCGGATCGTTGACCCGGTTGAGCACTGCCCAGTTCGACTGCTGGGCGAAATCGACCGTGGTGTTGCGGCCGACGTTGAAGGTCTCCCAATTGAGGATGGCCTTGTCGGCAGTCTGCTCGATCGTCACCGTGGTTTTGCCATCGACCTGGGTCTGCTGCGGGCCCTTCGCGTTCTGCCAGCCCTGGGTCAGGCTGTTGTCGACCTTCAAACCGCCCTCGCCCAGGCCGTCCGGCACGAATTGCACCGTGCCCAATGCAGCAGCGCGTCCGGCCGCTTGCGCCGCCTGTTGAGCGGCAATCGCAGCGACCGTGTTGTTCAGGGTCTGAATCGAGCGCTGCAACTGCGCATTGGCCTTCTGCTGCTGGGCCAGCGGCGGTGTCATGCCCGGCAAGCCACCCACGCTCGGACGTGCCGCCGCAGCCTGTTGCGCCGCTCCCTTTGCCGCAAACCATCCCGAACTGAACGCCGTCTGCGCCTGCGCACTGCCCGCCACCAGACACAACGCCACCGCGTGCGCCAACGGCTTGAGCAGCCACAGCGACGGCTCCCCGGTTTCACGCTTGGAGGACAGAACGTTGGTACGACGACGGGATGGGCGAGCGAGCATCACTACGAGATCCTTTTTGATTGCCACACAAGGCCGCAGGCATGCAAAAACCTGCTGTTACGTCATAGGCAGTTGGCGAGGGGCGCGACCGAACGGATGTCACACAAACTTCATGTTGGGGGAGTATTCGCGGCAGTGACTGTTGTGTGCCTTCAATCAAAAATGGCAGCCCGTTACAGGGCTGCCATCACTTCAACGTGAATCTCACTCAAAGTGGCCGGCCAATGCCGTTGCACACCGACGGATTATTGATGTCGAGATTGTTGCCGGTGGTGTTGGTGATGAAGTTGGCCGTCACGGCGTTCTTCCAGCGCGTAGGAATAGGCAACAGACCATGGGCAACGGTTGCGACCGCATTTCCCGGAACGCTGTAATGCTTCGCCAGGAAGGCACGCACATCATTTGCCACCGCAGCATCCCTGTAACACTGACCGAACAGCAAGTTGCTGTAGCCGGATATGGCATAGCCACTGGCCGGGTTCGCTACAACAGGTACCCACTGCGCCGGATCGGCAGGTGTCGCTGGCAGCGCTGCCGATGACACTGCGAGCGAGACATTCGCCAGCGTCGGCAATACTCCGTTGATTCGGGCAACGACGGCATTGTTCGTAACGGCAATCCCGTCGGGGCCTGAATAACCAATGGAGCCGTCAACCGCATTCACGGCAGGCACGACATCAAGCGTGTTGCGTACAGCTACCCAGTTCGAGGGTATGGACGAACCCACCGGCAGGCGCGCGTTGGTAAAGGTCGCGTTGGTCGCAAATTGGGTCGGGCATATCGAGTTCAGGTGGCGGGTCAGGAGCTCCGAAGTACCGCTGGAAATGTCGCGATAGACGACTCGGATCGGCGTCGGGTCGGAACTGCCCAGCAAAGCGCCCCATGTGGTTTTGGATCCCGATAACGCATCGCAGAGCTGGACGCTGGTCAAGTTGAGCGCTGTCTGGCCGGATTTCTTGTACGCAATGACGACCGAAGTGGAAACAGAAGGCAACTGGATCAACGGGCCGTATGCTGCACCGAAGTTGACGTTGTAGGTACTGAGTTCCGAAGCACTGAGGATAGATTCGCTACCCGCAAAGTGTACGGTGCCAGTGGTGCCGAAGCCGGCTGGATTGTTGGTCAGGAACGCCGTCTTGCCAATGCCGCTGCCGCTACCGGCGTAACTGAAATTCGCCGGCAGAATGCTGTTTGCAGCCCCGGTATACAGAGCTGCGGGTAACGTTGAACCACCACCGGTCACCGCCATCACCTGCCCCGAAACCAGCGCCGCCGATACCAGTGCGGCCACTCCAATACGTTTGAACATGTTCAATCTCCTTATCGAATGCCCCCGAACGGGAGCCAAAAAAAATGGCAGCCCCGAAGGGCTGCCACCGTTACAGCTGACTAAACCAGACGGCTTACAAAGGACGACCGATAGCGTTGCAGACGCTGGCGTTGTTGATGTCCAGGTTGTTGCCCGAGGTGTTGGTGATGAAGTTGGCGGTTACAGCGGTTTTCCAGGCGTTAGGCACGGCGACGAACTTGTGAGCCTGAGTCGCAGTGTTGTTGCCCGGGTTGCTGTAGTGCTGGGTCAGGAAGGCTTTGACGTCCGCGGCCACGGCTGCATCCTTGTAGCACTGACCGAAGATGAAGTTGGTGTAGGCAGCCAGTTTGTAACCCGAAGTCGGGTTGGCAACCACTGGCGACCACTTGGATGGATCGGCAGCATCGACAGCAGACGATGGAGGGGTCACCGACGACAGCGCCAGCGTCACGTTGAGCGAAGTCGGCTGAACACCGTTGACGCGGGCAACAACAGCGTTGCTGGTAGCGTCAACACCGTCCGGACCGACATAACCGATGGAGCCGTCAACCGCATTCACGGTAGTGGCAACATCGGAAGTGTTGGCAACGCCGACCCAGTTCGAAGGCAGCGCCGAACCGGCTGGCAGACGAGCATTGGTGAAGGTGGAGTTGGTGGCGAACTGAGTCGGGCAGACCGAATTCAGGTGGCGGCTGAGGATTTCCGAAGTACCGCTGGAAACGTTGCGATAGACAACGCGGATCGGCGTGGTGTCGGCAGTGCCCAGCAGATCGCCCCAGGTGGTTTTGGCGCCGGAGAAGGCATCGCACAGCTGAGCGCTGGTCAGGTTCAGAGCAGTCTGACCGGCTTTTTTGTAAGGGATGGCAACCGAAGTGGCAACCGAAGGCAGTTGAATCAGCGGACCGAACGAAGCACCGTAGGTGGCTTTGTAGGTGCTGAGTTCCGAAGCGCTGAGGATCGAGTCGCTACCGGCGAAGTGCACAGTGCCAGTGGTGCTGAAGCCAGCCGGGTTGTTGGTCAGGAAAGCGGTCTTGCCACCGCCGCTGCCGATGGCTGCGTAGCTGAAGTTAGCTGGCAGGATGCTGTCGGACGAACCTTTGTACAGAGCGGCTGGCAGAGTTGCACCACCACCGGTAACGGCCATGGCTTGAGCGGAAGCCAGAGCGGCAACGGTCAGGGAAGCTGCGATCAGAGTGCGCTTGAACATGAAGAATCTCCTTTTCAACTAGGTTGGGAACACAGGTTTTCGGATTGCTTGCATGACACTGGGATGACTCACCGCTGACCTTCGCAAGCGGGGTCCGTGGTTAAGTCGCACTGAGAAATTCGCAGTTTCCGGTGACAGATAAAGGAAAAAACCTCGGGAGGTGCAGGCTGATTTTCGAGGGATTTTCTCGGGTGTTCTCGCGGTTGTGCGGAGTGTCTACGGCAAGCTTTTCGAGGGAACCGGCCGCAGCCCTTGAAGGGCCGTTGCAGATGACAGAAAGGAGAACCCGAGGACGGTTGCTTCCGCGCTCGGGTGATAGTTGGACGAGAGAAAAAAAGGTTGGAAAAGTTTACTGAACCAGTTGATTGATCTCGATGATCGGCAGCAGCACCGCCATGACGATCACCAAAACCACCCCGCCCATCACCACAATCATCAGCGGCTCAAGCAGAGCAGTCATGCCCATCGCCCGGCGTTCGATATCGCGGGAAAGGGTTTGCGCAGCACGTTCGAGCATCGGCGGCAGCGCGCCGGTTTTCTCGCCGCTGGCGATCAGGTGAATCAGCACCGGCGGGAACACGTTCTCCACTTTCAGCGCTGCCGCCAGGTTGACGCCCTCACGCACCTTGGCGGTGGCTTCGTTGACGCTCAGGCTCAAGCGATCATTCGACAAGGTCTGCCGCGCCGCCTCCAATGCCCGCAACAACGGCACCCCGGCACCACCGAGAATCGCCAGCGTCGAGGCGAACCGCGCCGTGTTCAGCCCCAACACAAACCGCCCGATCAGCGGCAGCTTCAGCACCCGATGATGCCAACTCAAGCGCGCCGCCGGATTGCGCAGATAAAGGCGCCAGCTCCAGAACGCACCGGCCATGACGCCTGCGCACAACCAGCCCCACGCCCGAATGAAATCACTGGCATTGAGCATCGCCAGCGTCAGCCCCGGCAGATCCTGCCGCGCCTGGGAAAACGCACTGACCACCTGCGGCACCACGTAGCTCAGCAGGAAAATCACGATGCCGATCGACACCAATCCGACCACGCCCGGATAGATGAACGCGGTGAGGATCTTGCCGCGCAGGTTGTTGCGTTCCTCGATGTAATCCGCCAGCCGTTCCATCACCTGGGCCAGATCACCTGACTCCTCGCCCGCCGCAATCAGTGCCCGGTAAATCTCCGGAAAATCCCGTGGCCGCGCCGCCAGCGCTTCGGCCAAGCGCATGCCGCTGCGCACGTCGGCGCGAACGGCGCTGAGGGTGTGGGCGATGTGTTTTTTCTCGGCCTGCTCGACCGTGGCGCTCAGTGCAGCTTCCAGCGGCAGACTGGCGCCGAGCAGGCTCGACAGCTGCCGGGTGGCCCAGGCCAGATCGTTGTCCGATAGCCTGGCACTGAACAAACCACCGCCGCCGTGCTGGGAGACATTGCTTTCCTTCTCCACCGACAACGCCGTCAAACCACGACCACGCAGCACGCCAAACGCCGCACCCTGACTGTCCGCCTCCAGATGCCCGGATTCGATCTTGCCGCTGGCATCGGCGGCTTCAAAACGATAGCGATTCATCAGGCGTCCCGTGTCACACGAAGGATTTCTTCAGGGGCCGTGGCACCGCTGCGAATCCAGCGCTCGCCGTCCTCGCGCAGGCTGAACATCCCGGCCTTGCTCGCCGCAGCACGCAACGCCTGCTCCCCTGCCCCTTGGTGAATCAGCGTGCGAATGTCGTCATCGATGCAGAACAATTCGTGAATACCGGTGCGGCCGCTGTAACCGGTGTGATTGCACGCCGCACACCCCACCGGGCGCCAGGTGCCGAGCGTCGCCGGGTCTTCCTGTTTGCACTGATTGCACAGCCGTCGCACCAGCCGCTGGGCCAACACCCCGAGCATCGACGAGGCCAGCAGAAACGGCTCGACGCCCATGTCGACCAAGCGGTTGACCGCCGACACCGCGTCGTTGGTGTGCAGGGTTGCGAGTACCAGGTGGCCGGTCAGCGAAGCCTGCACCGCAATCTGCGCGGTTTCCAAATCGCGGATCTCGCCGATCATGATGATGTCCGGGTCCTGCCGCAGAATCGCCCGCAAGGCCAGGGCAAACGTCATGTCGATCTTGGCGTTGACCTGAATCTGGCTGATGCCCGGCAAGTCGTATTCCACCGGGTCTTCCACGGTAAGGATGTTGCTGGTGCTCGCATCGAGTCGCGCCAGCGCCGCATACAAACTCGTCGTCTTGCCGCTACCGGTCGGGCCGGTGACCAGCACGATGCCGTGGGGCTGGCGGATCAGGTGATCGAGCTTGGCCAGCACCTGCGCGTCCATGCCCAGGGTTTCCAGATGCAGGCGTCCGGCCTGCTTGTCGAGCAAACGCATCACCACCCGCTCGCCATGACCGGTGGGCACGGTAGAAACGCGAATGTCGATGGGCCGCCCGGCCACGCGTAACGCAATGCGGCCATCCTGCGGCAAGCGTTTTTCGGCGATATCGAGCTGGGCCATGATCTTGATCCGCGACACCAGCGCACCGTGCAACGCCTTGCGTGGCGAGACCACGTCGCGCAGGGTGCCGTCGACCCGGTAGCGCACCACCGAATGGGTTTCGAACGGTTCAATGTGAATATCGCTGGCCTCGTCCCGTGCTGCCTGGGTGAGCAAGGCGTTGATCATGCGGATCACCGGCGCGCCGTCCTGGGTGTCGAGCAGGTCGGTGATTTCCGGCATGTCCTGCATCAGGCGGTCGAGGTCGACTTCGTTTTCCGCCGCCCCGACCACCGCCGCCGCGCTGCCGGTATCGGCGTAGGCCGTGGCGAGCAAGCCGTCGAGTTCGTCGTCGCGCACCCGCTCAAGTTTCGCCGCGCCGAACTGCCGCCGTACTTCGCTGATCGACCAGCCCGGCGTCGACGGGCACACCGTCAGCACGCCGTCGCGCAGCAGAATCCGCTGCGCCTTGGCCCAGGCGTAGGGCAAGCTGCTCATAACCGCGGGCCTGCTTCAATCGGCACAGCCTTGATCACCGCTCGCGGACCGGAAGTCGGAACGGCTGCCGGCACGCCCTGCGCAGCGGTTGGCAATTGCGGCGCCTGCATGTCCGGCATCGCCCAGCTGCGTTCCGGTTGCAGACCGCCCTGAGCGCGGCGCATGAAGTCGTAGCGGTTGAGGGTGATGCTGCGCCCCGCCGCACTGTCGCGAATGATGTACGGGCGCAGGAACACCATCAGATTGGTCTTGGTGATCGAGCGGCGTTCGTTGCGAAACAGCGCGCCCAACCCCGGAATGCTCGACAGCCATGGCACCGCGTCGTTGCTCTGGCTGTAGCCGTCCTGCAGCAGACCGCCGAGCACCATGATCTGCCCGTCGTCGAGCAGGATGCTGGTGTCGATGGCACGTTTGCTGGTGACGATCCCGGCCGAAGTCGAAGCCGCCGAGGCGCGTTCGTCGATGCTGCTGACTTCCTGATAGATGTCGAGCTTCACCGTACCGCCCTCGGAAATTTGCGGCCGCACGTTGAGCTTCAAACCGACCTCTTCACGGGTCACGGTCTGGAACGGGTTGTTGCTTGTGCCACCGCCGCCGGTGACGTAGCTGCCGCTGACAAACGGAATGGTCTGGCCGACAAAAATGCTCGCGGCTTCGTTGTCCAGGGTCAGCAAGTTTGGCGTCGACAGCACGTTGGTGCCGCCCTTGCTCTTCAGCGCCCGGGCCAGCACTTTCAGGTCGAGGATCTTGCCGATGCCGGGAATGTCGACGGTGCCGTTGACGTAACCGAGGTTCAAACCTTTGGGCAACACGTCGACACTGGTCTTGCCGTTGACGTTGATCCCCGAGCCGCCAAGGTTGGCGCCGCCGATCACGCCATTACCGGCCAGATTGCCGGTCTGCCATTGCACGCCGAACTCGCTGGCATCGTCCTCGCCGACTTCGACGATCAGGCTTTCAATCACCACTTGCGCGCGGCGCTGGTCGAGCAGATCGATCACTTCGCGCAGGTTGCGGTACAGCGGTTCCGGCGCGGAAATCAGCAAGGTGTTGGTGGTCGCGTCGGCCTGAATGGTCACGCCGCCGGCGCTGAAGGCCACGTTCTGCTCGCTGCTTTGCGTGTTGCTGCTGCCACTGCTATTGCTGCTGCCCTGGGCGTAGCTGCCGCCGGTGCTGCCGCTGTTAGTGGTCGAGGTGCTGCCGTTGGTTTGAGTGCCGCTCTGGCCGTTCTGCCCACCGTTCGAATTAGTGGAACTGCCCATGGCGCTGAGCACCGAACGCGCACTGTCGCTGGTGCCGCTGTCGCTCTCGCCGGTCAACAAACCGCGCAGCGCTTGCGCCAGTTTGCCGGCCTGAGCGTTGCGCAGATACACCACGTGCAGATTGCTCGGGTTGCTCTGGGCGTTGTCGAGTTTGTAGATCAGGTTGCGCGCCAGCTCCGTGCGCTCGGGGCTGCCGGCGCGGATGATGATGGTGTTGGAGCGCGGGTCGCCGATCACCGCGATTTTCTGCGTCGGGTCATTGCCCGGTGCGTCGAGCAGGTCAGCAACCATCGGCGCGATGTCGGCGGCGATGCCGTTCTGGATCTGCACCACGTCGGTGTCGATGGCGCTCGGGGTGTCGATGCCTTGAATCAGTTGCGCGACCCGGGTGAGGTTCTCGGCGTAGTCGGTGACGACGATGGTGTTGTTGCCCGGGTAGGCGTTGATCGGGTTGTTCGGCGACACGATCGGGCGCAGCACCGGGATCAGGTTCACCGCGTTCTCGTATTGCAGGCGGAACGTGCGGGTGAGCATGCCGTTGCCGGCCGGTTTGTCGGCGCTGTAGATCGGCCCGCCGAGCAATTTGGCATCGGCCTCCGGCACCACCTGCGCCACGCCGCCCACATCCACCACGCTGAAACCCTGCATGCGCAGCGCCGCCAGCAACATGTCGTAGGCCTGATGCGCCGGCACCTGGCCTTCGGAGACCAGCGTCAGGTTGCCCTTGACCCGAGGATCCACCAGAAACTGCTGGCCGGTGGAGCGCGACAACGCCCGCACCACCGCCTGAATATCCGCGTCGACAAAATTCAGCGTCACCGGCTGATCGCCCAACGGATTGGCCGGCAACGTCGTGCCCCGGGCCGAACCGCCGCTGCGCGCGCGTTCGGTGATGTTGTGCAACTGCTTCGGCGCCGGTCTTGCCTGAGCCTGCGCCCGCTGGCGGTCGAGCACCGCGTCGCCACTGCGCTGGGTGTTGGCCAGCGGCCGGCCGAGTTCGCTGTCCACCAGCAGCGGCGGTTGATTCGGTGGTGTGGTGTTGCTGCACGCGCTCAATGCCATCAACAGCATCGGCAACGCCATGCGTTTGGATCCTGACCCCTTCATGAAGCTTCCTTAGCGCCCAGCGCCTGATCCATGCGTACGGTGCCCGACAGAGTGCCGGCCGTGTCATCGGTCGCGGCGTCGTCTGCACGTTGCAGACGGGCCTCGACCACTTGCAGTGAAAAATTCCGGGGTTGGCTCAGCAGCCAGTCGAGCACGGCGTCGGCCGGTGCCGCGTCGAAGGTCAACTGCCAGCCGGCGGACGCGGCTGCCAATTGGTAGTGGCCGCCCAGTCCGCTGGCCTGCAAGGTCTGCTGCAGCGACCGCTCCAGGTTCTGCCCGTCGGGGCGCACGCTGACATCGCGCAACAGCACTTCCAGCGCTTCGGCCTGGGCGCGCAATTTCGGGGTTTCGACTTGCGAGGCGGCGATCTTCTTCAGCGGCGGCTGAATCAACGCCACCCACACAAATAGCCCCAGCAACAGCGCCGCCATGCCGACGACCATGCGTTTTTCCCGCACGGCCAACGGCTGCCACCGGGCCTGCAACTGAGCATTGAAGCGCTGCCAACCGGCGCGGTATTTCGCAAACGATGGGCTATTCATCTTCGGCTCCGCTGCTGTCGTCGTTGTCGGTGGCGGCGGTCGCCTCGCCGGCCGGGCGCAAGACCCAGCCGTCATCATTCGGGCTGATACTGATGCCGGCCTGGGCCAGCGTGCCTTGCCAATCCTTGTCATTGCCCGAACGCCGGGCCTCGGGCAGCAGACTCAACTGCAACGCGCCGTCGACAAACTCCAACCGCTGCACCGTGCCCGCCATGGACGGCATGCCACTGCCGGCCTGCAACACCAGCCGCGTGAAATCCTGACCCGGCGCATCCACCGCGCCTTGCTGACGCGCCGCGATTTGCTGACGGGCCTGTTGCAGCGGATTGAGGATCACCGGCAACTCGGGGAACGCCTGCTTCACCCGCTGCGCCATCTGCGCCTTGAGCTGCTGGCCCTGCCCGGCCTCGCGGGCGGCGTACAGATTCAAACCGATCACCCACACCGCCAATGCCAGCGCGCAACAACCGAGCGCCCTGCCCCAACCGCGAAGCTCGGTGCCCGGTCGCTGGAGGCCGCCGTGCAGTCCCCAATTTGGCAACGGGCCGGCGTTTCGCTGTGTGTCGGCCAATATCGATTGCACCGCTTCCGGCGCGCCGTCACCGATCCAGTGCGCCGGCAGACCGGTTTCCAGCAGCCACGCTTCATCGATCATCGGCTGCACCTGCGCCGCGTTCGGGCCGTGGCGCAACAACAGATGCTCGTCGTGCAGACAGCCGACGCCGCCGGCCATCACCGGCAAGCTGTAGGCCGCCGGGTACAGGCCTTTGAGGTTCAAGCCGAATTGCCCGAGGTGCTGCAAATCCTTGCGTGCTACCCAGGCAATCTGCACCTGGCCGCTTTCATTGCGAGCACTGTGAGCGATGTGCATCTCAGCGCTGTCGCCCAGCATCAACGCCTGCGCCGCACATTGCACCGCCGCAGCGGTTTTGCTCGCGGGCAGCGGCGGCAGATCGATGCTCGCCAACAGGCTGTCCGACGGGTGCAGAAAACACACCAGCGGTTGCTTCGGCAGCGCGCCGAGCCGCAAACGTTCCTGACGAACGACCTGCCCCTGACGATCCAGCCACGCACACTCCACTTCACTGTCGAGACTCAGCTCCGCCAGCGGCGGCAAATTCACGCGCAACTGGCTCATACGCCCACCCGCGACCAGATCACTTGCGGCAAACGATCCTGACTGCGATGCAGCAACGCATCGAGGCTGACCCGCCGCTGATCACGCCGCGCCTGCCCGCGCAGCCGGAACCAGTCGCTGGTGATGCCGACCTTGACGCTGGTGATCTCCAGTTGCGGCAGTCGCAGGCGATTGACGAAATCCCCCCGATTGATGAACCAGCGCCCGGCGTCGCGCTCATTGATCAACGCCTGCGCCCGCTCCAGCGACAACCCCGGCACATAAGCCGCCAGCACCGGCGCCGTGGCCGTGTTGCCATTGAGCCAAGTGGTCGCCGGAATCACCGTCAAATAAGGCGCCAGTTTCGCCAACAGCGCATCGTTGACCCCGTCGACACTGCGCAAATCGTCAAGCGTGCGCAGCATCGGCAAGGTCGGCGATTGCGGTTTGCGCGACGCGGACGGCGACGTGGCGCGCCCGCTGTCGAAGGTGTTTTTCGCCACAGGCTTGTCCACCAATTGGGCATTCAACAGGTGCGGATACGAGCCGATCACCCGCTGACTGATGCGCCGGCTCAAGCCGCTGCTGACACCAATCAACTCGCACAAGCGCTCGAACGCCTGCACCTGCGCGTCATCGATTCGCTCGTTGGCCACCAGATTGCGCAGGTTGAACTTGCCCTGCTCGTCCTCCAGCCGCCCCTCGAAACCCTGGGTGTTCAACCGCTGTGCCCACGGCTGGTCGAGTCGGGTCAGCGGATCGCGCTGCCGGGCATCCCACAACAATTGCCGGCTGATCTCCAACCCGCCGTGCAACACCCAACGGCCCTGCACGCGCAGTTGTTCGGCTTCCAGCGCCCGGGTCGAAACGCTCTGGCGAGTCAGCATGCCGGCGGCGATCACCGCGACCACCGCCGCAATCAGCAGCGCACTGATGATCGCCATACCCTGCTGGTTCGATTGGCTGTTCATGACCGGCCTTACAACTGCCAGGAACCGATGTCGGCATTCACGCCATCGCCGTCAGGCTGGCCGTCGGCGCCGAGGGAAAAGATGTCGATCTCGCCGTTGGCACCGGGATTGAGGTACTGATAAGGACGACCCCACGGGTCATTCGGCAGGCGCTCCAGGTACGAGCGCCAGTTGGTGTTCTTCGCATCGGCCGGCCGTTCCACCAGCACTTTCAAGCCCTGGCTCTGGCTCGGGTAAGTGCCGTGATCGAGGCGATACAGCTTCAGCGCCTGCATCAACCCGCCAATGTCCTGCTTCGCCGCCGTGGCCCGCGCCTGATCCGGCCGGTCGAGCACCTTGGGCACCACCATCGCCGCCAGAATCCCGAGAATCACCACCACCACCATGATCTCGATCAGCGTAAAACCCTGCTGCCCACGGGGCATCCGGCTCGGTCGACTGGGCTGTTTGAATTGCGCGATATCCATCTCGTCATTCCCTGGCTTGATTCGATTCGACGCGCAGTGTTGCAAGAAGATATGTCAGGGATGTTGAAAATCCTCGGGTGTTTTCGTCGTCAAGCCGTCAAGCACGGGCGTTAGCGTCAAGGGCTGCCCGACTGCCCGAGCCCCCGATGCGCACCCCCTCCCCGCAAGCCGGATTCACCCTGATAGAAGTGCTCGTCGCGCTGGCGATCATCGCCGTCGCCATGTCCGCCGCTGTTCGTGTGGCGGGGTTGATGACGCAGAGCAGCGGGGTTTTGCGGGATCGCTCGATTGCGATGATTGCGGCGCAGAGTCGGATGGCTGAACTTCGGCTGGAAGGGAGATTGCCGATGGGGGTCAAGGCGATGGAGTGTGATCAAGGGCGGTTGTTGTTGCGGTGTGAGCAGGTGATTGGGGGGGCGGAGAATGGGCGGTTGTTGAAGGTTGGTGTGCAGGTTTTTGATCGCAGCCAGGAGCGGCCTCCGCTGGCTAAGATTGAAACGTTGCTTAGCCGCCCCGAGAATCCCTAGCCCGAGCCCGCCTTAAATGTCGGCCCCCTCGATGGCAAATGAATCAGCGTGGGACATTTCCGACACCCACCTAAAGATCTAAACCAACCTGCACATACCGCGTTGAATCCATAATCAACTCAGTCTCTCAGGTCGATGTAAAGCGCAAGACACCTCGGTCGGCCCCCTCTCCCTCCGGGAGAGGGCTGGGGTGAGGGCCGCTCTTCAACCCACCCGTTTACCCCCTCCCAAAACCCCGTTTAAAAGACACCAACCGTAACGTCGTCAAGGCTACACAACCTTGCGTCATTACCTACGACTACGCCAGAATCCGCCGGCTTGTGCGTCTAGTACGCGGGTCTTATCGTTCCATGGTCACTGAAAACCAGTGATCGGGTTTGGTAGCCCGCAGCGCTGACGCATTGCGTCACCTCATGCAGTTGCATTCTTGCGACTGGATTTATGGTGGCCATGCTCAGGGCTTCTTCGGAAGCGCCGGTTCCAGTGCTCCGGTCTACCAACCTGCGTATGGTCGCCACCCCCTCGTTTGGTAGCGAGAGTGGTTGACTCCAATTTAATCAGTACTGGAGTTACATCAATGATCAAGCCAACACCCAATCCACCAGAAACCGATCCGGTTTCCCCCTACCAATTCCCCGACTCCCGAACCCTCAACGAAGCCGCCGAACGCGCCCTCGACCACTACCTCACCCCACAACAACGCATCATGGGCAGCCACACCAAACACGACCCCATGTTCCTGGCCAACCCCGCCTACAACAGCGAATCCCTCCTGGCCAACGCCAGCGAATCCCTCGGCTCCGCCAGCGAAATGCTCAGCAACTTCGCCGCTATCCTGGAGCCTGCGCACCGCAAGACTGCGCTGGGTATTGCGCAGGTGGTTATGGTTGCGGGGTTGGCGGTGAATCAGGCGTTGGATCATGTTGAGGTGAAGACGTAAGCGGCTGAGCGCTGTAGCTCAACAGCCGGAAAGAAAATGGCCGAGGTTGTCAGGTGTAGCTGACGACCTCGGCCACTTTTTTTCCGGCACGTTTCAACGACATTTTGAGACATCACCCATTTCTGCCATTCACGATCGGCCACTTTTGGCCATTAGCGTCCGTTGCCTCTGCACCGAGCGTCTAGTAAAAGGACTTATCCAATTCCCGACACTGAAGCGAATTTATGATTAATGGCCATGGTCAACGTGTTTGTAATCGATGCGGCGAGCTCATTACGGCTTACTGCCCATCGGTTGAAACGCTAGCGATCATTGGGGTCTTCCACAAGAAGGGTGACCAAGCAGTAGCAGATGAGATAGTCCGTCGAGAAAATATTGATCCGGATATCGTTTGGGAATACTTCCGCCATCGAATGTCACCTCTGTGCGAGCAAAAGCTTGCCCACTGCCCGCACTGCGGTGGGCAGTTGAGGACTTGGCGTGCGCGCCAATGCATGCATTGTTTTAGAGACTGGCACTGACACAAAGCGGTTATCGAGTAACCGGATGCGCCTTCATAGCCAGATAGCGGCGACGCGGGTTAAGCAACAAAAAGGGGACCGATTGAAATGAATCAGTCCCCTTTTTCACGATTTGACTTGCTCGCGAAGGCGCCAGAATTGACACCCGTTTACTCAGCAGATCATCCCGAGGTCTGCCTCACCCTGGCATTTGCAAATTATCCAACGCCCGATTCACCGCCAACTCCCCGAGCATGATCAACTGCGCAATGCCCACCAACGCCCGACGCTGCGAAGCCGGCACCAGACTGGCGATGTTCTGGGCAATGGTTTGGGCCGAAGCGAGTGTTTCACTGGCATCAATCAGCAGTTCTTCGTTTTTGTTGTCCGCAGTCACGGCATACATCCCGCGGGTTCTGCGTGGGGGCGGCGTGGAGCCGGGTGGACAGAGGTAATGGTCGAGCGCTCGGTCGGCGGCTTCGTGGAGTTTTCTGGAATCGATGGATTCGTAGGGGGAAACCGATTCGGTTTCGGGCGGACTGGGTGTTGGTTTGATCATGGTGAAGCTCCATTTTTATACCTGGTGGAACCACCAACACCTGTCGCTAAACAAGTAAGGGTGGCAGCTGTACGCGGGTTAGCGAACCGAGAGGTATAAGACCCGGCAGACCCGAAGGTCTCCCACGCACAGCCACCATATCGTCATCGCAAATGTCTGCGACAAACGGGAGCGTCGTTGAACTTATACCTGGTCGGGTCGCTAAACCCGGTCGCTGGGTTGCCAGCGACACGTAGACGATAAAGACCAGGTACAAAGCGCACAAGCCGGCGGATTCTGGCGTAGCTGTAGGCAACGGCGCAAGGGTGTGTAGCCTGAGAGAGTGTCTGGAGATGTCTTTTTAAACGCCGGCGTTTATCGAGGATTCACTCCGTCACTTGTCCTTCAACAGATCCGTCCCGTTATCTCAACAGATGGAGGAAAATGGCCCAAATTGCCAGTCATAACTGACAACCTAGGCTAGATGCACAGATCTATTTTTGCCGACACATCTCGACGTCATCCTGAGTCTTCAAGTCGGTGTCGATTCCTAACCGGTATCTGCAGTAATCAATGATCCATCCTCGCTCCTCGGCTGTCAGGCGCTCTACCTTCCTGATCTCTCCATCGTTGGCGTGGATGTTGTAGAACTTCATCAGAAACGTCGGGTGCTTCTTGATGAAGACAATGGTCTCGATATCCCCGTCCTCAAGTGCTTCGTAGTAGCCGACATAGAGCACGGTTACTACAGCGAGGATTGCTGCGATTAAAAGCTTTTTCATTGCTGTGGCGCCGGCGGTGGAAGCAGTTGGGTTTTAGCTCTGATATTTCTGACCAGCTCCATTCCAATATTTCCGGGGCAAATTTTCCCTTCAGAGCCTTGCCCTGGATATTCCCGGTGGCCACCAAAATTCTTGATAAAAAACACGCTTTTCAATGCGTCGATCAGGTGCATCAGCGAAACGATTTGCTCTTTGGGAATAACGTTTGTGGTGCTGTAACCGATGCTATCCAGAGCCATCCGACCTTTGGCGACCCAATCGCCGCCCTCCTCCGGTGTCGTCAGGTTTTCCAGCAGAACGATGCCAATAAGCCCTGTGTTGTATTTCAGAACACTTGAACCCTGAAGCCGAATGTCACGACCTTCAAAAACCTGCCCAGTGCAATCAATGCCGTAGTGGTAGCCAATATCGTCGTACTTCTGGCTCAGGTGTCCTTTCTGGATTTCTTGCATCTGCTCCGCACCGGGAGTGCAACTATGGCTGCGGCCCGCGTGGTGCAAAGCGATCATGGTGTAGTCCCAATCCTTGACCATGTCCTTCTTGCCATCCAACGCTTTCCAGGACGAGCGCTCGACAAACGTGACCTTCAAATCCCGAACCCGTTTGATGATCGCCTCGCGAGTAGCCGCTCGATCATTCACAGCCACCGGTATAGGGCACATGAACTCGCCTGGCTTAATCTCCTGAGCAGTTGCCTGTGTCGCAAAACTGGCGGCCATTACTGTTTCTCCGAAAATTCATGAAGCGTTCGAGCTGGGGCATTGAACGTGATGTGAAGTGAGATTTGGGCATTGGGCGTCGGCGTTTTGATGTGTGCGATGCCATCAGCATCGGTGACGCCTTTGGTCTCGACGCCATTGACCGTCGCAACGTAGTCACGAAACGCCAACGGCTTACCCGTCTCACTGTCGGTAACACTGAACGACTGCCCGAATCGTTTCTGAATGGCGAGAGGTAAAGGAGGAGTGAAAGGTGCCGGGGTATGCGAATCCCCGATGATGACAGTCCCCGAACCACCAATCACAACGTCGCCGTGTGAACCTGTGGTATCGATCAGCGCAGCGTTTTTGCCATTGATGAACACCGTAGCGGAAACACCCAAAACCAGAGCACTTCCACAGGTACAGGTATCCCCTTTACGGGCGGCAGCGAGGCCGTCGAAGAACACGTCGGAGGATCCTGAGGCAATGGCCTTCGGGCCATGCCCGGGCATCGGGCAGGAGGTTGGATCACTGATTCGTGCGGCAGGCTTTGCCATGTGCTTGACTCCCTGTCAGCGGATTGAACGAGTGCGGACTCTATCAGAAACACTCCGGTGAAAAAAAAATCCCTCTTTCTTGCGTCACCTTTTCTTGTTCTTTTTCTTCCTCTTACCCTCCTCTTGACAGGTTATTCAATATGAACCAGAAGAGGGAAAACTCACACTTTACCTGCATTTAAAAAATGCTTGACGCGCAGTTTATTTAATGCACATGATATCATTTTGGCAAAACTTTAACGCATTCCAAAACCTTCAGAATGGAATTTTAATAATGACTAGGATTTCAGAGTTTTATATCGAACACTTGTACGGGCTATACAATCACAAAATAAATTTTGATCACCCTGAAGGAATCTCAATACTGCACGGCCCGAATGGCGTTGGAAAAACTGCGGTTTTGAAATGTATAAATTATATATTCTCATCAAATTTCGAAGAACTTATTAAAATCCCATTTAACAGGGTAAGCATCACATTAAGCAATGCGCTGCGAATATTAGTTACACAGTTAAAAACAACCTCTTCAGGTGGATCTGGAAAAGAACCATCTCCAACCGGAAAGCTAGAGGTAATTATTTTCTCAAATGAAAAGCTATTAGCCAGACATACATTCAACACCATCTCACAAACACAATCAGATCTCTCTAGGCTTTACAGCAAGATAGCCGCCTCGGCTCGCTCTGCATCGGTGACCGAAAACTATCGAAGCCTTATAGAAAGCAAAAGCTACATAGACAACCATTCCACATCAGATACATCAGAAGAACTTACACTAGACGACAAAGACGCTATCCTTTCTGAAAGTATAAAAAACAGAAAAAAAACCGGATCCAAAGCAGTAAAAGAAATACTAAGCACATTTTCTGTTCATTTCGTAGAAACCAATCGATTATATCGACCAACTATGGAGCCCAATCCAAACATTGCTATCGGAGTGATTGGTACCAAGTTAAGCAAAATGACCCCAACTGTTCACGAGTGCGCTCGAGATTTGGTCGCACACATAAACTCAGCGTTAAAAAGCTACGGTGCAAACGCACAGAAGTTAGACCAATCATTTCCACACAGATTTATTTCAGAATCACAGCCTTCAATGAGCATTGAAGAGCTAAAAATTAAATTTAGCGAAACCGTTAACAAGCTAAGGGACCTACGAGCAATAGGGTTATTAGAAGCAGAGTCGGTTCAACCCTTCGATATCAAAAGCCTTGACACCGTAGACTTCAACAAACTTGAAATAATGAGCTTATTTGTAAGAGACAGCCAACTTAAATTAACAGTTTTCGACAGCTTACTTGCGCGAGCTCAGCTACTTTTAGGTAGCATGGAGAAAAAATTCAGAAATAAACGGGTTCTTTTAAGTAAAGCGAGAGGCCTTTATGTGAAACTTGACTCAGGTGACGAACTGCCCTTAGAGTCTTTATCCTCCGGCGAACAACATGAACTAGTTTTAATGTACGAGTTACTTTTCAAAGTACCATCAGGAACACTCGTCCTTATAGACGAGCCTGAACTATCCCTACATGTAAGCTGGCAAAAAGCTTTTTTACCAGAACTAATTTCCGTTGCGAAAGAGGTAGGATTTAACGCAGTGGTCGCAACACACTCTCCATTCATTGTTGGAGGCCGTCATGATCTGATGTCTGCCTTGGATGCGGAGTCAGACGATGAGTGACTGGGATAAAAGTGTCGGAGTTATTGTTTCCGAAATAATTATGATGGAGACAAGCTCGAAAGGACTGTATTGGTTAGTTGAAGGCCCAAGTGATATTCGTTTTTTTGAAGCAAGGAAAGATCCAGAGGTCGAGCTTATAGTAAGCGGCGGCAAAAGAAACGTAATAGGGTCAATACAAGCCTTGACTACAAACCCTGTTTCAAAACGAATGCTAGGTATCGTTGATGCAGATATCGATTGGCTGCTAGCAGTTGACTCGATACCAGGAAACATAATAACTACCGACCCAAGAGACTTAGAAGGCGTCCTATTAAGATCAAGTGCGTATGGTAAAGTATTGGCGGAATTCTCTGACCCTGCCAAAGTCAAAGCCTTTGAAAAAAACCGTAGCTGTACCGTTCTTGAATATGTACGCGACATTGCAATTCAATTTGGAAAAATCCGTGCAGTCAACGATTTAACTAATAGCGTTTCGTTAAGAAGGTTTCGCCCGCAAGCTTTTATGCAAAAGGGCGCTTGGGCTTACGACTTTGATAGTGTGAATCGCTATGCTATTGAAAAAGGGGTTTGTCTTTCCATTGACGATCTAGAAGTGAAAATCCAAGCACTGCCGGAGGTTGATCCTTGGAATTATGTCAGAGGACATGATGCGGTTAATATTTTAGCAGGTGGAATGATTTGTGAAATTGGACGAGGTGGTAAAGTAGACGCCGACCGAATCGAAAGCGTATTGAGATCTGGAATAGAAGAGGTGGAATTTCGCGAGACTAAACTTCACCGTTCCATTGCAGCTTGGAATCTCGCTAGAAGCACGCCTACTTTATAGTTTTATCCAGCACTAACATTCCCGCAAAAGACAATTAAAATGGAGAGAATCTTATTTTGATAGCAACTTCAACCATCACATTGCACCAAACTCAACCAATGAAAAACTTATTACAGCACGCGAGGTAGCCGCTATGTTGTTAGGACACGAAAAAACCGATTTCCTACTTTACGAAATCGGTTTGCTTAGTCTTAAAGCAGCACTATCCACTCGAAGCGAAACTTGGCCTGTTTACGCATCGTCCACCACCCACTCGCAACGAGTAAAAGTAAAGAGCAGCTTCCGACGAGTACTTAAAGACATTTCAGCCACATATTCGAGCAAACGCATATCCGAAGCCGAGCACGTCGAATACATCGACAAACTTGCATTAGAATTTTCCAAGGAGCATAAAGACGCGCTACATGAGGGACGTCTCCGGTTTGGTGTCGCGCAGAAGCTGGTCAACATTCATTTGAAATACCTTTGGACAGCGGGATTTTGCGAAGAACCTCCCCATTGCCCCTTGGACGGAATCGTGCGTGATCTCGCAAAACTTGATTACGACTGGACTTCCAATGACTGTAAATCACAATATCTGAAAACGATTAGCGAGCTTAAGCTCACTGCCGCTCCAAGGAGCTTATCCGTATGGGAACTTCAGGAGTTCCGACGCAGGGCTCAGCAGAATTGAAACAATCAATTTACTCCGATTTTCTGATCTCAGGAGCTAGATGATACATCCACTTCGACCTCAGCAATACGCTTATAGGAAGTAGCATTTCCGCGGGCTAATTTTACGCTTTTTTCTGCACGTATCAGTTCGGCCACCTTACCGGTGTCGCTGATACACTGCATCTGTAAACACCTTTTGGCAGCCAATGAGTGGTTCTAGAATGGATATCAAAGAGTTTTGCCTCGCTCATCAGTTCAACATGGAAAAAAGCACGATAGCGTCAGGTGGTGGCAGCTTTGAGATGACGGAGCTGAAAACTTTGCCTATCGAATTCTTGAGCTTGGCGGAAGACGATTTTGAGCGCGGCGGATTGTCGGCCCTTGTTAATGCAACGACTAATGTTAAACGTGCAATTGTCTGCCAGCTTGACCAGTTGTTAATCTCGTTTGGTTATCAGTCACTCAGATGGAATATTCCAAAAAAAATAGAAAGTTTGAGAGCGTTAGGATTATTGGCGCCGAGTCTTTTGCGAAAAGTCGTCAGCGTGCGAAATCTCCTTGAGCACGAATACGAAACTCCCAGCCTTAAAACAGTTGAGGAGGCTCTGGACATTGCGAGTCTATTTGTAATGTCCGCGTCGGCGATGTTCATTCCTTTTGAAGATGTGCTTGAATTTTCGCTGCCAAGCAGTTCTGTTGAGGGTGGCTCTGTAACGCATATCACGGCCGGACTAAACCGAGAGCCTCGAGGTGTTTTCTATACTGTCTATGCGTATCAACCGGGCGGATATGGCGGGCTATGTGTTGGTCAATGTGAAATTCAATCAGGGCATATGCTTTTCGAAGCAATGGTCAGACTTTCTGCATCTCTAACGCTTCGATACAGGGTCGATCAAGCTCTTAGAAATTTTGAGACTACTTACGCCCAGCTTTAACAACTTACTCGAGCTTTAAGCGGGAAATTAAAAACGAATCCAATTCCCCCCGACTGTCCGCTCCTAAATTTTTACATTTCGAGAACTCTGATGACTTCTGAAAGCGAAAAATACATTCAAATCAAGGCTCAGATCGAGCAAGCCTACAAGCAAGCCGTGCGAACTACCCGAACTCAACGAAAATCTAATAAAACCTATCGCATTGAAATTCAATACTTTTGGCTGGCAATGATAAGTCCGTCAATTCTGGCAGTATTACTTGCCATAATCAGTACATTCTACAATGCTCAGTGGCTTTACATTACGAGCTGGGGATTGATTGCCATGTCTTACCTAGCCCTATTCCTCTACCCTTTCATCGGCATAGTGCTTTATCGCCACTCATTAATAAAAGTGATCACCGCACCATTTGCAAGCCTACTGGAATGGAACGTAAAAATGGTAATGCACGTCGACGCACAGTATTTACCTCAGCTCATATCGCTTCCCCATGAAACTTTAAAACTTGGTGCACTCGAACTAAAAAGCGAACGTTGCGGATTCGAAAAACGCACTTATATGGTTACCGGAGCCTTGGAAAAAATCGGGATCATCCCCGGCTCACTTGCCCTATTTATCGGCATTTCGACACTAACCAAGACTCTTGACAGCGTAGGCGTCAGCGCAAGTATGGACTGGATATTTGCTGTTACAGTGGCAAACATATTTTTCTTTTTTATGTGTGGCTACGTGCAGATGATGCTAGTGCAATATAATCGCATGATCGCGCTGACCGAACTGGCTGTAGAGCTAAAAAAAGAGCTCGTCGAAACTCAAGAGCCCGCACCGTGCCAACATGGCTAGTCCCCCAATAAATACTGGACCGCATCAAAGGGGACCATCAAAGGGGACAGATTTATTTTCGGAATCAAACCACCCCGACTTCTCGACCTACTTACTAGGAATAGATCTATTCGCCCCCTAGATGACTCTATGAGATATACGACTCCCACTGCACTCCCCGCATCACCAAGCGTCCTGTAACTTTGGACAACAGTGCAAGCAGGCGTGCAAGGCCAACGGCAGGATCATTGAACACAAGGTAAGAACTTGAGCCACTCACACCAAACAATACACCTTCATTCTTCACAAGAATTCCCTTTGTTAAATCAAAGTAAACATCTGGCTGACGCGCCTCTTGCAGCGCTACCAGGGTTTGCTCAATGCTCTCTAAAGGAGATCCGCCATATGTGAGAATAACGTTCAATATTCGATTATAAGGCCAATCCAAGTCACCCAACTGCACACCTTCAAGCGTACTTGGAGAAAGTGCTTTAACGCTCTCAATATTGAGAAATATAGCCTCAAGGACAGATGGCGTTATATCTGTTTTAATCTCGAACGTTGCAACGGTTCCTTCTTGAAATATGAGGTCATGGCCGCTAGCAAACGGAAGCCTAGGCATGGACTTCAACATCAGAACAATATCTTGTTGTTTAGAACGCCGCCCCTCCGAGTCAATGATCACTCCGCTTACGACGCTGGTCATTTCCGGAAGATGTGCAAGAAGGAAGTCTTGAATAAGCCGCTCTCGCGCTGAACCTGCTGTGACAGAGTGCCCCAGCACCTTAGTCATTTCGTATTGAGCATTTAAGGCTTTTACAGCCCCATGACAGTATTCAACTAATGGTTTCACTGACTTGCTCCCTGCAAGGAAATAGTTTTCGGGATTGTCTACTAATCGGTAGACAGCTGCAAAGAAACTAACCCCAATACAACTCAATGGCTCCGCTGACCGGAAGTGATCATTCACCCAATTAAATCATGGCCTCGTGAGGCTCGGCATCTCCACCCCCTCCCCCAACCGCTCCACCTCCAACCGCACCCTCTCCCCACCCTGCTCAATCACCACCCCATCCCCCTCCACCGCCACCAACTTCACCCCAGGACTCACCCGCTCCCCCTGTAAAAAACTCCTCGGTGGCCCGTCATTCAGGCTGAGTATCGCCACCGCCCCCCGGCTCCCTGCCATCACGCCGCTGACCTTGATCTCCACCGGCGCCGTGCGATTGGAAAACCACTGCAACGCCGGGTTATCGCTGCGCGCCGCGAGCAGTTGCGGGGTGGCCGCCGGGGTGTGGGATTCGGCGGTGGTCAGGAGCAGGGATGACCAGGTGGCGATGCCGACCAGGGCGGCCAGCAGTGCGGCGGCCTGGATGATTTGGGGGGGTGAAAAGCGTGCGGTGAATCTCATGGGCTGAATCTCCTTTTAGTCCCGGTGACCAGACTACGCGGCAATTCTCACGGTTTTATTTCACACGCCTTACATGTTGGCCGTGCAGGATGGTTTTTTGGGACGGGCTGGACGCAAGGGAGTGCGCATTCGATGAACCGGTGCAGGCAGCAGGGTTTTACGCTGATCGAGTTGATGGTGGTGCTGGTGATCATCGGGATCGCCAGTGCGGCGATCAGTCTGAGTATCAAGCCCGATCCGTTGCAGTTGCTGCGCAAGGACGCCGAGCGCGTGGCGCAGTTGCTGCAGATTGCCCAGGCTGAGGCCCGCGCCGATGGCCGGCCGATTGCGTGGTTGAGCGATGGCAAGGGGTTTCGGTTCAGTCGGCGCAGTGACAGTGGCAAGGGTTTTGATCATTTCGATCGGGACCCGCAGTTGCGACCGCGTCCCTGGCAGAGTCCGAAGCTGGAGGTGCGGGTGGAGCCCAAGCAGAAAGTGGTGCTGAACGCGGAGTGGATCAATCCGCCGCTGCAGTTGACGCTGTCTGACGGGCTCAATCGGTTGAGTGTGCTGCGCGATGCTTCGGGTCGGATTAGCGTGCAATGAACAGACAACAAGGTTTTACGCTGATCGAGGTGATGGTCGCGATTCTGTTGATGGCGGTGGTCAGTCTGATTGCCTGGAAGGGGCTGGACAGTGTCACCCGCGCCGACAAGCATTTGCAGGCCAGTGGTGAGCAGAGCGACAGCCTGTTGCGGGCGTTGAATCAGATGCAGCGGGATGTGGAGATGCGCGCCGGGATTGAGCTGACGGAGCCGAAGAAGGTTGGCACCGAGGATGAACCGGCGACGGCGCCGCCTGCCGTTACGGTGCGCAGCAGTGACAGCAAGGGGTTTCGGTTGGACATCATTCGGAGTGCGGCGGATCAGCCGGGGGCGTTGCAGCGAGTGCGCTGGTGGCTCAAGGGGGACACGTTGTATCGCGCGGTCGCGCCGGCGCGGAGTCGGTATCCGTTGCCGGCGCCTACGGCTGGGGTGGCGGTTTTGGGTGAGGTGAGTGATTTGCAGGTGCGGGTTTGGGAGGCGGACAAGGGGTGGCGGCAGTTGAGCGGGAATCGGCGGGAGGATCCGTTGGGGTTGGAGGTGCGGTTGACTCGGGAGACGGCGCAGGGGGTGGAGAAGTATCGGCAGGTGATGGGGCCGTTGCAGTAGCGGCGGTCACCGTTGAACTTTGTGGGAGCCAGCCTGCTGGCGATGCGGTGGGTCAGGCAATGAGATGTCGGATGTGCGGGCCTCATCGCCAGCAGGCTGGCTCCCACAGGGGGTATGGGGTGTTTGTGGGGGTTGTGTCGGGTTAGCTGAGGACGACGACGCCACCCGGCAATTCAGTGCATTTGACGCCGTAGGCATCGCGGATCAGCGCGCCGACGCCGGCCAGTTGGTCGAGGGAGAAACGTGCTTGTACGCGGCGCTGGCCGAGTTCGCGGTTGAGCAGCAGCAACATCCCCGGGCGGTAGCGGTTGATCTCGTCGATCATCTGGCTGAGGCTCGTGCCGTTGAACACCAGTACCTGCTGACGCCAGTTCATCACCGCCGCCGTATCTACGCTTTGCACGGTGCCAACCTGTTGCGCGTCATAGGTCAGTTGCTGGCCTGGTTCCAGGCGCAGGCTGCGGCCTTCGACTTCCACGTCCACCGCGCCATCAAGGCACGTCACGCACACCTGCTGATCGAGGTTGCGCAGGTTGAAGCGCGCCCTGCTCGCCCGCAACCAGCCGCCACCCGCCTGCATCGCCATCGGCAGCCGTGCGGTCTGCACTTCGACTTCGCCGCTGACCAGTTCAAAACCTTGCACGCCCTCATCCACAGAACGCTGGTTGATGCGGGTCTGAGTGTTCAATTCCAGGCTCAAGCCATCGGCCGGTTCGACCCGGCGTTGCTGGCCGACTTCGGTGATGTAATCCGCGCCAAGTCCGGAGAACCCGCCCGGTATCGTGCCACGCACCAGCAGGAACGCCGCCGATGCGGCAATCGCGCCGCCGAGAAAGGCCCGTCGTCCAAACCTGCGTGGAGCCCGCAATTCTTCCGCCGCCGGTTGCAGCAGGTGCCACAAGGCCTTGCACTCTTCGAAGGCGCGGGCGTGTTCGGGGCTTTGGGCGCACCACTGACGCAGCGCTCGGGCGTCGGCGACCGTGGCGCGGCCGGAGGTCAGCAGGATCAGCCAGTCGCGGGCTTCGCTTTGCAGACGCTCGGCAGGCGTGGGCTCGGCAGGTGTCAGACGGAAGATGTTCAAACGCACAGGTACTCGACGGGTTGATCGGGACACTAAATCGGAGCTTCATTCACTAGACGGTTTTCCGGCCCCGCGACCGAACCGCTGAAACACTTTTCTTTCCAGTTTGGCCGCGCAGTGTCCGAGGGCAGCCTTGATTTCCTTCTCGACCATGCGCGTGGAGATGCCGAAACGCTGGGAGATTTCCAGGTGCGGCGCTTCTTCCAGCCGTGCGGCGATGAAGATCCGGCGACGCCGGGCCGGCAGTTCGTAGAGGGCGCTGAGCAGGGACTGGATTTCCTTTTGGCCGCCGACCACGCGCATCGGGTCCAGCGCTTCGTCGCTGACTTGCAGCAGTTCTTCGACTTCGCTGCCGGTGAGCAGCCGTGCATCGGCCTGGCGGCGGTCGGCGGCGATGTTCAGGGCCATGCGATAGAGGTAGGCGTTGGGCCGCAGCAGGTTCGGCGGCGCTTCCATGCGGTCGACCCGCAGGTAGGTTTCGTGCAGCACGTCGTTGGCCAGGTCCTCCGAGCCGAGACGGCGTCGCAGGCGCACCCGAAAGTCCTCGTAGGACGTCAGGAACAGCTGGACCATCGAACTTTGTCCGGCGTCTTTCATCCCCCGGAAACTCCTTCCCATTGTGTGCATTCCATGCGCTTTCCTGACGATTCGGGTAACAACAGCAACGTGACTGGCTGGCGCAATGCGCCGGGTGTGGGCCGGTCGATCCTGAGCGTGTGAAAACTGTCTACCAGCGCTGCATCGCGCCGAATATCGCCGGTCGAGGTCACCAACCGGTTGTGCTGCACCACGCCGTCGCGACCGATCCACAGCTGCAACACCGCGCGAAAACTGCCGGGCCGGGTCAGCGGCGAACGGCACAGGTTGCGTTCGATGGCCGCCTGCACCGCCGTGGCGTAACTGCGGTTGACCGCGACGCTGGCGGGGGTCGGTTTCTCCGCCGGCATTGGCACTTCTTCGACTTGCGCAACCTGCAAGGTGAACGCGTCGTCGCGGCTGTACTTGGCCATCAATCCACTACCACCGAGCATCCGCCGCAGCGCTTCGGCGGCGGTGAATTCACCGTCCACCGCCAGCGAACGTCGACCGCGACTCAACTGGCTGTCGACCAACACCGCCATGCCGGTGGTGCGGCTGAACTGATCGAGGGCGCGGGCCAGTTCCTGGGCCGGGATGTGCAGCGTCATGCGCATCGTCGCCGGCACCGGATCGGCGCTGGCGCGGCTCAGAAACAAGCCAAGCAGCAGCCCCAGACAGAGCTGGCGCATGAGCGCTGAGCGCACAACATCCTCCCTGGCACGGCCTCGCTGCACGGCTGATGTATCCCTGAAAACCGTCATCCTGAGGGCTGTTTATGAATCTGGTGTGACGGCCACTGCAAAAAAACCATCACGGGATCGGCGCGCCCGTTGCACTAGACTCTTGAGTCAGAGCGGCCCCTTCGGGCCGGCCAGGAGGCACACATGAAATCACTGTGGACATTGGCGCTGAGCGGGCTGTTGTTGACGCTGTCGGGCGGCGTGCAGGCCGAGCAGGCGGTGGGTTGCGTCGAGGTGACCGTGGGCGGTTACAAGGCGCCGAATTACGACTGCCTGAGCCAACAGATGGGCAACAACCCCGACGGCGCGGCGGCTGCGCAAAAGAATCAGGAAGCGATGAATGTGCCGGTCAACAAGCGCCCGCCGAATCAGGTGGGACTGGCGACGCCGGCGGCTACCAGTACGCGGATGGGCAATACGTTTGGCACGTCGGTGAAACCGCAGCGGCCACCGAACTAGTTTCGTAGATCAGTCACTGGGGACTTGCCGAAAACTCACCGCCAGGCGATTCCAGCTGCTGATGGTGCTGACGGCCATGGTCAGGTCCACCAGTTCGCCTTCGTTGAACTTTGTTCGCGCCTGTTCATAGACATCGTCCGGCACATGACTTTCCGCCAGCAGTGTCACTGCGTCGGTCCACGCCAGCGCTGCCCGCTCGCGCAGGTTGAAGAAGCCGCTGTCACGCCAGACCGCGATGGCGTACAGCCGCCGGTCCGTCTCCCCTGCCCGCCGCGCTTCCACCGAATGCATGTCGGTGCAGAACGCGCAGCCGTTGAGCTGCGAGGCGCGGATCTTGATCAGGTGCAGCAACGGCGCCTCGATGCTCAGGCTGCTGGTCAGCGCTTCCAGGGCAATCATTGCTTTCATGGCTTTGGGTGAAGCGCTGTAGTAATCCAGACGCGGGGACATGGGGGGGTCTCGGGCAGCAGAAGAGTGATTTCACGGTAAGCGCTGGTGCGCCAGGGTTACAGCCCCAATTCCACGGAAAACCGGTACACCACTGATTAATGCCAAACACAAAACCTTGTGGGAGCTAGCCTGCTAGCGATGGCGCTTTGTCTGCATCATCAATGGTGACTGACAGGACGCTATCGCGAGCAGGCTCGCTCCCACATTGGATCAGGGCCAATTTCGGGTATTTGTGATGCGCAACTACTGTCGACAGCGCATTCGGGAGTAATCTGGCCGGCACACTCAATTTCCCGGAGAGCCCCGTCGGTATGGAACTTCATGTCGTGATCAACGGCCGCAAGGATCTGGCCGGTCAGTTGTACCAGCAACTGCGCGGCGCCATTGAATCCGGGCGTCTGGCCGCCGGCACGCAACTGCCGCCCAGCCGCTTGCTCGCCGAGCAACTGGGGATTTCGCGCAAGACCATTTCCGACACCTACGCACAACTGACTTACGAAAACTTCCTCACCGGCGTCATCGGCAAAGGCACCTACGTCAACGCCCGCTCGACGCCGGTGCAGCGCAAGCAAAGCCATTCCGAGCTGGCCAGTGCCGAGGTGATCGAGAGCTGGTGCAACCTGCCGGTGTTCCTGCGGCACCCGACGCTGGAAGGCTCGCTGCGTTACGACTTCATTGGCGGCGCCACCAGCAAGGGCCAGTTCCCCCACGATGACTGGCGCCGCTGCGTGTCCCACGCCATGCGGCAAATGGCGGGTTCCAAGGGTTTTTACAGCGTGGCGGAAGGCTTGCCGGCGCTGCGCAATGCGATTGCCCGGCACATCGCGTTTTCCCGTGGCGTGAACTGCCAGGACGAAGACATCGTGGTGTGCAACGGCGCGCAACAGGCACTGGACCTGATCGCCCGGGTGCTGCTGCGCCCCGGCAGTCTGGTGGCGATGGAAGATCCGGGTTATCCGCCGGCGCGGCTGCTGTTCGGCACACATGGCGCGACCGTGGTCGGGGTGCCGGTGGATGCGGAAGGGATTCAGGTGCAGCACATTCCCGACGGCACCCGGTTGATCTACGTGACGCCGTCGCACCAGTTCCCGCTGGGGATGCCGATGAGCCATGCGCGACGCGAAGCGTTGCTGGCCCGGGCTTACGAGCTGGGCGCGATCATCATCGAGGACGACTATGACAGCGAATTTCGCTACGAGGGCCGGCCAACGGATTCGCTGCATAACCTCGATCAGCGCGGCATCGTCGCTTACGTCGGCACCTTCTCCAAGACCCTGCTGCCAGAGCTGCGGCTGGGCTACGCAATCCTGCCGCCAGCGATCCTCGAAGCGGTGATCCGCGCCAAGCAGCTCACCGACCTGCACGCTTCCACCCTGCCGCAATGGGCGCTGGCCAAGTTCATCGCCGAGGGTTGCCTGCTCAAGCACATCCGCCGCTGCCACACCGTTTACGCCCAGCGCCGCGAGCGGATCCTGGCGCGCATGGCCACTGACCTCTCGCCGTGGCTGGAGGCCGTGCCGGCGAGTGCGGGCTTCCACATGGCGGTGTTCTGCCGGGTGCCGATCGACTTGCCGCTGGTGATCGAACTGGCGAAAAAGGTCGAAGTCGGGCTGTACGCCATCGACGGCTTCTATTACCAGCAGCCGGCCAGAAGCGGGATGTACTTCGGTTTTGGCGCCATCGAGACGCTGGATATCGATATCGCGCTGGACCGCCTGCGCGACATTCTGCAACAGGTCGCCGGGTAGATTGGTCTAACGGATTACCCGCCGATTGGTTATTGGTGATCCGGGGGTGCAGGCCTATTCTGCACAGGCGTTATCCCTCAATGAGCAGGATTCATCCGGCCTGATTCAGGAGTGTGAGCAATGTCCAACGAAGTGATCAACACCGTACAGGTGCAGGCTGCGGCCGGCCGCTCCGAGGAGCTGGGCAGGCAGTTGCAGAAGATCGTCGAAACCCTTCGCGAAACGCCGGGCTGTGATTCCTATCTGGTCGACCGTTGCCCTGACGACAGCCACCGCTGGACGGTCAGCGCTCGTTGGCAGTCGGAGGCGGCGATGCAGGCGCACTTCAACCGGCCTGAGGCGCAGGGGTTTATTGATTTGATCGACAGTCGGCTGGCCAATAGCGTGGATTTCAACTCGTTTCCTATCGTTTGACCTTAAAGGCCCCATCGCGAGCAGGCTCGCTCCCACGGTTTCTGTGTCGTTCATATGATTTGTGAACAACACAACACTTGTGGGAGCGAGCCTGCTCGCGATGGCGTATCTGAATGCGCTGATATCCCCCGGATTGGTCACCCGATCTTCCCGAATATTGGCCGTTTGAATGCATCACTTCGCGGACTACTGTGAAAGCCGACTCCCCCACTTCACAGGTGACCCGCCATGAAACTCCTGCCCATTTTCGCCGCTGCTCTCGCCCTGTCTGTTTCTGCCGCCACCATGGCCCACGATGCCTCCGAGAAGGTATCGGTCCTGCAGGACCAGATGCTGAAAAACGTCCCCGGCAAAAAAGCCATGATGATTGAAGTCGACTACAAACCCGGCCAGTCCTCCATCGCCCACAAACACGACGGCACCGCCATGGCCTATGTGCTCGAAGGCGAAGTGACTTCCCAGGTCAAGGGTGAACAAGCGATCACCTACAAGAAAGGCCAGTTCTGGTACGAACCGGCAGGCTCCGAACATCTGGTGTCGAAAAACGCCAGCAAGACCAAGCCAGCCAAGTTGCTGGTGTTCATGGTGCTGTCGCCGGACGAGCAAGTGCTGATCCCATTGAAAAACTGATGGTTGTTTAACCAGCCATAAATAAAAGGCGCAATTTGTTGATTGGCGCCTTTTTTATTTCCGTCGGCAATTAATCAAAAACGCTTACAGCCAATAAAACTATTGCATGACAGTCATTCAGCAAATTGTCAGGTTGTTTTCAGTTTGGCGGGAGTAGTCTGAGGCAACTGTCGCCGATTCTATTTAATGAACCCCGACATTCCTGACTTTCCGACTGGAGTTGCTTCACGGGAGACTCACCATGAAACTTGCCTTTGCCAGTACCTTGGCGATATCGGTTTTAGCGTTGTCCGCCTGTTCAGTTCCTACCGCCCCCAAAGCGGTTTCTTCCCTCGACACACTGTTCACCCAACCTGTCGGCCGCAGCAGCGCCGCCCAGGTCAAAAGCGGTCCCGGTGTCTCGCTGGGCGTCGTCTACAGCCCAAGCACCCAGACCAACCGCGAATACCTGCGCGAGTATCAGGCCAACGCCGGCACCGGTTTCGGCCAGAGTTTATTGGTACAGCCGATCCACGACGCCTACGTCGCCACCTCGAAACCGGACATGGCCGTGGACTGGGTGAAAGCCTCGCTGCAACGCCAATTCGGTTCGGTCACGGTGTACCCGGACATGCAGAGCCTGCGTGCGGCCAATCCGGATGTGGTAGCGATCGTCGATACTCACAGCCAGTTGATTACTTCGCGCAGCTCGGACATCAAGGCCGATGTGAGTGCAGACTTCTATGACGGGAAGTTCAACTACATCGGGACGGCCAAGGGGTCCGAGGCGAAAGAGTTGACGCCGGTGTGGGCGGACTTCAAGCGTTCGGAGGAGATCGTTGCGGATATTAATCAGCAGCAGGAAGTTCAGGTCCGGGCGTTGCAGAAGTTTGACCAGTCGCTCAGTAATTTGCTGACCAGACCGACAGATAAAGTATCGATGCTTGATAACAAACAAGGACATAACTTGCAGTAACTGTAATACCGCTATCGCGAGCAGGCTCGCTCCCACACTTGGAACGCATTTCCCTGTGGGAGCGAGCTTGCTCCGGGCGGCGTTCCGACGAAAGGGCCGGAACAAACAACACAAATCCATCAGGCATAAAAAAGCCCCCGCATCTCACAATGCAGGGGCTTTTTCATTCAACGGCTACTCAAGCAAGCTCAAGCTCCGCAGTCGCCGCAGCAGGCACGACCGCCTGACCGCTCAACGCCACGTCGTTCAGCTCACGGTTGGCCACCGCGTACATGGCGTAGTCGGTGCCGCTGGCGGCACGGATTTCCACCAGCATCGCGCGCCAGCGCTGGATCATCGCGTCGTGTTGCGCCATCCACAGCCCCAGACGCTCTTCCACGTCCAGGTTGCCGCCGCCCGCTTGCAGAACGGCGATGGTGATCGCGCGTTGCTGCCAGTCGACGTCGTCGCGGAACGCTTCACGGGCCAGGGCCTGCCAGTTGTTTTCAACCGGCAAGGCGCTGATCTGCGAGATGTACCAGGTGATGTCCAGCGCGCTGCCCACGGCGAAGTACGCCTTGGCCACTTCGGCCGGATCCTGGCCAGTCACGTCGGCCGCTTCGATGATCGGCAGCAGCGTGTAGAGGTGGGTCGTACCCGCCACCATACGCGCCAGCAGTTCCGGTACACCGGCCGCGACGTAAGCCTGATAACGCTCCTGCCAGTTTTCACGGATTTCGCCGCTCAGCAGTTCGTCCAGCTTCAGGCCCAGCTCCTTCAGGTGCGGACCGAAATGCGCGACGTCACGGGCAGCGTTCTGCTCGTTGCGACGGGCACGCAGGAACCAGCGCGTGGCGCGACGGCCCAGACGCATCAGCTCGTCCATCAGCTCCAGTTGCACGTCAGCGGAGACCTGGTAGTCCAGGGCTTCAATCTGACGGAACCAGTGCGGGAGGTGGAAGATGTCACGCACGATCACGTAGGCGCCGGCAACGTTCGCCGGAGTCATGCCGGTGGACTCTTTGAGTCGCTGAACGAAGGTGATGCCCATGTGGTTGACCAGATCGTTGGCGATCTGGGTGCTGACGATCTCGCGCTTCAGACGGTGACGACGCATGGCATCGGCGAACTTGCTGACCAGGCTCGGCGGGAACGCGGTTTCCATGTCACGGGTCAGGTAGTCGTCGTCCGGCACCAGCGAGTCCAGCAGCTGCTGCTTGAGGTCGATCTTGCTGTACGAGATCAGCACCGACAGCTCCGGACGCGTCAGGCCCTTGCCGGTCGCGGCGCGCTCGGTGAGCTGCTCTTCGGTCGGCAGGTACTCGATGGCGCGGTCCAGCTTGCCACGGCCTTCCAGATCGCTCATCAGGCGTTTGTACTCGGCGGCACGCTCGTAGGCACGGCGGGCAGCCAGGGACAGAGCCTGGGTCTGCTTGTAGTTGTTGCCCAGCACCAGACCACCGACTTCGTCGGTCATGCTCGCCAGCAACTGATCGCGTTGCTTGCCCGTCATGTCGCCGGCCTGAACCACTTCGTTCAGCAGGATCTTGATGTTCACTTCGTGGTCGGAGCAGTCCACGCCACCGGCGTTGTCGATGAAGTCGGTGTTGGAACCGCCGCCATTGAGACCGAATTCCACACGACCCAGTTGGGTCATGCCGAGGTTACCGCCCTCGCCCACTACCTTGCAGCGCAGTTCGTTGCCGTTCACGCGCAGTGCATCGTTGGCCTTGTCGCCGACATCGGCGTGGCTTTCGCTGCTGGCCTTGACGTAAGTACCGATACCGCCGTTCCACAGCAGATCCACCGGTGCCTTGAGCAAGGCGTTCAGCAGTTCGGTCGGGGTCAGCTTGTCGGCCTGGATGTCGAAGCGCTCTTTCATCTGTGGCGAGATGGCAATGCTCTTCGCGCTGCGCGAGAAGATACCGCCGCCTTCGGACATGATGCTGGTGTCGTAGTCGGACCATGCCGAACGCGGCAGGTCGAACATGCGCTGACGCTCGACGAAGCTGGTGGCCGGGTTCGGGTTCGGGTCGATGAAGATGTGCATGTGGTTGAACGCGGCAACCAGTTGCAGCTTGTCGGACATCAACAGACCGTTACCGAATACGTCGCCGGCCATGTCGCCGATGCCGACCACGGTCACGCTGTCTTCCTGGACATTGATGCCGCGCTCGCGGAAGTGGCGCTGTACGCCGACCCACGCGCCCTTGGCGGTGATGCCCATTTTCTTGTGGTCGTAACCGGCCGAACCACCGGACGCGAACGCGTCACCCAGCCAGAAGCCGTAGTCGATGGCGATGCCATTGGCGATGTCGGAGAAGGTTGCAGTGCCCTTGTCCGCCGCGACCACCAGGTACGGGTCATCATCGTCATGACGCACGACGTTGACCGGCGGAACCAGTTTGCCGTCCTTCAGGTTGTCGGTGATGTCCAGCAGACCCGAGATGAAGATGCGGTAGCAGGCGATGCCTTCGGCCGCGATCTCGTCACGGCTGCCGCCCAGTGGCAGGCGACGCGGCAGGAAGCCGCCCTTCGCACCCACCGGCACGATGACCGAGTTCTTCACTTGCTGGGCTTTTACCAGGCCGAGGACTTCGGTACGGAAGTCTTCTTCACGGTCGGACCAGCGCAGGCCACCACGCGCGACGTTGCCGAAGCGCAGGTGCACGCCTTCGACGCGAGGCGAGTAAACGAAGATTTCGAATTTCGGAACCGGCTTCGGCAGCTCAGGGATCAAGTGCGGGTTGAACTTGAAGCTGAAGTACGACTTGTTCTGGCCGTTGGCGTCGGTCTGGTAGAAGTTGGTGCGCAGGGTCGCTTTGATCAGGTCCAGGTAACGACGCAGGATGCGGTCTTCGTTGAGGACTTGAACGTCGTCCAGCGCGGTCAGGATTGCCTGTTCCAGACGCAGTTGCTTGTCGTCCAGATCATCGCTGCCCAGTTTGCGCGCCAGGTAGAAGCGGGTCTTGAACAACCGGGTCAGTTCGCGAGCGATGTCGGTGTGGTTGTTCAGGGTGCTGGCGATGTAGCCGAGGTCGAAGCCCAGACGGATCTGCTTCAGGTAGCGAGCGTAGGCACGCAGCAGCGCGACGTCGCGCCATGGCAGGCCGGCGGTCAGCACCAGACGGTTGAACGCATCGTTTTCGGCGTCGCCGCGCACGATGTGGACGAACGCGTCCTGCAGGGTGTCATTGAGCTGCTGGATGTCCAGGTCCATGCCTTCGGCGGCAGTGAACGCGAAGTCGTGGATCCAGAACTCGCGACCGTTGTTGTGACGCAGGCGATACGGGAACTCGCCCAGCACGCGCAGGCCGAGGTTTTCCAGGATCGGCAGCACGTCGGACAGCGCCAGCGGGGTATCGGCGTGATACAGCTTGCAGTGCAGCTCGCGCGGGCCGGAAGCCAGCGGCTGGTAGAAGCTCATGGCCAGCGGCTTCTTCTCGCTCAGGTTGAGCAGGTGCTGCATGTCGACCACGGCCGAATGCGCCGCGAAACGCTCGCGATAACCGGCCGGGAAGCCTTTAGGGAAGTCAGCCAGCACGTTGGTGCCGTTGGCTTCGCCGAAGGTTTCGACGGTCAATGCGGCGTAATCGTCCTGCCAGCTGCGGCAGGCCTGGATGACTTCGTTTTCCAGTTGCAGCGGGTCGATGTCGATACGGTTCTTCGGGTCGACGCGCAGGATCAGCTGCACGCGGGCCAGCACGGACTCGGAGAAGAAGGTCCAGAACTCGCAGTCGGTCGCCTTCAGGCGCTCCATCAGCACTTGCTGGATTTTCTGGCGGACTTCGGTGGAATAGATGTCGCGCGGCACGTAGGCCAGGCAGTAGCAGAAGCGACCGTACGGGTCTTTGCGCAGGAACACGCGGATCTTGTTGCGCTCCTGGATCTGCACGATCGACATCACGGTGCTGAACAGTTCGTCGACCGGGGTCTGGAACAGGTCGTCACGCGGCAGCACTTCCAGAACCTGGGCCAGTTCCTTGCCCAGGTGAGCCTTGGCCTGGAAGCCGGAGCGACGCTCGATCTCTTCGACCTTGCGGCGGATGAACGGGATGACACGCACGCTTTCGCCATACACCGACGAGGTGTACAGGCCCATGAAGCGGTGTTCCTTGATGACCTTGCCGTCGGCGTCGATTTCACGGATCGACACGTAGTCCGGGTAAGCCGGACGGTGTACGCGGCTCGGGTGTGCAGCCTTGGCGAACGACAGCAGCGTCGGTTCGCGCAGGTAGTTCACGGCGTAGTCTTCGATGTGGCGGTCTTCGTTGGTCAGACCGGTGCGCAACATCTTGGTCAGGCCGAGGAACGAATTCTGGTCGTATTCGATGTGGCCGCCGTCGGCCTGATCGACCACGGTGAATTCTTCGTAGCCGAGGAAGGTGAAGTGGTTGCCCACCAGCCATTCCAGGAAGCTCTTGATTTCGTTCTTCTCGCCGGCATCGACGGCAAATGCGCTGTTATCGAGCTTGGTGAGGATTTCCTGCACCTTGGCCTTCATCGGCTCGAAATCGGCGACCGCGACGCGGACTTCACCCAGAACCTGTTCCAGTTCCTTGCTCAGCACATTCAGTTCGGCCGCGTTGGCGCAGCGGTCGATTTCCAGGTACATCAGCGACTCGTGCAGGATGCCTTCGCCGGTGGTGCCCTTCGGCAGGATTTCCAGCAGTTCGCCCTTGCTGCCACGACGCACACTGAGCACGGTGGTCTGCAGGGTGTGGATGCTGTAGCCACGGCGGTTCAGCTCGGTACGCACCGAGTCCACCAGGAATGGCAGGTCGTGGTGCAGCACTTCGACCGCGGTGTGGGTCGACTGCCAGCCGTGACGTTCGTAATCGGGGTTGTAGACGCGCACTTGCGGTTGCGCGTGATCGAAGCGCTCAAGCAGGCGCCACGCAGAAAGAGTACAGCCAGCGAGGTCGGAGAGGCGACGTTGGGTCAGCTCGTCCAGGGAAATGATGCCGAAGAATTGTTCAGCGAACAGCGCCACTTGTGGCAGTGCCTGTTCACTGATGTGCTGCGCCAGTGCCGCTTGCAGTTGGTGCTGGAAGTCGGCTTTGCTGGCTGCGGTGAAGAACGCCATCTGTGGTACTCCGCTTGGGCTTGTTATTGATGGAAAGCGTCGCGTACAAAACCCCTTTCGGGGCGTTCCGTCGCCCTGTTCCTGAATCTCGGGCAGAGGAAACAGGGTGACAGGTGGGTGAAGCTGGACGAGACACTCAGGTCACATTCACCTTCCATGAATGGGCATCTGCAAAAACGACTGTCCGGCATGCCGACAATGTCTTTACGGGTGCTCATCCGTTGCGCAGCTTAATGGGTGCGACAATGTGTCTGCTTGCGGTGCTGCGACATATTCGGTCATTGGCACGTAAACCCGGGCAGGCGCATCGGTAAACACTAGCATTCATGGGGCGCAACGCCGGTCTGAATCCCCGGTTTTACGGTACAGGCGTGCCAGAAATGACCATTGACCTGTGTCGCGTTCACGACACATCCTCTGACACTCTCACATGCAGAAATTCCCGGGGGCTGGCAGAATCGCGCCCAATTGCGACCAACAAGCCCGCCGAGGCAGGAATTCCCCATGCAAATGACCACCGCCCTTTTGATCGTCAACCCGTGCGACGACGAAGAAGACAACATGGCCATGCTCTGCTGCCACAGCGACAAGGGCGAAATGTTTCTGATGAGCCGCTATCCGGACGAGGATGAACTGGAGATCACGCTGGATGGCGAGCCGTCCACTCTCGACGGCGTGAAAGTCACCCTGACCAAGACCCTGCTGAAGATCGAAATCGCGGCGGCGGATGCCGATGCGCTGAATGGCGATGATGTGCTGGAAATCACCTACAACCCGGACATGGTGGATCTGGCCGAGGTTGAGGAAACCCTGAAGAACATTCTTGATGGTACTGGCACCTTTATCAGCCAGATTTGAGGGTGTCTGCACTGACCCTATCGCGAGCAGGCTCGCTCCCACACTGACGGGCGTACACCGCTCAAATGTGGGAGCGAGCCTGCTCGCGATGAGGCCCGAAAGAACACCGCACCTCCCCCGCCCTACAAATTTCCAACAATTGCCCCGGTCATTTCCCGCACTTTGCGCAAAATGCCGTTAGTCGCCACCCCCTGCGATGGATTAAAGTAACGCCCCCAGCCCCGGCGTTATCCGAACGCCTGTGGCCACCCTTTCCAGGAACAGTCATCGATGGAACATCGTGAAGCGCTGCTGGCGCTGCGAACCTTTCTTTCAACGCAGATTCTCGGCCAGGAAAAACTCATCGAGCGCTTGCTCATCGCCCTGCTCGCCGACGGCCACATGCTGGTCGAGGGCGCTCCGGGCCTGGCCAAGACCAAAGCGATCAAAGAGCTCGCCGAGGGCATCGAAGCCCAGTTCCATCGCATCCAGTTCACCCCGGACCTGCTGCCTGCCGACATCACCGGCACCGAGATCTATCGCCCGGAAACCGGCAGTTTCGTGTTCCAGCAAGGCCCGATCTTCCACAACCTGGTGCTGGCGGACGAAATCAACCGTGCCCCGGCCAAAGTGCAATCGGCGCTGCTCGAAGCCATGGCCGAGCGTCAGGTCAGTGTCGGGCGCAGCACTTACGAGCTGTCGCCGTTGTTTCTGGTAATGGCCACGCAGAACCCGATCGAGCAGGAAGGCACCTATCCGCTGCCCGAAGCGCAGCTCGACCGCTTCCTGATGCACGTGAAAATCGGTTTCCCGGACGCCGCTGTCGAACGGCGGATCCTGCAACAGGCCCGGGGCGAAGCCCTGAACGGCGAGACCAAACCCGAGCGCCGGGTCAGCCAGCAGGCGATTTTCGCCGCACGCAAGGAAATCCTCGGTCTGTACATGGCGGACGCCGTGGAGGAATACCTGGTGCAACTGGTCATGGCCACGCGCAACCCGGCCAAGTTTGACCCGGAAATGGCCGAATGGATTGCCTACGGCGCCAGCCCGCGCGGCTCCATCGCCCTCGACCGCTGCGCCCGCGCCCACGCCTGGCTGGCCGGTCGCGACTTCGTCAGCCCGGAAGATATCCAGGCGGTGCTGTTCGACGTATTGCGTCACCGCATCATTCTGTCGTTCGAGGCCGAAGCCGCCGGCATCGACCAGGATCGGGTGGTGCAACGGATTCTCGACGTCGTAGCCGTCGCTTGACCCCCATGAACGCCTCCCTGCCGTCCGAACCCGGTATCCGCATCTCCCTCGCCGAATTGATCGAGATGCGTCACCGCGTGCGCGAAGTGCAGCTGTTTTCCACGCCGAGCCAGCGCAGCCCTCTGATTGGCCTGCATCACTCGAAATTCCGGGGCCGTGGCGTCGACTTCGACCAAGTGCGGGTCTATCAGGCCGGCGACGACGTGCGCACCATCGACTGGCGCGTGACCGCACGGACTCAGGAGCCGCACACCAAGCTGTTCCATGAAGAACGCGAACGGCCGATTTTCATCATGGTCGAGCAAAGCACGCGGCTGTTCTTCGGTTCCGGGCTGATGTTCAAATCGGTGCTCGCGGCGCAAGCGGCGGCGCTGATCGGCTGGGCGGCGCTTGGCCACAACGACCGGGTTGGCGGACTGGTGTTCGGCGACAACGAGCATTACGAGATCAAACCGCGCCGCAGCAAGCAGAGCCTGCTGCAACTGCTCAACCGCTTGGTGAAGGTCAATCAATCACTGCACAGCGAGCGGGAGCCGGATCGCGATGCGTTTGGCGTCGCCCTGCGCCGGGCCCGTGAAGTATTGCGTCCGGGCAGTCTGGTGATAGTGATCTGTGACGAGCGCGCCTTGAGCGACAGCGCCGAGCAGCAACTGAGCCTGCTGTCGCGCCATTGTGATCTGCTGATGCTGCCGCTGTCCGATCCGCTGGACCACGCCCTGCCCGCCGCTGGCCTGCTGCGATTCGCCGAGCGCGGAGCGCAACTGGAACTCGACACGCTCAACTTCGACCTGCGCCAGACCTACCGCGCCCAGGCCGAAGCGCGCATCGCTCGCTGGGAATTGCTCGCGCAGAAATTGCGGGTGCTGCTGATGCCTCTCAGCACCCAGAGCGAAATGGTCGAGCAGATGCGCGAGTTCCTCAACCCGCAGCGCCCGGGGAACGTTCGATGAACGGCCTCGAACAACTGCAACCGCTGATTTCCCCGCCACCGATCGCCTTCTGGCCTCCGGCGCCGGGCTGGTGGCTGCTGCTTTTGCTGCTGCCGCTGATCGGCTACGCGTTGTGGCGTCTGCGCCGTTTCATCCCGATCAAGAAAAAACCCGTCGTGCGCGCCGAAATCCCGCTCGATCCGGTACGCGTTGCCGCGCTGGCCGAACTGGCACAAATGGTCAAACCCTACGACGGCGCACCGGCCGGCGCATGGTTGCAACAACTGAACGGCCTGTTAAAACGCCTGTGTCGCAACCACTACCCCTACAGCCAGAGCCACACCCTCAACGGGCGCAAGTGGCTGGCGTTCCTCGACAACCGTTGCCCTGCCGCTGGCCTGACCCGCTGGATGGTGCTGGTGGAAGGCGCCTACAAGCCCGAATGCAAACTCGACGACAAGGCCATCGCCGGCCTGACGCAAGCCGTCGATACCTGGATCCGCAAGCATGTTTGAGTTCGCCTGGCCGTGGATCTTTGTGCTGTTGCCGCTGCCGTGGCTGATGCGCCTCGTGCTGCCGGTGGCTGACAGTGGCGAGCCGGCGTTGAAAGTGAGTTTTCTCGGTGACCTGGAAGGCCTCGCCCGCCGCCGCGCCCGGGCCAATTTGCCGGCCTGGCGTCAGCAAGCACCGTTCATGCTGCTGTGGTTGCTGCTGCTGATCGCCGCCGCCCGCCCGCAATGGCTGGGCGAGCCGTTGCCGATTGCTGCGAGCGGTCGCGATCTGCTGGTGGCGGTGGACGTGTCCGGTTCGATGGATTTCCCCGACATGCAATGGAACGACGAAGACGTCAGTCGCCTGTCGCTGGTCCAGCATTTGCTCGGTGACTTCCTGGAAAGCCGCGACGGCGACCGGGTCGGTTTGATCCTGTTCGGCAGCCAGGCTTATCTGCAAGCGCCGCTGACATTTGACCGGCGCACCGTGCGTGTGTGGCTCGACGAAGCGCGGATCGGCATCGCCGGCAAGAACACCGCGATTGGCGACGCCATCGGTCTGGCGCTGAAACGCCTGCGCATGCGCCCGGCACAAAGCCGCGTGCTGATTCTGGTCACCGACGGCGCCAACAACGGTGGTGAAATCGAGCCGCTGACCGCCGCAAAACTGGCGGCCAATGAAGGCGTGAAAATCTATCCGATCGGCATCGGTGCCGACCCCGAAGAAAGTGGCGCCACGGCACTGCTCGGCGGCAACCCGACCCTCGACCTCGACGAGCCGGCACTCAAGGCCATCGCCGACGCTACTGGTGGCCGTTATTTCCGTGCCCGCGACGGCAAGGAACTGCAAGCGATCAAGGACACCCTCGACCAACTGGAACCGGTGGCCCAGCAGCCGACTCAGGCGCGCCCGGCCCAGGCGTTGTATCAATGGCCGCTGGCATTGGCATTGCTGTTGAGCATGTTGCTGGTGGCCCGCGAATTGTGGCCGGACAACCCGCTGCAACGGCTGTTCACCAAGGAGCTGTATCTGCAAAGCCCCCTGCCTGACTGGCGCGAGCGCCTCAAGCGCCTGCGTTTGCGGAGGCGCCGATGATCGCCCTCTGGCCGCACTGGTTCCGTCCATGGTGGTTGCTGCTGTTGCCGCTGCTCGGCTGGTTGATCTGGCAGCTCTGGCACCGACAGAAACGCGCCGGACGCTGGCAGATGATTCTGCCGCCGGCGTTCCATGCCGCGTTGCTCAGTGGCGGCAGCGGGCGCGACAGCAAGTTGCCGTGGGTTGCGCTGGGCGTCGCGTGGTTGCTGACTATTCTGGCGCTGCTCGGGCCGAGCTGGGAGCGGGTTGAACAGACCAGCCAAAAGCCGGCCGATCCACTGGTGGTGGTGCTGGAACTGACCCCGGAAATGCTCGCCACCGACTCGCCGCCCACACGTCTGGAACAGGCCCGGCGCAAACTGTTCGATCTGCTCAAAGCACGCAGCGATGCGCAGACCGCCATCGTCGTTTACGCGGGGAGCGCCCACACGCTGGTGCCGCTGTCGGATGATCTGGCGACCAGCCGCAATCTGCTCGATGCCCTCAAGCCGTCGCTGATGCCGGAGAGCGGCCATCGCGCCGATCTTGCCGTGAGCAAAGCGCTGACGTTGCTGGAACAAGGGGCGCTGGGTCAGGGCCGTATTCTGCTGATCGGCTCTTCGCTGTCCGATGAAGAGCGCCAGGGCATTCGCCGCGCACTGAGCGGGCAATCGGCGCAGTTGCTGATGCTCGGCATCGGCACCGCCGAGGGCGCGCCGATTGCTCAGGAGGACGGCAGTTTCCTCAAGGACGCCCAGGGTGCGATCCGCGTGCCGCAACTCGACAGCCCCGGCCTCGGTGCCTTCCTCAATTCGGTGGGTGGCGAGTACCACAGCGCGCGGCTGGATGAATCGGACTTGCGCAGCCTCGGCCTGCTCGATGGCCCGCGCAGCCTGCGCAATGACGGCCAGACCTTGCGCCTCGATACCTGGGCCGATCAGGGTTACTGGCTGCTGTTGCCGTTGTTGCTGCTCGCCGCCTGTGCCGGGCGCCGTGGCTGGTTGTTCTGCCTGCCGTTGCTGTTTTGCCTGCCGCAACCGAGCTACGCTTTTAATTTCGAAGACCTGTGGCTGCGCCCTGACCAACAGGGTTTGCACCTGCTGAAACAGAAGCGTCCGGCCGAGGCTGCGCAACACTTCGAAGACCACCAATGGCAGGGGCTGGCGTTGTACGAGGCCGGCGATTACAGTGGCGCCGCCGAGCGTTTCGCCGAGGGCAGCGATGCCCGCGCCCACTACAATCGTGGCAACGCACTGGCGAAAAGCGGTGAGCTGGACGCGGCGATCGACGCCTATGAACAGGCCCTGGAATTGCAGCCGGACTTGCGCCCGGCGCTGACCAACAAGGCACTGGTGGAGAACCTGCTCAAGCAGAAAAACACCCCGCCGCCCGCCGAGCCCGAGAAGCAACCGACGCAGCAAAACGTGCCGGGCGACGAACCACCGCCCGCCACCGCGCCGCCACCGGCGATCAAGAATGACGCGCAAAGTGAGGCCCAGCCTGCGGAGTCAGCGAGCGAACCGCCGCCGACCACCCCGCCACAGCCAGGCCCCAACGAATTACCGGACAGCGCGCCGGACGCGGAACAGAATACGGCCCCGACGCTGAGCCCCGGTGAGGACAACCTCGAAGGCGAGCAACGTCAGGCACTGGAACAATGGCTGGGCAAGATCCCGGACGATCCGGGCGAACTGCTGCGACGCAAATTCTGGTACGAACAGCAACAACATCAGGATCAGGAAAACACTCGATGACCCGTTTCACCGCTCTCTTGCTACCCCTGCTGATCTGCACGGCCACCGCTCAGGCGGCCGAGCTGACGGCCAGTGTGGATCGCAGTCGCCTGAACTCCGGCGAGACGGTGGAACTCACCCTCGAATCCAACGATGTCACGCAGTTCGGCAAGCCGGATCTGACCCCGCTGGAACCACTGTTCGAAGTGCGCGGCACGCGTCAGGTCAACCAGCTGAACACGCTCAACAACGAGAACCGCGCCACCACCCGCTGGATCATCACCCTGTTGCCGAAACAGAACGGCAGCGTTGAAATTCCGTCATTGAAACTGGGCGAAACCCAGAGCCAGCCGATCACCGTGCAGGTGGTGGAAAGCGACATAACCGAAGAAAAGAATGTGCTCGACCCGGTGTTCATCGAGTCCAGCCTCGACCAGAGCAGCGTCTACGTGCAGGCCCAGGCCGTCCTGACCCTGCGCATCTACCATTCGGTGTCGCTGTACGACGACAGCAGCGTCACGCCGTTGCAGATCACCGATGCACGGGTTGAACAGCTGGGCGATACACGCACCTACGAAAAAGACATCAACGGTGTGCGGCATGGCGTGATCGAAATGCGCTACGCGATCTTCCCGCAACACAGCGGTTTGCTGACCATCACCCCGCAAACCTTCAGTGCCACACGGGTGGACACCCAGCCTGCCAAGGACGCCAACGCACAGGGGCCGAAACCGGGCAAAGTGTTGCGAGTGACCTCTACGGAAATCCCGCTGACGGTCAAACCCAAGCCGATCACTTATCCGGCCGATGCGCCGTGGCTGCCGGCCCGCAGCCTAAGCCTCAGCGAAAGCTGGAACCCGGAACCGGATCACACCCAGGTCGGCGACTCCCTGACCCGCAGCCTGACCCTCAAGGTCGAAGGCCTGGCCAGTTCGCAACTGCCCGCCCTGCCGGCCACCGAGGCCAACGGCCTGCGTCGCTACCCGGACCAACCGGTGCTCAACAACCAGAGCAGCGAGCGTGGCCTGATCGGCAGCCGTGAAGAGCGCGAAGCCCTGGTGCCGAGCCGCAGCGGTTCGATCGAACTGCCGACCGTGGACGTGGTGTGGTGGAACACCTTCGAAGATCACCTGGAACACACCAGCCTGCCGGCCCGCACCCTGCAAGTGGTGACCAACCCGAGCCTGCAGGTCGACACCCCGGCCGGCAGTTCGCAATCCTTCAACACCGCCGACAGCGAAGCGCTGTGGTGGTGGAAACTCAGCACGCTGATCCTCGCCTGCACCACCCTCCTCGGCTTCGGCCTCTGGTGGCGCGCCCGCTGGCAACCGGCAATCCTGCGCGCCGCCCAAACCGGCCCGAGCCCGCGCACCCTGCTCGACGACATCAAACGCGCCAGCCAGGCCAACGACCCGCAAGCCACCCGCCAGGCCCTCGACGCCTGGGCCCGTCAGCAACCGGAAACCCTGGCGGATATGGCAGCGCGTTTTGTGCCGCTGTCGGATGCGCTTGATGGTTTGAACGGCGCGCTTTACAGCGAGACTGGGCAGCATTGGCAGGGTGAGGATTTGTGGCGGGCGATTCGCACGATTCCGACGGCGGAGCGGGTGCAGGATCCGGTGGGCGATAGCGGGTTGCCGCCGCTTTATCCGAAGTAGGTCATCCCCGGCTACGCTCAGTCGACGCCAGTAAAGTCCGCATAAACAGCCTCGACGTATGAAGAAAAAAGGGGACAGATTTATTTAAAAGAAAAAAGGGGACAAGAAAAAAGGACAGAAAAAAGGGGACCAGAAAAAAGGGGACAGATTTATTTAATTATTTTAAGCCCGCCCCTGTCGCCGTTACTGTTCACCGCCCATACCTTTCGAGAAACGCCTCATCACTCGAGTCAACGGTAAACAACGCTTGCTCGTATCCCTCAAGGTCATCGCTCAACCAGGTTTCTCCAGGTCGCTGCAGATGAAACTTCACCGTCGCATCGAATTTATCACCTGAAATGGCTCCCTGCAGAACACCCGGCAGACCGGATTTGTTCCACGTTTCAAACACTGAAGACAAGTACGAGAGCGCGCATGCCAAAAACTCGGTTTTTACGTAATCATCGATATGGATCGAATTAACGAAGCACTCATACCCCGTTCTATCCGGGAAGTTCTTCAGGCTTGCGTTCCTCTGGAAGCTATCCAGGTTCGCCAGAAAAAAACAGCCATCCAGCTCTACGAAACCGGACCTTGCAATATCCGCCAACTCCCCGACCAGAGAAGTACGTCCCACCCGGCGGAGCATTTTCTCCATTTCACTGTTAAATCTCACAAATCCCTCAACTGATCTACACGGTGTCAAGCACCCTTCTCAAGGCTGAAGCAGCCCCTAACAACTCGGCGCCGGACCAATAAGGGGACAGATTTATTAAATAAAATAAATCTGTCCCCTTTTCGGTCCAATTTTTTCTATTGAATTAAATAAATCCGCCCCCCCTTCACCCATTTGCCCCTTTGTCCTTTTGCCCCTCACTATGGCAAAGTTAATAGATCTACCTCGCCGGAATCCTCAGGGCGCTGAAGAAGACATTTCCATCTTTCAATAACCATCCGCCACTCCACTAATGAAAAATGACTTTCCGGCTGCCCCACCCAGTCATCATTGACCAAAATATCAACTTGTACACCTGAGGCGTCCATGTTCAGCAGTACATCATTCCCACCTTCAATGATGGTGGTTTCCAAACCTTCTTCAATTGATTCGATGGCGTCAAGAATTCAGTGAAAAGGGGACAGATTTATTAATCAAATAAATCTGTCCCCTTTTTTGTCTTTTTTTATTTTTTCCTTGCCCCCTTTTCTTTGACTTGAGACCGGCTAATGCCCCCCCTTTTTGCCCCCTTTCTTTCATCAAGTTAACTTTTTACAAGCTTATAAAGCCGCGACCTCAGCATATCAAACTCATTATTCTCTACAACTAATGCCTGACCACCGCTATAAAGAACAAGATCACTCAGAGAGCCCATCCCACCATACATAGATACCAACTTCGACGAGGCATACTTAGGATCGCTGTGAAAATCTTCCCGAACACTTTCAAGAGCCGCCGCCCACTCCACCACGCGCCCACCCCCGACACCGCGAAGAAGTTCAATCATTCGTTTAAGAGTCAAATCAATATTTTTTAGATTCATTTCAGCGAACTCGAACTGATTATTTCGACACCCTTAATTAACCAACACTACAAAGGGGACAGATTTATTAAATCAAATAAATCCGTCCCCTTTTAGTGCTTCTTTTAGTGCTTCATAAGCAACCATTAATGCGCCCTCAAAAGATCAACGGTCCAACCTGATATAAAGTGATATCCGGGCCATAGTTTTGCTCTGAGTTCGACACCTCTACACAGAACACCTTCTCTGGAAATTTCTCCTTCAGCACCATGCGCCACGCAAAACCAATCACATTGCATAACTGAAGAAATATATCCTCCGAAACATCACTGGCACCTTGGCCAAAAACGTCATATATCTTCACAGCGTTCAATAGCCGCTCGGTCTTTGAAAGATCACCGGCGGCAAGGCCAAAACATCTGTCAAATGCTTCATTTGAAAAGTTTCGCTCTAAAAATACGCCACCCTCGGCAACCACAAAGTGCGGGAAGAACATCTTGGAAAACAACAAAGCATGGTCGGGCCGGCACTGGTCAAAGATGTACGAATGAACATCCAGGTCCTCCTGGCTCGACCACTGTTTTTTCCAGGAACAATACGCTTGGGTGTCAGTCACGGAAGGTATCGAATTGACCCGTTTCATTGCGCTTGCTCCAGACCTTGTCCCTGTGTGAGCTATCGTTGTGCGGAGGTTGAAGCCCGACGAATCGCTCGATCCAAAAACGATATCAATATAATGGCTCGATGGTAGGTAACCGGTGTTGGGCCGTCAATTAATGGGCTCACCGAGATCGCGGCCACCACCTCCCGGACAAGCCTGCCCGTCGCAATAATCTGTAAACTCTCCCCTCTTTCGCCGCCCTCTCCTTCCAGGCGGCCATCACCTCTTTATATTGCGGAGTCAGCCTTGCGTCTGTTTCACACCTCCGACTGGCACCTTGGGCAGAACCTGCACGGCCAGGAGCGCGATTTCGAACACAGCTGTTTTCTCGAGTGGCTGCTGCGCCAATTGAAGCTGGCGCAGCCGGACGTGCTGCTGATCGCCGGCGACATCTTCGACACGGTGAATCCGCCGGTCAAAGCCCAGGAACGCCTCTACGATTTCATCGTCAGCGCCCACGAACAGCAGCCGTTGCTGACTATCGTGATGATTGCCGGCAACCACGATTCCGGCTCGCGGATCGAACTGCCCGCGCCGTTGATGCGGCGTTTGCGTACCCATGCGTTGGGCCGGGTGCTGTGGCTGGACGACGGCCAACTCGATTCAGAACGCCTGTTGTTGCCGTTGCCGAATGCCTCGGGCGAGATCGCCGCATGGTGCCTGGCGCTGCCGTTCCTGCGCCCGGCCGAAGTGACCGGCGCACATCTGGGCGACAACTATTTGCGCGGCATCGGTCAGGTGCATGAATGGCTGATCGAAGCGGCCAACGCCAGGCGCCAGCCGGGCCAGGCACTGGTTGCCATTAGCCATGCGCACATGGCCGGCGGGTCGGTGTCGGAAGACTCCGAGCGCAGCCTGATCATCGGCAACGCCGAAGCCCTGCCGGCCAGCCTGTTCGGACCGAGCATCAGCTATGTCGCCCTCGGCCATTTGCACAAGCCGCAGAAGGTCAATGGCGAAGAACGGATTCGCTACAGCGGCTCGCCGATTCCGTTGTCCTTTTCGGAAATCAGTTATCAGCACCAGATTCTCGACGTCGTGCTCGACGGCGAAACCCTGGTCAGCGTCGAGCCGATACTGATCCCCCGTTCCGTCAACCTGCAACGCCTCGGCCCTGCGCCGCTGGCGGAAATCCTGTTGCAACTGGCCGACCTGCCAAACATCGATCTGCTGGCCGAGACCCAGCGCCAGCCGTGGCTGGAAGTGCGCGTGACCCTCGACGAGCCGCAACCGGATCTGCGCCATCAGGTCGAAAGTGCCCTGCAAGGAAAAGCTGTGCGACTGGTGCGAATCGCCGCCGAATACGCCGGCAATCGTGGCGCTGACGGCGTCGAGGACGGCAGCGCGCTGATCGAACTGGATCAGCTCACACCACAGGAATTGTTCAGCCGCGCCTGGCTCGACAATTACGGCAACGAGGTCGACGAGCAAACCCTCAAGGACTTCGCCGAGCTGCTGCAAGACGTACAAATGGAGGGCGAGCAGCCATGAAGATTCTCGCCATTCGTTTGAAGAACCTTGCCTCGCTGGCCGGCCCGTTCGAGATCGACTTCACCGCCGAACCGCTGGCCAGCGCAGGTCTGTTCGCAATCACCGGCCCGACTGGTGCCGGTAAAAGTACCTTGCTCGATGCCTTGTGTCTGGCGCTGTTCGGCGCCGTACCGCGCCTGAACAACACCAGCCGTGACGCCAAGGTGCCGGACGCCGACGGCGAAATCGCCACCGGCGACCCGCGCACTCTGCTGCGTCGTGGTACGGGCGAAGGGTTTGCCGAGGTGGACTTCGTCGGCGTCGATGGCCGCCGCTATCGCGCGCGCTGGGAAGCCAACCGCGCCCGGGAAAAGGCCGGCGGCAAGTTACAGGCCAGCCGCCAGAGCTTGCGCGATATCGATCAGGATCAACTGCTCGCCAGCCAGAAAGGTGAATACAAGGTTCAGCTTGAAGCGGCGCTGGGCCTGAACTTCGAGCAATTCACCCGCGCCGTGCTGCTGGCCCAGAGCGAGTTCAGTGCGTTCCTCAAGGCCGACGACAACGACCGCAGCGAACTGCTGGAAAAGCTCACCGACACGGCGCTCTACACCCGCCTCGGCCGGCGCGCGTTCGACAAGACCAAAGAGGCTCGCGAAGCCCACAAGCAGTTGCAGGATCAGGCCACCGGCGTGACTCCGCTGCCGCCCGAGGCCCGCGCCGAACTCGACGAACGCTTCAACGCTGCCCAGCAACAATTGAAGTTGCAGCAGGCGCAGCTCAAACAGCTTGAGCAGCAGCACACCTGGCTCAAGGATCTGCACCTGTTGCAGGACGCGCAGCAGGCAGCCGCCGAGCAATTGCAGAGCGCCGAACATGAGCGCGAAACGTTGGCCGGCGAACGCTTGAGATTAACGCGACTGGAGCAACTCGCCCCGCAACGACATCAGTTCGCCCGCAAGGCTGAAATCGATGCACAGCTGACACCGCTGGCGGCGCAAATCAACGCGCACACCCGGCAACAAGGCGAGCTGACCGAACACCAGGCTCAACTTGAACAAGACCTGAGTACTGCACAAATCGCCCTGAGCGAAGCGCAGAAACAACAGAGCGAAAGTGCGCCGCTGTTGCGTCAGGCCTTCGATGAGCAAAGCACCCTCGCCCGTCTGGCCAAGGATGTTGCTTCCGGCACCGAGGCAAAGCAGGCCGCCGAACAGGCCAGCACTGAGGGCCAAAGCGCAATCCAGACCCTGCTCGATCAGCAAAAGCAGGTCGCGGAACGCCTGCAACGCATCGCCGCCGATCTGGAGCAAAGTGCTCACCTGGCACCGTTGAGCGAAGCGTGGAATGCCTACCGCGACCGCTTGCAGCAACTGATGCTGATCGGCAACCGGTTGAACAAGGGCGAGAGCGAACTGGCGAATCTCGAACAGAACGCCGCCCGCGCCACCGAAGAACTGGCCACGCAAAAACAGCAGCTTGAAGTGCTGTTCAAAGAGGCCGGCGCCGAGCCGGACGCCGTCGCCGAGCAGATCGGCATCCTCGGTACCCTGTTGCAGGACAATCGCAAACAACTGCGCGCCGTCGAAGACCTCACACGTCTTTGGGCCAGTCAGCAGGAGCTGGACAAGCGCAGTGCCGAGTTGCAACAGCGTCAGCTCGATGCGCAGCAGGAGCGCGAGCGCCTGACCCAGGACGGAGTGAAAACCAAGTCCGAGCTGACCGTCGCCGAACAGACCCTCAACGTCACCCGTGAATTGCTCGAACGTCAGCGTCTGGCCCGCAGTGCCAGTGTCGAAGAGCTGCGTGCGCAATTGCAGGATGACCAGCCGTGCCCGGTCTGCGGCAGCAACGAGCATCCGTACCACCAGCCGGAAGCCCTGCTGCAAAGCCTCGGCCGTCACGATGAAAGCGAGCAGGCCAGCGCGCAGCAAGCGGTCGATCAACTGAAGGAAAAACTCACCGAGCTGCGTGCCAGTGTCGGAGGCGTGATTGCTCAACAGAAAGAGTTGCTGCAACAGCAGGAACAACTGGCGGCACAACAGCAAGCGCTGACGCCGAGCATCGAATCTCATCCGCTGGCCGCGCAATTATTGAATCAGGACAGCGACAAGCGCGCTGCGTGGCTCACTCGCCAGAACGATCAACTGAACCAGAGCATCACCCAGGACGAACACCGCCAGACCGCCCTGCTCACCTTGCAACAGGATGCGGCGCGCCTGACCCAGCAATTGCGTCACGCCGAAACCGCACACCAGCAAGCCACCCAGCACCTGAGCAATCAGCAGCGCGAGTTGAGCGCTGACCGCCAGCGTCTGGACGAAGAACTCGCAGCCTTCGCCACACTGCTGCCCTCCGAAACTCACGAAGCCCTGCGCGCCGAACCGGCCGCGACTTTCATGCAGCTTGACCGGCAGATTGCCGAGCGTCTGGCGCAAGTCGATCAGCAGAAGGAAGAGCTGGCCGAACAACAGCAACGCCAGCAGACGCTCGAGAAAGAGCAGGATCGTCAGCAAAGCCGCGTGCAGCAACTGCAAACCGCAGAGCAACAGCTCAACACACTGAGTGCTCAACAACAGGCCAGTCAGGAAAAACTGGCGCAGTTGCTAGGCGATCACAACTGTGCCGAGCACTGGCAGCAGCAGCTTGAACTCGCGGTAGAACAGGCGCGCAACGCCGAATCCACCACGACTCAGGCCCTGCAAGGCGTGCGCACGCGACTCGTGCAGATCGCCGCCGAACTCAAAGCGCAGCAGGAGCGTTTGCAGGCGCTGGAAACCGAAGACCGCGATCTGGCCGGCAAGATTGCCGACTGGCGCGCCCGTCATCCGGAACTGGATGACGGCGGTCTCGAAGATCTGTTGCGGGTCGATGACGCGCAGGTCGGCGAGCTGCGCGAGCGTTTGCAGCGCAACGAAAAGGCCCTGGAACACGCCAAAGTGCTGTTGCAGGAGCGTGATCGCCAGTTGCTCGGGCATCGGGCGCAACACAACGGCAACCTTGAAGCCGAGCAACTTGTCACTGCCCTCGCCGACTTGCAGAACCAGTGCGGCGCCAGTGAACAGCTCTGCGCCGAACTGCGCGCCGAGCAAGTCGAAGATCAGCGCCGGCAGAACGCCAACTCCGCGTTGGCGCAGCAGATCGCCGATGCCTATGCCGAATATCAGCGCTGGGCGCGGCTCAATGCCTTGATCGGTTCGGCCACCGGTGACACCTTCCGCAAGATCGCCCAGGCCTACAACCTCGACCTGCTGGTGCATCACGCCAACGCGCAATTGCGCCAACTGGTCAAACGCTATCGCCTCAAACGCGGCGGCAGCATGCTCGGTCTGCTGGTGATGGACACGGAAATGGGCGACGAACTGCGCTCGGTGCATTCGCTGTCCGGCGGAGAAACCTTCCTGGTATCGCTGGCCCTCGCTCTGGGTCTGGCCTCGATGGCGTCGAGCACGCTGAAGATCGAATCGCTGTTCATCGACGAAGGCTTCGGCAGCCTCGATCCGGAATCCCTGCAACTGGCCATGGACGCCCTCGACGGCTTGCAGGCACAGGGCCGCAAGGTCGCGGTGATTTCTCACGTGCAGGAAATGCACGAGCGGATTCCGGTGCAGATTCAGGTACAGCGCCAGGGCAACGGTTTGAGCACATTGGAGGTGAAATGAACACGATGTATTCCTTCCGCCGCTGCCCGTACGCGATGCGGGCGCGGATGGCGCTGCGCTATTCGGGCGTGCCGGTGGAGATCGTCGAAGTCAGCCTCAAGGCCAAACCGGCGGAGATGCTGGCGATCTCGCCCAAAGGTACGGTGCCGGTGCTGGATGCCGGTGGTCAGGTGATCGATGAGAGCCTGGAGATCATGCGCTGGGCGCTGGCGCAGAATGATCCGGATGACTGGTTGCTGGGTGGCGATTCAAGGCTTGCCGAGTTGATCGAAGCCAACGATCAAGTGTTCAAGGTGCATTTGAATCGCTACAAGTACGCCGAGCGTTATCCGGAACAGCCGATGGAGGTCTATCGCGCGGAAGGTGCGCTGTTCCTGCAGAAGCTCGATGAGTTACTCGAGAACCGCGACTACTTGCTGGCCGATCATCCTTGCCTGGCCGATATCGCGCTGCTGCCCTTTGTCCGCCAGTTCGCCCATGTTGATCGTGACTGGTTTGCGACGACGCCGTATCAGCGATTGCAGGCTTGGCTGCAGCGTTTTCTTGAGTCGGAGCTGTTTACCGCCATCATGAAAAAGTAAGCGCCTTACGCCAGTACCTGGCACATGCCGATGGCCGAGCAATCCACTTGGAATGGTCCGAGAAAACTCACTTCGGTTTTCACCGGTGGATTGCCGGCCAGCAGCCCCAGCGCATTGGCCCGTTCGATGTTGTGCGCAATGGTGTGGTTGGCCTCTATGGCCCGGGCCAGCCCGCCGACCGAGCCCTGGCCGAATCCCAACAGGGAGGCGCCATTGGTCATGATCGCCAGACCGGCGATGATCCAGAATCTGTAGCCTTTCATGCTCCGACGGCTCCCGCGAGTTCAACGGAATCCGCCGCTGCGTTTTGCGAGCGAAGTTCGAACTGGACGCCGGGATGTGCGACCTGGATCGGCGCATCGAAGCTGTGTTGCGACTGGGACGAAAGGCTGACGAACAGCACCATGACCAGGTACAGACCGATGGCCAGGTAGGCGCCGCGTTTTGCGGAAGTGATGATTGAACTGGCCATGATGTGTGCTCCGTGGACAATGTTTCGACGCCCACAGAATCAATCAAAAAAGCCGGGGTAACCACTCAGCGTTTGCCATAGTAACCATCAGCTTGGTTGATTATTTAGCCGGTCTATCCCGCCGTTTGAAAATGTCTATCGCCTGACAATACACACGCAAAAAACTGCCCAAGGCTGCGATCTTTTGATTTTGCTTTTGATAAACAAGATCAAAGGATCGCAGCCTTGGGCAGTTCCAGGGCGTGACGGAAATTTCAGTGTTGGGCTTTGTGATCCAGCGCGGCGTAGAAGTTGGCGCTCTGTTGCAGGTATTTCTGGGTGTAGCTCTGGGTGTGGGATTTTTTGTCGCTGATTTCAACGTTGGCGCTGGCTGGCAGAGCAACGGTGGCGGAGATGGCAGAAGCGGCGATAACGGAGAAGAGATTGAAGTTCATGGCGGTAACCCTCGTGTTCGGTTGGCTTGCTTGCCCGGTTGGGCCGTGAAGCAAACTTAACGCTCGAGGGTTGCTCGCTTGAAATGCTTTGCACCATTACCTGTTATCAGCAGGATTAATACAAAGCGTCAGGCCCCGTAGATCGGGGCCTGCGGCTTATTGACGCACAAGAAACTTGAGGTCGCTCGGGGCGTCCATCGGCAGTTTTTGCACGGTTTTGCCCAGCAGACCGGTCTTGCCATCACGTTCGACCACGACAATCTGGTTGCTCTTCTGGTTGGCGATCAGCAGGAATTTGCCGCTCGGATCGAGGCTGAACTCACGCGGGTGATCGCCTTCCACCGAACGTCGCTGCAGTTCCTTGAGCTGGCCGCTGGCCGGGTCGATGGCGAACACTAGCAACTGGTTGGCGGTGCCACGGTTGCTGACATAAAGGAATTTGCCATCGGCGGACGCGTGCAGCGCCGCAGCGGCTTTGTCCGAAGTCGGCTGGCCGGCTGCCAGATCAACCATTTGCGTCTGGGTCAGCACGCCGTCCTTGTAGTCGAACACGGCAACCTGGGCGCTCATTTCCATGGTCAGCCAGGCATGTTTGCCGTCAGCGCTGAACAACAGATGACGCGGGCCGCTGCCCGGTGGCAGTTGCACCGAAGCGGTTTTTGCCGGAGTCAGCGGCAGGTCCGGGTTGGCTTTCGGGTCGAATTGGTAGACAAAGACTTTGTCTGCACCCAGGTCGTTGGAGAACACAAAACGGCCGTCCGGCGAGGAAATCGTCGAGTGCACGTGGTTCGAGGCCTGACGCTCGAGGTTGACCCGACTCGCCGGGTGCGCGCTCATCTGCACCACCGGTTTGAGCTTGCCGTCGCTGCCCACCGGCAACACCGCGAGGGTGCCGCCCGGATCTTCAACCACCGAATAGTTGCTGACGAACAGATGACTGGCGTCGCCACTGAGGCTCGAATGGGTAGGCTCGTTGCCCAGGCTCTGCACCTGATTGATCAGGGTCAGGACGTGGGTCTTGGGATCGATCGAATAACTGCTGACACGGCCGACCGGGTCTTTCTGGCCAGGGCCGTTTTCGTTGACCACGAACACCCGGTGCTGATCCTTGGACAGGGTCAACCACGACGGGTTTTCGCTCTTGATCACCTGCAGCGGCTTGGCGTCGATCTGGCCGGTGGCGCTGTCGAAGTTCATCCGGTAGATGCCTTGGCTGGTGCCGGCGGTGTAGGAGCCGACCAGCAACTGGAAGCTTTCGGCCGAGGCACTGGACAGGCCCATCGCACCGACGCTGCCGGCCATCAGCAACGGCCAGAACTTACGCATGTTCATTCGGTTTCATCCTCGTCGTTGCTGCCACCGAACGCGTCCTTGCATACAAGACGGTGCTCGCCGGTATCACCTTTGATGACCCAGTTCTCTTTCGTCTGATCGAATGTTGCTGCTCTGACCTGTTCCGGGGTGAATTCCCAGTGCTTCGTCACTCGACCGTCCATGAGTTCGATATGCAGACCATCGTCTTCATAGAGAGAAAACTCGAAAGCGTACAAGCCGTCGATTTCAACCATGTCGCAGTGTTTGAGGACGTTGAGAAGGGTTTGGGGTTCGGCAGTCATGTCGATCATGTCTTTCAGGGGGAAAGTGGCAATGATAGCTCAATGTGGCCGCCGGGCCTCAGGGGAGCTTGCCCACACAAGACCCGGCGATCCGGCTTAGAGCGCTTCGCGTGAAGGCTTGCCGTCGACCAGTCGCTGAATCCGCAGCGGGTTGGCGTTTTTCAACGGTTCCGGCAGCAGGCTGTCGGGGCAGTTCTGGAAGCACACCGGGCGCAGGAAACGATCGATGGCCAGGGTGCCGACCGAGGTACCGCGAGCATCGGAGGTCGCGGGATAAGGGCCGCCGTGGATCATCGAATCACACACCTCGACACCGGTCGGGTAACCGTTGAGCAGGATCCGTCCGACCTTCTGCTCCAGCAACGGCGTCAGTTCCGGGAACTGCACGAAGTCTGCCGGTTCACCGATGAGGGTCGCCGTGAGCTGACCATGCAGCCCCAGCAGCGCCGCACTCAGTTGCGCCTGATCGGCCACTTCGACGATCACCGTGGTCGGGCCGAACACTTCTTCCTGCAGCACTTCATCGCCATTGATCAACAGGCTGGCATCGGCCCTGAACAACTGTGGCTGCGCCTGATTGCCCTGCTGCGGGTTGCCGGCCAGATGCTCGATGCCGGCATGCGCCAAGAGTTTTTCCAGACCCTTGCCGTAGCTGCCAAGGGTCCCGGCATTGAGCATGGTTTGCGCCGGTTGGTCGCCGATCAGCGCAGCGACTTGCTCAACGAACGCCGTGAATTGCGGCGAGCGAATGCCGATCACCAGGCCCGGGTTGGTACAGAACTGACCGCAGCCCTGCACCACCGACGCGGTCAGATCACGGGCGACGGTTTCCGAACGAACGGCCAGGGCCTGGGGCAACACGATCACCGGGTTGATGCTCGACATCTCGGCGAACACCGGGATCGGCTGTGGACGCGCGGCGGCCATGTCGCACAACGCCCGTCCGCCCTTGAGCGAACCGGTGAAACCGACAGCTTGAATCGCCGGGTGCTTGACCAGCCACTCGCCGACGCCACCGCCGTAGATCATATTGAACACACCCGCCGGCATCGCGGTTTTCTCTGCTGCACGAATCACCGCGTCAGCCACGAGTTCGGCCGTGGCCATATGGCCGCTGTGGGCCTTGAACACCACCGGGCACCCGGCGGCCAGCGCCGACGCGGTGTCGCCGCCAGCGGTGGAAAATGCCAACGGAAAGTTGCTCGCGCCGAACACAGCCACCGGGCCCAAGCCGATGCGGTATTGGCGCAGATCGGGGCGCGGCAGCGGCTGACGGTCCGGCAACGGCAGGTCGATTCGCGCGCCGTAGAAATCACCGCGCCGAAGAACCTTGGCGAACAGCCGCATCTGGCCGCTGGTGCGACCACGCTCGCCCTGAATCCGCCCGGCAGGCAGCGCGGTCTCACGGCAGACCACCGCGACAAAATCATCGCCCAGCGCATCCAGCTCATCGGCGATGGCATCGAGAAACTGCGCGCGGCGTTCGGCGCTCAAGCTGCGATAGGCCGGGTAGGCAGAAGCGGCCGCTTTGGCGGCGGCGTCCACTTCCTCCTGCGTCGCCTGAATGAAATCGTGAGGGAGCGCCTCGCCCGTCGTGGCGTCGATGCTCTGCAACTTGACGCTGCCCGCCGCACTGCGACGCCCGCCAATGTAGTTGTGACCGAGAATCTGAGTCATGGGATCTCCTTAAAGGGTGCCAATGCTGTCCGGTTGGAAAACGGCTTCAACCGGGGTGATGCCGTTGACCAGCGGCGCACCGAATTCGGCCTGGCTGATCTCGAACACATCGCCCGGCTGAGTGCGGATGCCATCGGCGAACGACAGGGTCGCGGTGCCGAAAAAGTGAATGTGCACGTCGCCCGGGCGCAGGAACTGGCTGTACTTGAAGTGGTGGTATTCGAGGTTCGCCAGGCTGTGGCACATGTTGGCCTCACCGCTGAGGAACTCGTTCTGCCACAGCACTTCGCCGTCGCGCAGGATGCGGCTGGTGCCGGCCAGATGTTGCGGCAATTCACCGACGCGCAGTTCCGGGCCGTAGCTGCAACTGCGCAGTTTCGAGTGGGCCAGGTACAGGTAATTCTTGCGCTCCATGACGTGATCGGAGAACTCGTTGCCCACCGCGAAACCGAGGCGATACGGCTTGCCGTCGTAGCCGATGACGTAGAGGCCGGCCATCTCCGGTTCTTCGCCGGCGTCTTCGGCAAACGGTGGCAGCGGGAACGGCTGACCGGGACGCACGACAATGCTGCCATCGCCCTTGTAGAACCACTCCGGTTGCACCCCGGCCTGCCCCGCCGCCGGTTTGCCGCCCTCCACGCCCCACTTGAAGATGCGCATGGTGTCGGTCATCGCCGCCTCGTCGCCGGCCTGCTGGTGCATCTTGTCCCGGGCCGATGCGCTGCCGAGGTGCGTGAGACCGGTGCCGCTGACCAGCAGGTGCGCCGGGTCCGGATGATCCAGCGGCGGCAGGATGCGCAGTTTGGCCAGCAGTTTGGCGTAATCGTGGCTGATGCCCAGGCCCAGAGTTTGTACTTGTTGCGCCAGGGTGCTGCCGGCTTCAATCGCCGCCAGGGCGAGGTCGCGAACCGTGCGCGCATCCTGCACCTCACGCACCAGACCGTCCTCGACCACCCCGACGCGGCGCTCGCCGTTACTCAATTCGAATTGAACCAGATGCATGATGTTCTCCTGTTAAGACAAATCCTGGATCGATATCAGGTGCGGGTCGCACCGCGAGCACTGGCGGCGAACTGATCAACCGGCAACACGTGTTTGCGCTCCAGCAAGCGATAGACGACGCCCGTCAGAACCAGCCCGAACACCATCACCCCGGACAGGAAGTACAGGCCCGAAGCGAGATTGCCGGTGTATTCCTTCAACGCGCCGATCACGAATGGGCCGATGTAACCGCCGAGGTTGCCCACCGAGTTGATCAAGGCAATGCCCGCCGCCGCACTGGCGCCGGCAAAGAAGCGCCCCGGCAAGGTCCAGAACACCGCCGTGCAGGAAAACAGCGCGAACGCCACCAGACACAACGCCGCCAGTTGCGCCACCGGCAACGACAGCCAGGCGCTGAGGAACAAGCCGAGGGCGCCCAGCACGTAAAGCACCGCCAGATGCCCGTAGCGATCATTCATGCGGTCGGAACTGCGCGGCACGATCAGCAGCCCGACGATGCCGAAGATGTACGGCACCGATGACACGAAACCGGTCACCAGATCGCTGCCGCCAAACTGTTTGATCAGGGTCGGCAGCCACAGGCCAAGTCCGTAGATGCTCAGGGTCACCGGCAGATAGAACAGCGCCAGCAGCAACACACGTTTGTCCTTGAGCGCATGCAGCGGATTGCCGTGGCGGGTCTGGCCGTATTCCTGCAGATCCTTTTTCAGCTCACCGGTCAGCCAGTCTTTCTCGGCCTGATCCATCCATTCCACTTGCTGCGGACCGTCCGGCAGCCAACGCAATACCGGCCAGGTCAGCAGGATCGCCGGGGTGCCGATGACGATGAACAGCCACTGCCAGCCATGCAGACCGAGGATGCCGTCCAGGCCCAGCAGGCCGCCGGACACGGGGCCGGTGATCATCATCGCGATGGGTTGGGACAGGATGAACAGGCCGAGGATCTTGCCGCGATGGCGTACCGGGAACCATTGGGTGATGTAGTACAGAACGCCGGGAAAGAACCCCGCCTCCGCCGCGCCGAGCAGAAAGCGCATCACGTAGAAACTGTGCGGGCCCTGGACGAACGCCATGCCGATGGTGATCGCGCCCCAGGTGATCATGATCCGCGCGAACCAGCGCCGCGCACCGAAGCGTTCGAGCATCAGGTTGCTGGGGATTTCCAGTAGAAAGTAGCCAATGAAAAACAGCCCGGCACCGAGGCCGTAGGCGGCATCGCCGATGCCGATGTCGGCGCCCATGTGCAGCTTGGCAAAGCCGACGGCGGAGCGATCCACATAGGCGATCAGGTACAGCAGGATCAGGAAGGGAATCAGTTTCAACGTGATGCGCCGGACAAGCCGCAGTTCCTGGCTCATGGGATCGGTCTCCGATTGTTGTTTTTATGGAACCTGCGGGGACGCCTCTCGCGGAAAATCGCCAGGGCCATCCCTCAATCGAAAACGACTATATAGTAATACTAATTACCCAACAACACTTCCAAAGCGCCGATTTTACGCTTATGTTTAGCCGAAGCTCGCAAACAATAGTCTTACAATAAGAGAATCGATCATGTCTGATAAGCAACCCACCCTGCGCTCCGCCCAATGGTTCGGCACAGCCGACAAGAACGGCTTCATGTACCGCAGCTGGATGAAGAATCAGGGCATCGCCGACCATCAGTTCCATGGCAAGCCGATCATCGGCATCTGCAACACCTGGTCGGAACTGACACCGTGCAACGCGCATTTCCGCCAGATTGCGGAGCACGTCAAACGCGGTGTGATCGAGGCCGGCGGCTTTCCGGTGGAATTCCCGGTGTTCTCCAACGGTGAATCGAACCTGCGCCCGACCGCCATGCTCACCCGCAACCTGGCGAGCATGGATGTCGAGGAAGCGATTCGCGGCAACCCGATTGACGGCGTGGTGCTGCTAACCGGATGCGACAAGACCACCCCGGCCCTGCTGATGGGCGCGGCCAGTTGCGATGTGCCGGCGATCGTCGTCACTGGCGGGCCGATGCTCAACGGCAAGCACAAGGGCAAGGACATTGGCTCCGGCACCGTGGTCTGGCAGCTCAGCGAGCAGGTCAAGGCTGGCACCATCACGATTGACGATTTCCTCGCGGCCGAGGGCGGCATGTCCCGCTCGGCCGGCACCTGCAACACCATGGGCACCGCGTCGACCATGGCCTGCATGGCCGAAGCACTGGGCACTTCCCTGCCGCACAACGCGGCGATTCCGGCGGTGGATGCGCGGCGTTACGTGCTGGCGCACATGTCCGGCATGCGTGCGGTGGAAATGGTCCGTGAAGACTTGAAGCTGTCGAAGATCCTGACCAAAGAGGCCTTCGAAAACGCGATCCGGGTCAACGCGGCGATTGGCGGTTCGACCAACGCGGTGATTCACCTAAAAGCCATCGCTGGGCGCATTGGTGTCGAGCTGGATCTGGACGACTGGACCCGCATCGGTCGCGGCATGCCGACCATTGTCGACCTGCAACCGTCAGGGCGTTTCCTGATGGAAGAGTTCTATTACGCGGGCGGCTTGCCGGCCGTATTGCGCCGCCTCGGCGAGGCCAATCTGATTCCGAATCCTGACGCGCTGACCGTCAATGGCAAATCCATCGGTGAGAACACCAAGGACGCGCCGATCTACGGCGAAGACCAAGTGATCCGAACCCTCGACAACCCGATCCGCGCAGACGGCGGGATCTGCGTGTTGCGCGGCAACCTGGCGCCACTGGGCGCAGTGCTCAAGCCATCTGCCGCCACGCCGGAACTGATGCAGCACCGTGGTCGCGCGGTCGTATTCGAGAACTTCGATATGTACAAGGCGCGCATCAACGACCCGGAACTCGACGTCGATGCGAACTCGATTCTGGTGATGAAAAACTGCGGTCCGAAGGGTTATCCGGGCATGGCCGAGGTCGGCAACATGGGCCTGCCGGCCAAGCTGCTGGCCCAGGGCGTGACAGACATGGTGCGCATTTCCGACGCACGCATGAGCGGCACCGCGTACGGCACAGTTGTGTTGCATGTCGCCCCCGAAGCGGCGGCCGGCGGGCCGTTGGCGGTGGTGAAGGAAGGCGACTGGATCGAGCTGGACTGCGCCAGCGGGCGTCTGCACCTGGATATTCCGGACGCCGAACTGGCGGCACGCATGGCGGATCTGCAACCGCCGCAGCAGTTGCTGGTGGGTGGGTATCGTCAATTGTATATCGACCATGTGCTGCAGGCGGATCAGGGGTGTGATTTCGATTTCCTGGTCGGTTGTCGAGGTGCTGAAGTACCCCGCCATTCCCATTAACACCGCCGCCCCCTTGTGGGAGCCAGCCCGCTGGCGATGGCGATCTGTCAGTTGATATTCATGTTGACTGATACACCGCTATCGCGAGCAGGCTCGCTCCCACATTGCTATGATGCGCGGCATCTCCATCGCTCAGGATCGTGCCGTTCCCCATGGATTACCGCAAACCTTCCGACCGTAAAAGCATGCACTCGCGCATCGTTCAGGAACTGGGCATGCAGATCGTCTCCGGCCGTTTTCTGCCTGACGACAAACTGCCCGCCGAAGCCTTGCTCTGCGAGGAGTACGCGGTCAGCCGGCCGGTGTTGCGCGAAGCTACCCGAGTGCTGGTCGCCAAGGGCCTGGTGTATTCGAAACCGCGCGTCGGCACCGTGGTCAAGCCGCGCCGCGAATGGCACATGCTCGACCCGGACGTGCTGCACTGGCTGATGCAAAGCAGCCCGCAGAACGAGTTCTTCAATGTCCTGACCAGCGTGCGCAGCATCATCGAACCGGCCGCCGCCGCCCTCGCCGCCCAGCATGCGACCGATGCCGACATCGCAGCCATCGGCGAAGCCTACCAACGCATGGAAGCCGCACCGACCCCGGAAGCCTTGCTGCAACCGGATCTGGATTTCCACAGCCGCATCGCCGATGCGACCCATAACGACTTGCTGGCGAACCTGTGCAACATGCTGTCGGTGGCAATTGCCGAAGCGTTGAAGCATTCGAACCAGCGGCCGAATCTGCATGAACTGGCGTTGCCTCGGCACAAGGCGATTCTCACGGCCATCGAAAACCGTGATGCATTGGGGGCTCGGCATGCGACGTTGGTGCAGCTGGATGATGCGCGGAGTGCGCTGAGTGTTGTGCTCGGCACCGAGCTTTCCTGAAGCCATAAAAAAGCCGCAACCCTTGGGTTGCGGCTTTTTCGTTTCAGGCTCGCCGATCAGTGAGCAAACAACGAATTGCCCTTTTGCCCCGCCAGCTTCTCCGGCTTGATCAGGAACTTCGCCAGTGCCGGCAGCAGCCACAGCGCACCGAACATGTTCCACAACAGCATGAAGGTCAGCATCAGGCCCATGTCGGCCTGGAACTTGATCGCCGAGAAGATCCAGGTGCACACGCCGATGGCCAGGCACAGACCGGTGAACAGCACCGCTTTGCCGGTGGATTTCAGGGTCTGGTAATAGGCTTCCTGCAACGGCAGGCCGGCACGCAGGAAACTTTCCAGGCGGCTGTAGATGTAGATGCCGTAGTCCACGCCGATCCCCACACCCAGCGCCACCACCGGCAGCGTCGCGACCTTGACGCCGATGCCCATGAATGCCATCAGCGCGTTGCCCAGCACCGAGGTCAGCACCAGCGGCAGCACGATGCACAGGGTCGCCGCCCAGGAGCGGAAGGTGATCATGCACATCACCGCCACGCAGATGTACACCAGAATCAGGATGGTCAGTTCAGCCTGCTTGATGACTTCGTTGGTAGCCGCTTCGATCCCGGCGTTACCGGCCGCAAGGATGAATTCCAGACCGTCCTTGTTGTTGTCCTTGGCGAATTCCTGCACGGCTTTCACCGCACGGTCGAGGGTTTCAGCCTTGTGGTCGTTGAGGAACACCAGCACCGGCGCCAGCGAGCAACTGTTGTTGTACAGGCCGTCGGCACGGGCGATGGAGTTGTTCAGCACGTCCGGGTTGCGCGACAGGGTTTCCCATTTCAGGTTGCCCTCGTTCATGCCCTTGATCATCTGCTTGGACACGGTCACCAGCGAGATCGCCGACTGCACTCCCTCGGTGTTCTGCATCTTCCACATCAGCTCATCGATCGGCGCCATCGCTTCATAGCGCGAGCAGCCTTCGGACTTGGTCTTGACCATCACCACCAGTACGTCGGAGCTGGTGGAGTAGTTGTTGATGATGAAGTTGTTGTCCTTGTTGTAGCGCGAGTCCGGACGCAGTTCCGGCGCGCCCTGGTCGAGGTCGCCGATCTTCAGGTTCTGGCTGTACCAGAGGCCGCCACCGAAGGCGATCAGGGCCAGCGCGATGGACACCGGTGCGACTTTCGGGCTGGCGAAATTCGACAGCAGGCGCCAGAACGGATGTTCGCGGTTCGCGTCCTTCTTGCTCTTGGCGATGGCGCGCTTGCTGATGCCGACATAGGAAATCGCCACCGGCAGCAGGATCAGGTTGGTGAACACGATCACCGCCACGCCGATGGACGCGCCGATGGCCAGTTCACGGATCACGCCGATGTCGATGATCAGCAGCGTGATGAAGCCCACCGCGTCCGCGAGAATCGCGATCATCCCCGGCAGGAACAGTTGGCGGAAGGTGCGCCGCGCGGCGGTCAGGGCGTTGTCCGCCTCGCTCGATTGCAGGGCGATACCGTTGATCTTCTGCACGCCATGGGAAATCCCGATGGCAAAGATCAGGAACGGCACCAGCATCGAATACGGATCGAGGCCGAAACCGAAGAAGTGCATCAACCCCAGTTGCCAGACCACCGCCACCAGCGTGGTGCTCAACACCGCCACGGTGCTGCGCAGGCAGTTGGTGAACCACAGAAGCAGAATCAGGGTGATGACGAAGGCAATGCCGAAGAACATCACCACCATCACCAGTCCGTCGATCAGGTCACCGACCTTCTTGGC